>CAJTVY010000019.1 GCA_910579925.1 uncultured Dorea sp.
AGGCACAGGACTTTGACTCCTGCATTCGTTGGTTCGAATCCAACTAGCCCAGTTTATGGGCGTGTAGCTCAGGTGGTAGAGCACTTGACTTTTAATCAAGTTGTCCGGGGTTCGAATCCCCGCACGCTCAGTCAGAAAAGCTATCTTTGGAAGAGATTCCATAGATGGTTTTTTTTATTTTATTTATCAAAAAGATACAGTGTATGAAATAGTTCTGGAAAATTACGAGTATTTGTGTATAATATAAAGCAGTTTTCTTGATAGAAAGGGTGGTAGATATTGTACACTGTTGCACTTTGCGATGATGAATCAGTACAGTTATACAGACTGAAAGATATGCTGGATGCTTATCAGGAACAGCGCCCAGACTGTGAATTAGAAATTGAATGCTTTAAAAGCGCAGAAGCGTTGCTTTGCCGGGTCAGAGAGCAGGACTACGAGCCGGATTTAATATTGCTGGACATTTATCTGCAGGAGGAGTTTGGAATCGAGGCGGCTGGGGAACTGCGAAATATGGGGAATAGGAGCCAGATCGTCTTTATTACCACGTCTGAGGAGCATGCGCTTGAGGCGTATCGCGTACAGGCAGCCCAATACCTGGTGAAGCCTGTGGAGGAGGAAGATTTGTACCAGGCGTTGGATTGTCTGCTGGATGAGAGGCAAAAGGAGCGGAGGCGTTATCTGGTGCTTCGGACGAAAGGCTGCGTCAGCCGTGTAGCGGTTGACCGGATTGCGTTCTGCGAGGCGCAGGGCAAAAACCAGAAGATGCATATGACAGACGGGGAAGAGCTGCTGCTGCATATGACCATGACGGATATTTTCGGGATGTTGTCCGACTGTCAGGAATTTGTGAAGGTAGGCGCCTCGTATATTGTGAATCTGGAACATGTTGTGAGCCTGAATGGACGGGAACTGGTGATGGAACCAGAGGCCAGTATCCATTTGCCGCGTGGCTCGTACCAGCCGTTGCGGGAACGGTATTTTGAATATTATTGTGAATCGAAATGATGGAAGACTGCCTGTTGTGGGCGGTCTTTTTTTGTAATATAGGAAAATTCCTTCCCTATGTTATAAAAACCCTCCGGGAGGATGCGCACTTGCTTTTTTATGTGAAAAAGAAGTATTTCAAGATTATGCAATCTATACCAAAAAACATGCTGATTGTGCCAATTCATGCAATAGTAATTATTTTTTTGATATAATTTCCGCAAAATCGACCAGATATAAAAGAGGTGCAAAAATATGGGAAAGACAGAACAGATATTAGCCCATGCCGCATGGGCAGGAGCGAGCGACGTACATATTACCCCAGGGATTTCGCCTAAGATGAGGCAGAACGGCAGTCTGACCACGCTTCCGTTTCAAACGATGACGGCAAGAGATACTCTGGAGATTGCGCACAGTATCATGAATGATGAGCAGATGAGATCTTTTGAGGAGAAGGGAGAGTATGATATGTCTTTTACGATTCCTGACCAGGGGCGTTACCGTGTCAACGTGTTCCGGCAGCAAGGGAATGTTGCATTGGTATTCCGCCTGGTTTCCGAGAAGATTCCTTCTGCAAAAGAACTGGGAGTGCCGGACTCCATCATCGACCTGTATCAGCGTAAGAGGGGTCTGGTACTTGTGACCGGGCCGACGGGCAGCGGTAAGTCGACGACTCTGGCGGCGATTATTGACAAGGTAAATATGTTTCGGGATGCACATGTGGTAACGTTGGAGGATCCCATTGAATATATCCATCAGCATAAGCGGTCCATGGTACACCAGCGGGAGATTGGAAGGGATACCAAGAGTTATGCAAATGCATTGCGCGCAGCCCTCCGTGAAGATCCGGATGTCATACTGGTGGGAGAGATGCGCGACTATGAGACGATTGGCGTAGCGGTCACGGCGGCGGAGACCGGTCATCTGGTATTGTCCACCCTTCATACGATCGGCGCCGCCAGTACCATTGACCGTATCATAGACGTATTTCCGCCGCACCAGCAACAGCAGATCCGGGTACAACTGGCAAGCGTACTTGAGGCTGTGATATCACAACAGTTAATTCCAAGGTCGGACGACAGGGGAAGGGTTGCGGCGTTTGAGGTCCTTCACGCCAACCTGGCAATCCGTAATCTGATCAGAGAAGGGAAGACCCACCAGATTCCAAGCGTTATGCAGACCAACCGAAGGCTTGGCATGATTACCATGGATGACGCAATCGTGCAGCTATACCGGGAGGGCAAGATCACACGGGAAATGGCGTCAGCGTTTGCGCAGGAGCCGGATACCATAGAGAACAAGTTGTAGAATGGAGCGGGTGAGTATATGGGCAGACACGGAAAAAAGGGATTTACATTGACGGAGCTTGTGGTGGTTCTGGTAATCCTGGCCATCATTACTGCGATTGCGATTCCGTTTGCTATGAAATATATCAGACTGGCGCAGTTTCGGGAAAACGAATCAAATGCCAAGACCGTTTATCTGGCGGCAGAGTCTGAACTGACCTGGTATCGTACTTCGGGGAAATGGAAGGAGTTTCAGAAAGAGGTAGTCCGTAAGGGGAAACTCAACGACACCTTTGACGACGCCAGGAAGGATAAGCTGAAAGGGCGTATTTATGCAATTACGCTGGACAGCCAGAATACCGGTTCAAGTGAACTGGTGACGAAGCTCCTTGAAAATAATTCTTATGACAGGAAATTTCTGGACGCTTCGATTACCATCGAGATTGACATTGATACCGGCCAGGTGTACGCAGCGTTCTATGCCACCCGGTGCGAGAGCCTCTCGTATGACGGGGATGATCAAGAGATTCTAAATATTACTGCGGCGGGCGATAACCGCAGCTATGATAACCGGAGAGATCGGCTGTTAGGATATTACTCTGTGGAAGACGTGACGAATGTGGTGGAATTGAAACCGACGAGACTGAAAGTCACTTCGATCAATCTGGTGAACAGTGAAACTCTGTCTCTGAACTGGTCCAGCAACTCCAGGCACGCAGACCTGGACGTGGAGTTCCACATTACGTTTTACAGGCAGTCAGGGGATAAAGCCAAAGGAGAGCGGCTGTTCTCGACGGTAATCGACAGGGCAGAACTTAACGGGAAAGGTTTCGGAAAAGCAGAAAATACAATGGTGCATCTGAAACTGGAAGGACCGGAAGAGGAAGGAACCGGGAAAAACAAAGACCTGGGAGAATGGGCGTTTCCCCTTACCTATCAGGAAAACGGGAGAAACGGTAAGTTTTCGCTGACGCTGGACGCAATGATGTCGGCGGAACTTATGGAGAGCCTAAAGGCAGGAGCGGGGACCGGGACGGATGACCTGGCGCTGCTTAGGGAATACAGTACCAGTATGACAAGATATGCGGGGCTTTCAAGGTCTGGGAATGAGATGCCGGAACTGGCACAGTTACTTAAGCCTCAGGATATTTGCGCAGAGATTGAAGTGAAGCCTACTTACCGGAACATGGATCAGGATGCCAGGGAGTACCAGACGAGCAGCCCTGTGACCTCCAATGTAGAGAATACGATGTTTGCCGACGTGACAAAGAAGGACGGCGGCGTGATAGAGGCAAAGATCATCCGCTTCCGTCATCTGTCAAATATACGGTATTGCTCGAATGAGGCGGTGTTCTGGCTGGATAACCGAAATATGGACTGGACGGCGGCAGGAACAGGCGTGTTTGGTCTGGAAGGGACAGAGGAGGGAGAAAAGTCTGACGCAAGAGGAGTGCAGCGGGTCCGCTGGTATCCGGTCAAGAGTCAGGATCATGCCCCGGCGTTGGATTTCCCGTCTGTGGGCCTGCTTTCCAAAGGACAGACCCTTGCCGGGCGCAAAGAAGGTACGCTGGTATCTAATATAAAGCTTGGTATGTCTTCCGCACCGGGGGACGGCGTGATCGGGAAGATGTATAAAGACGGCGGCCAGAAGCCTTACACAGAATACCTTGGGATTTTCTGCGAGGTGGAGGGAACCGTCAAGAATCTGACCCTTAACGACCCGACGCTGACCCTTAACGATACCGGGGAAAAGGGTGGAAATTTCCAGCATTTGTCGGGAGTGGGTATTCTATGCGGCAGAAGTGAAGGAAAGTTGAATCATATTACGGTTCAGTGGACGCAGAAAGGACAGAAGACGGTAGAAGTGCTGCTGGCAGACCGGAAGGAAAGTACAGAGGAGAATGGTTCGGAGAAAATCTGCGGAATCGGAGGAATCGTGGGGATTCTTGCGAAGAAAGAAGCCGACGGGTCGCTGACGGAGCTTGCGGAGGCAGAAGTGGGCGCCATTACGATGAATGGTTCCGTGACAGGGAGGCTTCCAAAACCGGAAACCGTCAAGGACGGTATGAGCGTGGAGGAACAGGCGAGACAGTATCAATACGGAATCGGCGGTATTTTCGGCTATGCTTGTATGGGCGGCGGCGTGAAGGCAGAAGCCTGTGAGAATCACGCAGACGTGACCGGGAATCTGTTCACAGGCGGAATCGGCGGACATCTTTACGGCAGTTACCGGCTGCCGGATGATTCAGAGACTGGGTCTATGGATTACGGGCCAGCCTTAACCGGCTGCCGCAGCGACGGTCTGGTACTGTGCAATTCCAGGGTCAGCGATGCCAAGGAGATGGACGGCCGGTATTTCGGCGGGATACTGGGATTCGGGGACCGGGCGTGGGTTAAGGACTCCTACAGCGCTCCCGGACGTTCTGGCAGTTGGCGGTATGATATCAGCAAAAAAGACGAAATGCTTCTGGGGAAGTATGTAGGGGGAATCATCGGTTACGGAAACAGAAGCCTTATTGCAGGATGCAGCACGAAGAAGGGCGGCTATATCCTGGGCTCTGACTTTGTCGGAGGGATTGCGGGCGGATTTTCCAATGATTTAAGGTATGGGATCCAGGGAACCGAATCCATCCATGTGACTACCAACGCCAGCTATGTAATTGGAAATAACTATGTGGGCGGCATTGTGGGAAAGAATGACGGCGTTAAAGGCGCGGAGTCTGCGCTGCTGAACTGCGTTAATCAGGGAGTGGCGGCAGGGTACGGGCGTTATATCGGCGGAATTGTAGGATACAACGGTCAGTATGGGACGCTTGAGGACTGCGCAAGCTATCTGTCAGACTATGACCAGTCCGTTTTCCGTATGGTGACAGAGACCTGGGCGGCAGATACGGGAGACTGTGTGGGCGGAATGGCAGGATACAATGACGGAAAGATTCTGTTCGGTGATTCCGGGAGCATAACCGCAAAGTCCGTTGCCAGCCTGGCAGTGGGCCGGCATTTTGTGGGAGGCATGATTGGCTTTAACGATATACACGGGAACTTTGACCAGGACTTGAACGGGAAGAATATATTAATAGGCGGACGCATCTATGGATCTGGAAATGCGATAGGCGGCTGTATCGGTCTGAACGCCTCCGCAGGGATTCTGAAAAATGAACTTGAGGTGAAGCCGGTAAGCGTCACGGGTGTTTTCTATGTGGGCGGCTGTATCGGTGCAAATATGGTAGATATGGCTGATCATACGACGGGACGCATACCGGCACAGGCTGATATTCGGATGGACGGTTTTCGGACGAATAACCGGCTTGGAAGTATTACGGGAAGCGCATTTGTGGGCGGCGTGATTGGATATCACAGAACCTACAGCCAGCGGCAGTTAGGAAGCCGCACCATACACGATTATCTGATGGAAACCGTTTGCGAAGCTTCCGGGGAAGAGAATCTGATTCCGGCGCTGCCAATGGTAAGGAAAGAGGGGGAAGAGAAAAATCTTCCCGGGCCGGTGATAGACTCCGAGAATCTGTATTGTCTGACTATTTCCATGAATGGCGGTACGAATAACAACGTGTCTGTAAAATCGCTCCTCTATACAGGCGGCGTGGTGGGATACTGTGAAAAGAACAGCCGGTTAATTCTGGAAAACTGTAAAAATGAGGGAAATATTACAAAAGCATCCAGAGAAGCCGGCGGGATGGAGGACGGCGTTTCGCTGAAGGCTTATCTCAGGTATGAGAAAATGGAGTCTGCGGCTGCAGAACTTGAGCGGGATGAACAGGTGTCCATGGCAGGCGGGGTAATCAGCGTCAATCAGGAGAACCAGGTCATTGACCAATGCGCCAATTCCGGGAGTATGAACGGCTTCGTCGGTCTTGGCGGTATCGTAAGTCTGAACTGGGGCGGGATCTTCAACTGCGAGCCGGCTGATAATTTTGGAAATGCGGGTCTTAGTTATATCGGCGGGATTGCAGGACTGAACGTACGCCCGGACGGCACCGGGACAAAATCTTACACCGATGTGAAAGGAAACGTCTGGAGAGACTATACTTCCGGAACGATTGCCGGCTGCAGCACCCGGGCGGGAAGAAATATTGCGGGAAACAGTTATGTGGGCGGTATCGTAGGTTATAACATGGCCGGCGGCGTGGTAAAGGACAGCCGCAACAGGGCGAACGTAACCGCAGCAGGAGATTATGCAGGAGGAATTGCCGGGTACAACGACGGGAAAATACAGGTGTCAGAGGATACCGGTACAGGAAGCCGCAGCGTCATTGGAACAGGCGGCGAAGGAATCGGCGGGATCGCAGGTGTGAACAGGAATGAGATCGAGGCCGTATCCACGTCTGCAGCAGAAGCAGGCGAAGTGGTCGCCGTGAACGCAAAGGTTACGGTCACCGGACGCAGTAAGGTCGGCGGTATGGTGGGAATCAATGAGGGCAGTATCCGGTCGGTGTCATCAGACGGGGAAGAGGCAGGATATCTGGTGTGCGAGGCTGACAGAGTCCATGGGATTTACGGGTATGCCGGAGGGATTGCCGGAGAAGCGAAGGGAGAGATTGTGCGGGCAAGGAACCGATGCGGGGAGGTTACGGCAGGCCGCGGTGCGGCAGGCGGGATCGTGGCGGTCAACCGGCCCGGGGTACGTCTTTTGGAATGCCAGAACCAGGGAAATGTGAAAAGCGACCAGGGGTACGCCGGAGGAATTGCGGCAAAGAATTACGGGACGATTACCGGATGTTCTGTGGGAGAGACAGGAAAAACGGCCAAAGAGGTGACGCTCACAAGCCGGGGAACCGGGGAGATTGGGGCCGTATGTGCGGTGAACCATAGCGGCGCAGTTATCGAGGGCAGTACCTTGTATGGAAATATCGTGCTGGAGGGAGAGGCGCAGACCGCAGGAGGAATCGCCGGAGAGAACCAGGGAAGGATTGGGCGGCCGTCTGGTTCCGTCACAGGGAGAAAGACAGAAGCGCTTACGAACATGCCTCAGATCAGGCTTTCTTCCGGGAATCTGACCATAGGAAGCGTGGCAGGAAGAAACGAAGAAGGCGGGAATATCGTTGGGATTGAAGTCAGGGATGTGAAGTTCAAGGAATTCGACAACTATCGGTATCTGGGTGGAATCACGGGAGAGAACCGGCAGGAAGCGGTGGTACAGGACTGTGTTCTCTTAGACGGAGCGATGGAAGAGGCGGCTGACAGTAGTGCGCCTGGGAATTGCTATGGCGGGATTGCCGGGGTTAATTCCGGGAAACTTGAGGGCTGCAGGGTGGAAAATTTTACATGCAGTATTACGGGAATCTATACGGCGACCAGTACCAGCGCTGCAAAGGAGAAAGAGTCGCTGTCCTCTCATGCGGGCGGGATTGCCGGAAAGAACGGCGGCCAGGGTGAAATCCGAGGGTGTGTGATTGGCGGAAAACGTAACGCCATTTCCGCAGGCAGCGGCATGGCCGGAGGGATTGCCGGCTATAATGGAGGAACTATAGAACTTTCCGGGGATGAGACGGCAACGGGGCTTATGCTTGAACAGGCGGCAGTCTCAGGAAGAGTGGAAAGTGTACAGGAGCTGGCAGATGCTGCAAAAGCAGGGAATATTTCTGCGGATTCTCAGTATGTGGAATGGGACAGTGGAAGAAACGTCTCTATCGAAACCTTAAAATATGCCCAGACCGGGGAAACGGTCAGCTCTGGCAGAACACTCTCTCTGATTATGTCGATCAACGGTAATGTAGGCGGAATTACAGCCTATAACACCGGAGCCGTCGACTACTGTGCCACCGGAGACTGGTATCTCAATAACAAATCCAATGCTATTGGAGTCGGAACCGGCGGAGTGATCGGTATGAACGAATCCGAACAGGATTTATCCTTCCTGCTGAACCAGGCGTTCGTGGGGCGTCAGCTTGCGTCCGGCGCTACGGACCGATTTGCGGGAGGCATCATCGGAAACCAGAACAATACGATGCGAAGCGGCTGGAAACTAAAAAATTGTGTGAACTACGGAACGATTTACTGCCTGCGGACGCACTACTCCGGGGGAATCCTGGGTCAGTGGACAGGGACCGGAGGCACCGTCGAGAACTGCTATAACTACGGCAATCTGCAGACCACTTTTCAGGAAGGATGGCAGGGTGCGGCGGGAGGCGTCGTGGCGCAGCTCTACCATGCCTACGAGGAAAATGAATACAACATTATCAGCTGCAGGAATTTCGGAAATATTTACGGGAGAACCGGGAAAAACAGCTCAGACTGTGCCAACGACAGCGCCGGAATCTTAGGGAATATCACGGCTTACAAGACGGACAGCGAAAAAAGCGGGCAGCGGTACGCCATTCAGGTGTTAGATTGCGTCAACGGACCAGGGGTCGAGGTGTATTCCTCTTCTATGGCCTCCGGCATTGTCGGATTTTTCTCTTGCTCGGACGGACCGGATTACAATTCTATTGTAAGATCAACAGGAAATATGAATCTTCGCATTGAGAGATGCCGGAATTATGCGGCGGTTCTGAATGGAAAACAGTTTGTAGGCGGTATTTTCGGGGAGAGGTACGGTGCGGAAGGTTCCCGCAATACCGTTCTGCGGGATTGCTACTCTGTGGACCTTGCCGGATACAATAAGGCGGATTACCCTGTGATTTCCTATGTGAATGCAGCGAATAAAGGCAATGCGGGGCAGATTCAGGCCGCAGAGAATTATTATGTGAACGGAAGGGCGGGAAGCAACAGCTATCTGCTAAACGGTAGGGGACAATATACAATTCCCGATATTTCAAATGATTTAAAGAGAGCGGAGTCGAATCTGCTTTATTATCTCACAAAAGACGGAAGACAATATTACGCATATCTGACGGCGGGGAAATCCATTTCCCCAGATAAGATCAGTATTCTTGAAGACGGAAGTATCTATGATAATAGGAATCAGCCTGTGGGACGCATTGTGTTTGAAATTAACCAGGCTTTGGACGGCGTCAGGTATGATGGGATCGCTAAGGTGGTAAATTCCGGCAGCAATTTTGATACTCATGTGAGGAATTCCTTCTATTTAAAAGAGACGGGAGGCAACACATACCAGATGCCAAGGCCAGAGAGCGTGAAGCTTCAAGTCGATGGGAGTAAGCTGCACATACAGGTAACTCCTGCCGATAAAACGGATCCATTCCAGTATGCCGGCGCATTATTCCGGGTAAATGAAGACGGGAGCGAGACCCTGATCAAAGAACGGATTGAGTTTTTCTCGGAGGAGTTTGATTATGAGCTGTCAGAGTCGGAGATCCAAAAAGGGGGTATCTTGCGGATTAAGCTAAGAGCGTATGGTATGAACCCGGAGATTCTTCCGTCAGAGGAAGTGACGGGGGAGGTTTCGCTTGGCAGAGTACTGCCGGAGCCGGAGATTCGAATTGAACTGATCGCACAGGCAAATGGAGGAGCCGGCTATCAGTACCAGTTTAAGCTGGTAAATGCAGAGGCTTACCGAGGGGAAGAGGATTACCGGATAGCCGTGAAATTTATGGATCAGCCTATGCCGGTTCTTACCACTTTGGATGCGCAGGGTTATCTGATACCGGAAGGAAACGGGCAGTTGGCCGTTACACAGGAACTACAGCAATTACAGGTTCAGGCAGTGTCAAAAACCCCGGAGGTTTTGGATTCCAGGAAGGTTCCGGTTCCGGCATATCTTCCGAAATACAGCCCGTCCATTGCAGCGGTTGATCAGAACCAGAAGCCAAGAGTTTCCTGTACGGTTTCCGGAGAGAGTATAGCGGAGCTTGGGATCACGGTCACCTTTGATACGTCGGCGTCGGGAAATGTGACTACGCCCCCGGTCTATCGGGCCGAGCTTGTGGGAACCTGGGGCGAGGGAAAAAGCGAGAAAGAGCGAAACGCCGTGCTTGCCAGCCAGGATATGCTGACGGCGCCGGACGGCAAGTCTGTGGTACATTTCCAGCTGCCGGAGTATATTTCTAAGGCAAAGGACTTGAGAGTGAGAGTCTGGTATGCGCAATCCGGCCTGGGTCCGGTCTATACCCACCGCCTTACAACGGAACAGGAGGCAAATATTTATACGATCACGGGTGTGGAAGTGAAGGACGTAGACGGCGCGCCAGTGGAAGTCCCGGTGTGGGAGTATGGGAACAGCCCGGTATTGGATGAAAATGGAAATCCTTATTTTGCGGAATACAGATGGACCTCGGAAAAATTGTTTGACTGGCTGACCCCGCCGCCTCATTTGATGGAGGAAACAGAGCTGTCGCCGGAATATGACGAGGAACGACGATTGCAGTATACGTTCCGATGGGATGAGGGCGACGGAGAGTACCAGGAAGGAAACCGGTATGTGGTATCCCTGGCGGGAATCACCGGGGAAAACAAGGTTTCGATCATGACGGATCGTAAGATGGGGGAAAACGAACTGACCGTATCGGCCGAGAGCTGGACGTACGACCAGGTAGAACTGACTGTAACCCGCATGGGCGACGCAGCCGGTAAGGTGCAGACTGTGGGGCTGACTTCGGCCAGGCGATATCAAGTGAAACAACGTCTGAGACGGCCCGAGCAGCCCTCGGTGGTGAACGCCGACGCAGACGAGTTATTCTACACGGCAGAGTGGACGCCGCTTACGACAGACGGGGTGCGGGATGAGACGGGATGCGATTCTTACGGAATTTATTTACGGTGTTATGAAGAGGAAGACGGCGTTCTGACGCTGGGCGAGCCTGTCCTTCTGAACCCGGACGATCCGGTACTGGCGGATGAAAGCATGAATCTTTACCGCAAGGAACTGAATCTGGAACCATATGCCGGACAGCGGGTATTAATCTACGTTGTGGCACAGGCGGCGCCGGACAGTTCTCAGTATGTGGACAGTGTCGAAGGAATCACCTATGAGCTGACCATACCGGAGAGGATTCCCAAGCCGACGGTGACATGGGAGATGGGATGGAAATATGACCGGACCAGCCCTGTGTCTGTGGAAGAATTTCAGGCAGAAGATGAGTTAAAGGAAGGAAAGCTTGCCGTAAAGATTACGCCGGATGCGGACAGCATTTTGCCGGGCGACAGCAGTTATCTGTTCAAGGGGTACGTGTTTGAAAGCCGGGAAGCGGCGGAGGCGTCGAAGCCGGACATCGAAGCCGGGAAGGTTTCGGGAGTAGCAGGGCTGCTTGCGACCTATCCTGCAGCCGACGAAGAGAGGCTTACGCCCGCCGTGATGGAATCCGAAAGCGGCAATGCTTACATCGGTACAATCCGGGGGCTTTCGGGAGAGCATGCAGGCAAATGGCTGCTGCTTTATACAAGAATATCCTCCGGCAACGGGCAGATCAGTTCCCATTGGACGTCAAGCGAGGTGGTACGCCTGCCCTATGTGAGACTGAATCAGCCGGAGGTGACGGTTGACAGCCAGGACCGTGAGGTTACGCTGGAAGCAGGCGCTAACCCAGATCTTCTCGAAACGGAAATCTGGCAATCCAGCCGGACTGCGCTGCACTGGGATGATGTGGAGTGGGCGGATTCCTACTATATAACATTGAAGCCAAGGGGGCTGAATCCAGACACGGACAGGGCAGAGGTTTCCGAGGAGCAGACCTACCGGATTGTGGAAGAAACAGATGAAACGGCGGCTGATACAGGTAAGAAGAAAGCGACGGTCTACAGGAAGACGAAGGTATTCGACGAACAGATGGGCGTGGATGTGGAACATTGGGAGCCGATAGAACCGGTAAAACCGGCGGAAACGGCAGTATTTGAATTAAATGATTATTGGGCGAAGGATGAAAAGGGGGGATATGAAGAAGCAGGGATTCCCTATGCCTACCGGGTGAAGCTGAACGCATGTCTGGAAGCGGCATGGGATGAGGAAACCGGTTTTCGGTATACGCTGGTTCTCCCGGATGCCAAGAGCCTGACTACGGTAAACGGCTCTGTTCTGTCCGATGTCGGGCTGCAGGTGACAGAGAAGGTTCTTCTGTCCTCGGATGTGGCGGTAAATGCGCCGGATGGCTTAAGCCAGAGCGAGGCATACACGAATTCGGATGATTTTGAAGTATTATTTTAAAGCAGTGTAAAGGAGGCGGCGTGGTGCGGCAGAATGGAGACATGTATTTCAAGAATCGGGCAGAGTCTAAAAAAGGTTCTACACTGGTAATCGTGGTCTGCGTATCGGCCTTTTTGATGGCGTTCGCCCTTGCCATGCTTTACACGGCTGGTCTGCTTTTGTCCCGGGCCAACCGGCGTCTGGAGCAGGAGCGCAGTTACCAGCTTGCCCAGAGCTTTGCAAACGTATTGGAGCAGGAGCTGAAGGCTGATTATGATAAGCCGGAAAATGCACCTGAGAAAAGTTTTTACCGCTATGTGTATCAGTTTCTCGAAGGAAGATACGGAGAATACGATCCCGACCATAAGGACGAAACCATTTTCCATTATACGGCGGCTCTGCCGGATGGGGTGGATACGGAGAAATACGGTACGGTCAAGGTGGTTATGTATAAGGAGGCCAGTCAGGACCAGGATGTGGAGATGTCCGGAGAGCTTGTGAAAGACCAGAGTGTTGAAGACGTCCTGAACAACAGGATTGCCCGCTATACCTTTACGGTGGAAGTGACCGCAGAGGTGGACGGAGTTTCTTACAGCTACAGCACGGTATATCAGCAGATGGCGACTTATGAGGTAAGGTTCAGACATGACGGCAGAAACATCTTATGGGACGGAAGCTGGCATGAGTATCTGTCAGGTCCGGAATACATTGTGGACTGGGAGAAAGGAAATATTCAGTATGAGTACCGGTCCGACAAGATTACCCGCTGTGAGTTTACAAATGCTCATGAGTAGAAAAATCAGGAGGGAATCATGAAGACGCATAGAATTCATTTAAGTTCGGGAGAGTCGTTGGTGGAGGTGATGGTCAGCGCCGTAATCTTTTTAATGATGATGGCGGTATTACAAGGCGCAATTTCATTCTGCACAAATGCACAGCATAAGAGCAGGGAAATTCGCGAGAGAAATGCAGAGATTTGCCGGAACCTACAGACGGCTTCCTATATTCCCGGCCCGGATAGTAAGAACTATATATTTAAAGCCACGACGGCAGAGGGAGAAACGCCGGGAGCAGAAGCCGCAGAGCTGTTTTGCGTAGATGTAGAACTGGGGGCGAAAGAGGTTGCGTTTCGGGAATCTGACGGGACGTCAAAGACCGTGACCTTTTACCTGTTTGGCACATCCGGCGCCCCGGGTGCGGGAGGTGATACCCCGTGAAGGGATTGCAAAAGCTTAGAAAGAATAGGAAGTCTGGCATGAGCCTGGTGGAGATGATTGTGATCCTGCTGGTCTTTGGCATAATGATGACGATGATGATCGGAATCCTCAGCGCCGCCACAAAAATATATATACGGATACAAAGGCTGCAGAATGCGCAGATTATCCTGGATAACACCTTACAAGAGCTGCGGGGAATGACCAGAGACGCAGCCGGATATGTAAAAATCTATGAAAAGTGCGGTGAAAATGACAGTATTGCAGACCAGACGGGAACGCAGAGAGGACAGGGATTAGAATTCGTCAATGAGGATGGCTATGTCATGCTCCTTTCCACAGAAGGCTGTCCCGGCACAGGCATATACCGGGGAAGTCAGCTTTTCAGTACGGTGAATCCCGGTGATGTTCCGGCCGGAAGGCTCTTTGCCAGATATTACGTCCGCGAAAAGGATGAAAAGTATCATTATGAGGATCCTTCCGGCCAACCGATCGCCAGAGCGGTGAACAGTGTATTTCCCGACAGATATTATATGGGAAATTATCTGGAGATTACATACTCCTATCCGCCGGGAACCAGCTCTGACGAGAAGGTGGATTATCTGGAAGCGGAGGTCAGGCTTTATGGCGATGAGGAAAAAAATGAATTGGTGGTAAAAGAAAGCGTAGTCCTGGATTTACGGTATAACGTAAATCGTCGGGACGGGGCGACGGCTGACAGAGCGGCATTATGACATGGAAAACAAAGGATAAATCCATCCTGAAACCCCGGTCCCGGTCAGAACGGCGGGGGAGAGTGAAGGATGTAGATTTATAAATGTAACTATTAATGAAGAAAGACTAAGAAAAGGAGAATGAAAAATGATGAAGAACTTGAAGAACATCAGGAAGAAAGGGTTTACCCTCGTGGAATTGATTGTGGTATTGGTAATACTTGCCATATTGGCGGCGCTGCTGATTCCGGCGTTGACGGGGTATATTGATAAGGCGAAAGAGAAACAGGTGATTGCAGAGACAAGGTCTTGCGTAATGGCTGCGCAGACATTAGCTGATGAAAAGTATGGCGAAGATGGCGGTAATCTCGGAGATGATGATCCAACAAAAAAGGCTGTTCGAGATTTAGCGGATGTGAAAGGAACAGTGGTAACTTTTACTGTTACAGGTGGAAAAGTAGAAACGCTTGAATATACAGAGGAAAGCGGCGCTAAAACTTGTACTTACACCGAGAGTACTGGTGAATATACGTTTGATTAATTTCAATAGGCGATAAAGGTTTCTTATAATGTTGATGGTACTAACCGCAGTCTTGTGCCTGTTTCGCTTTATATCGGGCGCATGTATTTTCAGTTTTTTAACAGTCGTAATCCATCGTCTCCCCAAAGGGGAGAGGCTTGTCTACGGCCGCAGCCATTGTCCCGGCTGCGGCAGGAAGCTTGGCCCAAGAGAATTAATCCCGTGCATTAGCTACCTTGTCCAGGGCGGAAAATGCCTTGGCTGCAAAATGAAGATATCAAGGCAGTACTTCCTGACAGAATGTCTGGGCGGAATCGCATTTATTTTATGCAGCGCCGGCTTTGGCAGCGCGGAGTCTGGCTTTCTGTCACTAAGAGGCTGGATTGCATTTCTATACATGGGAATCCTGACCGTCGTTGCATTGATCGACTGGAATACAAAGATCATATACGATCGGTTTCATATATTTATCATACTGTTAGGAATTGCGTCAATTGGGCTGTTCCCGGAACATACGCTGACAGACCGGCTGCTTGGAGCTATCGTCATATCGGCCCCTATGCTTGTCCTGGCCCTATTGATTGACGGCGCATTTGGAGGCGGCGATATCAAATTAATGGCGGCAAGCGGCTGGCTTTTGGGCTGGCGTGCAATGATTCCGGCCATATTTATAGGAATCCTGACAGGAGGAATCTATTGCATCTGGATGCTGGCAAGAGGAAAAATGACGCGGAAAGACCGGTTTGCCTTCGGACCGTTTCTGGCAATCGGACTTGCCGCCGCATGTATTTACGGAGACCAGATGCTTAAGTGGTATCTGTCGGTCTGGCAAATATAATCGAGTCGGTATCGGCTCATGAAAATATGAAAGAGAAAGGAGAGGTTTCATGCCGCGTTTTCGCTATCTTGCAAAAAATATGGAGGGCAGGAACCTGCGAGGCACAACGGACGCCGCAGACGAAAGAGCATTACAGCAGCAACTGAAAGAACAAGGCTTATTCCTGGTGGATGCAAAGGATGTTACCGTGTCAAAGAGCGCCCGCAGATGTTCGTCTAAGCAGCTTTCGGAATTCTGTAAGGAGTTATCAGCCCTCCTTGCTTCCGGAATCAGCATTGTCCGCGCATTGGAGATCATTGCAGAAGAGGAAGGGCTGCCCGTATACGCAAGGTCGGTGTACCTGTCGGTCCTTGCCGATCTCAGGAAGGGAACCAGCCTGTCAGAAGCTATGGAGACGAAGAACTATTTCCCCGAATTAATGCTGGGAATGATCCGGTCCGGCGAGGGCAGCGGCAATATGGACACGGTGATGGAACGGCTGGCCATGCATTTTGACCGGGAAAGCCGGCTGAAGAACCAGGTGAAGTCGGCATTGGTTTACCCTGCGGTGCTGCTGGTAATGTGTGCGGCGGTAGTCGTTCTCATCGTCACCTTTATCCTTCCGCAGTTTAACGAATTATTTTCACAGATGGAAAGCCTGCCCGCTGTGACCAGGTGGCTGATGGGGGCGTCAGATTTTCTTGTAAATCAATGGTATCTGGCATTGCTGGTCATATTTTTACTGGCAGTCGCATTGCGGATTATTTTGAAAATCTATAA
The DNA here is from genome assembly GCA_910579925.1 of uncultured Dorea sp. Taxonomy (GTDB): domain Bacteria; phylum Bacillota; class Clostridia; order Lachnospirales; family Lachnospiraceae; genus Sporofaciens. The sequence goes on from CAJTVY010000019.1 coordinate 16,354, forward strand.
AATCCGCAGAGTGACGGACTATCTGAAAATCCATATGCCTGTAGTAGGAAGGCTGAATAAGATTATTTATACGGCGCGCTTTGCAAGGACGTTAAGCAGCCTGTATTCCAGCGGTATGCCGATTCTGGCGGCGTTGCAGACGGCGGGCAGGACCATAGGAAATGTATACGTGGAGGAGCAGTTTGAGCAGGTAACTGCCGAAGTGCGAAGCGGCGTCGCACTTTCCCAGGCGCTTAAGCCGGTGGACGGCCTTGTGCGAAAACTTGCCAGTACCATCCTGGTCGGAGAGGAGAGCGGAAGGCTGGATACGATGCTGGATTCAATTGCATTGACCATGGAGGATGAAGCAGAGGCGGCAACGAAGCGGATGATGACCTTGCTCGAACCGGTATTGATTTGCCTGATGGCGGTTGTGGTAGGATTTATCATTATAGCGGTCATGCTTCCGATTTATGAGTCATATGCGGCGATTGAAAGCGCGGCGTAAGGAACGGCAGAGAAATAGACAATTGAAGAGGCATAGTTATTTGCGCACAGTTTACAGAGAGGGGAGAAGAAAATGAGGCAGACTGTCATCGTATTTCAGGAAGACTGTATATTGACGGCAGCAGGCAGGGAAGGGAAATATCCGACAATCACAGAGGCAGAGCGGTTCGACCTGCAGGGACAAGGGGATTCGTTCGACCGGTGGCGGCAGGCTTTAGAAAGGCTGGCGGCAAGACAAAAGCCTGAAAAGGTGCGGCTTGTACTGCCGGCGGGCTTATGTGTGACCAGGGTATTGCAGCTTCCCGGCAGCCGGGGAAAGCGGTTTTCGGAAATGGCGGCAAGGGAGGTGCGGGAGAATTTTCGCAATGAGATTACGGACTATTCCATTGCCCGCCGGGAAAATAGATCCAGAACTAGCGTTGACATCTGCGCAGGCGGTGTGGAGAAGGAAACTCTGGAAAGATTTCTGCATATTTGCGAAGAAACCGGACTTCGCGTTAATGGTATTACGGTTCCGATGGAAGGGTATCTGAAGCTTGTGAAATATCTGGAACATTTTGACGAGAGGACTGGGATTTATCTTTTCTTCGAGGACGGGAGCATGACCAGTATCCTTTGCCAGAAAGGGCGGTATCTCTATTCCAGCCGGACACGTCTGTTCAGCGAGCCGGGAACGCTGGATTTTGGGACGGAGATTGTCAGAAGTATTTCTGGTATTATCCAGTTTTATGCCGGGCGAAGTCAGGAGGATCCGATTACCGAGGTCTGTTATGGAGGATGCCTGGACGAGGACTTTGAGGCAAGTGTGGATGGTATTCAAAACCTGAATCTGAAGGTGTCCCCCATGGTCATTGACCGGAAGATTTACGTGCCGGGGGGAAAGAAGGCGGCGGACTGGATTTCCTGTATCGGAGCGTTAAGCCGCAGCGCCAGGAATGAAAAGCAGATTGATCTTATGAGCGCGGGTCGTAAATCGGAAGAAAAGGAGGGGCAGACGCCAAAGATCGGCAGCTATCTGGCGATGCCGGGAGCCATATTCTTGATCTGCGTGCTGTTGGCCGGAGGAATCGGTGCGGCGGGCCGGATTGTCAGTGGAAAGAATCTGGAGAAACAGGAATGGATTGACCGGGTCAGCCAGGAAGGGACTTACCGGGAAGCGCAGGAACTGGAAGCAAAGCTTCGGACAGTGGAAAATGGAATTGCTTCGGTGGAGCGGCTGAACCGGAACCTGTCTTCTTATCCCGAGTTTTCAGGCGGTGTGCTGCGCAGTATTGAAGGAGCAGGCGGAAGCCAGATCGGTCTTTTGATTACGGATTATGATGTAAACACCGGGATTCTGACATTTGACGCCAACAGCCTGGCCGTGATCGACGTGTCCGGGTATATTCTGCGTCTCCAGGAAACCGGGCTGTTTCATACGGTGGATTATACGGGATATTCATTTGAAGACGGCTGGTATACATTGTCGTTGTCATGCACAATGGAAGGGAAGGTATACGGGGGAGGTGCGCAATGAAGCTGACGGACAAAGACATACTACTGCTGAAACTGGCAGTCAGCGTCCTGACGGTATTTCTGATGGCCCGGTTTTTGATTATGCCGGGGATTGGGCGTTATCAGGAATATACGATAGAAGGAAAAGAGCTGGATGGGACGATTGCAGACATGCAGTCCGCCATTGATGGGATTCCGAAGCTTGAGAAGACGCTGGAGGAACGTCAAAGAGAGCTTGGTGATATTTCCGTAAAATATTATGAACGCATGGAAAACCGGCAGATTGATGAACTACTGACGGGAATTGCCTTGAAGGAGGGGCTGTTTCCGGTATCGCTGTCCATTGGGGAGGCCCAGGCGGAGATCCCGGAGGCATATCTGTATGGAAAGAGATCAGGCGAAATGGACGATACGCTTTCGGATGAAGCAGACGGCTCGGAAGGTGAGGCCAGACAGACAGATCGTGAAACGGACAGTAGGGACGGATATATTCTGACTGTCAGTTGTACGATGGTCCTGCAGGGCAGTTCGGATCTGATATACCAGTTTATAGACAATATCGCATATCAATATCCTGCAATTCAGATTCGGGCTATGCATGTAAATGAACGAACGTATCTGGATACGGAATGGAACGTAGTGGAACAGCCGGAGGTTAGTTTTGAATTGGCTGTATATATGCATGACAGGATGGAGAAGCAGATTGCGGGGGAATAGAATGGTAATGGATGTGAAAAGGAAACGGGAAGGGGAATCAGTGGTTTGAGGACGAATCTGAGGATTGGAGAGATATTAGAAGAAAGAGGATATGTAGATGCCCGGCAGATGCAGGAGGCGCTTGCCTATCAGAAGGAACACCGTGATAAGCGGGTCGGACAGATTCTGATAGAACTGAACTTCGTGACAGAACAGCAGGTATTAGAAGCTTTAGCAAGCAGGCTGGAACTGGAAATCGTCGATGTGGCGTCCCAGCAGGTGGATTTAGAGGCGGTTGCCATGGTCGACAAAGAGCTGGCGGAGAAGAATCTGTTCCTCCCGCTGAACGTGACAAACCGGACAATGGTTCTGGTGACAAATGACCCGTTGAATTATTTTGCGCTGGAAGAGGTACGCCAGCAGACGGGATGTTACCTGCAGATTCTTCTAAGCGAAGAGGAACCCCTTCGACAGGCGATTTCTTACTATTTTGCAGAAGTAGGTGCGAAACAGGCGGCCACAGAGGCAAATGCCGGTTTCGGGGCAGATGATTCCGACGGTCTTGATCTTACGGAGCTGGAAAATGTAGAGGAGGAGACGCCCATTATCCATCTGCTGAACAGCCTTGTGGAGCGTGCCATCAAGAGTAATGCCAGCGATATCCATATTGAACCTTTCGAGAGAGAGACGAAGGTGAGGATGCGGATTGACGGCGTGATTCTGGAGTATGTGGCAATCCAGAGAAACGTCCATCAGCCATTGATTGCACGGATTAAAATTATGGCAAATCTGGATATCGCAGAGAAGAGAATCCCCCAGGACGGCCATTTCCGGGTCAGAACGGAGAATGGATACGTCAACATCCGTGTATCTCTGATGCCAACTGTGTTTGGAGAAAAGGCGGTGCTTCGTCTGCTCACTTCAAAAGGTCAGTTGGACTATCCAGACCAGTTCGGCATGGATGGGGACAGTTATGAGAAATTCCTTCCGATGTTAAACAGCAGCAACGGGATGATCTATATCACGGGCCCCACGGGAAGCGGGAAGTCTACCACGCTGTATATGGTGCTTGAGTATCTGTCGGGGCGGATGCAGAATATTGCCACAATCGAGGATCCGGTGGAGAAAAATGTACCCGGAATCAACCAGACACAGGTGAATCCGACGGCAGGACTGACTTTTGAGGCAGGGCTTCGCGCATTGCTGCGCCAGGACCCGGATGTCATCATGGTAGGCGAGACGCGGGACGGCGAGACGGCTGGAATTTCGGTACGCGCAGCGATTACCGGGCATGTGGTTTTAAGTACGCTGCATACCAACAGTGCGGTTTCTAGTATTGTGCGTCTGGAGGATATGGGAGTGGAGACGTATCTGATTGCAAATTCCCTGGTGGGGGTGGTTGCCCAGAGACTTATGCGGAAAGTATGTCCCCACTGTGCGCAGGAGATGGCGACGACGCCGGAAGAGAGGGATTTTCTTGGATGGAATGTAGAGACTGTGTGGAGGGGCAGAGGATGCGCCCAGTGTAACAACACGGGGTACAGGGGGCGTATCGCCGTGCATGAGATTTTTGCCGTAGACGCAGTACTGCGGCGGATGATTGGAAGCCATGCGACGACGGAGGAAATCGAGAGTTATGCAAGGGAACACCAGCAGATGCGGACTCTGAAAGAGAACGGGGGGCGGCTGGTGGCGGCTGGGGTCACGACGATTGAGGAACTGATGAAGATAGCCTGTGGATAGGACAGCTCTAAAGAATGAATTTTTAAAATTGAATCCTCCGATCATGCCTTTCCATGACATTGCATAATTCCACATTTGTCCTGTTTTTTCGGAAAGTTATCCACATTCATAAGGTAGACTTCCCCTACTTAAACATAAATTGTGGATATTCTTTTCAATTTCCTATTTCATTCCATCACCACCTGTTGTATAATGATCATGTTATTCGAGATATATCGTTATATATCTCGTGATGTATGATACATCTTCATTCGTTACTGGGTGTCGTCTAAAACTTTCCAGCAGCCTTGAAGATGTATTTTTTATACTTTGGTTTATCTCTCTCCACTCTCTTTTCCTATTTTCCCCACTTCATTTGCCCCGGTATAAGCTTAAGCGTCGAAGCCATCTACAGCATCACGTCATTGAAAAATAATAACGCCTGTGATATAATAAATAAAAATTTATAAAAGCTTGAAAAATTTATATTTTAGGCTTGACATTAAAGAAAGGAAATGTCGAAAATGAAAATCAAAAGAACCGGAACCTTATTAATGGCTACAGCTATGACATTATCTATGGGATTAACTGTCAGTGCGGAAGACTCCAATCGTTATCCCGATGTCATTAGAGGCAGTTGGTATTATCCTTATGTAAAGAATGTTTCTGAACAAGGTTTAATGTTCGGATATGACAGCGGCGAATTCGGACCAGAGGATAAACTGACCAGAGGGCAGTTTGCAACCATCCTATGGAGAATGGAGGGTTCTCAGTCCTCCGAAAATGATGGAATATTTCCTGATGTGGAAGCAGGAGTCTTCTACGAGGAAGCTGCCGCATGGGCGAACGAGAACGATATCATTACCGGATATGATGATGGAAGATTTGGCGGAAATGACAATATTACCCGCGAACAGGTAGCAACTATTCTTTCAAGATATGCCAAGATGACCGGCAAAACCGTCACAAAAGGCAATATTAATGATTTCCCAGATGCAGATCAGGTGGCGGACTTTGCTCTGGACGGCGTTGCAGATGCCGTTGGAAGCGGTTGGATTACCGGAGATAACGGCAATATCAATCCTCAGGGTGAAGTTGTCAGAGCTGTTTCGGCGACAATGATTGCAAGATATTCATCAGATTTTATTCCGTCTGTTTTTGAGACAATGCCTGAGAAATATGTTTTCTCCAGCGGAGCTGGCGGATGGGCGACACAGATGACGCTTGCCGATGACGGTACATTTGCCGGACAGTTCTACGACTCGGATATGGGAGACCAGGGTTCTAACTACCCAAACGGGACTGTTTATATTTGTGATTTTAGCGGTAAGTTTACCCAGCCAGAAAAGGTAAACGACTATACTTATAAAATGAGCTTAGAATCCATAGAGCAAGAAAAAGAAGAGGGAGAAGTTGAATATCGAGACGGTATCAGATATATTTATTCCTCCCCATACGGATTCGATGATGCCGATGAATTCTATATTTATACATCAAGCGCACCAATATCTGAATTACCGGAAGACTTCTTATCATGGGTTTATGGCAGTCAAAATATGACAACACTTCCTTGTTATGGAATCTATAATGCAGGTGGAAAACTTGGATTTGTCAGTGGATATTAAATACCTATTTTTGTCCATTTATTAGAAATAAGAATATCCTGTGGAATTTAGTCCTTTTTAGTACCTTCTCTTCCATTGGGATATTCTTATTTTCTCTAATGTCTCCTCCACTTTACAATTATAATACTATGAAAGCGAGTACCAACAACAATTTCTGATTCATAGAACTGATTAATACATTCCTCTATATCCGCATCATAAAAAATGTAGAAACTTTTGTTATAGGTTCTCCTGTTGTAGTAAAATAGTAGAAAGAAATTTTACGCACAGGAGGAAAAACAGTTGAAAAAGAAAATGAAGAAGAAAAAGGATTGAATTACCAAAGCAAAAAAGCGTGAAGTCAAGAAAAAAGATCGTGGCATTGTAGAATATCCACAATTTATGTTTAAGTAGGGGAAGTCTATCATATGAATGTGGATAACTTTCCGAAAAAACAGGACAAATGTGGAATTAGGCAATGTCATGGAAAGGCATGATCGGAGGATTCAATTTTAAAAATTCATTCTTTAGAGCTGCGGATATGAATTTTTAATTGACTAATTGAAATATGTCTGCTATAATCTCATTGTTCTGATTAATATGCGGATGTGGCGGAATTGGCAGACGCGCTAGACTTAGGATCTAGTGGGCTTCCCGTGCAGGTTCAAGTCCTGTCATCCGCATTGAACGATAATCCCGGAGCCTTCGAAGAGGAAGGCCTCCGGGGTTTTTCTTTGCCTTAAAATCTAAAAATGGGGCATACGATAGAATTGACACAATCGCCAAGGCTTTTTTACGATAGTACATCAGAAATTCTGATAGTCAGACCATCAAACCGATATTATTTCCTGCAAATAAACATACCGTATTCTTTTGGTATATTTAGAACGCCATTAACCATTTCTTTTTCTAAAACTTCCTCTAAAGTGTGTCTGCCAAGTTTTGCAATGGATGACAAAGTGGTTAAGGAGTAAATATAATCCAACACATCTTCCACATCTGTAACAGCCAGTGAATCTTCGTAATCCAGCCTTTGAATATGTGAAAAGTAATTTTTCAAAATATCATATCCGTTTTGTAACGTAAAATTTTTATTTGTATTATCTGTGATTCCATAATCCTTTAGCAGACCGGCAATGAACGGCATGATTCCATTTTCACCATAGGTAGCGCAATAAAAACACCCGTCCCTGTCCAATACCCGTTTTACTTCTGACAGGCCTTGATCCAGATTAGAAACATGATACAGCATCATATTTGCGATGACGATGTCAAAACGGTTATCCGTATAGGGAATGTTTTCAATATTTACGACGCCATAGGAAATACAATTCTCCTCGCCTAACGCATTCTGAGCAATAGAGACCATGTTTTCGGAAAAATCTGTCAGGATTAATTCCATACTTCTGTCTACTAAATGCAGATTGGATTTCCATAGATCTCCTGTGCCGCATCCGAGTTCCAGTATCCTGCTATCCGGCAAAATGTCATAGTGTGAAAACAACCAGTTCCCAAAACCTGTTTTATTAGTAGAATATTTTGCATGGAGAGAGATTCTGGTGTTAAGATTTTCTCCTGTTTTATATTGTTCCTGGACAGCTCTCTGCTCATTTATTATTTCCATACCGTACCTCCTGAATGATATATGATGTAAAAGATTATAACATAATGCGTGGAAAGTTTCACCAGCATAAAGGAAGAGGCTTACTGGATGCATGGCCAGATACATGATAAAATAAATACAATTCATGATGCGAAGAAAGGAGGTTTGTAAATGATGATCGGTACATCGGCAGTTCTGTCTTTAAGAGGAGGGATTACATTGAGTTATCTTGGGATTCTGGCGGCCGCTTCGCTGGCCGACTGGAATACCAGAGTGATACCTGACTTCTGCCCTGTAATGATTATGCTGCTGGGAGTCGTGACAGCGTGGATGTATCCAGAGGAGCATACGTTGACAGAACGACTGATCGGAGCGTTAATTATTTCGGTTCCAATGCTATTCATGGCGGTGATGGCGGGAGGAGCATTCGGAGGCGGTGATATTAAGCTGACGGCGGCCAGCGGATGGCTGCTTGGCTGGCAGGTTATGCTTCCGGCGGCAGCTATTGGAATTCTGTCGGGCGGAAGTTATTGTATCTGGATGCTGGCGAAAGGGAAGCTGACACGGAAAGGCCGTATTGCCTTTGGGCCGTTTCTTGCAGCGGGACTTTCTGCGGCTTGTCTCTTTGGAGAGGAGATGCTGGAGTGGTATCTGGGGCGGAGTTCGTAACAGTTCAGCCTTCTGGCTTCACTGTTACGTTCAGTCTGCAACTGTACAGAATTATCCATTGTGTAAGGGAATGGAGTATGATATAGTGAGAAAAAGGGAGGAAACGGAATACTGGCAGAGGATGCCGGTGAAGCGGTGGGGGACGAAAGATGGAGAACAGGAAGCCGGGAAGGAAAAGAAAGACCGGGAATGTGCAGCGCAATAACGTGAAAAAAGTAAGACCGGATAATCGCCGTTATGTGAGTATAAGAGAGCGGCGGAGGAGGAGACGGCGCAGGGTTCTGATCTGCCGGATGGTGATTCTTTGTGCGGCGCTGGCCCTGCTGATTCTGCTTGTCTCTGTGATTATGGTATCCTGCCGGCATGATAAAAAGGAAGCAAAGAAGCCAAAGGCTGAGAATACGAAGATTCTGGATGAGTATTATGCGGAATTTGCTAAGGATACGGGAGAAGTGAAGGCCGGGTTTTCAGAGTGGTTTCTTGAGAACTGCGGGGAAGAGGCGTGGAAGAAGATTTCCGGGAAGCTTAAGAAAGCAACTTTAAAGGATGAGGATTTTTATGAGGTAACCGGGAAGACGCTGCATGTGCTTTCCGACATGTATAGAGGCTGGCTGAAAGATGAACGGACAGCCGCAAGGCATCACATATACCTTAGAGACGGTGGAGAAAAGGAGGCGGCAAACCTGCTGTTTGCAGGAGACGTATGTCTGGAGGAAGATGATTTTGTGCTTGATTATTATGATCAGGTGAAGAAGCTGGATCAATGTATTTCACCTGAGATACTCAGGCGGACCAATGCTGCAGACGTATTCCTGCTGAATCATGAATACTGCATAAGCGACAGAGGGGAGCCGCTGGAAGGTAAGTATTATACATTCCGGGCAGATCCGAAGCGGATGAAGTTAATCGAAGAGATGGGGACGGATGTCGTATCGCTGGCCAATAATCATGTGTATGATTATGGACCAGACGCATTATCAGACACAGTGGATCTCCTTGAACAGGCTGAGATTCCTTATGTCGGCGGAGGACGCAATATTAAAGAAGCGAAACAGCCGGTCTATTTTGTTGTAAATGGAGTTAAGGTGGGCTATGTGGCAGCTTCCCGGGCGGAGAAGACCCGCTATACCCCGCAGGCGGAGAATGATAAGCCAGGAGTGCTTCTGATGTATGAGTCCGAGGAATTGATCCAGGTGATTAAAGAAGCTTCTCTTGCGTGTGATTATCTGATCGCTTATGTACACTGGGGGACAGAGGATTCGGATCAGTTCGAAGATTATCAGCATGAGCAGGCGGAAGAATTGCTGAATAGTGGGGCAGACATGATTGTCGGCGGTCATCCGCATGTACTGCAGGGTATAGAATATATCGGCGGAAAGCCTGTAGTCTACAGTATGGGCGACTTCTGGTTTAATGAAGAGACGAAATACAACGGACTTCTGGATCTTAAGATAACCGGAAAAGGGCTAAAGGAGATGTCCTTTGTTCCATGCCAGCAGACGGAATATACGACAAGGTATCTGTCAGAAAAAGAAGAGCAGAGGGAATTGTACGATTATCTGGAAGAACTTTCGGATGGCGTGAAGATCGGAGACGATGGCGTTATCCAGGAAGAAAAGGAGAATACAGATTATAAAAGAGAGGGTTAATGAATGATAGCAGTAGTAAAAGAACACGCAGGGCCTGGATTTGCGGTTAAGGATGTGCCTTATCCTGTTCTGCGGGAGGATGATGTGATTATTAAGGTAAGATCTGTGGGAATCTGCGGGACGGATGGACCGATACTTGCCGGAACCAGAGAAGTTCCATGGCCGTTGATCCCAGGGCATGAGTTTGCCGGAGACGTTGTGGAGGTCGGCGCCAGGGTGAAGAATCTGAAAGCGGGCGATCGTGTGACCCCATGTATTGTCATCGGATGCGGGGACTGTGATATGTGTATAGAGGGAAAGGAAGTACTTTGTGATAATCTGGTGGAGACAGGAATCCATGTGGACGGGGCCTTTGCAGAATATGTAAGGGTTCCGGCCAAAGTCTGCCGGAAGATGCGTGATACAACGACCTATGACCAGGGAGCTTCTGTAGATCCGATTGCCTCTGCATACCGTACCGTCAAAGCGGCCCCGGTTACTTCTAAGGATATCTGTGTTGTGTACGGGCCTGGGCCGATTGGACTGTATGCGGTGCAGCTCCTCAGGCTGCGAGGGGCAAAAAGAATCGTCTGTATTGGGACGGATGTAGATCGGGAGCGTCTGAAGCTTGCGAAGGAGCTGGGAGCGGACGTTACGATTAACGCTTCGGCAGAGGATCCGGTAGAACGAGTGAGCGAGATTACCGGCGGACGTATGGCCGATTATGTGCAGGACTGCGTCGGTGTTCCCGGCATTCCTCTTGCGGCTCTGGATATGCTGAAAAAAGGGGGCGTATATGCGGTTACAGGACTTTACCACAGTCTGCCGCAGGTGGATCTTGGAAAGGTGGTAAGACGCGAGATCAGGATTTACGGTACGATCTGCTATACGAGGCAGGAGTTTGAGGAGTGCCTGGATTTTGTAGAGGATGGGCGGGTAAAGGTGGAGCCGCTGATTACGCACCATTTTCCTTTGAAAGAAATGGAGCAGGCATTTGCAGTGATGCAGTCTAAGCAGTGCATGAAGATTATGATGCACCCTTGATATAGACAGAGTATCATTCACCTTTCATCAAAATAACATGCCTGAATCATAGGGGGAAACTTTTTACCCCGGCATCAAGGATATTTCCCTAAGAAGCGAGGGAAATATCCTTTTTAATATAGGGAACTTTGTTTCCGATATCTAAAAAACTTTCGGAGTATGCACACTAGTTGTTTATCGTGATAAAAAATCTGGATGTGGAGATTGTTGTACACCCACTTTGTTAAAATGATAGAGAACTTAGAAAAACACAGAAACAGGAGGTGCATAGTATGAAGGGTTATTTTGTAGCAGATGGTTATATGGGATACGTGAATGGAAGCTATCTTCTGTTTGCTGATGAAAGAGATTATCGTGAATTTCTGGAGGAAGAATAATGAGAGAGGTCATTGGTTCAGTATATGATTATAGATGCGGACAGGATATAAATATGTTTGGGCAGGTAGTGGGCTTTCTGTTCCGGCCGGAGCCGGACGGAGAGGAGAAGACAGAATTTGAATTGTCCGGTCTGATTGCTGAGGAACTAGAAGTAATGGGACGGAAAGAACGGCAGGCAGTGATGAGAAGGGCAGGGCTGAACCCAGACCAGTATGATTTCTGATTTTCCTGCGTGCCCTTGGGGCTGGTGAAAAAGAATGTTATGATGTTGGGGACAAAAGGTATTTTTACGGGTCCCCAAAGTCATGTTTATTCATGCAAGCATGAATCACATGACCTTTTGACCCTGGCATCATGTTATAATGTGAGATAAGCTATCATTATAAAAAAGATAAGTTACATGGAGGAAGATGGAAACATGGCTGTTTCACAGGTAAAACTAAGAACGTTATACATCATGAAGATTCTTCGGGAGAAGACGGATGAGAAGCATACTATGTCGGCAGCGGATATTGACAAAGCTTTGCATGGTTTTGGAATGTCGGCAGACCGGCGGACTGTATATAATGATATTGAGACGTTAAGGGAATTCGGGATGGATGTTCTGCAGACAAAGGGAACCAACGGCGGTTATTATGTGGGAAGCCGCAAATTTGAACTTCCGGAACTGAAACTTCTGGTGGATGCGGTACAGGCGTCAAAGTTTATCAGCCGGAAGAAGTCGGAGGAACTGATTCGAAAGCTGGAAGGGCTGGCAAGCGAATATGAGGCCAGACAGCTTCAGAGAAATGTTTTCATCTATAACCGTCCAAAGACCGGCAACGAGACAATCTACTATAATGTGGATCAGATACATACCGCCATACTGGAAAACCGACAGATTCAGTATCAGTATGGGGAATGGACGGTGAAAAAGGAACTCAGGCCAAAGAAAGCAGGAGCCATATATACGGTCAGTCCCTGGTCGCTGACCTGGGATGATGCGAATTATTATCTGATCGCTTATGATGATGATGCGGACTGTATGAAACATTACCGGGTGGACAAGATGCAGCGGACAAGTGTGACAGATCGGGAACGCGTCGGAGAGGAGCAATTTCAGGACTTTGATCTGGTGGAATTCTCCAAGAAGACCTTCTCCATGTATGGCGGACATGATGAGGAAGTTACCCTTCAGTGTGGAAATGAACTGATCGGGGTTATTCTGGACAGGTTTGGAACAGACGTGATGATCGTACCCATGACGGACGGATGGTTCCGGGTGCGAGTGCTGGTTGCGGTCAGCCCGCAGTTCTTTGGCTGGGTGACAGGAATTGGCGGAAGGCTTAGGATTGCCGGGCCTGCCGGGGTGCAAAAGGAGTATGTCGGATATCTGAAAGGGATTATGGAAGGGTATTAAAAAGATATCAGCAAACAATTTATATGGAAATAATAACATGATACCAGGGGCAAAATACTTTTTGCACCCGGCATCATAATATTGGGGAACAAAAAGAATTCGCAGAGTAACTTACTCTGCGAATTCTTTTTAAATAGCACATCTATTATAACTATCTGAAGCAAATAATTCAATACCTAAATTACTTTTGTATAAATAAGTAGAACCAGATATGTAACAAAATGGAAGATTGACAGCAAATAGTCAGATTATTTGTCTGAATATACAAATGTATGTTCTGGATTTTGGGATAAAATTTTCGCAGAGTAAGTTACTCCACGAAAGAAGGGATTACTATCTGGTATATACTAACCTGCCGGAAGCAGGAGGAGAGACAAATGTTAGATTCCTGTAGAAAGCGATTGTCTGCAGGAGTGTCAGCGGACGCATTTATTTTAACCTATGACCGTCTGCGCCGTTATCAAGGAGAATGGCATCTGGAAAAAGACATTTTATTTCCAAATAAAATATTTTTGGAAAGCAGGGATGCGGAAACGTTGAAGAGAGAACTGGGGCGGTGGCGCGATAAGGAGACTGGACTGATTCCAGTCAATGGTCAGGATGAAACGTTCCTAAAGAATCTGTGCGGAGAGGAAAGACATTTGAAAATGTCCAGAGGCGTAATCCGAAAGGGATCCCCTGAAATTACAGAGGGGCCCCTTAGAGGAAATGAGAACCGGATCTGTAAGATTGACCGGCATAAGCGTCTTGCCCGGTTAGGATTCACCGGACGTGAACTGGGAAATGTCTGGGCGGGTCTGGAGATCCATGAAAAGGAATAAGGCTGACAGAGAGTCCTGGCTGGATCGGATTCTGCGACAGATAGGAGGAATCGTTATGAAGGTATCTTTTTCACCGCCGGATATGTCTTTGCTTGAAATACAGGAAGTAAATGAAGCGATCCGTTCCGGGTGGATTACCACTGGACCAAAGACCAAAGAATTTGAAGATAAGATTGCAGATTATTGTACTGTGAACCGTGCGGTCTGTCTTAATTCACAGACTGCTTGCGCAGAAATGGCGCTTAGACTGCTGGGGATTGGTAAAGGGGATGAAGTGATTGTGCCGGCCTATACCTATACGGCATCCGCCTCGGTCGTATGTCATGTAGGAGCGAAACTGGTAATGGTGGACGTGCAGAGAGACAGTCTGGAAATGGATTATGAAGAATTAGAAAAGGCAGTGACAGAGAAGACAAAGGTAATCATTCCTGTCGACCTGGGAGGAATCCCCTGTGATTACAACCGGATTTATTCCATTATCGAAAGCAAGAAGCCTCTGTTTCAACCTTCTAATAAAATCCAGGAAGCGATTGGCAGAATTATCGTATGTGCGGATACCGCTCACTCTTTTGGCGCAGTATGGCGCGGAAAAAAGACGGGCAGTATTGCAGACTTTTCAAGTTTCAGTTTTCACGCCGTTAAGAATCTTACCACGGCAGAAGGCGGCGCTCTGACCTGGAGAAGTATATCCGGTATAGATGATGAAGAGATTTATCGTCAATTACAATTGCTGTCACTGCATGGCCAGTCAAAGGATGCGCTTTCCAAAAACCAGCCCGGCGCCTGGGAATACGATGTGGAAGGTCCCTGGTATAAGTGCAATATGACCGATATTATGGCGGGAATCGGACTGGCACAGTTAAAAAGATATAATGGAATTTTAGCAAGAAGAAAAGAGATTATTGAAAGATATGACAAGGCGTTTAGGCCATTGGGAATAGAGACTCTGAGACATTATTGCAAGGAATATCAGTCGTCCGGCCATCTGTATATTACCCGGGTGCCGCAGGCATCCTTAGAGCAGCGGCAGGAAATCATCGTAAAGATGGCAGAAGAGGGAATTGCAGTCAATGTACATTATAAACCATTGCCAATGATGACCGGATACAAAAAAATCGGATTTGACATCAGAGATTATCCGAATGCTTATCTGCAGTTTGTAAATGAAATTACACTGCCGCTGCATACCAGGCTGACGGATGAAGAGATTGATTATGTCATTGCCAGCTACAGCAGAATTGTAAAAGATTATAGGTAAGCTGGCGTAGAAGAGGAACGGATATGTGGAAAAGGTGGGAAGATCTGCCCCGTTTTATGCAGACGGCTGCAGTGCGTCCATACTATGAGATATTACGAAGAAAAAAATTAAGTCTTGCGGTAAAAAGAGGCGCAGACTTTATTCTTGCAGTTGTCATGCTTCTTATTTTGCTGCCAGTTATGGCTTTGATATCCATAGCCATTGCCGTGGATTCCCGGGGCGGAATTTTTTTTCGACAGGAAAGAGTCACACAATATGGCAGGAAATTCCGTATATTAAAATTTCGTACAATGGTAGTCAATGCGGAGAAACTTGGAGCAAAAGTGACGGTTTCAAATGACCGCCGTGTAACGAAGATTGGAAAAATATTACGCAGGTACAGGCTTGATGAACTGCCGCAGCTAATTAATATTATCCTGGGCGACATGAGTTTCTGCGGAACACGGCCCGAGATACCAAGATTCGTTTATGGGTATTCACAGGAAATGATGGCTACATTGTTATTGCCGGCCGGGGTTACGAGCGAAGCCTGCATAAAGTATAGGGATGAAGAAAGATTATTAGAGTCCGCCGACTGCGCAGACGAAATTTACGTTGATCGGATACTTCCTGAGAAAATGAAATATAATCTGGAAAGCATCAGAGAGTTTGGGTTGTTAAGAGAATTTATAACAATCGTAAAGACCGGATTTGCGGTTATGAGGTGAATGGACGTGAAGGTTACGCTTCTAAAAAATAGAAAAAGAGCGGTAGAAGTGGTCGACGTACATATGCAGTCTTTTACCGGATTCTTTTTAACCTTTTTAGGCAGAGGGTTTTTAAGACAATTATATCAGGGATTTATAGAACATAACAGATCAGGGATTCTTGCGGCGGTGGGCGACAATAACAGGATTATCGGATTTCTGGCTTACTCGGAGGATCTGAGCGGTTTTTATCAGTATCTGATTAAAAAGCATTTATTAGCATTTTCATGGTACGCATTTCTGGGATTTCTGCGCAATCCCAGAATCTGTTTCCGGCTGTTTGGGGCATTCTTTTATTCCAGAGAAGCAAAACGGCAGGAAGCATATATGGAATTGTCCTCCCTGGGCGTACTGCCGGATCTGGAAGGAGCAGGCGTAGGGAGCCGGCTTATCGAGGGGTTAAAGAAAAAGGCGGAAGGCGGGAAGTCTCAGTATATCAAGCTGGAAACGGATTCTGTAAATAATGAACGGGTCAATCAATTTTATGTGAAAAACGGATTCATACTGGATCATTCGTATCTGACGCGGGAAGGCCGCAAAATGAACGAGTATAGATTCTGGTTATAGACGGGGGCGTTTGGATGAAGCTATTGTACATTATCAATGTGGAAAAAAGAATCGGTAATTTCTCGCTGTCCAGCCGTTTAGCAGCGCACAGCCTGGGTATGGAGGTTCATCTGGCCGGTTACTGGAGTGATTATGAGGATCGGGGTTTCTTAAAAAGAGAAGAAGAAAAGTATCATGTCAGAATTCATCAATGCCACATTTTCAGAAAGCCCTATGACGTAAGAAATTTACGAGGGTATAGGGAAGTCTGTGAAATTATAAGAAGAGAGAAGATCGATATGATTCATTGTAATACGCCGATCGGCGGGGTGATCGGCAGGCTGGCCGGTAAGAAGTGCGGGGTAAAAAAGGTTATTTACCAGGCCCATGGATTTCATTTCTACAAAGGCGCCCCTATATGGAACTGGCTGATCTACTATCCTGTTGAAAAATGGCTTGCCCGTTTTACGGATGTGCTGATTACGATAAACAAAGAAGACTACGGACTTGCCATAAAAAAAATACATTTGAGAAACAACGGCAAGACAGTATATATACCCGGTGTCGGAATTGATTTATCACAATACGGACCAGGAGATACGGAGAAAGAAACGAATCACATTGTCTTTGTATCGGTAGGGGAGTTGAATAAAAACAAGAATCACGAGGTCGTCTTAAGTGCCCTGGGAAGATTAAAACGCAAAGATATTCATTATGTTCTGTGCGGAACAGGCGGGCTTTATAAACGGTTAAAGATATTAACTCAAAGACTTGGCCTGGAGAAACAAGTGCACTTTTTGGGGTTTCGGAAAGATATTACGGATATTCTGAAAGGAGCGGATGGATTTATCCTTTCATCCTTTCGAGAGGGACTAAGCAGATCTCTTATGGAAGCCATGGCCTGCGGACTGCCCTGTATCGTTTCGGATATCAGAGGAAACCGTGATCTGATTGAACATCATTCGGGAGGGTATCGCTGCCCATGCAGCCGCCCGGAGAAGTTTGCGGAGGCGCTTGAAAAGATAGCAGATTCGAAGGGCCTGGCAGATCAGATGAGAGAGCATAACTTAAGAAATATCAGTCAGTATGACATCAAAGCCATTGCAGGGAAACTTAAAAAAATATATCAGTCTGAGAGGAATTAAAAAGTCATGGAAGTAAAGCATATAACATTTATTATTGGCAGCCTTGGAAGAGGCGGGGCAGAACGTGTCATATCCAATCTGGCCAATTATTATGCACGCAGAGGGAAACGAGTGGATGTTATATTGCTTCTGAATGATCTGATCGAATATGATATGGAAAAAACCATAAGAATCATTCCTCTGTGTAATCCCCAGAAAAGCCGGATGCAGATGTTTCCTTTATGGGTATGGAAAATACGAAACTATATCAAAGAGGAAAAACCCCAATTGCTGATATCCTTTATTGCCAGGATCAACATTATTACGATCATAGCAAAGATGTGCCTGAATGTGAAACTGATCGTATCCGAGCGCAATGATCCCAGATATGACGGACAGGGAATTCTGGTAAAAAGACTGTCAGATTGCCTTTATGTTAAGGCCGATCATATTGTGTTTCAGTCAAGAGAGGTTCAAAGTTTATATCCGAAAAGAATCCAGGAAAACAGCACGGTAATACTGAATCCTGTTAATGTCATAAAGCGGGACAAAAGCATAGAACAAAAACATAGAATTATTACGATGGGGAGGCTGGCCAGACAGAAGAACCACCGTCTGCTGATCCGTGCGTTTGAAAATGTAGCGGAAAAGAATCGGGAATATGAACTGTACATATACGGGGAGGGGAGTCTGCGGGCGGAGCTTGAAGAGTTAGTAAGAAATTCACGCTGCGCAGACAGAATACATCTTCCAGGCCTGACCAGCGACGTTGAGAAGGAGCTTAAGTCTGGCGAAATATTTGTCCTGTCGTCAGACTTTGAAGGGTTATCCAATGCGTTGCTGGAAGCAATGGCGGCAGGGCTGCCCTGCATCTCGACGATGTGTGCGGGTTCCCGGGAAGTGATCCGAAACGGAGTCAGCGGACTTTTGGTACCGATAGGAAATCAGCGGGGGCTTGAAGAGGCGCTCCAGAAGCTGATAGACCATAAGGAGTTAAGAGAACGGCTGTCCCAGGGAGCCTTGCGGGAATCGGTAAGATTTACCATGGAAAATGTAGTTGCAGAATGGGACAGGCTGATACACCAGGATTTTGTTGAAACATAGGCGGGTATCATAGATGGAATTTTATTTGTTTAATTTACTGATTGTAACCATATTGATGGTTCTGTTTAGAAAAGATAAGAGGCGGATGCTGCTGATCGTGTTCGTCTGGCTGTTCTGCATTCTGGCCTTTCGCGGAGAAGGAGTCGGCGATGATTATTATAACTATAAGATGTATTTTATGTGGTATAAAGACATAGAGTGGACATCCGCGATTTTCCAGTCAGAAGGGTTCTACTGGCTGCTAAATAAGATTGTCATTTCATTAGGCGGGACTTTTCAGGTTTTTATCGGCGTTACGGCTTTTCTGTCACTGATCGGTGTCGTCTGGTTTATTGACCGGCATTCTTATTATCCGGCAATCAGCGTGTGGCTGTTTGTGACCATGTGCAGTTACCAGACAATTATGACAAGGATGCGCCAGGCGCTTGCAATCAGCGTCTTATTGTTCGCATATGATTTTGCAAAAAACAGACAGCTAAAAAAATATGTGCTCGCTGTTTTTGCGGCATCCATGTTTCATGTGACTGCATGGGCCGCACTGATCGTATATCCGATTGTAAATAAAAGGCTGGATGTCAGGAAGGGATTCTTTATTTCGGCAGGACTAATAATAGCTATGCTGTCTCGGTCGTTTTTCGAAAGTATGATTGGCCGTCTGATACAGGGGACGAGATTCTGGCATTATCAGGAGGAGAGCATGGGAGGAGGGGAAAACCTGCTGATTGTGTATTTACTGATCTATATCTTTCTGCTTCTGGCAGAACGCTTCTCCCGGGGGAATGACGTGAACCAGGAAGGCACTATGCTGTATGCTTTTTCATCATGCACGGTATTATTTCAGATTCTGGCAGGCGTGATAGGGATTATCAACAGAGCTGGAACCTATTTTTCAGACCCTATGATGCTGCAATTACCGAATGTAGCAAGGTCATTCAGAACATCTAGCAGAAAACTGGTGTTAGGATTTATTGTTTTCCTGTCGGGTATGTTCTATATATTTATGCTTGCCACGTCAAAATCGTCTGCAATTAATTACCATACGTTCTGGCAATAAAATGAAAGACTGACAGATAGGAAAAGAGATGAAAATGCGAAATTATGACAGATTAACTTTATTAAAAAGGAATACATTTTCCTCGATTTTTTATCAGATTACAGCGATTGTATGCGGGTTTATTTTACCCAGGGTGATATTAAAATATTATGGATCAGAGATTAACGGACTGACCAATTCGATCATGCAGTTTCTCCAGGTGATCGTACTGATGGAAGGCGGCGTGGGAGCAGTGGTGCGGGCTGCTTTTTATGAACCGATTGCGAACAGGGATACTGAAAAAATCAGTGAAATATATGTCGCTGCAAATGCATTTTTCAGACGGCTTGTACTGGTGGTTTTTTTCTATATGATAATTCTGATAATTGTTTATCCTAAGTTTGCGAATGAACGGTTTGATTATCTATATATTGCTTCATTAATTGTGGCGATGGGGGCCGGGTATTTCGTCCAATACTATTTTGGCATCGTGAATAATATATTCGTGAATGCGGCCCAAAAGGGATATATCATTAATAACCTGCTTTCTGTATGCTGTATATTAAATACCATATCAGGCGTGATCCTTGTATATATGGGGACGTCTGTCCAAATGCTGAAACTGATAAGTTCCCTTATTTTTTTAATAAAGCCTGTTTTTTTATACTTCTACGTTTATCTGAATTATGACATAGACAGAACTGCCAGACTGAGAAAAGAGGCAATAAAACAGAAGTGGGACGGAGTGGCGCAGCATCTGTCAGTTTTTGTTTTCGGAAGTACGGATATTATCATACTGACTTTATTTTCTACTTTAGAAAACGTATCCATATACTCGGTATATTTTTTAGTGATCAACGGAATGAAACAGTTAGTAAATTCTGTACTTCTGGGATTTCAATCACTGTTAGGCGATTTGTGGGCAAAGAGAGAAAAAGAAAAACTAAATTTTGTGTTTTCACATTTTGTGTGGCTGACGCATATACTTTGCATTTTCTTTTTTGGATGTACATCTGTTCTTATATTATCCTTCGTAAGGGTATATACAATGGGGATATACGATGCGGAATATATCCAGCCTCTTTTTTCTATTGTATTGACTATCAGTTATGGGATTGAAAGCCTTCGGATTCCATATTCCTATATGATATTTGCGGCGGGCAGATTTAAAGAAACAAAGTCAGTGTTTATTATTTCGACGGTTATTAATATTGTAGTGTCAATGCTTTTTGTAAACTGGATTGGATTAACAGGCGTGGCAGTCGGTACTGGCGCAGCGCTTATTTATCAGAGTATCAGGATGGTCGTTTATACAGATAAAAATCTGATAAAAGGTTCCGCTAAATTTCTGATAAAAATTATTTTTGTAGATATCGTGACAATTCTTCTTTTTATGTTAAATCCTCTTTTTATAAAGACTCAGGTTGATAGTTATGTCTCCTGGGGAGTCTATGCTTTGCAGATCTCGATGTTTCTGATTGCCGTAATAGGTATCGTAAATATGCTGCTGCAAAGAGATTTTATGAGATATGCACTTCGTTACATTAAAAAGAAATGCCATTTTTGATTAGGAGGTTTGAAAGATGATAATCAGAGCGATAAAGAGAATGACCCATTTACTTCCCGACGAAATGTATTTGAAATTACGTTATTATCGTCATATGAGGAAAAAGCTTAATCTGGATTGTCCAGGTACGTTTAATGAAAAGATACAATGGTTAAAACTTCATGACAGAAGGCCGGAGTATGTCCGTATGGTTGATAAATATGAAGCAAAAAAACTTGTGTCAGAAATGATCGGCGATGAATATGTCATTCCTGCGTATGGTGTATATGAACATGTCGACGATATCAATTTTGAGGAGCTGCCGGATCAGTTTGTTCTAAAATGTACGCATGATTGCGGGAGTACAGTTATCTGCAAAGATAAAAATGATATGGACGTTAAAAAGATAAAGAAGAAGCTTTCCGGATGCCTGAAGAGAAACTATTTCTGGAATGAACGGGAATGGCCATATAAATATGTCAGACCGAGAATACTTGCAGAAAAATACATGGAAGATACCGAGACAGAGGAATTGAGAGATTATAAGATTTTTACATTTGACGGTAAACCAAAACTTTTGTTTGTTGCTACAGAACGGCAGAGAGAGGGAAATGAAGTTAAATTTGACTTTTTTGATACGGAATTCAGACATTTAGATATCAAAAACGGACATGAAAATACAGAATTTGCATTATCAAAGCCTAAAAGGCTGGATAAAATGCTGGAACTGGCAGAAAAACTTTCAAAGGGACATCCACAGTTAAGAGTCGATTTTTATGAGGTGGACGGGCGTATATACTTTGGAGAACTTACTTTATATCACTGGGGAGGGTTCGTTCCCTTTGAACCGGAAGAATGGGATCATATTATGGGACAATGGATCACATTACCAGAACATGCGTGCGGGACGGAGGGATTAAGATGAGGATTGCTTTTCTAAGTGCAGATATGTGTGATGGCGGAGCACAGAGAGTCGTTGCGACGGTGTCAGGAGAACTGGCAGAAAAAGGACATGAAGTTTATCTTCTGATTTTTAGTGCGAGCCGCCGGGACTATAAGATCAATGAGAAAGTAAAAATAGAAATCATGAAGAACAGATATGAGGATTACCAGAAGATGAGCGGTATCCGCCGGCTTTTCTATATCAGAAAATATCTGACAAAGGTAAAACCGGATATAGGAGTAGGATTTCTGCAGGCCGGATATGCGCTTTATATGGCCTCGCCCGGTCTTCCTATATGCAAGGTAGCATCTGTGAGGATCGCCCCTGGAGTCATTAATCGATATAAAGGAGTCAGGGCAGCTATAAACCGCTATTGGTTTAAACAGGCCGATGCGGTTGTATTGCAGACGGAAGGACAGCGGGAGTATGCGGTGAAACATCACTGGAAGAATATTACGGTCATACCCAATCCGGTAGATGAACAGGCGATACGATCTGCGGATCACATCTATGACAGAGAATGTAAACGGATTGTAATGGCAGGGCGTCTGGTTGAGCAGAAGAACTACGAACTGGCTCTAAGAGCGTTTCGGAAAGTTATAAAAAGATTTCAAAATATAGAATTATCTATCTTTGGGGCCGGAGCTGATAAAGAGAGAATACAAAAGAGGATTACTGAGCTAAGACTGGAAAAAAATGTATACTTGAAAGGCTTTTCCATGAATCTGCTAAATGAGTTTGCAAAAAGAGACCTGTTTCTTATGACATCAGATTATGAAGGAATGCCCAATTCACTTATGGAAGCAATGGCTATGGGACTGCCCTGCATTGCCACGGACTGCCCGACCGGGCCGGCGGATCTGATTGAGCATAAGAAGAACGGCTTTCTTGTACCTATGAGGGATGAGGAAGCGCTGGCAGAACAGATCTGTGAAGTTCTGGCAATGGATTCGAAGAAAAGGGGACGTGTCGGTATGCTGGCGAAAGAGTCCATAAAAAGCAGATATGATGGAAGGCAGATTGCGTCTCAATGGGAAAAACTGTTTGAAAGGATTATCAGATAACAGATGGGTGAACTGAAAAAAATTATTATTTTATTTGATTGCCCGTGTGAAGAAAATGACAAAAAATGGCTGTATGATGAATTACAGAAAATATATGGTACATCGGGTACAGACGTTATCCCTTTATACACAAAAAATGCACTGGCAGTCTTAAAAAACAGTGGAAAAAGGGTCTCGTACCTTATCCAGGGTTTGAAACTCAGTGCAGAAGCGATTCAGAAATCCAGGGGAGGGGGGAGTCTGGTATGCTGGGGAGTAACAACCGGTTTTATTACAAATTTTTTATCGAGAATACTGGGTAATTCACGAGAGATTCTGGCGATGAACTGGCTGACGCCGATTAACCCGCCTTTCCTGGCAATATGGTTAAGAAGGATGATGGTGAACAACAGAAGGTGCCGGATTATCGTAAATTCTGTGGAATCGAAAGATAAATGGTTAAAAGTTCTTAGAGTAAAAGACCGTGGTAACATTTATTTTATTCCAGATACATATGATTCGCAAATCGAATTTCAGAGGCCGTACCGCAGAGAAAATGTTTATTGCTTTACGGGCGGTGAAAACAATAGAGACTGGAAATTCTTAATGAAGATCGCAGAACAGATGCCGGAGATGGAATTTATCTGCGCCGCATATGAGGCTGATTTTAGGCAACAGGTAAATCATGTACCAGAGAATGTAAGAGTGTATTATTCTCTTCCCGTACAGGAATATTACGCCTTGATGAAAGGCGCTTCCGTTATATTACTGCCATTGAGAGACAATCGCGTGTCTGGTTTAATCAATATTACGCATGCGGCTCAATATGGACAGGTATGCATTTCAACCAGAACAAAGGCTACAGAATTATATTACAGAGAAGATCTGAGAAGATTTCTGCCGGAACGTGATCTTGAGAAATGGGTAGAAAGTCTGTCGTATTTAATTCAATGTAGTAATGACGAATATGTCTCTGTCGCATCCGGATTTCAGGACTATATCAGACGTCAGTTTAACCCGGAAGAAATAGCGAGAGAGCTGTCAGAAGTAATTGGAGGATAAGGTCTTGAACAATATTGCCATCTATGATTTCTGCCAGACCCTTGTAGACTTCGAGTCGGGCGATGCATTTATCCATTATATCAGAAACAAAGAATCCTCTCCTTATATGCTGCGAATGGAAAAACTGCGCAAAGCAATGATCCGCACAAAGATCATGTCTGTTATAGAAGGGATGCTGAAACTGATTCATAAGAATGGATCTTTGAATAAGAGTCTGGTTCTTCTGGAACTCAAAGGGATGAACAGAGATAAAATTGAGGCTTATGCAGAATCATATTATGAGAATGTCATAAAAAGGCATTTTATTACAGCGGTATTGACCCTTATGAAGGACCAGCAAAAACAACACTATCACATCGTGGTCGTCTCAGCGTCATATGATCCTTTTCTAAGGTTATTTGCCAGAGAATACAAAATAGATCATCTGATTACAAATGAATATCTTTATGATAAAAAAGAAAAATTTACCGGCAGATTATGCCGCAAGGATTGTATCGGAGAGAATAAAGTCAGACGTTTTAGGGAGAAGTACCCGGATTTCGATGTGAATAGTTATGAAGACAGCGTTTCCTATGGGGATAGCCGGTCTGATCTTGCAATATTGAAACTTACCAGAAGAGGGGTTGTCATTTCCAGGGGAAAAAGTAAAGAATGGGCATCCGTAAATGGATTAGAGGAGTTTATATGGTAAAGCAGAGGCTTAGAAAAAGCATTTTCCTAAGAAAAAGCTTTTTGCAGTTGAAAAAAATGCAGGTCGCGCTCATGGGAGAAAAGAAATGGGCGGCAAAAGTATATAAGAAGAATACGGGATATGATATCGATCTTGAAAAACCAGAAACATTGAATGAAAAGATTGTATGGCTTAAGGTGAATTATTTCCAGGAACATTCTGTGCAATGCTGCGACAAGTATCTGATTCACGGTTACTTAAAAGAGAAACTGGGCTATGATTATGCACCGGAACTGTTATATGTCACACGGTCGCCAAAAGAGTTATCACTGAAGAAGATCAGAAAGTTTCCGTGTATTATCAAAGTGTCTAATGGAAGCGGTTCTAATCTGATTGTGAAAGATAAGAACTCATATACAGATGCCTGGCTTAAAGAATATTTTAAGAGGCAGGTAATTTCTTCGAATCTGCATACAGTAATATCCAGGGAACACCAGTATTTTGAAAAAAATCCCTATATTGTTGTGGAAGAATTGCTACAGGATGCCTACGGACGGATACCGGACGATTACAAATTTCTGTATATCAATGGAAAGCTTCAGTTTATTTACTGTTCCGTCGACCGGTTAAACGCCAATGTGAGACAAGTATATGATCCTGACTGGAACAGGCTGCATTTTATCTGGGTGAGGGATGCGGATAAAAAGACGTATGACAGGTATGAGGCTTTCCCGTCCATTCCGAAACCAGAGAATTATGAAGAGATGCTGAGATTATCAGCAGAATTGGCGCAGGATTTTCCACTTGTCAGAATTGATTTCTATAATCTGGCCGGGAAATTATATATTGGTGAAATTACGCTTTATCATGGGTCTGGGAACGATAGATTTTACCCGGAAAAATATGACAGGATATATGGTGAAAAACTGAAATTACCAAAAGCAAACAGATCATGAATGGAGACATGGACAGATGAGTTATATTAACAGATATTTGAGAAATTTTAAACCGTATGCAGTCGCATCACATAAGATCTGGCAGGCTGACGAGGCGGAAAGAAAAGAGATTCTGAAGCTGGACTGGAATGAATCAACCATGAATCCTTCCCCTAAAGTGAAAGAACGGCTAAAGGAATTATTAGAACAGGATTTCCTGAATTTTTATCCGGCTACTTATAATGAAACCCTGCATTCGCTGCTTTCAGAATATGTAGAACTTCCTCAAAAGAATGTTCAGTATTTTGCAAGTTCCGATTCCCTGCACGAGTATATTGCAAAAATGTTTATTACGGTCGGGGATCCTGTGCTGATCTTATGGCCAAGTTATGATAATTTCCGATTAACGGCGCAGGTGGCGGGAGCTCACGTCATGTTTTATGAGTTGAATGATAACTTTGAATTTGATAAGCAGGCGTTTGAAAATAAGATTTATCATAAAGAACCATCCCTTGTGTATATGTGTAATCCCAACAATCCTACAGGACTAATGCTGAGTAAAGAATATATCGAGTTTTTGCTGAGAGAATTTCCAGACACAATGTTTCTGATTGACGAAGCTTATATTGAATTTTCCGGCGGAAGCTGTAAAGAACTGGTGAAAGATTATGATAATATTCTGATTTCCAGGACCATGTCAAAGGCTTTTGGACTGGCGAACATCCGATTTGGATATCTGCTGGCATCAGAAGAAAATATCCGCTATATTTCAAGTATCAGAAATCCAAAGAATATTACTACATTTGCGCAGGAGTCGGTTATTGGAGCGCTCTCTGATATAGAGTATATGCGGGATTATGTTGCCAGAGTAAATGAGGCCAGAGAATATTTTACAGATCATATTAATCGTGAATATAAGAATGTGTTTCATGCGTATCCGTCAGATACGAATTTTGTTTTGATCAGATGCAGCAGTCTGCTGGTAAAAAAAGAAATTTTAACTTATCTGGAAAGACATAACATCTTTGTCAGAAATGTAAACCAGAGCGAGAATGTGAAAGACTGTATCAGAGTTACGATTGGAACAAAAGAGCAGATGGAATATGTGATCAAGTTATTTGGCGAATATATCAAGGGAGTAGAGAGATACCAGAGCTAGTGTGCTGACCGCATTATATTCAGCCAAACCTCCTTGTCTATCCGCTCATCTGCTGCGTTGGATTTTCTATCCGTAGCCACCGCTACGCCGTCGAAAATCCGTCTTGCTGATGAGCGGATATCCTGCGGAGTTTCGCCAGATATAATGTGGTCAGCACACTAGATATGTGTTATGAAAGTAGACAGAGGAACTGCGATAGGAAAATTCTATACAGTTCCTCTTTTATCTTTATCCCATCAGTACTGTTCTTGCCGTCTCATTCCACATGGAAAGTCCACATTCCTGCATATTGCGAATCAAGGAAGTTTATGGTAGTATAATCAGAATAAAAGAGTGAATTCATCCGGAGGTATTATAGAATTGGATTTATACCAGATTTTTATTACACATAACCGGGCATGGACGATCCGGGAAATCATCTGTTTTTCAATACTGTTCTTTTTCGTGTCAGTTATCCTGTTCCGGCTTGTGGGGCATGGCAGGATTGCGCTTTCGCAGGCAGTTGCGGGTCTGCTGCTGCTGCTCTTCCTTGGCATTGTATTTGCTTCCACCGTGTTTACAAGAAATCCCACCGGTATCCACCAATGTAAGTTAGAACTGTTCTGGTCCTGGAAGGCCGTATATCATGGAAGCCGTGAGATGCTGAAGGAAAGCCTGCTGAACATGGTGCTGCTGTTCCCGGCAGGACTGCTTTTGCCCTTCGTATTCCATAAGAAAATGTCCTGGTGGAGAGGGCTTCTGATCGGAGCCGTGATCTCGGGCACGATTGAGTCATGCCAGTATGTGTTCTGCAGAGGGCTGTTTGAGTGGGACGACATTATACACAATGGATTTGGCTGTATGGTTGGCTGTGTGCTTGGCAGCGGGCTTATAAGAAGCAGGAGAAAATAAAGCCTCTGCCTTTCAAAACCCGTCCTGGTATGCTATAATGAAAAACATGTGAATCAAAGCAGAGATAAAGGAGTAGAATAGATATGGATCTGATTACAATCAAAGAGTTATACAAGAACAGAGAGAATTATCTGGATCAGAAGCTGACGGTAGGAGGATGGGTGCGCAGTATCCGCGACTCTAAGACTTTCGGCTTCATTGTGATGAATGACGGAACTTTTTTTGAGCCGCTTCAGATTGTCTACCATGATAAGATGGGGAACTTTGCCGAGGTTTCCAGGCTGAACGTGGGGGCGGCGGTTATTGTGACGGGTACGCTGGTGGCGACGCCACAGGCAAAGCAGCCCTTTGAGATCCAGGCTGATACCGTAGAGATTGAAGGAGCGTCCGCCCCGGATTATCCCCTTCAGAAGAAAAGGCATAGTTTTGAATACCTCAGAACCATTTCCCATTTAAGGCCAAGGACCAATACCTTCCAGGCGGTGTTCCGCGTGCGTTCGCTGACGGCTTATGCGCTTCACAAGTTCTTCCAGGAGAGGGGATTCGTCTATGTGCATACCCCGCTGATTACAGGAAGCGACTGCGAGGGAGCGGGCGAGATGTTCCGGGTGACAACGCTGGACATGGAGAACGTTCCCAGAAATGAGGAGGGGCATGCAGACTATACACAGGACTTCTTCGGCAAAGAGACAAGCCTTACGGTCAGCGGACAATTGAACGCGGAAACTTATGCCCAGGCATTCCGCAATGTCTATACATTTGGACCTACATTCCGTGCGGAGAACTCCAACACCACCAGACATGCGGCGGAATTCTGGATGATCGAGCCTGAGATTGCATTTGCAGATCTGGACGATGATATGATGCTGGCCGAATCCATGCTGAAATACGTCATTAACTATGTTCTGGAAGAGGCGCCGGAGGAGATGAACTTCTTCAACTCATTTGTGGACAAGGGGCTGCTGGAACGGCTGCACAACGTGGTATCTTCTGATTTCGCAAGAGTGACCTATACGGAGGCGATTGAGATTCTGGAGAAGAATAACGATAAATTCGAATACAAAGTATCCTGGGGCGCAGACCTTCAGACTGAACATGAGAGATATCTCACCGAGGTTGTATACAAGCGTCCGGTATTTGTGACCGATTATCCGAAGGAGATCAAGGCTTTCTATATGAAGCAGAACGAAGACGGCAGAACCGTGGCGGCGGTAGACTGTCTGGTTCCGGGAATCGGTGAGATTATCGGCGGCAGCCAGAGGGAAGACGATTATGACAAACTGCTTGCAAGAATAAAAGAGACGGGAATGAATGAAGAAGACTATCGGTTCTACCTGGATCTGCGCAGATATGGTTCCACACGACACGCAGGTTTTGGTCTGGGCTTCGAACGGTGCGTGATGTACCTTACCGGAATGAGCAACATTCGCGATGTGATTCCATTCCCAAGAACCGTAAATAACTGCGATTTATAATTCTGTTAATGTACTCCTTGGCATACTTTCGAGAGAAAAAGAGGTTATCATGAACATTTTAGTTGTAGATGATGAGAAAGAGATTGCGGATGTCATTGAATTATATCTTCAGAACGATCAGTACAGCGTATTCAAATTCTATACGGGTGAGGATGCGCTGAACTGTATCAGAAGCAAGAAGATTGATCTGGCGATTCTGGACATTATGCTTCCGGACATTGACGGGTTCCAGCTTTTAAAGATGATCCGCGAGAAATACACATTTCCGGTCATTATGCTGACGGCTAAGACGGAATACATGGATAAGATTACGGGACTTACGCTGGGGGCGGATGATTATATCCCGAAGCCGTTTAACCCGCTGGAACTGGTTGCCAGGGTCAAGGCACAGATCCGCCGCTCAACCCAGTATAATGACGGGGGTAAGGAAGAAGGAGATGTGATCGACTTTGGCGGGCTTTTGCTGAACCGTACGTCCCACGAGTGCGTTTATAATGAAATGCCTCTTACTCTGACCCCTATCGAGTTTGATATACTCTGGCTTCTCTGTGAGAACCGCGGCAAGGTCATCAGTTCGGAGGAACTATTCGAGAAAGTCTGGAATGAGAAATATTATAAGAACAGCAACAATACGGTGATGGTACATATCCGGCATCTGCGGGAGAAGATGAGCGGTCCCACCGGCAAGTCGGATTTTATCAAGACAGTGTGGGGAGTAGGGTACAAGATTGAAGAATAATTACCGCAAGTTAAAATTTACCATACTGCTTCAGACGGTGCTTGTGACGGCGCTCACGGTGCTGGTAGGCGGTTTTTTGCTGAATTATGTGATAGACGGTATTTATAACGACAGTTTTGCAGAGATGTTCGTGGAGTTTCTGATGTCTCTGGATGTAAACGAAGAGAAGGCGATCAGGCTATACTGGAAGTTAATCGGAAACAACAAGATGTTTTTCATTATTGTGGGTTTCCTGCTTCTTTTTGCGTTGTTTTACTATGCGGCTCTGTCTAAGATGATGAAATATGTGGATCAGATCGGCGACGGGATTGAGAATATCCTGGCAGAGTCTACAGAGCCGATCCGTCTGATCACAGAATTAAAACCGATCGAGATCCGGTTAAACGAGATCAAGGCAACCTTGAAGCGGCAGGAACTGGAGGCGGTAGAGGGCGAGAAGAAGAAGAATGATCTGGTGCTGTTTCTTGCCCATGACCTTAAGACGCCGCTTACTTCCATCGTGGCTTATTTAAGTATGCTGGACGGCCATGGGGGAATGCCGGAGGAGGATCGGATGAAATACACGCATATTGCGCTGGAGAAATCCATCCGTCTGGGAGAACTGATTAATGAATTCTTTGATATCACCCGTTATAATCTGCAGGATATTGAACTGGAGGCAGTGGAGATCAATCTGTCTCTGATGCTGGAGCAGCTTGCGGATGAGTTATACGGAGTTCTTCAGGAGAAACGTTTGTCCTGTGAAGTGCATGTGGAAGAGAATCTGGTTGTATACGGGGACCCGGATAAGCTGGCAAGAGTATTTGACAATATTCTGAGAAATGCGATCGCATACTGTTATGAGGACACGAAGATTGAGATAGACGCCCGAATGAAGAAACGCGACGTGGAGATCGTATTTATGAATAAGGGAGACAAGATTCCGGGAGCGATGCTTCAGACAATTTTCGAAAAATTCTATCGTGTAGACGGATCCCGCTCTACCGGAACCGGCGGCGCAGGTCTGGGGCTTGCCATTGCGAAAGAGATTGTGGAACTGCATGGGGGCCGGATCCGGGCGAAGAGCGACGACATACGGACACAGTTTATCGTAGAACTGCCGTCTAAGACAGAGAAGGAAGAAGGAGCAGCAGATGAAGTTCATACATATCGCAGACGTGCATTTAGGGGCAAGGCCGGACGCCGGAAACGCATACAGCGAGGAGCGGGAAAGGGAGATCTTTAATGCTCTGGAAAGGGTGGCCAGAGCCTGTAAGGAGGAGGAGGCAGAACTGCTTCTGATTGCGGGCGACCTGTTTCACAGACAGCCCCTTCTACGGGAATTGAAAGAGGCCAATGATCTGTTCGCTTCGATTGAGGGGACGCAGGTAATTCTGATTGCGGGAAATCACGATTATCTGAAGCGGGATTCTTATTACCGGACTTTTTCGTGGGCAAAGAATGTACATATGATACTGGGCGGGCAGATTTCCGTCGTAGAGCTGCCGGAATTATCGACGGCAGTATATGGGCTGAGTTATTATGGCAAGGAGATCAGAGAACGATCGTATGACCATGCGTTTCCCGAGAAAAGGCAGAAGTATGAGATTCTGATTGCACATGGCGGAGACGAACGGCATATACCCATTCAGAAAGAAAAGCTGCGTTCTCTTGGCTATGATTATATTGCGTTGGGACATATCCATAAACCGTCCTGCCTTCTTAATACGTTTCATGAGAGCAGGATGGAATATTCGGGAGCCCTGGAACCGATTGATAAGAATGATACAGGGCCTCACGGCTTTATTCTGGGGGAACTGAAAGAGGAAAGCTGCAGGATCCGCTTTGTTCCCTGTTCTTTACGGCAATATGTGCATCTGGAAGTGACTGCAGAGAAGAAGATGACGAACAGGGGGCTGAAAGCCCTTATTCGGAAGCAGATTGAAGCAGCAGGCGCGCAGAACATATACAAAGTGACTGTGAAGGGCTTCCGCGACCCGGACATTCTGTTTGATCTGATGGATATGGATACTTATGGCAATATCATTGATCTGGTGGACGACACGAAACCGTCCTATGATTTTGCGAAGCTTCTGGCGCAGAATCAGGAGAATCTTCTTGGAAAATATATTGAAAGCCTGATAGATTCTGATGAAGACAGCGTGGAGTACCTGGCGTTATGTGAGGGCGTGCAGGCACTGATGGAGACAAGAAGAGGCTGATTATGAAAATTCTGGAATTAAGATTGAAGCATTTTGGGAAGTTTACGGATAAAAACATCCGGCTAAAGGATGGGATCAATGTTCTGTATGGAGAAAATGAGTCCGGTAAATCGACGCTCCATTCTTTTATTAAGGGCATGCTTTTCGGGATGGAGAGAGGGCGGGGGAGGGCTTCGGCGCATGATGCGTTCAGCATCTATGAGCCGTGGGAGAATCCCGGCTACTATTCCGGTTCCTTAAAGTTTGAAAGCGGAGAAAAGACGTTCAGGATCGACCGGAATTTTGACCGGTTTACCAGGAAGGCGGAACTGATCTGCGAGGACGACGGAGAACAGATGTCGGTGGCCGACGGTGACCTTCAGCTGCTTCTTTGCGGCTTAAATCCCGGCAGATATGAGAATACCATATCGGTCAGTCAGATGAAGGTGGAGACAGGGCAGCCCCTTGCGGCTGAATTCAAGAATTTTGCAACTAGAAACTGCGATATGGATCTTAGCGGCGCTCTGGAGCAATTAAAGGAGAAGAAAAAGGTTCTGGAGAGGGAAATCAAGGAATCTCTGTTGAAAAAACAGGCGAAACGGGAACGAATAGAACAGGAAGCCTCTTATGTGTGGCGGGATGTACATCATCTGGAGGAAGAGTTCGCACGTATTTCGGGTGAACTTGAGTACAGGAGGGAGAAAGCGGCCAGGCAGGCGCAAAATGTGGAAAGCAGACGGATTATTGACGAACTGAGGCCCGATAAATGGCGCGTTCATCCAGTGGAACTGCTGCTGTTTGGAGTTATTATCATTCTGGCGTTTGTCTTCATCTCAAAGCCCTGGAATTTTCTGGTGTCCATCATCATCTTTCTGGCATGCGGCCTCTATGTGTGGAATCGGATGAAAGTCGGCAAGGAGCAGGAGAAGACGCCGCCGGAACTTATTCTGGAAGAGATTACACCGGAAGAAGAGAAGATTCCATTAGATAAACTGGTGTGGGAGCAGACCCATGTGAGAGAACAACTGCGGGAGAAGCAGATCCAATACGGCAATCTGAAGGAACAGCTTGCGGAACTAGATGAGGTCAGTGAAGATTACAGAGAGTACGATAAACGAAGGTCGGCGCTAAAGCTTGCCATGGAAAGGCTTGACGAACTTTCCGGGGAACTGCAGCGGCAGTTAGAAGATCGGTTGAAAGAGGAGGTTTCCAGGATTCTTGCATATATTACAGAAGGAAAATATACCCGGCTTTTAATCGAAGAAGGCTTACATCTTAGCGTACTGAAAGAAGGAAGGCGGATTCCGCTTGAACAGTTAAGCCGCGGGACGGTAGAACAGATATACTTTGCTCTGCGTATGGCGGCGGTGGGTGTGCTCTATGAAGAAGAGTATCCGGTAATACTTGACGATACCTTTGTCTATTACGATGATGTGCGGCTGAAAAATGTGCTTAGGTGGTTAGGGGAGCGAAAAAGACAGGTGATCTTATTTACATGCCAGAATCGGGAGAAATTATTGCTTGATGAACTGGGAGTCATGTATCATGAGGAAATATTATGCTCAGAGAGTACGCCGTAATGAACACTTAGGGGCATACATTAGCATACATTAGGAAATGCCATCGCATTAAGGCTTATGTCCATATATGCGATGGCATGGTAACCGTTCAGACAGGTCTTAGCGCTTGCTGCGCTGACCGGGAGAATCGGATTCAGTCTTCCTTATTATGGTACTTATTGACTACATGATGAATACGGTCAACCGGATTCAGAATACTGCTGATCGAACCGTCATGGTTGAGGGTGTCGATCATCAATGCAATATATTTGCTCATGTCACAATTAATATAATAAGGTCTTTCCAGAAGTTCCGGCGTCTGATAGATCAGATTGGTAGTCAGAATGGCATCGATGCTGCCTTCCTCATACGCTTTATCAAACTTTTTAAGGCCGTTGGTGAACAGGCCGAAGGTTGCGGCGGCAAAGATCCGTCTTGCCTTGCGCTGTTTTAACTGTCGGGCCACATCCAGGATGCTGTCGCCGGAAGAAATCATGTCATCCAGGATGATCACGTCTTTGCCTTCCACGGAAGATCCCAGGAATTCATGGGCCACAATCGGGTTGCGGCCGTCAACGATCTTCGTATAGTCTCGGCGTTTATAGAACATTCCCATATCAAGATTCAATACATTGGCCAGATAGACGGCCCGTCCTGTGGCTCCTTCATCCGGGCTGATGGCCATCATGTGGTCGCTGTCAATCTGTAAGTCGTCAAAATGGCGCAGAAGACCTTTTACGAACTGATAGGTCGGCCTTACCGTCTCAAAGCCGTTCAGCGGAATTGCATTCTGTACCCTTGGGTCATGGGCATCAAAAGTTATGATGTTGTCCGCCCCCATGCGTACCAGTTCCTGCAGGGCAAGGGCGCAGTCCAAGGATTCCCGGCTGCTCCTCTTATGCTGCCGGCTTTCATACAGAAACGGCATGATGACGTTAATCCGTCTTGCCTTGCCTCCGATCGCGGCGATCACACGTTTCAGGTTCTGATAGTGGTCGTCAGGGGACATGTGGTTGATATGTCCGGTCAGAGAATAGGTCAGGCTGTAGTTGCATACATCCACCATAAGGTAGATATCTTTTCCGCGAACGGATTCGTTGATAATGCCCTTGGCTTCCCCAGAGCCAAAACGGGGTACCTTTGCGTCGATCAGATAGGTATCCCTCTCATATCCGTTGTAAACAACGTCGTCCTTGTAGATATGGCCTGCCTCCTGCCTCCATTTTACAATGTAGTCGTTTACCCGGCTGCCCATCTCCTTGCAGCCGTCAAGAGCGATGATTCCAAGCGCTCCGATGGGTATGTTCTCCAGAATACGGTCATTACGGCGTAGCATCATTCGTACCTCCCAGATTAAGTAATTTTTTCTGAATGCGGATATCGTCGCCGGTCAGCCTTAGAATCGTGTAATTACTGCTGATCCGTGAAAAAGTCCGTTCAGAGTAGATGGATTTTATATCTTCCAATGTAAGATTGGTTGATATTATAGTTGCTTTCTGTCTTAGGATTCTTTCATTCAGACAGAGAAAAAGCTGCGATACGGTAAAGGAGTTCGGAAGTTCCGTTCCCAGATCATCAATGATCAGAAGATCGCAGTCATACACATGCTCCTGTATGTCAGAAGCCTGCTCTTGTCTTTTGCCAAATGTATTCTCTGCGAATACGTCAAATAGCTGTGCCGCCGTGAAGTACACAACGGAAAAAGCAGTATCTATCAGTTCTTTGGCGATGCAGTGGGAGAGAAAGGTCTTGCCCACCCCGGTATCTCCATAAAGCAGAATGTTCTGAAATTCTCTTGAAAATGTGTCTGTAAAACGTTGACAGACTTTCAGCGCAGTCTGGACAGATTCAAGGGCAGACCGCCCGGTCAGAGGATCTATATGACTGCGGGAATAATAGTCCAGAGAAAAAGTGGAAAAATTCTCGTTCTCTAAGATCTCATTCAGATTGGACTGCTCGTAGAGAAGTTCTACTTCCGCTTTCTTAAAGCAGCGGCACTTCCTGTCGCCGATATATCCGGTGTCCCGGCAGTCCGGACAGTTATAATGCAGTTCCAGATAATTGGGTGAAAACCCATGATTCTCAAGTAATTGTTTCTTCCTTTGAATCAGGGCGTTCAATTCTTCTTTCAAGGTATGGAGAGCCTGGTCGTCGCCCGCAAGAAGCTGCCGGGCTTTCTCTAGGCTTAAGGAAGCGATCGACTGATCTGTGATCCTAAGCTCCGGAATCAGAGAATAAGCTTTCTCAAAACGCTTCCTTAGCTGGTATTCATTATCCAGCTGCCGCTGCTCATAGGTGCGCATCATCTGATCATACTGTGAGTTTGTAAGTGCCATGTCCTGTGAAATCTCCTCTTATTGCTGCACCAGCCTGCGCTCCAGGGAATCCATATCATAGGAACGTCCGCTGAAATTATTGAACTTGTTATTTTTGCCGCTTTTGGAAACAGCAGCCGTCTTGCCGGCAGATTTTTTCCGGCGTTCTTTTTCCTTTATATAATTGATGTCCAGTGCGTCAACGTCTTTGCGGTGACGTACGTTCTTGTCCAGCCAGTTCTTGAGTATGGTATCCGTGTACTCAAAATTCGGCTGATGAATCGTATTCATGGTCCGGTTACAGGCCTCAAGAATCAGATCCAGAGAGAAACCGTACTCCTCGTTCCACCTCCTGATATAGGCAGTCTCAGAGGCGGCGGGGGCACGTCCCTTAATTCCGTAGGCGTTGAGCACGGAATAACAATTCTTATTATATAATACGGTACTGGACTTTGCTTCGGAAACCGTCGTGATCTTCTGCTCGTTCCAGGACAGTGCGACTTTACGGATGTAGTGCATACTCTTATGTCCGTTCTCCACGCAATATTCGATCAGATATTCGATGAGTTCTGCCGACATGTGAAGGGCATCATAAAAATAGGTAATCGTATCAATATCCACCGAAGACAGGGTCTTGCCCAGATACTGCTCGGCGACGAACATCAGCTCCTTGAATTCTTTGCGCTCATGCCGGCTTCTGTATTGCTGGATATTAGTACCGGATGGTTCAGAGAGGCTTACAGAAGCCGTATGATCCGGTACTGGATCTGGCTGTTCGGGCTTCGTCTGTGCTTCCGTATGCAGCTTTTCTGCCTCTGCATAATCCAGAAGTTCCTGTTTCTTCCAATATTTTAACGCCCGGCGGACATCGTTCTCCGTACATTCCAGTATGTCGGCCATCTCAGTGACGGACATCATACCGTCCGGCCTGTTCCGGTGACGAAGAAGAAGAAGGTAAACCTTCACGTATTCGCCGTTCGCCTTGACCATGTACTGGTCGATAAACTCATTTTCAAGCACAGTGGTATTTCCCAGTGCATAATTAGTCAGGGTTAGTTTCGTCATAATCCTCTGCCGGACCTCCTTTTGTCAGTTCGTAACTTAGTTGGTAAATCGTACCTCTTGTAGAGACATTATATCACCAGAAGGTCTGGCAAAAAAGAAGTTTTTGCGTGAAAAACAAGCTTTTTTGTGGATAAAAAATTGTGGAAAATGTGGATAACTAAGGGTTTAGCAGCTCTTCGCCAATGTTTACAACATCTCCGGCTCCCATAGTTATCAACAAGTCTCCTTTCTGGCATTTTTTCATACAAAAATCCTGGATTTCTGCGAAAGAAGGGAAGTAATATGCATCACAGCCCCGTTCTGTCAGCGCATCCGCCAGATCTTTGGAAGAAACGCCCAGCGTATCCGTCTCTCGCGCCGCATAGATATCCGCCAGGATAACGTGGTCTGCCGCAGTCAGCGCGTCAACGAAATCTGAAAAGAGCAGTTTCGTTCTTGTATAAGTGTGGGGCTGGAATATACACCAGATCTTCCGGTGAGGATAGTTGTGCGCCGCTGTCAGAGAGGCGTTAATCTCTGTTGGATGGTGCGCATAATCGTCAATAATGGTGATTCCCTGTACTTCGCCTTTGTATTCAAACCGGCGGTTGGTGCCGAAGAACTCTTTAAGCCCCGTCTTTGAAGCCGCAAGTGAGACGCTGAGAAGGTCTGCCGCCGCAATGGAGGCCAGAGCGTTGGATACATTATGGTCGCCGCTGACCGACAGGGCGATTCGATCAATCACTTCACCATGCTTTAACAGGTCAAAGGAAGCCGCCCCCAGCTCGTCGTGGGAAATATGAGCGGCGCTGTAGTCAAAGGACGGATCGTTTCCATAGGTAATAATCTGACACGGAAGCCCATGCGTAATCTCATTAAGGCCAGGGATCTCGCCGTTAATGATCAGCGTGCCATCCTCTGGCAGCAGACTGGCAAATTTGCGGAAAGACTGGCGGATCTCATCAAGATCCTTAAAGAAATCAAGATGATCTGCATCGATATTCAGGATAATTGCGATCTTTGGGAAGAAATGCAGGAAACTGTTGGTGTACTCACAGGCTTCTGTAACGAATACCGACGATCCTCCTACCCTTATGTTGCCCCCGATTGCCTTTAAGATGCCGCCTACGGAAATAGTAGGATCCTTCCGGCCGGCAAGCAGAATGTGGGAAAGCATGGAGGTCGTGGTGGTCTTGCCATGGGTGCCGGCAACCGCTACGGCAGTTTCATAATTGGTCATCAGCTGCCCTAAAAGTTCCGCACGGCTTAACATGGGCAGCCCCTGGTTTTGGGCTTCCCGATATTCTTCGTTATCATCATGGATCGCAGCCGTGTATACGACGGCGTCAATTCCGGGAATAATATTAGAAGCTTTCTGTCCATAGAAGACGGTGGCGCCCAGTTCCTCAAGGCGGTCTGTCAGCGCAGACTCTTTGTTGTCGGAGCCGGAGATGCGAAAACCTTCTTTTAAAAGAATCTCTGCAAGACCGCTCATGCTGATGCCGCCGATACCAATAAAATGTACGTGTACAGGTTGTTTAAAATTGATTTTATACATAAGATACCTTCCTTAGAATTAAATTTAAAAACAAAGTATAACTTGTCATAAAAATGTGATTCTTTTCATATTATTATATACATATCTGGAAAAAAAACCAAGATGATTTTTTTGTAATATTTTAATAAAATGTTTACATTATAATCAAAATTTTTGTAAATATTGTTCACTATGGAGGAAAAATGTGGTATAATAACAATTAAACTACTGAGAAGGGGTGATGACATGAGGAAAAAAGAGATGATAGCAATGCTGTTGGCAGGCGGCCAAGGAAGCAGACTGGGGGTTCTTACAGCGAAAGTGGCCAAGCCAGCCGTTGCGTTTGGAGGCAAATACAGGATCATAGACTTCCCGCTCAGCAATTGCATTAACTCAGGAATTGATACCGTCGGAGTGCTGACACAATATCAGCCGTTACGATTGAATACACACATCGGGATAGGAATCCCATGGGATCTGGACCGTAATTTCGGAGGAGTTACGATACTTCCGCCTTATGAGAAAAGCGGCAACAGCGAATGGTATACAGGGACGGCCAACGCCATATACCAGAACCTTGATTATATGGAGACCTTTAACCCGGATTATGTGCTGATACTGTCGGGAGACCATATTTACAAGATGGATTACGAGGTGATGCTTGATTATCATAAGAAGAACCAGGCGGATGTCACAATTGCGGCTATGCCGGTGCCCAGGGAGGAAGCCAGCAGGTTCGGTATTGTTGTGACGGATGATGAGGGCAAGATTGCCGAGTTTCAGGAGAAGCCGCCCGAGCCAAAGAGCAACCTGGCGTCTATGGGAATCTATATCTTTAGCTTCAGGGTTCTCAAGGAAGCGCTGATGGCTCTTAAGGATGTACAGGGGTGTGATTTTGGAAAGCATATTATTCCATACTGCCATGAGAGAGGGCAGAGATTGTTTGCATATGAGTATAACGGATATTGGAAGGATGTAGGAACTCTGGGTTCTTACTGGGAAGCCAATATGGAACTGATTGATATTATCCCGGAATTTAATCTGTATGAGGAATACTGGAAGATCTATACCAACAGCGGGACTCTTCCGCCGCAGTATATTTCGGGACAGGCAGTGGTGGACAGGAGTATCATTGGCAATGGTTCCGAGATCTGCGGAGAGGTGCATAACTGTGTGATCGGTTCGGGCGTGACCATTGAGGAGGGAACGGTAATCCGGGATTCAATTATTATGCAGGACGTCCGCATCGGCAGGGGATGCGTGCTTGACAAAGCCATTGTCGCAGAGAACTGTGTAGTTGGAGATCATGTGACGCTGGGGGTAGGCAGTGATGTGCCGAATAAGTCAAAACCAGCGATTTACTCCTTCGGTCTGGTTACCATCGGAGAGAATTCGGTGATACCGGACGGAGTACAGGTTGGGAAGAATACTGCCATCAGCGGTGTGACGTCTAAGGAGGATTACCCGGGCGGCGTACTAACGAGCGGCGAGACATTGATAAAGGCAGGTGAACGAGTATGAGGGCGGTAGGTATTATATTAGCGGGCGGTAACAGCCATAAGATGCGTGAACTGACTCAGAGACGGGCGATTGCAGCTATGCCGGTTGCCGGAAGTTACAGGGCGATTGATTTTGCCCTCAGCAATATGTCCAATTCTCATATTCAGAAAGTAGCGGTACTGACTCAGTATAATGCACGTTCACTGAATGAACATCTGAATTCCTCCAAATGGTGGGATTTCGGAAGAAAGCAGGGGGGACTCTATGTATTTACCCCGACGATTACGGCGGATAATGGATACTGGTACAGGGGCACGGCTGATGCCATCTACCAGAATCTGGAATTCTTAAGGAAATGCCATGAGCCGTATGTGATTATTTCTTCGGCGGATGCCGTATACAAGATGGATTATAACAAGGTACTGGAATATCATATTCTGAAAAAGGCGGATGTCACGGTTGTCTGTAAGAAACTGGATACGAATGAAGAAGCCCGCCGTTTCGGGACTTTGAAACTGAATGAGGATATGCGTATTGAAGAGTTTGAAGAGAAGCCGATGCTGGCGACATCGAGTATGATTTCAGCCGGGATCTATGTGATCCGAAGAAGGCTTCTGATTGATCTCATCGAGCATTGCGCAGAAGAAGAGAGACATGATTTCGTAACGGATATTCTGATCAGATATAAGAATCTGAAGAGAATGTACGGTTATGAGATAAAGGATTACTGGAACAACATTTCAACGGTGGAAGCTTATTATCGGACGAATCTGGATTTTCTGAAACCGGAGGTAAGAAGATATTTCTTCCGGGAATATCCAGAGGTTTATTCTAAGGTAAGCGACCTGCCGCCTGCGAAATACAATCCTGGAGCGATCGTTAAGAACAGTCTTGTGGGGAGCGGCAGCATTATTAACGGTACGGTGGAGAATTCGGTTCTTTTCAAGAAGACGTTTGTAGGGAATAATTGTGTCATCAAGAACTCGGTTATTCTGAATGACGTTTATCTTGGGGATAATACCTATATCGAGAACTGCATTGTGGAAAGCAGGGATACGATCAGAGCGAACACGCGCCATGTCGGGACGAATGGTGTGAAGGTAGTCGTAGAAAAGAACGAAAGGTATGCACTTTAGTGCAGAAGTATGGAACCAGCTGGTGTGCTGGCACATTCGGATACAGGCGGCGATAGGGTGAATCATAATATGAACGTGTCATTTTTCAGCCGGTTCTTCGAGGAAGAAAGGGGCAAGTAGGGAGATGCAGATTACAGATGTACGCGTGAGAAAGGTGGCAAAGGAGGGCAAGCTCAAGGCGGTTGTGTCTATTACGATGGACGAAGAGTTTGTGGTACATGATATTAAAGTCATCGAGGGTGAGAAAGGACTCTTTATCGCTATGCCAAGCAAGAAAGCGTTGGACGGAGAGTATCGGGATATTGCACATCCGATTAATTCTGGGACAAGAGAGCGCATACAGAGTATTATTCTTGAGAAATACGAAGAGGCATTAGAGGAAGAGGGCGAGTAAGCAGCCCTCTTTTTCTTTATCTTATAGGAAAGACCTTGTCACGCTAACGCATGAAAGAATCTTTCCTATAAGATAAAAATAATATGCGCACTCGCACAAGAGGTAAAATATT
>CAJTVY010000020.1 GCA_910579925.1 uncultured Dorea sp.
TTTTTGCCTATAGGCATTATAGCATATGCAGAAATCTTTTTCAATATACTTTTGACAATCTAAAAATTTATCACACAGGAAGGGGGTATTGGCAAATATTACTGACGCATGAAAATTTTAGGGGGGGGGGAATAATTGGAACATGTGAAAAAATAAAAGAGTAAAAAGACAAAAATATACCATAAAAAGGCTAATTATTGAGTTGTAAGACTGTAAAAAAGTTGATAAAATGACATTAAATAAATTGTAACGCAAAAACAATTTGATTCAAGGAGAGAACAGATTATGGAGATTCAGAAGGTAACAGACGCCTCTTTCGGCGCTTACGGGAAAGTCCTGACCGGGTATGACTGCACTGAACTGCTGGAGGCGCTGAAGCAGCAGCCTTGTCCAATGGATGACGTGGTCTATGTTCCGTCTATGGAAGCGTTAGAAGCGCTGCCTGTGGCGGAGGAGTTGAAGAAGCGTGCATATGGCGGTCTGCCGATTCAGGTCGGTTATTGCAACGGGAATAACAAGAAGCTGAATGCCGTAGAGTATCATCGTTCGTCAGAGGTGGATATTGCAGAGAACGACTTGATTCTTCTGCTTGGACGGCAGCAGGACATTGAGGCAGACCATACATACGATACGTCAAAGATCGAAGCATTCCATCTGCCTGCGGGGACG
The DNA here is from genome assembly GCA_910579925.1 of uncultured Dorea sp. GTDB lineage: Bacteria > Bacillota > Clostridia > Lachnospirales > Lachnospiraceae > Sporofaciens. The sequence goes on from CAJTVY010000020.1 coordinate 670, forward strand.
GCGGTGGAATTATATGCGACAACCCTTCATTATGCGCCCTGCAGCGCAGGAGAAGAGGGATTCAGGTGCGTCATCGTACTGCCAAAGGATACGAACCTGGAACTTGACTTTGAGCCTTTAAAAGAGGGAGAAGACAAGCTGATCACAGCGAAAAACAAGTGGCTGATCGCACACGAGGATGCGAAGATTGCCGGAGCGTTCTGTGGGCTGAAGGGCGAGAATATCAGCCTGTAAGACGATGTGTAAAGGTAACAGGGCCGCTTGTCTGAACTGTTACCTGTAAAGAGAGAAAAGAGAGATTGCATGTAAAAATGGGCAGAGAAATTTTGTCCGGATATAAAAAGGAGGAACAACACTATGAACAACATGCCAGAATTAAAGATCGGGGTAGTGGCAGTCAGCCGCGACTGTTTTCCGGAGAGCCTGTCTGTAACCAGAAGGGCGAACCTGATGAAAGCTTATACAGAGAAATACGGACAGGAAGGAATCTATGAATGTCCGGTCTGTATCGTAGAGAGTGAGATCCATATGGTACAGGCGTTAGAAGATATCAAGGCTGCAGGCTGCAACGCTCTGGTAGTATATCTTGGAAACTTCGGGCCAGAGATTTCCGAGACTCTGCTTGCAAAGCATTTCGAAGGGCCGAAGATGTTTATTGCAGCGGCAGAGGAGCGGGGCGACAATCTGGTACAGGGCCGCGGAGACGCATACTGCGGTATGCTCAATGCAAGCTACAATCTTCAGCTTCGTAATGTAAAGGCATATATCCCGGAATATCCGGTAGGAGACGCAGAAGAATGTGCAGACATGATTCGCGAGTTTGTCCCGATCGCAAAGGCAATCGTAGGGCTTAGTGATCTCAAGATCATCAGCTTCGGACCAAGACCGCTGAACTTCCTTGCATGTAACGCACCAATTAAGCAGCTCTATAATCTTGGCGTTGAGATTGAAGAGAACTCAGAGCTTGACTTATTCGAGGCATTTAATAAGCATGCGGGAGACGAGAGGATTCCGGCGATTGTAAAAGAGATGGAAGAGGAGCTTGGCGCAGGCAATAAGAAGCCGGAGATCCTTGAGAAGCTTGCGCAGTATGAACTGACGCTGAAAGACTGGGTAAGGGATCATAAGGGATACCGCAAATACGTTGCCCTTGCCGGAAAGTGCTGGCCTGCATTCCAGACTCAGTTCGGTTTTGTTCCCTGTTATGTGAACAGCCGTCTGACCGCACAGGGAATCCCGGTATCCTGTGAAGTGGATATTTACGGCGCATTAAGCGAGTTTATCGGAACGATCGTAAGCGACGACATCGTAACGCTTCTGGATATCAACAACTCTGTACCGAAGGATATGTACGAGGAAGATATCAAGGGCAAATATAATTATACACAGCAGGATACGTTCATGGGCTTCCACTGCGGAAACACAGCCTCCAAGAAGCTGTCCTTCTGCGAGATGAAGTATCAGATGATTATGGCAAGGGCTCTTCCTGAAGAAGTGACACAGGGAACTCTGGAGGGAGACATTGTTCCTGGAGACATTACCTTCTACCGTCTGCAGAGCACGGCTGACAACAAGCTTCGTGCTTACATCGCCCACGGCGAGGTTCTTCCGGTTGCAACCCGTTCCTTCGGCGGTATCGGTGTATTTGCGATTCCAGAGATGGGAAGATTCTATCGTCATGTACTGATCGAGGGCGGATATCCTCATCACGGAGCGGTTGCGTTCGGACATCATGGGAAGGCATTGTTTGAGGTATTCAAGTACATCGGAGTACCGGTGGAAGAGATTGGATATAACCAGCCGGCAGGCGTAAGATATCCGACAGAGAATCCGTGGAGATAGTAACCGGCACAAGTTAAGCTGTGTCTTGGCAGGAGGAAAAAAGAATGTTATATATAGGAGTAGATTTGGGGACTTCTGCGGTAAAGCTGCTGCTGATGGATGGAGAGGGGAAGATCCGGAAGATCGTATCAAAGGAGTATCCTTTGTATTTCCCACATCCTGGCTGGTCGGAGCAGAAGCCGGAAGACTGGTTCGCCGGATCCATGGCGGGAATCAGGGAACTGGTCAGCGAATGCGATAAGAGCCAGGTGGCTGGTATCAGCTTCGGCGGACAGATGCACGGGCTGGTAGCTCTTGATAAGGAGGACAATGTGATCCGTCCGGCGATTCTCTGGAACGACGGACGGACCGGGGAAGAGACGGATTATCTGAACCAGGAGATCGGTAAGGATAAATTGTCTGAGTACACGGCGAATATTGCGTTCGCAGGATTTACGGCGCCAAAGATTCTCTGGATGAAGAAGCATGAGCCGGAGAATTTTGAGAAGATCTGTAAGATCATGCTGCCGAAGGATTACCTGGCATACTGCCTGTCCGGTTCATTCTGTACAGACGTGTCCGATGCGTCCGGTATGCTGCTCATGGATGTAAAGAACCGCTGCTGGTCCAGGGAAATGATGGAGATCTGCGGTATTACGGAGGAACAGTTACCGAAATTATATGAAAGTTATGAAGTGGTGGGAACCTTGAAGCCGGAGATTGCCGAAGAACTGGGATTATCTGCAGAGGTAAAGGTCATTGCAGGAGCCGGAGACAATGCTGCGGCGGCAGTAGGAACGGGAACGGTTGGAGACGGAATGTGTAATATCTCCCTGGGAACGTCCGGCACCATCTTCATTTCCAGCAAATCCTTTGGGGTAGATCAGAATAATGCGCTGCATTCTTTCGCACATTCTGACGGACATTACCATCTGATGGGCTGCATGCTCAGTGCTGCGTCCTGTAATAAGTGGTGGAACGAGGACATTCTGAAGACGAAGGATTTTGCGGCGGAGCAGGCGAATATTACTAAGCTTGGAGAGAACCAGGTGTTCTATCTTCCGTATCTGATGGGGGAGCGTTCCCCGCACAATAATCCGGATGCAAGAGCCATGTTTATTGGTATGACCATGGACACCACCAGGGAAGATATGACCCAGGCGGTATTGGAAGGCGTGACCTTCGGACTTCGGGATTCTCTGGAGGTAGCAAAGAGCCTGGGGATTAAGATTGAACGTACGAAGATCTGCGGCGGCGGGGCGAAGAGTCCGCTGTGGAAGAAGATTCTCGCCAATATTATGAACCTTAAGGTGGATGTGATCGAGAGCGAGGAAGGGCCGGCTCTTGGAGGCGCCATGCTGGCGGCGGTAGGCTGCAAAGAATACCCGGATGTGGAGACCATCGCTAAGAAGGTTGTGAAAGTTGTGGATACGGTGGAGCCGGAGCCGGAGCTTGTGGCAAAGTATGAGGAGAGATATCAGAAGTTTAAGAAGATTTATCCTACGGTGAAGGAGTTGTTCTAAAATAAAGGGGCTGTCGGGAAAGTAGTATTTCCCGGCAGCCCCTTTATTTTTTCGGATCAGGAGATAACGGGCGGGTGGACGCTGCCTCGTAAGTATATAAGAATTCAATAAACAGACCTTTATATTTAAAATATTGATTAGACAAATGTAGACCAAACCGATAAAATAGGTATGCAAATATATCAAATTTTACATGAGAGAGATTCTAATTCAATATTAGTATGGGGAATCTCTAGAAAGAAGGTCGAATGATGAAAAGAAAGTTGGTCAGTATTCTGCTTTGTGTGTCAATGGCCGGCGTACTTGCAGGAGGATGTGGAGACAAGGAAAACGCAGAGAGTACAGAGGACACAGGAAAGACAGAAGGTACAAAGAACACGGATTCGGGAGAGGATAAGGAAGAAGAACTTTTAGACCTGGGACTTGATCTTGAGTCGGTTACGGTTGCCACGTCTCCCGGATATGCTCCCTTTGAATTTAAAGAAGACGAAGAACTGAAGGGGTATGACGTTGATATCTGGAATGAGTTCGAAGCACGTACGGGAATCAAAGTAGAGTGGGAATTTGCCGATTTCAGCGGGTTGCTTGGACTGCTCCAGTCTGGAAAGGCGGATGCGGTTTCCGCACAGATGGCTCCGGATGCAGAACGGGAAAAGTCATTTGCATTTACAGACCCGGTCAACTACTATGGTTCCACGGTAGTTGTATCTGAGGATAATGAGGAGATTAAGAGTGTAGAAGACCTGGCGGGGAAAAAGGTCGGCGTAGGTTCCGGGAACAGTATGCAGGCATCCGTAGAAGCGATGTATCCAGATGGAGACGTGACGTTTGAAGTGTATACTTCAGCAACGTTAGAGGCAATGTTTGCAGACCTTGAATACGGCAGAATCGATGCAGTTCTGGCACAGGATATCCAGACCTCCATGGCCATGAAGGAGAATGCGAATCTGAAGATTAAGATGCTGGATCCATTCGAGTTTGCGCCGGCAACGATAGCCGTTGACAAAAACAACACGGAACTTCTGGATGCTTTGAATGAATTCATTAAGATTCTGAAAGATGACGGAACGTTAAAAGAACTTTCGGAGAAGTGGGTTGGTATCGATATTTCGGTTGAAAAGTAATAAGGTAGAATAAGATGGAATATTTAACAGAAACATTTATTCCTTATGCCAGGATCCTGGTACCGCTGCTTGTGAAAGGACTGGGAATCACCATCTATGTGTCTGCGGCGGCATTTTTCCTCAGCGTGGTGTTAGGAGCGCTGCTTGCAGTGATTGAGCATTTCCAAATCAAGGGGCTGAATCAGTTTGTAAAGGTCTATGTGTCTTACTTCCGGGGAACTCCGCTTTTGATACAATTGTTTATCTTTTATTACGGACTTCCTATGGTAATGGACATCATGAAGAATTGTCCAAAGACTCTGGCGCTGATTCTTTGTCTGGCGTTAAATGCGGCGGCATATATATCAGAAAGTATCCGGGGCGCTATTGAAAGTATTGATCAAGGGCAGTATGAGGCATGTCTGGCATTTGGTCTTACATATACGCAGATGATGACAAAGGTGATTCTGCCTCAGGCAGCGGTGGCGGCGATTCCGCCGATCACCAACTCCTGTCTGGATCTGATTAAGATGTCTTCGCTGGGTATGACAATCGGAATACAGGATATTATGGGTGAAGCGCAGCTGACTGCAGCAACTTATTATAAGACATTTGAGACATATATTCTGGCGGCGGCATTTTACTGGGCGCTGGCTGCTGTTCTCGGCCGTGTTCAGAGAATGATCGAGCAGAAGATTGGTGTCGCTTATCGGAAATAATTTTCAGAGGGTGCTGTAAGGCATCCTCTTTGTTTCTTTTATTGTTTAGTCAGAGGAGTTAAGAAATGATAGAAATTAAGAATTTGAGTAAAACGTTTGGTACCCAGATGGTTTTAAACGACGTCAGCCTGAAGATAGAAAAAGGGAAAGTCGTGGTAGTAATCGGCCCTTCCGGTACGGGAAAGTCGTGGTAGTAATCGGCCCTTCCGGTACGGGAAAGTCCACGCTCCTGCGCTGTATAAACTTATTAGAACGTCCGGAAAAGGGGAGGATTAAGCTTGGGGACTTTGAGGCGGATTATGAGAAGATCAGCAAGGCGGAGATTCAGGTACTGCGTTCAAGAACGTCCATGGTATTCCAGAATTCCAACCTTTACAGAAACAAGACAGCCTTAGAGAACATTAAGCTGCCCCTTACCGCCGTGAAAAAAATGGAGGACAGAAGAGCAGAGGAAATTGGCCTTGGGCTGCTTGAGAAGGTGGGCATGCTTGAGAAAAAAGACGCATACCCAGAGACACTGTCCGGCGGGGAGAAGCAGAGAGTCGGGATTGCCAGGGCAATGGGAGTGAATCCGGACATTATATTGTTTGATGAACCGACATCCGCATTAGACCCGGAACTGGTGTCAGAGGTACTGGAAGTGATACAGGATCTGGCAAAACAGCATACTACGATGCTGATTGTGACTCATGAGATGAAATTTGCAAGGAGCGTGGCCGATGAGATTGTATTTATGGAGGGCGGAAAGATCGTGGAGCAGGCGCCGCCGGAGGAATTTTTCGGCAATCCCAGAACAGAACGTACCAGAAGATTTATCAGTTCAAATATGGAATAGTGTAAGATGATGAATAATGAAGAGATTATCAGATTATCAGAAGAAAAGCGAGATTATGTGATTGAATGCAGGAGAACCGTACACCGTTATGCGGAACCTGGAGGAAAAGAGAGAAAAACCAGCAGGTTTATCCGGCAGGAACTGGAAGGAAAAGGTCTGAGGGTTCATAGCGTAGGGGATACCGGGCTGATTGCAGCGCTGGACACGGGAAAGGAAGGGGCGCGCATCTTTCTGCGGGCAGATATGGACGCCCTTCCCATACCGGAGGCCGGGGAAAATCTGGCGCAGAAAAGGACCTGTATTTCTGAGAACAAAGGGACGTGCCATGCCTGCGGACATGATGCGCACACGGCCATGTTATTAGGGACACTGAGAATTCTGGCTGACAACCGTGAGAAACTGACAGGGGTGGTCTATGCCTGTTTTGAGTCGGGCGAAGAGACCGGCTATGGCGTAGGAGACATGATCGAGGCCTTGAAGCAGTTTCGAATTGATACGTGCTTTGCGCTCCATGTTTACAGTGAACTGGAATCAGGCCGGATCTGTGTAGAACCCGGCGCCAGAATGGCGGGCACATCCGTAATTGATCTTCTTATAAAGGGGAGGGGAGGGCATGGCTCCAGGCCGGATCTGGCGGCGAATCCTGTATTCTGTGCTGCCGCTATGTTAAATAATCTGGCAGCGGCATGGCCGAACCGGCTGGATCCTTATGAGATGGTGACATTGGGGATTACCCGGATTCAAGGCGGCGAATCCTGCAATATCATACCAGAGACTGCCCGGGTAGGCGGTACGCTGCGTTTTTTTAATGAAGAGGCGGCAGAAAAAGCCGTTGCGGTTCTGAGGAAAGTAATTGATCATACGGCAGAAATGAATGACTGTATGGTCGAGTATCTCAAAGCGCCGGAAGATTTTCTAAGTCCGGTGGTCAATGACCGGACATATGCTGAAATGGCAAAGAAGAGAATGGAGTCTCTTCTGCCGGCAGACTCTGTCGTATCCTGCAGGCCATGGTGCGCATCAGAGACATTTGCCCGTTATACGAGAGAATATCCGGGAGTGTTTGCCTGTCTGGGAATCCGAAATGAAGCGTATGGTTCCGGTGCGCCTCATCACAGTATACAGTTTGACGTGGATGAAGAAGTCCTGGTAACAGGGGTGATGGCAATGCTGGCATATGTCGACGAGGTCCGGCAGAATTTCGGGCAGGGTTAAGAAGGAGAAAGATATGAGAGAACCGCTGATATACGGGATTGAGGAAATCCAAAAATTAAATGAATCGGGGCAGCAGGCGGCAGAACCCCATTTATCATTTGTTTCCAACAGCAAAGGCTGCGGAAGTATTATAGATATCTCTCTAATGGTGCCGGAGTCGGTTATTTTATTTGTCTCACCTCCGGCGTGTGCAAGGCACATTACGGTTTATCCATGGCAGAGGACGGGAAGAGTCTTTTTCCTGGAGGAAGAGGAAAAAGACATTGTTACAGGCGCGCATCTGGAAGCCATTGAGGAGGCGGTCAGGGAGATTCTTGCGTGCGCAAAACCTGCGCCAAGGCTTCTTCTGATCGGAGCTTCCTGTATCGACAGGCTGATGTCTTCGGATATAGAGAATCTGACAAGAAAACTATCTGGAAAGTACCATATCCCGATGGAGACGGTATGGATGGATCCTGTGATTGGAAATGCCCATCCTCAGCAGAAATTGTGGTATAAAGTGTTCTCCATGCTGGAAGACAGCCGGAATCTTTTACGTCTTGACGCAGTGAATATGATCGGGCGTCTCCGTCCCGTACAGAAAGACAGTGAGTTTTACCGGATTCTCAGAAATGCCGGGATTAAAACGGTCCGTCATCTTGCCCAGTGTCAGACATTAGAAGAATTTCAGGAAATGGGCCGTGCAAGGCTGAATATAGTAGGCGTTCCTTTTGGAATCCAGGCGGCAAAACGGATGGAGGCCAGAAACGGAATCCCTTATATGCAGGCATATCCCACATTTGACCCGGATGTGGTTCATGAGATGTACCAGAACCTTTCCCACTGTCTCGGCGTACCCTTGGATGACGGGGAAGAGTACCGGTATACAAAGAAACGGGTGGAGAAAATAAAGAATCTGCTGAGGGGAAAATCCATTGCGGTGGGGGAATCCTATGCAGGCATGGTAAATTCCTTTCAGATGGCGGTGGATCTGTGTAAGATCGGGCTTCCTGTGAAATATATTTTCTGCGATGGATATATCGGATCGAAGAAAGAAGAAATCACCTGGCTTTCTCATCATTCACCAGAGACCCAGGTGGTGATCATGTCACATCCAAGTATGGTACAGGTGATAGAAAAAAAACCTCTGAAGACAGATCTGGCGATCGGTACGCATGAGGACTGGTTCTATGGCTGCCCGGACACGGGATGGATCACCATGGAGCCTGTTCAGCATGATACGGATTATGCAAGTATCAACCGTTTTGTGTCTAAGGTGGAAGAATGTATGGGAGCTGGCCGGGAGGGAACAGATGAAGAGATTATTTAGATATTTACCGGCTCTGGCGGCAGACTACAGCGGAGCATTTTCTGTGCTTTTTGAAATGGACTGTCTGAAGGTTCTCCACGGACAGGGAGGCTGCACGGGAAACTATTGTTATGCAGACGAGTTCCGGTGGATGGAAAAGAAAAAGAATGTGTTTCACACAAACATGAGTGAGATTGAGGCGATTACCGGCAATGACAGTATTGTCATTCATAAGACGGTACAGGCCTGGAAGGATCTTGGGTGCAGATTTATCGCTGTCTGCGGCTCGCCGATTCCTACTGTGCTTGGCACGGATATACAGGCAATCGCAAGAATCATAGAAAAGAAAACGCACTGCCCGGTTCTGGGACTTGACACACATGGTCTGGGAAGGTATGATCTTGGCCAGAAAATGGCCTATGAAGCGCTCCTTGACCGGTTTGTTCCAAAGGAGCCGGTGAGTGAGAAAGCGGCAGAGAATGGACAGAGAAGTGTGAACGTAATCGGGGCAACCCCGCTGGGCGGGTGGTCACAGGAGATGGCCGACGATTTTACAGAACTTCTGAAAAAAAGAGGATATCAGAATGTATACATATGGGGAATGGGGGCGGACATACCGGAGATTGCGAAAGGAAGGGAAGCTTCGCTTAACATTGCCGTGTCGGTTTCCGGGTTATCCACTGTGAGAAAAATGAAGGAGTGGTTCGGTATTCCCTATGAAACTGGATTCCCGGTAGGGACACAAGGAAAAGTGGAAAAAGAGCGGTATTTCGGGGAAGGAAAAAGGGCCTGTATCGTGATGGAACAGTTTATGGGAAATATGGTCAGAAACTGCTTAAGGGAACAGTTTGGATTCGGGGATGTGAATGTCCTGTCCTTTTTTGCCATGGACCAGGATTATATGGAACCGGGAGATGAGCATGTAAAATATGAAGAAGACCTGGAACGGCTGCTTGCAGAAGGTACGCCCTATGACGTAGTAATCGGGGATGCATTGATCAGCAGGTTTTTTAGGGAAGAACAGCCATATATTGTGATATCCCATCCGGCAGTTTGCGCACACAATCATACGCCTTATATCCGGGAGTATTCCTATGAACCGCATATGGCAATGGTAATCGGGGATTACAATACCGTCCCGTTTACGAATCTGATCGGGGAAAAGGGATATTATTTTCTGAAAAACAGCCTTAAGGAACTCTGGAAAGGATAGGAAAAAATGAGTATAGATTTTGATAAAATAACTTTGCGTAAGAATACCAATTCTTTTAAGTGGAAGGCTCTGGATATGCTCTATGGTGAGAAAGACCTCTATCCTATGTGGGTGGCGGATATGGAATTTGAGGCCTCACCGGCAATCAGGAACAGAATCAGAGAACGTGCAGAGGAAGGCATTTACGGCTACGAGCTGCTGTCGCCACAATATTATGAGGCAGTCCGGTACTGGCTTGACAGAAGGCATGATTATCCGGTAGAGAAGGATTGGATTCTATATTGTTCTACGGTGATGGCGGGACTTAGCGCAACCCTGCAGGCCCTGACGGAAGAGGGAGACGGCGTGCTGGTGAATACGCCGGTCTATGGAAATTTCTTTGGGACCATTACCGGGTGCGGCCGGAAGGTGACGGAAAGTCCCCTGGTAAAAAAGGACGGTTTGTGGAGTTTTGATCTGGAAGACATGGAGCGGCGGGTGACGCCAAAGACGAAGATCTTCCTGTTGTGCAATCCCCATAATCCGGTGGGAAGAGTATGGAGCAGAAAGGAACTGTCTGAGGTTATGGAGTTCTGTGCGAGGCATCGTTTCATCGTAATCTCAGACGAAGTTCATTATGATCTGATTTTCGAAGGGAAACATACCATGGCGGCGCTGGCGGCAAGACCTGCAGGTGTAAGCTGCGTGACGCTGATCGCTCCGAGTAAGACCTTCAATGTGGCGGGGATACAGACGGCAGGCATGATTATTGAAGAGGAATCCCTTCGGAAAGAGGTCAGTCAGAAAATGAAAGCAATGTCCTATCCTTTTGAGCATGCGTTCGTGGAACCGGTTACGGTAGGCGGGTATCTGGAAAGTGAAGAGTGGCTGGAGGAACTGCTGATTTATCTGAAAGGAAACCGGGACTGTTTCGTAAGGTATGTAGAAGAGAATCTGCCCAGGCTCAAGGTGGAACCTTCCCAGGCGACCTATCTGATGTGGGTGGACTGCCAGGGCCTGGGACTTGACGACGATCAACTGCGGCGTTTCTGGATTGAAAAATGCCGCCTGGCTCTGAGCGAGGGCACAGAGTTCGGTTCAGCGGGGAGGCAGTATGTGAGATTTAATGTTGCCTGTGACAGAAAGAGTATGCTGTATGCGCTTGCACAGATCAGGACGGCTTTGGAGAGAGGGAACTAAGATGTTAAAGTTAGCGGTATATGGAAAAGGCGGAATCGGTAAATCAACAACCACCAGTAATCTGGCGGCTGCATTTGCCGTCATGGGGAAAAAAGTAATTCAGATCGGATGTGATCCCAAGGCAGACTCTACGATTAATCTGCTGCGTGGAAAGGCTCTGACGCCGGTCATGAACTATCTGAAAGAGCACGAGGAAGGTGTTGGCAGTCTGGAAGAGATTGCTGCAGAAGGATTTGGCGGTATTATCTGCCTGGAAACCGGAGGGCCGACACCGGGACTTGGATGTGCGGGCCGGGGTATCCTTGCCACATTTTCCTTGTTGGAAGAACTGGATCTGTTCGGAGTGTATCAGCCGGATGTGGTTCTGTATGACGTCCTGGGGGATGTGGTGTGCGGAGGGTTTGCAGCGCCGATCCGGGAAGGATATGCCAGGAAGGTGCTGATTGTTACTTCGGGGGAAAAGATGGCGCTTTATGCTGCCGGTAATATTCATACGGCGGTAAAGAATTTTGAAGACCGGGGATATGCGTCGGTTGGGGGGATTGTCCTCAACCGGCGGGACGTAGAAGGGGAAGAGGAAAAGGTGAAAGCCTTTGCACAGGAGAATCATCTGGAGATTCTGGCGGATATTCCAAGGAGCAGGGAGATTCATCACTATGAAGAAATGGGAATGACGGTTGTGGAAGGGGATGCGGGACTGGCTGTCAGTAAAAAATATCTGGATCTTGCGAAACGGCTGTTATCCCTTTGAGGGAAGGAAAAGAAATGCAAGTAAAAGGGCTGTCGGGATGGCGTATTACCCGACAGTCCGCCTCTTTTTAATTTGCAGTTTTGTGATCAGACTTCTTTCCCCCGCAATGCAAAACACAGAGCTGCTGACCAGGTGATCTACATAGGGTTCCTGAGAAATTCCTTTAGGACATCTTCAACAGAATCCGTGACATCCGTTGCGTATTTTGAGACTCCAGCCGCCCCGTCGGACATAGCGTAGCTTCTGCCGGCGAATTCCAGCATCTCCACGTCATTATACTGATCCCCGAAGGCCATGCATTCTTCCTGAGCGATTCCAAGATGCGCCGCCAGTTTTGCCAGGGCGCTGCCTTTATTAGCGTTGGGGGCAATAAAGTCAATCCAGATCATCCCAGAGGTGACGACCTTGATCTCGGATTCAAAAATTTTCTGAAAATAAGATTCGATATTATCCGCCCCAGTGAAATCACAGACTGCAATTTTTAAGAACGGTTCCGTCACTTCTTCAAGCTTTTCCACGGTCTTCATGTCATAGTGAACGACTTCCCGGATGTGCCGGATAAATGCCGGATCTTTTGAATCTGTGTAGCAGGCTGACTCGCAGGACAGCAGGCAGTGACAGCCGCCCCGTTTACGGACGGCCTGAAAGATGCGCTCTCCCAGTTCCCGCTCTATCAGACCTCTGGAGATGACCTGGCCGCTGCAGACACACAGAGAGCCGTTTTCCGCAATATAGTGGATATCGTCTCGGACGGGTTCAAAGAGCCGGCGGAGGTTATAATACTGTCTTCCGCTTGCGGCTGCGAACTGGACTCCGCGTTCTTTTAATTTTTTCACCGTATCACAGAACCCGGCGGGCAGTTCCTGGGCCCCGTTTTTTAATATAGTACCGTCAAGATCGCTTGCGACTAATCTAATCATGAGAATCTCCTTTTCTTGTTTGCCGTTACTATTCACCGTCATATAAAAATCATCAGACAGCTTCTTACAAGCTGCGCTTGACAAATCTGCCTGCTGACTTTTATATGCCTGTGAATAGTAACTGTTTTTCGAAAGATTGTTATATTTTGTAGTCGAGGTGAGTTGTCATTTGCTCAATTAGATATTATAATATAAAAAGGACATGAATGGAAGAGAGGATTATATGAATGAAGATTGGAATCGGGAATGACCATGCGGCGGTCGGGATGAAGAATGAGATTATGGATTTTCTGAAAGAACTTGGGCATGAAGCAGTGAATTTCGGAACGGACAGTAATGCCAGCTGCAGCTATGCGGTCTATGGTGAGAAGGTTGCCAGAGCGGTGGCTGCGAAGGATGTGGATCTTGGGATTCTGATCTGCGGCACAGGGGTCGGGATTTCCCTTGCGGCGAATAAGGTGAAAGGAATCCGGGCTGCGGTATGTTCAGAGCCTTGTACGGCCAGACTTTCCAGACAGCATAATAATTCCAATATCCTGGCCTTTGGCGCAAGGATTATCGGGATTGAGACGGCGAAGGAGATTGTGAAGGCGTGGCTTGATGCGCAGTTTGAGGGCGGAAGGCATCAGACCAGGGTGGATATGATTATGGAGATTGAAGCAGGCGAATAGCGCCTGCTTTCCTTTTAGGGGACTTTTTTAATATACTTTTATAATATGTTATGTTGAAAATTACAAATGAAACCCTTATAATTAGAAGGAAGAGACTAGAAGAGGGGAACATAGATATGATCGGAATTATATTTGATGTAGATGGAACGCTGTGGGATTCCACAAAAGAAGTGGCAGTTTCTTGGAATCGGGCCATACGGGAACATACCAGTATGGAACGTATACTGACACAGGATGAATTAAAGAAAGAGTTCGGGAAGCCCTTAGACGAGATTATGGATGATCTGTTTCCCGAACTTGACCAGTCCGGGAAGGACGAACTGGCATTTTACATGTATCAATATGAGAATGAACACGTGAAGGATGCGCCGTGCATCGTCTATGACGGGGTGCCGGAGACAATCCGAAGACTGAGCGGGACATATCCATTGTTCATCGTTAGTAACTGTCAGTCTGGATATATTGAGGCGTTTTTGGAGAATACAGGGCTTGGCGACTGTATCCAGGATTTTACCTGTCCCGGGGATACGGGGAAATTAAAGGGTGACAATATCCGAATCATCATGGAACGCAACGGAATCGAGGAGGCTGTATATGTAGGAGACACCCAGGGAGACGCACAGGCGTGCCGTAAAGCGGGGATTCCGATGATTTATGCCGCATATGGATTCGGGGATGTAGAAGGGGATTATCACACAATCCACTCTTTCGATAAACTGCTTCAGATTGACTATGAAGATGTGCTTAGAGGCAAACCGTAATACAGCCCCTACGGGCGGATGGACATGGGCCATCAAAGTTTGCAATGAAGAAAAATCAAGTGGGGCGGTAAGAATGAGTACGGAAAAGATAGGTGCGAACGAGATTAAGACGAAGAACAGACGGATGATTTATGAGTACATCAGGGAGCGCGGGGCGGTTTCAAAGCAGGAGATTGTAGTGGATATGCAGTTAAGTCTCCCTACCGTGACTTCAAACCTGGAGTTTTTGAAGAAGCAGGGGCTGATCGATACGTCTGGTAAGATTAAGAATACAGGAGGGCGGAATGCTACGGCATTTTCTTATATAAAGAATGCAAGGATGGCGATCGGTGTTGATATAACGGCGAACCATATAACGGCGGTGGCGGTGAATCTGTCCGGGGATATTGTAAGTATGGAAAGACGCCGGATTGATTTTAATCTGGAAAGCGATGCATATCTTAGGAAGATTGGCGAGATTGTAGACTGTGTAAAAGAGGAGGCCGATATATTAAATGAGAATCTCCTGGGAGTCGGAATCTCCGTGCAGAGTCTGATTTCGGACGACGGAGAATGTATCACATACGGTATGGCTTTGAATTTTGCTAAGAAGCAGAGGAAGGAAATTGCCGCATATGTACCGTACCGTAACCGTCTTATTCACGATTCCTATGCAGCGGGATACCGGGAAACCTGGACGAACCGGGAATTCCAGAATGCATTTTATATCAGCTTAAGCAATAGCGTGGGCGGTTCTGTGATTATTGACGACGCTATCTATGAGGGCAATACTCATAAAGGGGGAGAGATCGGACATCTGGCGGTTGTGCCAGAGGGCGGCGAACTCTGTTACTGCGGAATGCGCGGCTGTTTTGATACGGTGTGCAGGGCAGGGAAGCTTGCAGGATATACGGACGGCAGTCTGGAGGAATTCTTCCGGGTTCTGGAGGACGGGGATGAGACGGCAAAGGAATTGTGGGACGAGTATCTTAACCATCTGGCATGTGCGATCCATAATGTCCGAATGCTGTTTGATGGGATGGTGATTCTTGGCGGTTATGTCGGAGCATATGTCGGGAAGTATATGAAGGATATCTGTGAGCGGGTGGATGCGCGGAATCCATTCGGGGACCGGGCGCAGGATTATCTGGTAGAGTGCCGGTACAAAGTAGAGGCTGCGGCGGCAGGAGCAGCATTGTTCTATATTGATGAATTCTTAGAGAATATATAATGGATTGATAGTGTGGGCTGTATGAATGTGTCCGTACCAGGGACAAGTCAGGAAGTGTGATTTCCAGGCTTGTTTTTTTTGTATGTTATAGCTAAAATCAGATCTTCCATTTTGGTAAAAATACAGATTGACAATATTTTGTCTATCTTGTATTATATAAATATGTTTTATAAAACTTATTTATGTAAAGGCTGAAGTTACTGATAACAAAATTGTCCGTAATAGTCGTCTGTGTCTCAGACGGCGGGCAGTAGATCAATCTGCCATGCAGATTGGTTGCGATAGATGAAGGAGGAAAACCATGAAATATTTATTGGGAACGGACATCGGAACATCTGGAACGAAGACGGTGCTGATGGATACGCAAGGACGACTGATTGCGCAGGATCTTGAGGAGTACGACGTCCTGACTCCGAAGCCATTGTGGGCAGAACAGTGGCCGGACGTATGGTATGAAGCGACAAAGGCTTCTATTCACAGTACGGTTGAAAAAGCGAAAGAAGCAGGTATTCAGGCAGAGGACATTAAGGGAATTGCTATCAGCGGACTGTATGGAGGGTCGGGGATTCCTCTTGACGAAGAGATGAAGCCGGTACGGCCATGTATGATCTGGATGGACAGAAGAGCAAAGGAAGAGACGGAATGGGCGCTTCGCCAGATTGGTGAGGAAAAGCTGCTTGAAATCACACATAATGGAGCAGATCCTTACTATGGGTATACCAAGATCCTCTGGATGAAGAACCATGAGCCTGAGAACTGGGCGAAGACGAAGCTGTTCCTGCCTCCCAATGATTATGTGATCTATAAACTAACCGGCGAGGTTGCGATTGACTATTCTTCCGCAGGAAATATTGGCGGTATCTTCGATATGAATACGCGTACCTGGTCTGAAGAACTGATGGCTGCTATGGGAATTCCGGCGTCTATGATGCCCGGACGCATTGTGGAATCCACGGATATCGTGGGCGGAATGAAGCGGGAGATTGCGAAAGAACTTGGATTATGGGAAGGACTTCCTGTAATTGCGGGCGGGATCGACTGTGGGGCGGCGAATATCGGCCTGGGTGTGTTCGAGTCCGGCGTGTATGCCGCTGCGATTGGTACGTCCATGTGCGCAGCTCTGATTTCAGATAAGCCTGTTAAAGGAAAAGGGCTGATTGTCTGGCCATATCTTTACGATGCAAAGAATCTGTCCTACTATTTTGCGGGAGGTAATACGGCGGGAGCCATTGTGAAATGGTTCCGAAATACGTTATGCCAGTGGGAAATCGAGAACCAGAAGAAGGGCGGTCCGAATATGTATGATGTTCTGAACGCTCAGGCCCGGCAGATTCCGGCCGGAAGTGAAGGGCTTGTTGTACTGCCTTATTTCATGGGTGAGAGAAGCCCGGTATGGGATTCTGATGCGAAGGGGACGATCGTGGGATTGTCGCTGACACACACGAAGGGACATCTGTACAGAGCCTTCTTAGAGGCGGTAGCCTATTGTCTGCGGGATGCCATGGAGGCGACAGGCGAAGACCTTGGAGAATACATTCTGATTGCAGGCGGCGTGACAAAGTCAAAAGTGTGGAGGCAGATCTTTGCGGATGTTACGGGGTATCCGGTGGTATGTCCGATTTATGACGTAGAGGCGAATATGGGGGATGTTATGCTTGCGGGAATCGGAACAGGTCTTCTGACTTATGAGGAAGTGAAGAAGTGGCAGGTACTGGATGAGAAGATCATGCCGGATGAGGAGAACCATAAAAAGTATAATGAGTATTTCAGGCTGTATAAGAGTATTTATGAGCATTTGAAAGAAGATATGAGGAAACTCACGGAGGTGCGGTAGGCGCAGAGGGACGTAGTCAAATTCAGTTTTACTACGTCCCCAATTGCAATTTATAGTAATTATTGATAAAATCAGATTTAAAAACTAAGATATCGGGTAAGAGTTGTACAAAATGAAAAATGATAAGGAGGCTGTACTATGAAATACGGAATTTACTTTGCATACTGGGAGAAGCAATGGGATGCTGACTACAAGAAATATATCGAGAAAGTACGAAAGCTTGGCTTTGACGTGCTGGAGATCTCATGCGCCGCATTAAAAGATATCTCTACTGTAGAGATGAACGACTTAAAATCTGAAGCAAAGAATCAAGGGATTACGCTGACTGCAGGATACGGCCCTTCTGCTGCCGAGAACCTTGCTTCTGCCGATGAAGCTGTCGTTAAAAATGCAATCGGATTCTACACGGATATACTAAAGAAACTGGAATATCTCGATATTCATACCATTGGAGGCGGAATCTATTCTTACTGGCCGGTAGATTATTCAAGACCGGTCGACAAAGCTGGGGACTGGGCGCGAAGTGTCAGAAACGTACGGACCGTAGCAAAAATCGCAGGCGAATGCGGCGTTGATTATTGTCTGGAAGTTCTGAACCGTTTCGAGGGATACATCCTGAATACCGCGAAGGAAGCCGTTCAGTTTGTGACGGAGGTAGATATTCCGGCTGCAAAGGTAATGCTGGATACCTTTCATATGAACATTGAAGAGGACAGTTTGACAGGTGCGATCCTTACGGCCGGCGACAGGCTTGGGCATTTCCATGTAGGCGAAAATAACCGCCGCTGTCCGGGTAAGGGGACAATGCCGTGGGCTGAGATCGGTCAGGCGCTTCGCCGCATTGGCTATGATAAGAATGTAGTTATGGAGCCGTTCGTTCTAAGGGGCGGAGAAGTAGGAAGCGACATCAGAATCTGGCGGGATCTTTGCCCGGACGAATCCCGGCTGGATCTGGATGCAGAGAATTCTGTGGCATATCTGCGTCATGTATTCAGTGGTCCATATTCTGATTACCGTGTGTAGAGTTTCGCATTTTTTTCACAAAAAACATGAAACTATATTGAAGTTTTAGTGCACATGTGATATTATTAACGTAGTTTATGAATTGCTTAATTAAACTAATTAACAAAGTGAAAAGGAAGAGTGATGAGACGGGGAACGAACAGTCTTGAGGTTAAAAAACTGAATAGAAACCGGGTATTCCGCTTTGTGAATGGAAAGAGTGAGACGAGCATGCCGGACATTTCTGCGGCGCTTGACATCAGCGGTCCTACCGTACTGACGATTATTAAGGAACTAAAGGCGGCCGGAGTCGTGGAAGAAGTCGGAGAACTAAAATCTACCGGAGGAAGAAAGGCGAAGGCGATTGCCAGCGTCAAGGAAGCAAGATACGCAGTCGGTATGGATATCACAGAGAACCATGTAGGGTTTGCTTATACGGATCTTAGCATGAAGGTATTAAAGCATGAGCGGATCCGCAAGCCATTTTATAATGAAGGTCAGTACTTTTCTGAGATCGGAGAGCTTCTGGAGGATTTTATTGACAGGAATCTTATTCCCAAGGAACGGATAGAGGGCGTCGGAATGGCGCTTCCGGGAATCGTTGACAGGGAGAGGAATATACTTATTGATTCACACGTCTTTGGTATTCATGATGCACAGAAAGGGATGTGGACAGAATACATACCATATCCCTGCGAACTGCTCAATGACGCCAATGCTGCGGCTATCACAGAGGATCTGTGCGGAGGGAGGCCGGATAGCAATATGGCGTACCTGTCGCTGAGTAATTCTGTAGGGGGAGCCGTAATCTTTGCGGATGAGATGAAGAGTAATACAGGCACGCAGGTCGGCAACGAAGATATGACGATGTATATGGGAAATAACTGGCGAAGCGGTGAGTTTGGACACATGGTCGTTCATCCGGAGGGAAAGACCTGCTATTGTGGAAAAAAAGGATGTCTTGATGCCTATTGTTCTGCTAAAAATCTGGCGGGGCTGGAAGAAGGGAATCTGAAAGCGTTTTTTGTTAAAATGGAGTCAGGGAACGAAGATTACCGTCGCATCTGGGACCGGTATCTGAAGGATCTGGCCATTGCGGTTGACAATCTGCGTATGTGTATGGATTGTGAGGTTATCCTTGGCGGGTATGTAGGCAATTATATGGAGCCGTATATCGGACGGCTTAGGAAACTGGCTGCGGCAAAGAATATTTTCGGAGGAAGCGGCGAATATGTGAGAATATGTAAATACCGTGAAGAATCTTCCGCATACGGGGCGGCATTGTATCAGATAGAGAATTATATATCTAAAATATAAGGAGGAACAAAAAGATGGAAGGAACAATGAAAGTAGCAGTAATGAATGGAATCGGTAAGATGGGATATACGGACAGGCCGATTCCGACGCCGCAGGATAATGAAGTGCTGGTGAAGCTTGAGTATGTAGGAATCTGTGGAAGCGACATGCACTATTATGAGATGGGCAGGATCGGAGATTATGTCGTAGAGCCGCCATTTGTGCTGGGGCATGAACCAGGAGGCGTGGTTGTAGAAGTCGGAAAAGATGTGACACATCTGAAAGTGGGCGACAGAGTTGCATTAGAGCCTGGAAAGACCTGCGGGAAGTGTAAGTTCTGTCGTGAAGGCAAATATAACCTGTGCCCGGATGTAGTTTTCTTTGCGACTCCGCCAGTAGACGGCGTATTCCAGGAATATGTAGCCCATGAAGCCGGACTGTGCTTTAAGCTGCCGGACAACGTAAGTACGCTGGAAGGCGCATTGATCGAGCCTCTTGCGGTAGGGTTCCATGCTGCGAAGCAGGGAGGCGCACAGGCAGGACAGACGGCGGTTGTATTTGGAGCAGGCTGTATCGGCCTTGTGTCCATGATGGCATTGAAGGCGTGCGGCGTATCCAGGGTTTATGTGGTTGATATTATGGAGAAACGTCTGGAGAAGGCGCTGGAGCTTGGAGCAGACGGCGTGATTAACGGCAGGGAAGCAGATGTTCTGGAGAAAGCGAAAGAAGTGACAGGCGGCGAAGGATTTGACCTGGCCATCGAGACTGCTGGTACAGAAATCACTACTAACCAGGCAATCCAGGTTGTGCGTAAAGGTTCCAATATCGTACTGGTAGGGTATGGTAAGACGGGAATGATGAATATGATGATGAGCCTTGCGCTGGATAAGGAGATTACATTTAAGACAGTATTCCGTTACCGTCATATTTACCCGATGGCAATTGAAGCGGTAGAGCAGGGAAAAGTGAACCTCAAAGGAATTGCGACCCATATCTTCGATTTTGACGATATTCAGAATGCGATGGACCGTAGTGTGAACGAGAAGGCAGAGATTGTGAAAGCCGTAGTAAAGATGTGATCCGTGTATGGATAGGCGTGAGCGGCTATACGTGATTGATAGACAGATAAATTATTGACAGGTATTTAGCGTTGCATACATAATTGCAGCGCTTCTGTTTTATACACATTAAAGGAGGGAAAGACGGAATTATGAAAATTATGGGAATTGATATTGGCACCACATCCATCAGTATCGTGCTTCTTGATACGGAGACGGGGGGACTTGCAGCGCATGAGACAATAAATCACAGATCGTTTCTTAACGGTGAATCTTTGGAGGATAAGATACAGGATCCGGATAGGATTCTGAGAATTGTGACGGAGAAGACGGACGAACTGATCCAAAACGCAGGAGTTCCGGATGGAATCGCTTTTACGGGACAGATGCACGGTATGCTTTATGTGGATGGGGAAGGAAATGCAGTCAGTCCGCTTTATACATGGCAGGACGGCAACGGTAACAGGATTCTGGAAAATGGAAAGAGCAGCGCCGGATTTCTGAAGGAAACGGTAGGAAACGCAGCGTCCGGCTACGGGATGACGACGCACTATTTTCTTCAGAAGGCAGGAAAGATCCCTGAGCATGGGGCAAAGATGACCACTGTCAGCGACTATATCGCTATGAAAATCTGTGGGTGCAGAAAACCGGTGATCGGTATGGACATGGCGGCAAGCTGGGGATGTTTTGATCTTGAGAAGAAGGAATTCAAGTATGAGGCTCTAAAAAAGGCGGGAGTGGAAATCGCTTATCTGCCTGAAGTAAGAAAAGACTGTTTTCTTACAGGTCAGACAAAACAGGGGATCCCGGTTATGGGCGCCATTGGGGATAACCAGGCAAGTTTCCGAGGAGCGGTATCAAGCCTTAATGATACGGTGCTGGTAAATGTGGGAACAGGCGGACAGGTGACCTTTGTTTCGGAAAATTATGTAGTGTGCGAGGGTGATCTTGAGCTTCGTCCGTTTTCTAAAGACAGCTATATCCTTGCAGGATCGTCCCTGTGCGGTGGGAGAGCTTATGCAATGCTGGAGCAGTTCTACCGGGAAGTATCGGGCCAGAAGACGGAGAGTTGTTATGACGTTATGTATGACCAGGCAAAAGAATTCATACGGCTGTATGGAGCCGATGCGGCCTGGAAGGTGACGACGGCATTCTCGGGAACCCGGCAGAATCCTGAAGAAAGAGGAAAGATCACGGGGATTGGCGTAGAGAATTTTCGCCCGGGCGCCATGACTGTCGGCGTAATTATGGGGATATTGGATGAAGCATATCGGCAGTATGCACGGATGTGTGAATTGACGGGGAAAAAAGCGGTACATCTGGCAGGTTCGGGAAATGGAATTCGTCAGAACAGGCTTATGCAGGAACTGGCAGAAGAGATGTTCGGATTGAAGATGGAGATTCCCAGATGGCAGGAAGAGGCGGCATGTGGAGCGGCATTGTGCATGGCAGAAACAATTTTGAAGAAATTATAACAGTTCAGACCGGGCTGAACTGTTACAAAAAGGGGATAAAATCTGTAAAAAAATATTGAAATCCAATTTAATATATGGTAATATATAAACACTTAATTAAATACATTAATAAAGAGTTAATTAATATTTATAATAAATAAA
This sequence comes from uncultured Dorea sp., assembly GCA_910579925.1. Lineage (GTDB taxonomy): Bacteria > Bacillota > Clostridia > Lachnospirales > Lachnospiraceae > Sporofaciens. Next base: position 22,685 of record CAJTVY010000020.1, read on the forward strand.
AAGTAAAAAAATTTTTGTGCGATTTGTATAAAAAATGATGTTGAAATTTGGTGGTTATTACATCTTGTACAAAATCAAATGGAAGTATATAATAACAATAGCTTTTATGAAATGGTTTTATAAAATTAATAAGTAAAAATTATTTGCAAAACTGGTAAAAAGAACAGACAAGGAGGAGACAAGATGGGAATTATTGAGAAGATGAGACTGGATGGCAAGGCAATCTATGTAACGGGCGGAGCAAGCGGAATCGGTAAGTGCGCGGCAATGGCGTTTGCCGAAGCGGGCGCAGATGTGGCGATCGTGGACGTGAACCTAGAAGGCGCCGAGAAGGTGGCGAAGGAGATCGCAGATGCAACTGGTTCAAAGACAATTGCGATTCAGTGCGACGTGACGAAGAAGGATCAGGTTGAAGCCATGGTTGCGAAAGTCGTTGATACATACGGCAAGCTGGATGCCTGCTACAATAATGCGGGCATTGCGCTGAACGTAGCGGCGGAGGAGATGTCGCTTGAACAGTGGCAGAAAGTTATTGATATTAATCTGACGGGCGTATTCTTATGTGCAACGGCAGCGGGGCGCGTGATGCTGAAGCAGGGATACGGATCCATTATCAATACAGCCTCCATGTCGGGCCATATTGTGAATGTTCCCCAGCCCCAGTGTGCATACAATGCTTCCAAGGCGGGAGTCAGCATGCTGACGAAGTCGCTGGCCATTGAGTGGGCAAAGAAGGGCGTGCGTGTGAACTGTATCAGTCCGGGATATATTGGAACAGACTTAATCATGAATTCAGAGCCGCTTAAGCCGCTGATTGAACAGTGGAATGCTATGGCGCCTATGGGAAGGCTTGGAAAACCGGAAGAGTTACAGTCCATTCTTGTATACCTTGCAGGAGATACCAGTAGTTTTACGACAGGATCAGACATTATTGTGGACGGAGCGTTTACCTGTTTCTAATAGTATTGACACACTTTATATCTGCAGAACCTTATAGTTCCATTTTTACGATGGAGGGCGCAAAGAAGGTTCTGCAGTATAAATAAATATGTCAATACATAAGATGATAGCTTATAGCGAAGCTATAAAAAATAAAAACCTAATTTAAAGGAGGAAGAACGTATGAAGAAAAAGATTTTAGCGGCTATCCTGTGTGTGGCAATGGTAGGAACCATGCTGATGGGATGTGCGGACGGAGGTTCTGAGAGCGGATCAGGCGGAGGCAGTTCAGATGGAGAATCCAAGGATTCTTACAAAGTAGGTATTACGATTCAGTCTCTGTCTAACGCTTACTGGGCAGGCGTTATGGGTAAGCTGGAAGAACTGCTGAAAGACAAGGGATGGGATTACACATTAGTCGACTGTGAAGACAACTCAGGAACACAGGTAGGACAGATCGAGAACTTTATCACATCCGGCTGCGACCTGATTATGGTACATCCATCTGATGCAGAAGCGGTTGAAGGTGTCTGCGGGGAGGCTTTGGACGCAGGTATCAAGGTTATGTGCTGGGACGATCCGATGGAGAATACAACGGCAAACTGGGTTCTTGACAATGAAGTGCTTGGACAGGAGATCGGTAAGACGGCGGCAGAATTTATTAATGAGTACTTTACGGCGGACGAGAAAGCACAGGTAACGGTAATCGGATATCCGTCTACGAAAGTTCTGAAGGAAAGAGCAGACGGTATCAAGAAGGGGCTGGAAGATAACTGTGAGGATAATTACGAGATTATTGCAGAGGTTGACGGACTTGAGGCTCCGGAAGCACAGACGAATGTAGAGACGGTTATGTCTGCACATCCGGATGCAAATATATTCGTAGGCGTTGGCGCTGGCGCTATGATCGGTGCGAACGAGGCCCTTCTTGCAGAATTTGGCAAGGGAAAGATCCCGGAGAATTATGGCGTTATCACGACAGACGTTACACAGCAGCAGCTTGATTCTCTGAAGTCAGGAGAAGAAGCGGTAAGAGCTATCGTTGGTTTTGAGGGTTCTAACTTAGATACAGCCCAGGCTTGTCTCGATATGTTTGAAAGAATTCTGTCCGGTGAAGATTTCTCATCAGAAAAGAATATTGTTCGTACGATTGGACCAATCACTGACGAGAATATTGATAAGATTCTGGAAGGAATGTAAGATCCAGTATTGGTAACAGATTGATTTGGAGGCGGTAGCTGCCGTCTCCAAAAGTATACCCAAGGGCACACCGTAATGCATGCCCTTCGGGCGGGGGGACTCCGTCCAATAAGGTATACCAAAAGGTATAATCACGGGGGATGAATATGAGCGAAGAATATGTATTACAATTACAACATATAAGAAAAGAATACCCGGGTGTTGTTGCGCTGAAGGATGTCACATTGGAATTGAAAGCGGGCGAGATTCTGGCGCTGATCGGAGAAAATGGCGCTGGAAAATCTACGCTGATTAAGTGCTGCTCAGGAGCGGTCATTCCGACTTCTGGAAAGATTATCGTGAATGGCAAAGAATTTTCCAGTATGACCCCTCAGCTTGCGGCAGAAAATGGAATCGCAATTATTTACCAGGAATTTAATAACGTGAAGGAATTGTCGGCAGCGGAGAATCTGTTCCTGGGGCGTCCGATCAAGAAGGGGATTATTGTCGATAAAAAAGCCATGGAAGTGGAGGCTGCTAAAGCCTTTGAACAGTTACATATTAAGATTGATCCCAAGGTATTGATGAAGAATCTGACGGTAGGTTATCAGCAGATGGTGGAGATTGCAAAGGCAATCCAGCAGAATGCCAGGATTCTGATTATGGACGAACCGTCTGCGCCATTGACCAGCGCAGAGGTAGAGAGTATGTTTGAGGTGGTGGAACTCCTAAGAAAACAAGGGGTATCCATTATCTATATATCGCACAGGCTGGAAGAGATTTATCGGCTTTCAGACCGTATCGTAGTAATCCGTGACGGCGAGTATGTGAAGACGCTGATTACAAAAGAGAGCCAGGTAGAAGAACTGATCCAGCTAATGGTTGGACGTGAACTGACCGAGACGTATCCGCCAAGAGGCGATTGTATTGATAATAATGAAGTTGTATTGGAATTGAAAGATCTGACTGGAAACGGCGATAAGAACATCAGTCTGAAACTCCATAAGGGCGAGATTCTTGGGTTAGGCGGCCTGGTTGGAGCAGGACGTACAGAACTGGCAGAGATGATTTTTGGAGCCGTGCCAAAACAGTCGGGGCAGATGATATATAAGGGGAAGGAGATCGCCCCTAAGAGTCCCAGAGAAGCGATTGATCTTGGAATTGCCCTTGTGCCGGAAGATCGTAAGCGTCATGGAGCAATGCTTGGAGTTTCGATCAAGAATAATATCAATATGCCAATATACGAAAGAAACTCCCATTTTAGTGTCGTTGATGCAAAAAAAGAAATGGAAATCGCGGAAAAATATCGGGAAAACATGGCGATAAAAACGCCCACTCTGCATCAGCTTGTGAAAAACTTAAGCGGCGGAAATCAGCAGAAAGTAATTCTTGGAAGATGGATGGCAGCCAATTCTGAACTGATTATCTTTGACGAGCCTACCAGGGGTATCGACGTAGGCGCAAAGTATGAGATCTATAAATTAATGAATGATCTGGTAGAGAAGGAAGGAAAGTCGATTCTTATGATTTCTTCTGAGATGGAAGAACTGATGGGGATGTCCGACAGGATTCTTGTATTAGCCGAAGGCGATATGACCGGTGAACTTAGAAAGGAAGAGTTCAGCCAGGAGACGATCATGACATATGCATCGGCAGCGGCGAATGAATAGGGAGGGGGAGACCAATGAAAGAAAATAAAGTAGCAAATATTATTAAAAGTCAGGCGATCTGGGTCGTATTTATCGTACTTGTACTGGCGTTTACGGTTGCTAATCCAAGATTTATTACGGCAAGCAATCTGCTGATCATGCTGCGTCAGGTAGCTGTGTGGGGGATTGCGTCCGTTGGTATGACATTCGTTATCCTGCTGGGTGATATTGATCTGGCCACGGGTTCTATTATAACCTTTGTAAACGTATTATGTTCCTATCTGATGGTGAACATGGGCGTTCCGATGGCGCTGGCAATCGTCATTACGCTGGCGGCTTCTACGGCGATTGGCCTGCTGAATGGTTTTATGGTATCAACAATCGGTATCCCTGCGCTGATTGCAACATTTGCAACACAGACGGCTTTTTCGGGTATTGCGCTGATTCTTTGCGCTGGCCAGCCAATTAATGGTTTTACGGAGACGTTCAAGATTTTTGGACAGGGTAAGATTGGACCTGTGCCGGTTCCGGTTATTATTATGATTCTTTGTTTTGTGCTGGGGGCGTTTATTCTGAATAAGACCTATTTCGGACGGTATTTCTATGCGGTCGGCGGAAATATTGAGGCGGCAAGGCTTTCCGGTATCCGTACGGGACGGGTGAAATATCTGGTATTTGCTTTGTCTGGTTTCTTTGCAGGTCTGGCAGGCCTGGTGCTTTTGTCAAGAACCAATTCCGGTATGGGAAATGCGGGCCTTGGATACGAATTTAAAGTCATTACCTGTGTTGTTCTGGGCGGTGTTTCCGTGTCTGGAGGATATGGAAGAATGTCTGGAGTCGTTGCTGGTACATTTATTATCGGCGCTTTACAGAATGGTATGGTGCTTATGAATCTGAATACCTGGATTCAGGATATTGTACTGGGTATTGTTCTGGTACTTGCGGTTGGATTCGACTGCCTGCAGAAGAAGAAACAGACGAATTAAGGAAGCTTTAAAATCCTGGTAAATTCAAGAATTTACTGGGATTTTTTTCAAAAAAAGGTTTATAATGAGATGAGACATAAATAGAAATATGTTTTTAGGAGGTAATGCTTATGAAGGCAGCAGTGTATCATGGTCCCCAGGATCTGAGAGTAGAAGAAGTACCTGTAAGGGAACTAAAGGACAATGAAGTAATGATTCAGGTAAAATATTGCGGCGTGTGCGGTACGGACATGCATATTTTTAACGGTGACGGAGGCTCTTTCGAGGTACATCCGCCGCTGATTCCAGGACATGAATTCGCAGGTGTGGTAGCGAAAGTTGGTTCTGCGGTTACAACGGTGAAGGAAGGCGACCGGGTAAGCGGCGACCCGAACGACATGTGCGGGGAGTGTTATTTCTGTAAGAATGCGATGCAGCATTTCTGTACCAATAATATCGGCGTAGGAACCACGGTTGACGGTGGATTTGCCGAGTATGTGATTATGCGCGAGAAACAGGTGTATAAGTTCTCTGAGAATCTGAGCTTTAAAGAAGCCGCAATGGCTGAACCAATTTCCTGCTGTCTGCATGGGATCGACCTGTGTAATATCAGATCCGGCTGTACAGTGCTTGTCATGGGCGGTGGTCCGATCGGTATGATTATGATGCAGCTTGCAAAGAACGCAGGCGCGGCAAGGGTGATCATGTCTGAACCAGTGGAAGAAAAGCGGGAACTGGCGCTTAAGCTCGGAGCTACCAAGACGATTAATCCCATCGAGGAGGACGTGCAGACGGTACTGGCAGATTACTGTGAGAATGTTGACGTGGTGATTGAATGTGTGGGCAACATCCATACACAGGAGGATGCGGTGAAATTCGCAGGAAAAGGTGCAACGGTTATGTATTTTGGACTTGCGTCGCCGGACGAGGCTTATCCGCTGAAGCCGGATGATGTGTTCAAGAAAGAACTTACGATTACGTCCTCGTTCATCAATCCATATACCTTTGAGCGCGCGATCCGAGTACTGGAGTCAGGAATGATTGATCTTGAGAGCCTGATCACGAATGTGGTTCCTCTTGACGATATTGTGGATGTGTTCACAAAGCCGGAGTACCGCAGGGCGGGGAAGGCAATGATTAAGATTGGGGATTAGAATATGCCGTCTGGCATCTGCCAATATCCCGGGATACTGCAAAACTGTGTTTCTGCGGTATACCCGGGATATGATTGTTTATGGAGATTCTGTTCCTGCCGAACGTTTCCGGTATTCCGACGGCGTACATCCATGAACTTCTCGAAAAGATTTTGCAAAATAGCTCATCTCTGAAAATCCACACTGAATTCCGATATCTATAATCTTATCATCTGTAGTTTCCAGTAATTTTTCCGCCTGATGTATGCGAAAATGTCTGAGATACTGACCGGGCGTTCTGCCGATAGAACTTTGGAAGCAGCGCAGGGCCTCGCTGACACTGATGGAAGCGCTGGCTGCGACCTGGCCGATCGTAACCGACTCAGAATAATGAGTGTGAATATACGCAAGCATGGCTTTCATCCGTTCGCTGTTGCGAAGAGATCTGGGGGAGGGGCTGGCAGGTGCGGGCGGATTGCGGGTGATCAGTGTATAGAGCACATGGGACATCTCTTCGCGTATCAGAAACTCGTATCCATAGTCCTCGGACATGTGAATCTTCCAGGTTCGTTCGAGTGAGTCAAGGACATCCCTCTGCCATGTAACCGCCTGATCCAGGCAAATGCTGTCTGCGCTGGCATTTTCAAGAAATGGGTGAATATATTTCTGCCAGTAGATCGTATCCTGACCGCCGCCGATCAGACGAGGGTGGAATATGACTGAATGGAGGCGGGAAATCTTTCTGCGTGCATTCCCGATGGAATGGAGCACGCCGGAATTCACGAAGATTCCGTCGCCTTCTGATATGATGTAACAGTTATTCCCGGCTTTGATGTCGGCCGCTCCGTCAATAACGCGAATCAGTTCCCATTCATCATGCCAGTGCCAGGGAAGGTCGTCGTAGCGAAGACAGTCCTCATAACATGCCGATGGAAAGAGAGAAGAGCCGAAGGTTGTCAGTTCCCGCCCTTGTGAACTTATGCGGATCGGACACATAGATAATTCCATGGGGGAGACCTCCTTTCATAAATAGCCAATACGGATTTTTGGCGAAATAATCATATAAATTGGGGATAAAATAATATAAATAATATTTTTTTGATGATAAAATTATATCATAAGCCGGTTTATTACACAATAGGAAAGAGAGGGTTCGATTTATGAAGGCAAATATGGGAAAGCGTCAGATCTGGGTGATAACGGTGGGATGCTTCTTAAGTTACTTTTTGTTTGGGCTGATTGACAATATGAAAGGGCAGACGCTGCCTGCGCTGATGGATGACGTAGGATGTGGCTATTCTATAGGTGGAACAATTGTATTCAGCGAATACACCGGCTTCTTTATTGCGGCTTTTATTGCGGGGATCCTTGCGGATTATTTCGGAAAGAAATCAACGCTTATCATAGCCGGCGTGTGTCTGACGACGGGCGTGGCCGGATACGCAGGCTCCACTTCGCTTATTATGATGTCATGGTTTATTTTTCTGATCGGGCTTGGGCTTGGAATGCTGGAACTTGGAGGAAGCAATATGATATCGGGAATTCATGATACAAAGAAAACGGGGTACTATCTGAACCTTTTGAATGCATTCTATGGAGTGGGAGCCGTCCTTACGCCTGTGGCGGCAGGAGCAATGCTGGATAGCGGGCTTTCCTGGAGGAAGGTTTACCGGATCAGCCTGGCTGTTATTATTCCGGTTCTGCTATATTTTATTCTGATGAAATGTCCGGACGAAGAGAGGACCGGCAAGACCGCCGGCGGCGTCCGCATAGGGGAGGTGATCAGGCATATTTCAAGGAAAGAAGTATGGATGATGTTTGTCTTTATCTTCGCTTATGTAGCGGCAGAGATTGCGGTGGCGACATGGTTTGTAGAGTTCCTTAGGACGGAGAAAGGAGTCGGAGGCGTGCAAAGTGCGGTCTGCTTTTCCGGTTATTTTGTACTAATGATGGCAGGAAGGCTGGCAGGAAGCCTTTTTGTAGACCGGGTGGGGCATTTAAGAAGTCTGATGATATTTACGGTGGCTGCAATCGTCTGCCTTAGCCTGGGAGCGTTGGGAAAAGCCTGGATGACCTGGATGCTGGTTTTTGTTGGTTTTGGTTTTTCTGTTATCTTTCCTACGGCAACCGCCATCGTTTCAAAGATTCCTTCCGAGAGTCCGGGAACAATGCTCGGGATCTTCTTTGCCTGCGGAGGACTTGGCGGAATGGCTGGTCCGTGGCTTGTTGGAATTGTGAATGAAATGTTCGGGTTAAAGTCGGGAATGATGGTTAATGTGGGATATTGTGTGGTGATGCTGATGATTCTAATCTATTTATATCGAGAAAACAATAAAAAACAACAATAAAATGGTTGACTTATGTTGTTTTTGGTGGTACTATTATTTCGTAAACAACATAAAACAAATAAAATCCACTAAAACAAACATGAAAAGAGGTGCTGGAATGTTAGCCATAGAGAGACGCAATGAGATCCTGGAAAGACTACAGAAAGAAAAAAGGGTTGTAGTCAGTGAATTAAGCCAGCTTTATCAAGTGACGGAAGAGACGATACGCCGTGATCTGGAGAAGCTTGAGAATGACGGGCTTGCAATTAAGAGTTATGGCGGTGCGGTTCTGAATGAGCAGAACATCTTTGGCCTTCCATTTGATATACGCAAGAACCAGTGTGTGGCAGAGAAGCAGAAGATTGCAGCTCTGGCCGCCGGCCTGGTGAATGACGGAGATTCTGTCATGCTGGACGTCAGTTCTACGGCCGTCTATGTGGTGAAGGAACTGAAGAAGAAGGAGAAGCTGACCGTGATTACGAACTCTGTGGATATTATCGTGGAACTTTATGATATGCCGGGATGGACGGTCATCTCTACAGGCGGCACCCTCGTTGCAACAGGCGGCGCGGCCGGCGCAAGATCGGTTGCCCTCGGCGGACCCCATACGGATGAAGTACTTGCTTCTTATCATGTAGATAAGGCGATCGTATCCTGTAAAGGACTGGACCTTGAGAGTGGGATCACAGATTACGTGGAGCAGGATGCAAGCAGTAAGCGGATGATGCTGCGGGCGGCGCGGGAGAGGATTCTGGCTGCGGACTATACAAAGTTTGATACGACGGCATTTACGAAGGTGGCGGACTGGTCTGCGTTTACAAAGGTGGTAACAGACCGGAAACCAGATGGTAAGTGGCTTGATGAGTTTGAAAGACAACGGATTGAATGCGTATTTTAATAAAGTGATGAGAAAGAGGTAGAAATGTCATGAAGGATGTATTAAGAGATATGATCGCAAAACGTAAAGCAGGTATTCGCTGCGGTATTCCGTCGTATTGTACGGCGAACCGTCTGGCGATTGAAGCGATCCTGGAACAGGCTAAGAGATTTGACGATTATATCTTGATAGAAGCAACGGCGAACCAGGTAAATCAGACTGGCGGTTATACAGGAATGAAGCCTGCGGATTTTACGAAGTTTGTATACGAAATTGCAGACAAAGTGGGATTCCCGAAGGAACAGATCGTACTTGGCGGCGACCATCTTGGACCGCTGACCTGGGCGGATCTCGCAGAAGAGGAGGCGATGGCCAATTCTATAGAACTGGTGAAGCAGTTTGTACTGGCGGGATTTAAGAAGATACATCTGGATACCAGTATGAAGCTTGCAAGCGACCCGTCGGACGGACGCCTTAGCGACCAGGTGATTGCGAAACGGGGCGTAATTCTTTATCAGGCATGTGAAGAGGCGTTGCAGGAATTAAGGAAAAAGAATCCTGACGAGGTGCGTCCGGTATTTATCATAGGAAGCGAGGTTCCGATTCCCGGCGGGGCGCAGGAAGAAGAGGATTCTATTGCAGTGACCAGGCCGGAGGCCTTTGAACGCACGGTGAAGGTATATGAAGAAGAGTTCGCAAGACAGGGGATTCAGGATGCCTTTGAGAATATCATCGGTGTTGTCGTACAGCCGGGAGTGGAATTCGGGGATGCGGACGTGTTTCGGTATGACCATGCGGAGGCCCGGGAATTGTGCGGTGCGTTGAAGAATCATGAAGGGATCGTGTTTGAAGGGCATTCCACGGATTATCAGACGCCGGACAGTCTGAAACAGATGGTGGAAGACGGAATTGCGATTTTGAAAGTCGGCCCGGCCCTGACCTATGGACTCAGAGAAGGACTTTTTGCATTGAGCCTTATAGAAAAAGAATTGATTCCAGAGGAAAAACGTGCTAACTTTATAGATATAATGGAAGACGTCATGATGGAAGAGCCAGGAAACTGGAAGAAGCATTATCATGGAACGGACGAAGAGAAGAGACAGGCGAGAAAGTATAGTTTCTCAGACCGATGCCGGTATTATATGACTCATGAGAAAGTAGAATCAGCGATCGGTAAGCTCTTTCGGAATCTGGACGCTGTCAAGATCCCCATGAACATGCTTCACCAGTATATGCCGCAGCAGTACAGCAAGGTTCTGGCAGGAGGGCTTAAGAAGAAGGCTTCTGCGCTGGCGAAGGACTGTGTGGTGACTTTCGTGGAAGATTATAATTATGCGACGAAGCATAACTATATGATCAGCAATGTGTTTGCGAGATAAGGATATAGGTAGAACAAGGAGGAGAAGAATATGTCATTGGTTACATCAAAGGAAATGCTTTTAGAGGCACAGAAGGGCGGATACGCGGTAGGCGCATTCAATGTGGAGAACATGGAGATGGTCAAGGCAGTGATTGCGGCGGCGGAGGAATTAAGGGCGCCTGTCATGCTGCAGACGACGCCTTCTACTATTAAGTACGGAACGCTGGAGACGTATGTGGGGATTGTCAGGGCAGAGGCTATAAGGGCGCTGGTTCCCGTTGCGCTTCATCTGGATCATGGCAGCAGCTTTGAGTTAGCGGTGCGGGCGGTTAAGGAGGGGTATACTTCGATTATGATCGACGGCTCCGGGCTTGGATTTGAGGAGAACATTGATGTGACCAGGCGCGTGGTCGCAGTGGCAGAACCCAACGGTATTCCGGTAGAGGCAGAACTGGGAAAGGTTGGCGGAAAAGAAGACGATCTGGAGGCGGAAGCGGATACCAATACGGATCCGGCGCAGGCGGCGGAGTTCGTGGAGCGTACGGGTGTTTCTTCACTGGCCGTTGCAATCGGAACGGCCCACGGATTCTATAAGGGGACTCCGGTACTGGATAAGGAACGTCTGTCTGAGATCCGTAACGTGGTGGATATTCCGCTGGTTCTTCACGGCGCTTCCGGACTGTCGGAAGAAGACGTGACTGATTGCGTAAAACGCGGGATCTGTAAGGTGAATTTTGCGACGGAACTTCGCGCGGCATACACGGATGCCGTCAAAGAGCTTCTTAGGGAAAAGCCGGAGACATTCGATCCTAAGGCTTTCGGTAAAGTCGGGATTCCGGCTGTGAAAGAACTGGTCATGGGACGGATGAAGGTCTGCGGATGTAACGGAAAAGCTTAACAGAAAGAGGGTGCATATGAAAGAATTATTGTTGGGGATTGACATCGGGACCAGCGCCTGCAAGGCTGCCGTATTTAAGAAAAGCGGAGAAGTGGCGGCATCGGCAAGCGAAAGTTACCAGGTATCTTATCCAAAGCCCGGCTATGCGGAGCAGAACCCCGACGACTGGTGGAAGGCTGTATGTAAGGCAACGAAAGCATGCATGGAGAAAGGCGGCCTGAACCCGTCTGATATTGCGGGAATCGGGGTTGACGGTCTGAGCTGGGCCGCAGTTGCGGTTGACCGGCAGGGTAACGTCCTGGCCAATACGCCCCTCTGGATGGATAACCGTTCTGCAGATATCTGTGAAAAGCTAAACCGTAAGATTGGTGAAGAAGAGATTTTCAGAGTCAGCGGGAATCCTCTGACGGCGCAGTATACCACGGGAAAAGTTCTGTGGTATCAGGAGAACCGCCCAGAGGTATATCGGGAGACTCATAAGATTCTACAGTCCAATTCCTTTATCGTCTACAGACTCACAGGACAGATTTCCCAGGATGTGTGTCAGAGTTATGGATGGCATTGCTTTGATATGGAGCATGGGGTGTGGGATGATGAAATGCGAAGAGCAATGGGGATTCCCGAAGAATTTCTTCCCGAGATCAGCCCGTGCCATGCGGTGGTGGGAACCGTAACGAAGAAAGCGGCAGAAGAATGCGGGCTGACGGAAGGGATTCCGGTTGTGGCGGGAGCTCTTGACGCGGCCTGCGGTACAATCGGAGCGGGGGTGCTTCACAATGGAGAGACTCAGGAACAGGGAGGACAGGCAGGGGGCGTCAGTATCTGCACAGACGCCTACAAGGCCGATCCGAGGCTGATTTTAAGCCATTACGTGATTCCGGGAAGATGGATTCTCCAGGGCGGCACCACGGGAGGCGGCGGAGTCATGCGCTGGATGGAACAGGAATTCGGCGGCTATGAGCGTATGATGGCAGACGAACTTGGAAAAAGTTCTCTGGTACAGTTCAATGAGATTGCCGGGAGGGTAGCCCCGGGATCGGACGGAGTGGTATTTCTTCCGTATATGTCCGGGGAGAGGACGCCGATCTGGGATGCGAATGCCAAAGGCGTGTTCTACGGACTGGATTTCAGTAAGACCAAAGGGCACATGATCCGCGCGGCGATGGAAGGCGTGGCGTATTCTGTCCGCCATAATCTGGAAGTGTCAGAAGAAGCAGGGGCATCTGTGAATATTCTGCGTTCCATGGGCGGCAGCGCCAATTCTCTGCTGTGGACACAGATGAAATCGGACATCACAGGCAAGCCGATCGAGGTGCCGGATTCCGACACGGCTACGACATTAGGGGCCGTGATACTGGCTGGCGTCGGGGTCGGGGTGTACCGGGACTTTGAAGAAGCGGTCAGGACGGCCGTGACGGTGAAACGCAGGCATACGCCGGATCCGGAAGTAAAGGAAGTCTATGACAAGAATTACGGGATTTATCTGGAATTATATCAGAATCTGAGAGAAACGATGAAGAAGTGAATGGAAATCGGATAAACATATTGAAAAGCAGGAGGTAATCAGAGTGAAAGCGGCAGTGGTTGTAGAGAATGAAGTGGTGGAATACCAGGAGATGGAAGAGCCAAAGGCAGAACCAGGAACAGTGAAGGTGAAAGTGAAAGCCTCGGGTATCTGTGGTTCTGACGTACCAAGAGTACTGCACAACGGAGTACACTTCTATCCTATTGTCCTGGGACATGAGTTTTCAGGAGACGTGGTGGAAGTAGGAGAGGGTGTGGAAAATATCAAGATCGGCGACCGTGTATCCGGTGCGCCGTTGATCCCGTGCATGAAGTGTGAAGACTGCCAGAAAGGAAATTTTTCTCTCTGTAAGCATTATAGCTTTATCGGTTCCAGGCAGCAGGGCAGTAATGCCGATTATGTCGTGATCCCGGCGGCAAACGCCGTAGTATTTGACAAAAGCATTTCCTATGAGCAGGGCGCCATGTTCGAGCCGTCCACGGTTGCGCTTCACGGAGTCCTGTGTAATGATTACAAAGGCGGAGATTATGTCGCGGTTCTTGGAGGCGGAACGATCGGCATGTTTACGATGCAGTGGACGAAGATCTTCGGAAGCAAGAAGGTGGTGGTATTTGACATCAGCGAGGAACGGCTGGAGATGGCAAAGCGTCTCGGGGCAGACGACGTGGTGAATACACTGGAAGACGGCTTCATGGAGAAGGCGAAAGCAATCACGGAAGGCAAAGGATACGCATATGTATTTGAGACTGCGGGGCAGCCGGTCACCATGCGTATGGGATTCGAACTGGCAGCCAACAAGGCTTGCGTATGCTTTATCGGTACGCCGCACACAGATCTAACCTTTACGCCTTCGATGTGGGAGAACATGAACCGCAAGGAGTTCAGATTAACAGGTTCCTGGATGTCCTACAGCGCGCCGTTCCCGGGAAAAGAATGGGAACTGACCGCACACTATTTTGCGACAGGGCAGCTTAAGTTCGATCCGGCGTTTGTGTTTAGAAAGTTCCCTATGAGCCAGGCCCAGGAAGCGTTTGACTTATATAAGAATCCGGCGGATGTAAAAGGAAAAATTCTGCTTATGAACGATCTTTAAAACACGGTGGTAAAAAGGCGGCCAGGGAAATGTAAGAATCTCCCTGGCCGCCTCTTTGCGTTCCTATAATCTTTCGTTATTTTCATTCATGAATTTGTATTCTGCCACAGACCGGTCAAAGCCTTCAATATGTGTATAGAACCATTTGATCACGTTCTCATGTACTTTTTCCACAAATGCGTTGGAAGGACCTTCTTCTTCTGCCAGCATCTCTTCCAGTTCCCCGATGGTGTTCTTGAATGTCTCATGCTGGGCCTTGTGCTGCTCGTAGCCCGGATAATGAATCTCCTGCTGAAGTTTTTCTTCCGCTGAAAAATGGAAATCAGTGTAATCTGCAAGATAATCCATCATCTTGATTGCCGCCGTCTTTTCGTTGCTCTGTTCGCAGCTGTCTAATAATTTGTTGATCCGGTCGATCAGTTCTTTGTGATGAGAGTCAATCATCTCGTTTCCAGTTACCAGGTTGTCGCTAAATTCTGCATACATAGTCTGTATCCTCCTCTTAAATAAAGTGTATCTTTATGATCCCTGTCCGCAGTATGCGGGGGAAATGTTCAAATCTAGTGTACGCTAGTGTGACGACACATTTACTTTCAGACAAATGACGCAGAATGGATTTTCAGACTGCAAGGCGGCTGAACGAGGCGATGCGGTGGCATCGTTGAGTGAAGCCAACGCTGCAGATGGAAATCCAGGCAAGTCATTTGTCGAAATGTAAATGTGTCATCACACTAGATTGGCTGGTGCGATAATTTGGTCGCCTTCTTCTCCTGCGCGGCATATACAAACGGATAGATTACGCAGGAAAGAACGAATGCTGCGATTACATCCGTCACAGAATGCTGCTTTAAGAACATGGTGGACAGAATAATCAGTAAGGCAAGCAGATAAGAGCCAAACTGGATCTTCCGATGTTTCTTCAGCGCTTTGCTGTGTCCGATGGCAATGCAGACGCCGATTGAATTAAACACATGGATGCTTGGCAGCACATTGGTCGGAGTGTCTGTCGAATAGATATATCTCACCAGATCCACAAAAATATTATCCCGTACAAACGTTGCCGGACGTAGATTCTGTCCGTTCGGAAAAACCGTACACAGGATCAGAAAGAACGTCATTCCAATGATCAGAAAAGCACAGAGGCGGTAAAACCCTTTTCTGTCAGTGAAGAAAAAATACCCGGCTGATACGGCGACAAATGCAAACCATAACAGGTACGGCACAATGAAATATTCAACAAAAGGAATATAATCATCCAGGGGCGAATGGATCATGAAATAATGTACGTCTGTCCGTCTCTCCAGATAAATGAACCATGGCATATAGATCAGTCCATAAAGCAATACCCAGGCGTGCCGATATTTTTTAATAATGTTCTTTGTGGATTCGATGATTCTCATAATAACTACCCCTTTTACAGACCTGACAGATTAATGCGTTGAGATACAGGCGTTTCTCTTAAGCATATTCATGATTCAAATGGAATTATAACATGAAAAAAAAGAATCAACAATAATGTTCATGGTTTGTTAATAATTTTCATTTCTTTTTTCAAATATCTGCATTTCGAAGTACTGAGAACCTCTTTTTAGCATATCCGGAGTGGTCAGCGTCCATACTGCCACCGGCACATGAAAAATATGTTTCAGTATCCAGAGGCTGGCAATGGGAAGGTCGTTCAGATTGTAGGAGATGAAATCAGGCCTTCCTAAAAAATTTGACAATAAATGCTTCACTATGAAGCGGAGTATCCAGGCTTCTTTCAGAGGATCCCGGGTCAGATTGGAAGAAAGCTGTCCCCTTAGTATATGGGGGGCATGGAGCCGGAACCAGCGGATTCCCATGGTATTGAAAGACTGAATCAGACAGGGCCCGCGGTAATGCTGAAGCTTTTTGAGAGTCTCGCTGCAGATGTGTACAGAGGAATCCGGAATCTTAAGTTCGATCAGCAGCGGAACCCGGCCGTCTACAAGAGACAGTACATCTTCAAATGCAGGGATCGTTTCCGTGGTGCCGCACAGGCGGCAGGATTTCAGTTCTTCAAAGGTCAGATTTTCCACGGTGTCCGGGCGGCCGCAGATCCGTTCCAGCGTATCGTCATGAAAGACTACGAGTCGTCCGTCCCGGGTCAGGTGAAGGTCAATTTCAATTCCATAGCCGTTCTTCAGAGCGGCTTGGAATGCGGCCATGGAGTTTTCGGGAATCCCCTTTTCTATACAGTGATAGCCCCGATGTGCGAACATGGTGTGACGATACCTGTACATGTCCCGCCGGCGGGTAAAACGGGGCGAGATGGCGAATAGATATACTATAATTGTGAAAGTGAATAAGATCAATAAAAATGTCAGCATAATATAATCCTCAAGGTGCGGCAATGATCCGAAGTTTTTTGCTTTCCAGCGACATGGAAGCCTGTTTATTCCGAAAGACTGGTTCCCCGTCCGTATGAAGCGGAAGGGAAGAACTGCTTGTGATTTCTATTTTACGGCAGGTGTAGGTATATACTCCGCAAAAACGGGTATGCCAGCCTTTGTATGCCGTGGGAAGAAGGGCAAGAATCTTAAGTTTTGACAGACCAGAGATTACGATTACGTCCAGAAGCCCATCCTGGCAGTCGGCAGCCGGACAGAATTGAAACCCGCCTCCTTCATAGGGCAGATTCATGGCTGTAGCGAAATACGCTTTCCTAAAAGTCAGCCTGCGCAAACCGTCTAGTGTAACCGTGATCTGTCCGGGCCTTAGCGTGAGGATCTGGAGCAGAGCAATCCCAACGTAGGTCAGTTTCCCTAAGCGCAGCCTGTTTAACAGTGGTTTGATGCGGGAAATCATGGCTTCATGACAGATTCCCGCATCAAATCCCATTCCCGAACTCACGACGAAACGTCTTTTCCTGCCATTATAGGTAAGAACGCCTACATTGACAGAAAGATGGCGGGAGGGTGCAAGGATATTGTTCAGCGCCTGAACCGGATCTTTGGGAAGATGAAGGCTTCTGGCAAAGTCATTACTGGATCCGGTGGGAATATAGCCAAGGGTAACGTTGGACAGTACCGTAATGCCGTTAATCACTTCATTGATTGTTCCGTCCCCGCCCAGCACAATGATCGTATGGCAACGTTCATCAGAGGTTAGATCGCGGACAATCCTGGTGGCGTGCCGCCGGTATTTTGTATGGAATACCTGGTAACTGACAAGCCTCTTCTTTAAGACTGATTCCACCTGGTTCCAAAGCCTGCGCCCCAGCCCGGAACGGGAATTGGGATTGACGATGAATGTGTAGGTAAATGTCTGCATAAAGACCTCCCTATAGAGATAATCTATAAATCGAAAAGTTATATTATAATTAATGATTGGATTTATTGGAAAGACAGAGTTATAATACACTTACAAGATATTATTGTAAATGGTTTCACTACCATATTCCCTTCTAAAAAATCCTTTGAGTCCGCTTGCTCGAAGGATTTTTGCTTTGCCTGAACCGGGTTTACATTTCAGATTGTTTTAGAACAGTCCGTTCAGATAAATTTCCAGCGAACGACGCATATTTCCTTCGAAATCAGTATCTCCGCCTTTCAGGCACCATTCAAAGACGTTGCCTATGACGATCATCCGAATATCTGTTGCGATCTCTTCCAGACTGGCCGCAGGGGATACGACCCTTGCGTCAATGGCTTTCCGTAGATAATCGGACACAGTGACAATCGGGTAAGGACGTTTGGACCAGATCAGGGGATTCAGAGACTGGTTCTTAGGCGTATAATAATTTGCCATGAAGTCCACCCCCAGATTCTGACAGTAATGCACATAATTCAGATATACATAAATAATGGCCTGCTTTGCCTCGTCCGGGGTGGCAGGCATATCCAGAAGGTCCGGGTTGATGCCTGGCTGTTCTTCTATATAATAAGAAAGGAGGTCATCCTTGGTTTTGAAATGATGATAAAAGCTGCCGTTTGAGACGCCTGCCTCTTCACAGATATTCTTGATTGAGAGCTGTTCGTAGCCTTTTTTCTGCAAAATGTTCTTTGCCGCACGGAAGATCTTCGCTTTCGTCTCCTGAGATTTTAACTGCTGTCGGGATAACTCCTGTACTTCCTGATTCATATCATAAACTCCTTGAGAAATGTTCCTTTTGTTTTCTGCAATTTTCTGTATATTTCCTCATTGCAATTATAGCATAGCAGTATCTGATTTTCAAGAAAACAGAGTGAACTCTGTATGGAGTATTTCATTGCAGATGTGACGGATATTATGTATAATTATAAAAAGTGTGTAGAAGTAGGATACGCATTGTTTTCAATAATTCAGAGAGGTTGTAGAAGTGGTATGAAACAAAGTGGGAAAAAAAATCTGGAAACAGTAGCCTGCGTGCTGCTGGGAAATGTCATTCTGGCTGTTGCCGTAGCTGCATTTGTTGTACCCCATGGAATTATTATGGGAGGAGCTACGGGTGTTGCCTTGACAATCAATCATTATGTGAACGGGAATCTGTCTGTGGTGATCTTTATCGTCAATATTATCCTGTTTATATTAGGGACCATTGTGCTTGGCAAGAAGTTTGCGCTGACAACGCTGATCAGTACGATCGTTTATCCGATATTCCTGTCAATCGTACAGGCGATCCCGGGAATCACAAAGCTTACGGAAAATATTATGCTTGCATCCCTATATGGCGGCGCGCTTCTCGGCCTGGGAATCGGCCTGGTGGTGAGAGTGGGAGCATCTACGGGAGGGACGGATATTCTTGCGTTAGTGCTTCATAAATGGTTCCATATTTCTCTTGCGGTATTTATGTATATTGTGGACTTTACCGTGCTTGTATGCCAGGTGTTCTTCTCTAACTCAGAGCAGATCCTGTACGGTATCCTGGTACTGGTTGTAACCACTATGATGATGAATCGGGTGGTGCTGATGGGGCAGTCGCAGATTCAGTTATTTATCATAACGGAGAAGTATGAGGAAGTAAAAGAGAAGGTATTGAAAGAGATTGACGCAGGAGTTACTATGGTCCATATAGAGACCGGATACGGCGCAAGACAGCAGAAAGGCGTACTGTGCGTTGTGCCGAACCGGAAGCTTTATTCCATTAACCAGACGGTACAGACGGTAGACCCCAAGGCGTTTATTACGATTACGCAGATCAATGAAGTGCGGGGACGTGGATTTACCCTGGAGAGGGAGATTGGAATTCCAGAGAGATAAGAGAAAGGGCTGTCCGAAAGATGCCGTAAAGAGGCTGTGTAGAACAGCCTCTTTATTCAGAAAATAAATGTCAAAATATTCTGATAATAACGGATTTAATATAAAATATATAAATAAGAATGGGAAAACAGATAAAATATTGAAAAATATATTGACAAAGAAGAATAAGTGTGATATTTTATATGTAACAAATAACAGAGCCGCATTTCAAGACAGACGCGAGCTGTAAGTAATCGGATGTTATTTAAGAGTCAACACAAGTGTTGGAAGAAGATTCTTGAGAAAGAAAGCGCTTAAGTATTAAGGATCGAAGAATTTATGAAAAGGAGGTACGGACCACCAGAAGTTTAGATTTTTTCAGAATACAATAATCCGAATCGGCGGGTGAATTGGTAAAACATCGAGAATCCCAAAGCGAAGGAGAAAGAGGTAAAAAGAATGATTGAAGGATCAGAGTAGAGGCGGATATCAATGAAGAGATTGGTATCCGTCTTTACATTTGTTTCTGGTGTACGGCCTGTTTTAATCCCTTCCGTTGTTTCATGCCAGCGTGGATGGAAAAGGCCATCTCGTAAAAAATTGCGGACAGTATTGGCTTTGATGTTCTATATATAATACATTTTGAGAAAAAGAATTGACGAATACCAGGATCTGCTTTTCGTGGTGCTGCCACATCCCATGTTTTTTACACATACCATACAGAAAGAACTGGCAGAAGAGGCGAAAAGACTGATGGCTTCCCTGGCAGAAAGATCCAACGTCTGGATTAACCGGGATGCAGATTACAGGGAGGCTCTAAGACATGCAGAGGCCGTGATCGTGGACCGAAGCGCCCTTATGGTGGAGGCCGGACTTCTGGAAGTTCCGGTACTGTATATGAAAAATTCCGGCTATGAGGAGTCGCTGACGAAAGCCGTAAAACCACTGGCAGAGTCTTTCGCCCAGGGAACGACTGCAGAGGATATGAAAGTATTTATAGAGGATTTCAGAAATCGCCGTCTTTCTTCTCTGACTGACAGAATTAAGAGAGCCAGGGAGCAGGTCGTTCCTTACAATGACGGGAAGTGCGGACGGCGTATTCTGGAGGATATGAAAGCAGGAGTGAGGGAAGAGGAAGATCAGAGGGTGAAAGTAATTTTCTTCGGCGCAGGCTTTATCTGTGAGCATTATATAAAAAGGCTTCGCATTCGGGAGAATCCGGATTTCCTGGTTATCTGTCTGTCAGACAATGACCCGGAAAAGTGGGGAACTGAGAGAAGCGGACTCCGGGTGATTCCGCCGGCAGAACTTTGCGGCAGGGAGTTTGATCTTCTGGTGGTTACGACAGAACAGTATTATATGCCGGTTAAGAAACAACTGGTCTATGAATTGTTTTTAGCGGAAGAAAAGATTCTCAGGCTGGATGTATTTTCTGAGATGTATATAGGAAGATATCAATGATTTTAAAAGATGTGGATTTAGAGGAATTTACGGAAGAAGTAAAACGTCATGATCAGAAAATCGTGATTTATGGAACCGGAGTGATTGGAAGGATTACCGCCCCCTTTCTGGTGGGAGAGCTGGGACTTTCTGACAGGGTGTTGTTTTTTGCAGACGGAGATGACGGTAAGTGGGGACATTACATTCCGCTTGAGAATGGAAAAGCAGAGGTGTCCTCGCCAAGGCGGATGAAGGAAATCAGAGAAAACTTTGTAATCTTAGTGACAGCCAGCCGTTATGAGGGGATTCTTTCTGATCTGAGAGGCTTCGGTTTTCTGGATAAGGTGAACGTCTATCTGCTTGCGCAGATGCTTGTAAGGAAAGCGGGAAAAAGAAGGACGCATACAGTGCAGAGAATTGTGGAGGGGCCGGTCATTCCCAGAACCATTCATTACTGCTGGTTTGGCAAAAAGGAGATGCCATCTTTTCTGAAGGAATGTATTCGTTCATGGAAACGGTTCTGTCCGGAATACGAGATCATAAGGTGGGATGAAACGAACTATGACACCGGGAAATATTTATATACGGAACAGGCCGGCCGGCATGGTAAATGGGCGTTTGTTTCAGATGTTGCCAGGCTTGACATTCTGTATCGGTATGGCGGGATTTATCTGGATACGGATGTGGAACTGGTCAGAGGGATTGATGAACTGCTCTGTCAGCCAGGATTCTGCAGTGTGGAGAAATGGGGAATCGTGAATACTGGCGGCGGGTGCGGGTGCGTAAAAGGACACCGTCTGATCAAGGCGATGCTGGCTGAAAGGACGAAGATGGCTTTTGAGCGGGAGGATGGAAGCCTGAATCTGTCCGGCAGCGGTCTGTACGAGACACTGCCGCTGCTGGACAGAGGTTTTTTGCCGAATAATACCAGTCAGATGATTGATGGGATGACGGTGTATTCGTCAGAATTTTTTCATCCCTATGATTACATGAGTGGGGAACTATGTATGACAGAATATACATATGGAATCCATCACTTTTCGGGGAGCTGGGTATCATAGACAAAAAGGAGAGACAGTCATGCAGTTTGAATTAATGGCATCCATGATGTGTGCTGATTATGGGAATTTAGAAAAAGAAGTAAAATTATTGGAAGAGGGCGGAATCGATTCCTTCCATATTGATATTATGGACGGGCGTTATGTACCGAACTTCGCTATGTCTTTAAATGATTTGCGTTTCATAGCGAAAGCCACAAAAAAGCCGTTAGATGTCCATCTGATGATTGAGCATCCTAACAATCTTATCCGATTATTTCTGAAATATCTGCGCAAGGGCGATACGGTTTATATTCACCCGGAAGCAGAGTATCACCCTTCCGCTACTCTGCAGAGTATCATTCATGCAGGGATGATTCCTGGTATTGCCATTAATCCGGGCACCAGTGTGGAGACGGTGATGGAGATGCTGCGCATTGTAAAGAAGGTACTGGTCATGTCCGTGAATCCGGGCAATGCGGGACAGATGTATCTTCCTTATGTGGGAAAGAAGATCACAAAGCTTCTTTCTATGAAGGAAGACATGGATTTTGAGATCTACTGGGACGGAGCCTGCAGTGCAGACAAGATCAAGGAATTCGCACCTAAAGGAGTCCGCGGATTCGTGCTGGGCACGACGCTTCTGTTTGGAAAAGAACGGACGTATGGGGAAACGCTGCACAATATCCGAACGCTTCAGTTTTAACCAATGAAAAGCTTTTTATATCAGATATGCTGCGGCGGCCTCGCAGACAAACACAACTATGCAGCACAGTGCGGCAATCCCCATCATATTGATGCCGCGCCAGGCGGCTGCGATACCCGTAACCAGCGCCAGAATTCCCGCCAGAGGAATCTGTGGTGCGGTAATGATTGCCGGAAACGTCATGACTGCAAGTGTCACATAAGGCACATAGTAGAGAAATGACCGGACTAACGGGTTCTTGATCTTCCCGCGGATCAGGGTCAGCGGAAGCACCCGGATCAAGCAGGATACTGCCGCAGCAACCAATATGTAGATATAAATGTTATGCGTCATTTATACGTCCTCCTTGTCTGAATATGCATCCTTATCTATGACGTCCTCCTCCTCATCCTTTACCGGGAAGAGCACAGCGGCAATCCCGGCGATGATTACGGTCAGAAGACTGATCTTCATGCTGTCGGACATATGGTCGAACAGAGAAATGCGGGAGACGATAAAGCTTGCCAGGAAACTTATAATCACTACAATCCCTACGACCCGGTCTGTCTTAGAGGCAGGGATAATGATCGCAATGAACATGCCGTACAGTGCAACGCTTAAGGCGCTGACCACAGAAACCGGCAGGACGTTCCCTGCCACGATCCCAAGGGCAGTACCCATAGACCAGCCAGGCAGAGCAATCGCCATGGCCCCATAGTTATAATAAGGGTTCAGAGCGCCGGTTCTTCCGATGCTGATCCCAAAGATCTCGTCCGTGATTCCAAAGCCAACCAGGATTCGGTGTGCAAAAGAAGTATTCGCGTCAAATTTCTGGCTCAATGCGCAGCTCATCAGCATATACCGTATATTTGTGACCAGAATGACAAATGCCATCTCAATATAAGGCGCGTTTGCCAGAATGACGGTGAATTCCGCATATTCTCCTGCAGAGGCATGGTTCAGCATGCTCGAGAGAAAACCTTGAAAAGGATTCAGACCGGCTTTCTTCGCTACGATACCCAGTGAAAATGCCACCGCAAAATAACCAAGGGCTATGGGAATGCCGTCTCTTATCCCATTCGTAAATGCATTCTTGTTTCGTTGATTTGCTGTTATTCCTGTATACATGATTCTTCCTGTCGTATGTCAAACTTCCGGTAAGCCGTTCCGCTTAAATTCTTCCAAATAAACACTCCGTCCTCGAGCATCAGATAACTGTGTTCACTTCCATTCTTTGGAATAGAAACGGAACCGGGATTCAGATAGTAACTGCCGCCAAATGCTTCCGCCGTCGGGACATGAGTATGTCCGTGAAGCAGAATGTCTCCGGTTCTCAGCATGGGTGGATTTGCTGTGTTATGCGTATGCCCATGTGTTGCGAAGATCATATGCCCTTGTTCATACAGGATACAATAGTCGGCAAGGATTGGAAATTCCAGTACCATCTGGTCAACGTCCGTATCACAGTTGCCCCGGACGCATAGGATGTCCTCTTTCATACTGTTGAGGAGCTCAATGACTTCCTTTGGCGCATAACCTTCTGGCAAATCATTTCTCGGGCCGTGATAGAGGATATCCCCAAGGAGAAGCAGCTTGTCCGGCTGTTCT
Organism: uncultured Dorea sp.; assembly: GCA_910579925.1. Lineage (GTDB taxonomy): Bacteria > Bacillota > Clostridia > Lachnospirales > Lachnospiraceae > Sporofaciens. Next base: position 46,581 of record CAJTVY010000020.1, read on the forward strand.
TTGCGGTATTGTTCCAGTAACTGCCTTAAATAGTAAGCGCTTCCATGAATGTCAGATGCAATCATTATTTTCATAATAGCAAAAATTCCTTTCTGAAATACACCAGATTTCATAAATATATCAAAAAACTGGAAACATTGATTTTACAACATTTCCAGTCCTCATAAAGCAGATAACGGGAATCGAACCCGCCTCTCCAGCTTGGGAAGCTAGCATTCTACCAATGAACTATATCTGCATGTCAGATATTATAATACGGTTCTGTGAAAAATGCAAGATTTTTTTGAAAATTAAATTGAGCAGTAACAAACAATGATTAGTCTTGCTATTTTTGTGATTTGTGATAAAATATGTTTGTTATCGAACAGTTTTGAGGCGAACAGTTGCGAGACGAACAAAATTTGAACCTGACAAAAGTTCAGAAAGGAGGATGATATGGAAAGAAGTGAAGAAAGGATCGGTTTTGAGATCCGCAGGCTTGACCACATGCTTGCCAGGAATCTGCAGGCACATGTGAAGACTGCGGGAATTGACGAGGTCACGGTGATGCACGGCTGGATCATCCGTTACCTTTATGCGAATCGGGATAAAGACGTATTTCAGAGGGACATAGAGAAGTACTTTTCGATTGGAAGATCAACGGTTACGAACATCATCCAGTTAATGGAGAAAAAAGGGTTTATTGTCCGGGAGTCCGTGGAATATGATGCAAGGCTTAAGAAAGTGATTCTGACGGATAAAGGGATACGGAACCAGGAGAGTTTAAAACGGCTGATTAAGAGTCTTGACAACAGCCTGATTGAAGGAATTACGGACGAGGAACTGTCTGTATTTCATTCGGTAATCGGGAAATTAACGGCGAACCTTATGAAGGAGGATCCCGGCGGGAACGGGTGTATTCCTGGAAGGTTCCCGATAGACGGAAAGGAGGAGACAGATGATCCGGACTTTATTGCGTGAAGTAAAGGAGTATAAGAAAGCCTCTGTTGCTACGCCTCTGTTTATGATACTGGAAGTGTTGATGGAGATGATGATTCCGTTTCTGATGGCTTCCATCATAGACGACGGCGTGAATGCGGGAGATCTCAGGCATATCTATGAGGTGGGAGGAATCATGGTGGCAGCGGCGTCAATCGGTCTGCTCGCCGGGATGGCGGGGGGAAGGTATGGAGCGAAAGCATCTGCCGGGTTTGCAAAGAATCTGCGGGAGACCATGTTTAACCATATACAGACATTTTCATTTGCGAATATTGACAAATACAGTACGGCCGGGCTGGTAACAAGGCTTACGACGGATGTGACCAATGTACAGAACGCTTATCAGATGACCCTGAGGATGTTCACGCGTGCGCCGGCAAGTCTTTTGTGCGCGATGATTATGGCTTTTCGGATTAACCGGAAGCTGTCTAACGTTTACCTGGCGGCAGTGCTGATTCTTGGGGTTGTGCTGATGCTGATTATGAGCAATGCGACGAAGTATTTTCAGCAGGCTTTTCCGAAATATGACGACATGAATGCCTCTGTCCAGGAGAATGTTTCTGCGATCCGGGTCGTAAAGGCATATGTCCGGGAGGAGCAGGAGACGGTTAAGTTCAGAAAAGCAAGCGAGAATATTTATCAGATCTTTATGAAGGCGGAATGTAAGCTGGTGTATAATGCGCCGCTTATGCAGTTTACGGTCTACGCCTGTATTCTTCTGATCAGCTGGATCGGGGCGAAGATGATCGTTGCGTCTTCGCTTACCACCGGGGAACTGATGAGTCTGCTTGCGTATTGTATGAATATTCTGATGAGTCTTATGATGCTGTCCATGGTCTTTGTTATGATTTCTATGAGTATGGCCAGTGTCCGGCGGATTTCGGAGGTATTGAATGAATGCAGCGATATCAGGAATCCGGATGAACCGGTGATGGAGGTGACGGATGGAAGCATTGAATTCAGGCATGTGGATTTTGCGTATCGCAAGGATAGTGAAAGTCCGGTGCTCAAAGACGTGAATCTTGCGATCCGGCCGGGCGAGATGATCGGGATCATCGGAGGAACCGGCAGCGCCAAGACCAGTCTCGTGAATCTGTTGAGCCGTCTGTATGACGTGACAGGCGGCGAGGTTCTTGTAGGCGGAAGAAATGTGAAAGAATACGATATGGAGACTCTGCGTAATCAGGTGTCCGTGGTGCTTCAGAATAATGTTCTGTTCTCGGGTTCGATTCTCGATAACCTTCGGTGGGGCAGCCGGGAGGCCACAGAAGAGGAATGTATGGAAGCGTGCCGCCAGGCGTGTGCGGATGAATTTATCAGGCGGTTCCCCAAAGGGTATGAAACGCACATAGAACAGGGCGGAAGTAACGTCTCGGGCGGTCAGAGACAGAGGCTTTGTATTGCAAGGGCGCTTCTTAAGAAGCCGAAGGTTCTGATCCTGGACGACAGTACCAGTGCGGTAGACACGGCTACAGATGCCAGGATCCGACAGGCATTTCGCGAGGAGATCCCGGATACGACAAAGCTGATCATTGCCCAGAGGATCGCCAGTGTGATGGAGGCAGACCGGATCATTGTGATGGAGGACGGGCGTGTGGACGGCTTTGGAACCCATGAGGAGCTGCTTCGGGAAAACGACATTTATCGCGAGGTTTATGAATCTCAGACCAGAGGCGGCGGAGATTTTGATGAGAAGGCGGGTGATTAAAAAATGGCGGGACCGATGAACGGAAGGGCAAGAGGGATGAAGCCCAAGGTTAAGAATCCCATGAAGATATTCAAAAGGCTGACGGCCTATGTTTTTCAGTATTATAAGTTCCATTATCTGGCGGTGATTGCACTGATCTTTGTGAGCGTACTTGCGAATGTAAAAGGAACGCTGTTTATGAAGAATCTGATTGACGATTATATTACACCGTTTCTTATGACGGAAACGCCTGATTTTACCCCTCTGGCAAATGCAATCAGAAGGGTCGCCGTATTCTATGGCGTGGGAATTGTTTCTACCTATGCGTATAACCGGATCATGGTCAACGTGACCCAGGGGACGCTCAGGTCGCTCAGGGACGATCTGTTTGCACATATGGAGCGGCTGCCGGTTAAATATTTTGATACCCATGCCCACGGGGACATTATGTCTGTCTATACCAATGACATCGATACGCTGCGCCAGATGATCAGCCAGAGTATTCCCCAGGTGATAAACAGCGGGATCACGATTATCAGTGTATTCGTCAGCATGCTTATCTTAAGTATTCCGCTTACGCTGGTCACGCTTGCCATGGTAGCGGTCATGATCTTAAGTTCCAGGGCGGCTGCCGGACGAAGCGGGAAATATTTTCTGGAACAGCAGAAAAATCTGGGAGCGGTGAACGGGTATATTGAGGAAATGATGAACGGGCAGAAGGTGGTAAAGGTGTTCTGTCATGAAGAAGAGAATAAGAAGGCTTTTAAGGAACTGAACAACCGGCTTTTCGTCAGTGCGGACCAGGCCAATACTTTTGCCAATTTCCTGGGGCCGATTAATGCGCAGCTTGGAAATATCAGCTATGTGGTGTGCGCCATCGTAGGCGGCGTGCTGGCGCTGAATCATGTCGGCGGGTTTACGCTTGGGGCTCTTGCAAGTTTTCTGACCTTTAACAAGAGCTTCAGTATGCCGATCAACCAGGTGAGCCAGCAGCTTAATGCAGTAGTTATGGCCATGGCAGGCGCACAGCGTGTATTCGGGCTTCTGGATGAGCAGGTGGAACAGGACGATGGATATGTGACGCTGGTCAATGTCACAGAGGCAGACGGGAAGCTTAAGGAGAGCGAGGCCAGGACGGGAAGATGGGCGTGGAAACATACCCACCAGGCGGACGGCAGCGTGGATTATGTAGAAGTGCGGGGCGACGTGGTATTTAACGGCGTAGACTTCGGATACGATGATGATAAGATTGTGCTGCATGACGTGAAACTGTATGCAGAGCCAGGACAGAAGATTGCGTTCGTTGGTTCTACCGGGGCTGGGAAGACGACGATTACGAATCTGATCAATCGTTTTTACGATATCCAGGACGGAAAGATCCGGTATGACGGGATTAATATTAATAAGATTAAGAAAGCGGATCTGCGCCGGTCTTTGGGAATCGTCCTGCAGGACACCCATCTGTTTACAGGGACGGTACGAGAGAACATCCGCTTCGGAAAGCTGAATGCAACGGACGAAGAAGTGACGGAAGCGGCGAAGCTTGCCAATGCAGACGGATTCATTCGACGGCTGCCCAACGGGTATGACACTATGCTGACCGGAGACGGCGCTAACTTAAGCCAGGGGCAGAGGCAGCTTCTTGCCATTGCGCGGGCAGCGGTTGCCGATCCGCCGGTACTGATTCTGGATGAAGCCACCAGTTCCATTGATACCAGGACAGAACGGATCGTGCAGGACGGTATGGATAAGCTGATGAACAAAAGGACGACGTTCGTAATTGCCCACAGGCTGTCAACGGTACGGAATTCGGATTGTATCATGGTTCTGGAACAGGGGCGGATTATCGAACGGGGAACCCATGAGCAGTTGATTGAGGAGAAAGGAAGATATTACCAGTTATATACTGGAAATTCAATTAGTGCATAGGTGATATAGATAAATTGTTATACCATATAGAGGACTTCCTGCTTGCAACATGTCCGGGATTTTCTTATAATGAGCATATAAGAAATTGAATAGACAGTGCGGAGCCGCCGGAAGAGAAGCGGCGGTTCCCGAAGGAGGATAAGCATGCAGAAGACAGATGAAAAATACCATGCATATGTGCAGATCTTAAAGGAAGAGCTGGTTCCGGCAATGGGTTGTACCGAGCCCATCGCCCTGGCCTATGCTGCGGCGAAAGCGAGAGAGGTTCTGGGGGAGATTCCGGACAAGGTAAGTATCGGGGCGAGCGGGAGCATCATCAAGAACGTCAAGAGCGTGATCGTTCCTAATACGAATCATCTTAAGGGGATTCCGGCGGCTGCAACGGCTGGCATTATTGCGGGAAAAGCCGAGAAAGAGTTAGAGGTGATCGCAGAGGTTTCTGAGGCGCAGACGAAAGAAATGGTGGATTTTCTTGATAAGGTTCCGGTCAGTGTAGACCATATTGACAATGGGATTACTTTTGATATCATCGTCATTGTGTTCAAGGGAGATTCTTATGTAAAGGTGCGGATCGCCAATTATCATACGAACATTGTGCTGATTGAGAAGGACGGTGAGAAGCTTCTGGATGTCCCGGTGGAAGGGGAGCGTGAAGAAGGGCTGACAGACCGAAGCCTCCTTAACATGGAGAGTATCTGGGATTTTGCCTGCACCGTGGATGTAGAGGACGTAAAGGAAGTGCTGGACCGTCAGATTTCCTACAATACTGCCATTGCTCAGGAAGGACTTGAGGGGAATTACGGGGCCAACATCGGAAGCGTACTTCTGGAGACTTATGGAACGGATGTGCGTACCCGGGCTAAGGCCATGGCGGCGGCAGGATCGGATGCCCGTATGAATGGCTGTGAGCTTCCGGTTATTATCAATGCGGGGAGCGGGAACCAGGGAATGACCTGTTCTCTTCCTGTTCTGGAATATGCGAAAGAGAAGGGGGCGGACCAGGAGAGAACCTACCGTGCGCTGACTCTGTCCAATCTGGTGGCTATTCACCAGAAGACGGGAATCGGAAGGCTTTCGGCATACTGCGGCGCCGTCAGCGCCGGAGCGGCGGCGGGTGCGGGGATTGCGTACCTGTGCGGCGGCGGATACGAGGAAGCGGTACATACAGTGGTGAATGCGCTGGCAATCGTGTCCGGTATGGTATGTGACGGAGCGAAGGCTTCCTGTGCGGCTAAGATTGCCGCATCTGTGGATGCCGGGATCCTGGGATACAATATGTATCTGCGGGGGCAGCAGTTCTATGCGGGAGACGGTATCGTGACGGATGGAGTGGAGGCTACGATTATGAATATCGGACGGCTTGGAAAAGAAGGTATGCGGGAGACCAATGAAGAGATTATTAAGATGATGATCGGCGAGTAAGTTTTTTGGAAAGAAGGACAGGGAAGAAAAATCTCTGTTCTTTTTTGCGCAGTAAAAGGGAATTGTGTTATGATAATTAGGGTAAATAAAAATGGGATAAGAAGAGCAGGAAGAATAAGATGGAAGAGTGGAAGAGCAGATTTCAGAAAAATACATTAAGCCAGGGGAAAGATTATTTTGAGAGAGAACGGGTCTTTGAACTGGAGGAAACGGAAGGAACCTACACGGCGTCAGTGGTGGAGCGCAAAAGGTATGACGTAAGGATCACGGGTTATGGGGAGCAGGAGGGATTAAGGATGTACTGCGGATGTCCCCACGCAAAGAGCGGAAGCTGCTGCAAGCATATGGCGGCGGTTCTGTATGCGATTGACGACTGGAACGAGCAGAAGAATAAGATGGAAGAGGAGATTGAGGAAGGTGGAACAAGGGAGGCGGAGCAGTATGCATATTTTGATAAAGTAAAGATCAGAGAGTCTATGCACCTTCCGGTGGATGCCTTGCGCAAGGGGAGAGCGTTTCTGGCGGGAAATCTGGCCAGATTGAAGAGTATTGATACGGGATTTTACCAGGGCATGAATGAGCAGCTTGGTTTCATTGAGGCAGATGTGGCGGACGGCAGAATGAGTTATCCGGTGCGGATCGTTTTTGCCAGGGACAGGGCGGTGTCTGCTTCCTGCTGCTGCGGCATGGGGACAAGGAATTTTCATAGTTATTATACACCGGTGGATAACTGTCCGCACATTGCCGCTGTGATGCTTTTGCTGGCAGAGTATTTAGACGAGAACCGCATTGGGGACGCCACAGACCTGTGGGGAAGCGCTATTATACATTCGTTCCGTAAGAATCTGACCAACCGGACGATCTCCGACGTTATGGGAAGTGATTCCAGTCTTATACTTAAGCCCCGTCTGGTGAAAAAGGGGGACAGACTGACCGTTTCCTTTAAGATCGGGCAGAAAAGGATGCTGCTTATAAAGGATCTGTTTGAGTTTGAGGAAAATGTAAGGAACTCTGCCATGGGAAACTATGGTTCGAATATGCAGATTAACCATCGGCCGGAGAATTTTACCACACAGGGGAGACGGTGGATTGACTTTATTGGAAGCGTGGTGGAGGAGGAGAAGGAATTTGATAACCGGGTTCGTGAATCTAATACATATGTGAAGAAATCGCTGGCAAAGAAAAACGAGATGGGATTGTTTGGGTGGAGGCTGGACCGTTTCTATGAGATCGCCAAAGATGAACCGGTTCCTTATGAAGAGCGGGGCGAGGAAGGAAATCGGAAATATGAATTGTCCTGCAGGGAAGAAAACCCGAAGATCCATATGACGATATGCAGGAACCGTCTGGATAAGAGCCATACCTTTCACGGGGTTGCTGTGACCTGCGACGTTCCGTACCTTTTCTATGGAGTGAATACTGCGTATTATATTCAGGGAAACAGGTTCTGTCGGATAGACGAGGAGTTTCTGAAAAAGATACGTCCATTAGTGGTTAAGAATGGAAGAACCGGCCTGTCTTTTCAGATCGGCAGAAATACGCTGTCGGATTTCTACTATTCGGTGCTTCCACAGATACGGGATATAGTGGACGTGGTGGAAGAGGACGGGGATGAGATTGTCCGTTATCTTCCGCCGGAGGCAGAATTCGTATTCTATCTGGATGCCGAAGATGACAATATCTCCTGTAAGCCCCATGTGCGTTACGGTGAGGTGGAATTCGCCCTTCTGGAAGAGGAGGACGGAAAGGGAAATGTGCCTCGTGAAGAACAGAAGGAACAGGAGACTCTTTTTCTTCTGCAGCAATGGTTTCCCTGTGTGGATAAGGAGAAACAGGAGTTTCATTGTGGGAAGGACGAAGAGTGTATATACCAGGCGCTGTCAAAGGGCGTGGATGGGTTGATGAACCTGGGGGAGGTCCAGTGTACCAGACGTTTCTCGAATCTGAAAATTACGAAAAAGATGCGAATGTCAGTGGGAGTATCCATTTCCAGCGGCCTTCTGAATCTGGATATCGGGACGGAGGATCTGCCTATGGAAGAACTTTTGGAGATTCTTGGCAGTTACCGCACCAGGAAGAAGTATCACAGGCTGAAAAACGGAGATTTTCTGGATCTTGAGGATAATTCTTATGAGATGCTTAGTGAGATGATGGAGGCCCTTCATCTGTCGCCGAAGGATTTTATCAAGGGGAAGGTAGAACTTCCGCTGTACCGGACGCTGTATCTGGACAAGATGCTGGAAGAGAATGAGAATATTTACAGTGAGAGGGACAGGCATTTTAAGAATCTGGTGAGGGAGTTTAAGACGGTCAATGATTCGGATTTCCGGATTCCGAAATCTCTTGCAAGAGTGCTGCGGAATTATCAGAAGAACGGATACCGCTGGCTGCGCACACTAGAGGCGTTTCGGTTCGGCGGAATACTGGCGGATGATATGGGACTTGGGAAGACTCTTCAGGTGATTGCGGTACTGCTTGCGGCGAAGGAGGAAGGGCGAAAAGGAGTGTCGCTGGTCATAACTCCTGCTTCTCTGGTGCTGAACTGGGGGGAAGAAATTCGTAAGTTCGCCCCGGAACTTGACTTTCTGCTGATCGCAGGGGGACAGGAGGAGAGGCGGCGAAAGCTTGAGGACTATCAAGAGGCGGACGTGCTGATTACTTCGTATGATCTGTTGAAACGGGATGCAGCTTTCTATGAAGGGAAGGAGTTTCTTTACCAGATTATTGACGAAGCGCAGTATATCAAGAATCATCAGACCGTGGCGGCGAAAGCGGTGAAGGTGATTAAGAGTCAGACCAGGTATGCGCTGACGGGAACGCCTATCGAGAACAGGCTTAGTGAGATCTGGAGTATTTTCGACTATCTGATGCCAGGATTCCTGTACAGATATGAGGTGTTCAAGCGGGAGATCGAGACGCCGGTTGTGAAGAACCAGGATGAGAGAGCGATGGAGAGGCTTAAGAAGATGACTGTGCCTTTTATCCTTAGAAGACTAAAAGGGGATGTGCTGAAGGATCTGCCTGACAAGATAGAGAAAACCCATTTTGTAAGGTTTGAGAAGGCGCAGCAGGAATTATATGACGCACAGGTGATACATATGCGTCAGAAGATTTCCATGCAGAACGGAGAGGAATTTCAGAAAAATAAGATGCAGATATTTGCTGAACTTATGCGGCTTCGGCAGATCTGCTGCGACCCATGTCTGTGCTTTGAGAATTATAAGGGAGACTCGGCGAAGCTTCTGGCATGCCTGGAACTGGTGCACAGAGCCGCAGAGGGCGGACATAAGATTTTGCTTTTTTCCCAGTTCGTGTCAATGCTGGAGATTATCAGGGAGAAGTTTGAAGAAAGCGGTATTTCTTTCTATATGATTACCGGGGAGACCTCAAAGGAAAAGAGGATGAATCTGGTGAAAAATTTTAACGAGGATGATACCAGGGTATTTCTGATCTCTTTGAAAGCAGGAGGGGTAGGACTGAATCTGACGGGGGCGGATGTGGTGATCCATTATGACCCATGGTGGAATCTTGCGGTTCAGAACCAGGCCACTGACCGGGCGCATCGAATCGGACAGGATAAGAAGGTGACGGTCTATCAGTTGATTGCCAAGGGATCCGTAGAGGAGAAGATTCAGAAGATCCAGGAATCAAAAAAGGAACTGTCGGAGCAGGTAATCGGCGAAGGAACAGGGCAGATGGGGAGTATGACCAGAGAAGATTTCCTGGAACTTCTGGAGTAGAATATGAGGGAAAAAATAAAAAATAAAAAAAATTGAAAAAAGTGTTGCATTTTGTTGTCGTCTATGGTATTATAAATCTCGGTCAGCACGGTAGCGTGGCTGACGAGATAAGGCTCCATGGTCAAGCGGTTAAGACATCGCCCTTTCACGGCGGTAACACGGGTTCGATTCCCGTTGGAGTCATTTTGCTAGTTCTGCTTGCCGATGTGGCTCAATTGGCAGAGCAGCTGATTTGTAATCAGCAGGTTATCGGTTCGAGTCCGATCATCGGCTTAGTCCTATAAGGGACTTAATGATTTTGGACCTTTAGCTCAGTTGGTTAGAGCAATCGGCTCATAACCGATCGGTCCTGGGTTCGAGTCCCCGAAGGTCCATTATCCAAGGCCCAGTGGCTCAGTTGGTTAGAGCGCCGCCCTGTCACGGCGGAGGTCGAGAGTTCGAGTCTCTTCTGGGTCGTTGACAT
>CAJTVY010000021.1 GCA_910579925.1 uncultured Dorea sp.
AGTTTGATAACTTCCGCAAGCGTACGGATAAGGAGAAGTCCCAGATGTACGAGATTGGCGCGAAAGATATCATAGAAAAGATTCTTCCGGTCGTTGACAATTTCGAGCGAGGGCTCGGCGCGGTTAAGGAAGAAGAAAAAGAAGATCCCTTTATTCAGGGGATGGAGAAGGTGTATAAACAACTAATGACCACGCTGGAAGGTGCGGGCGTAAAGCCGATCGAGGCGGTAGGGCAGGAATTTAACCCGGATTTCCACAACGCAGTCATGCATGTAGAAGACGAGAATTTCGGCGAGAACATCATAGCCGAGGAATTTCAGAAAGGTTACATGTACCGCGACTCCGTAGTAAGACACAGCATGGTCAAAGTAGCAAACTGACATTGAGCACTAAGCGAGGTAATAGCCGGGCAAAGTGAACCGAACATCCCCGTCACTAAGCGAGGTATTGTGGAGCATAGTGCGAAAGTCGTTCGAATCTGGTAAACAGTAATAAATAACAGGAGGAAATAAAAATGGGCAAAATCATAGGTATTGACTTAGGTACAACAAACAGTTGTGTGGCAGTTATGGAAGGTGGCCAGCCAACGGTCATCGCAAATACAGAAGGCGCAAGAACCACACCGTCCGTAGTGGCGTTTTCAAAGACAGGAGAGCGTCTGGTCGGCGAGCCGGCAAAACGTCAGGCTGTAACAAACGCCGAGAGAACCATTTCTTCTATTAAGAGAGAGATGGGCAGCGATTACAGAGTAACGATTGATGAGAAGAAATATTCCCCTCAGGAGATTTCTGCCATGATCCTTCAAAAGTTAAAGGCAGATGCAGAAGGCTATCTGGGCGAGAAGGTAACAGAGGCTGTTATCACGGTTCCGGCTTATTTTAATGACGCACAGCGCCAGGCAACCAAGGATGCAGGTAAGATTGCAGGTCTTGACGTAAAACGTATCATTAACGAGCCTACGGCAGCGGCTCTTGCCTATGGTCTTGACAATGAGAAAGAGCAGAAGATCATGGTCTACGACCTGGGCGGCGGTACGTTCGACGTATCTGTAATTGAGATTGGCGACGGAGTCATTGAAGTATTGTCAACGGCTGGTAACAACCGTCTGGGCGGCGATGATTTCGACCAGAAGATCACGGATTATATGATCGCAGAATTCAAGAAGCAGGAAGGCGTAGACTTATCTACGGATAAGATGGCTCTTCAGAGACTGAAAGAAGCGGCAGAGAAAGCAAAGAAAGAACTGTCTTCCGCAACCACAACCAACATTAACCTGCCATTTATCACGGCAACGGCAGAAGGGCCAAAGCATTTCGATATGAATCTGACAAGGGCGAAGTTCGACGAACTGACCCACGACCTGGTTGAGAAGACATCTGAGCCGGTGAAGAGAGCCCTTTCTGACGCAGGAATCAACGCTTCCGAACTTGGCCAGGTATTGCTGGTAGGAGGTTCCACACGTATTCCGGCAGTACAGGAAGAAGTAAAGAGACTGACAGGCAAGGAGCCGAGCAAATCTCTGAACCCGGATGAGTGTGTCGCTCTCGGCGCATCCGTACAGGGAGGTAAGCTTGCAGGAGACGCAGGTGCAGGAGATATCCTTCTTCTTGACGTAACGCCTCTGTCACTGTCTATTGAGACCATGGGCGGCGTTGCAACCAGGCTGATCGAGAGAAATACGACCATCCCTACCAAGAAGAGCCAGATCTTCTCTACGGCGGCAGACAACCAGACGGCTGTTGACATCAACGTCGTACAGGGCGAGAGACAGTTTGCAAGAGACAACAAGTCCCTTGGACAGTTCAGACTGGATGGAATCGCACCAGCTCCTCGCGGAGTACCGCAGATCGAAGTTACGTTCGATATTGATGCAAATGGTATTGTGAATGTGTCCGCAAAGGATCTTGGTACCGGTAAGGAACAGCACATTACGATTACGGCAGGCTCCAACATGTCGGATGAAGATATTGATAAGGCAGTGAAGGAAGCAGCGGCTTTCGAGGCTCAGGACAAGAAACGGAAAGAAGGAATCGATACAAAGAACGAAGCGGATTCCATGCTGTTCCAGACCGAAAAGGCATTGGGCGAGGTCGGAGATAAGATTGACGCAGCAGACAGGTCTGCGGTGGAAGCTGACTGCAAGGCATTGAAAGAAATCCTTGAAAAAGTGAACATGGACGACATGACAGACGCACAGATCGCTGAGATCAAGGCTGCAAAAGAGAAACTGATGGGAAGCGCTCAGAAGGTATTCACCAAGATGTATGAGCAGGCAGGCCAGGCGGCCCAGGGGGCAGACCCGAACATGGGAGCAGGCCCGAATCCGGGAGCAGGCCCGGCGCCGGAAGGTTTCCAGGGTGACGACGTTGTAGACGGAGATTACAAAGAGGTTTAAGAAGCTTCTGGAATTCATGAGAGTTCATTGAGAGACACACAGGTAATTATGGGGAAACAGAAGGCTGGTTTCCTCTTAATTACCTGATGCAACGTTTCACAGGCTTTTTGTCTGAGAAAAGAAAGGGAGAAATAATGGCAGAATCAAAGAGAGATTATTATGAGGTGCTGGGCGTCAGCAAGGATGCTGACGATGCGACTCTGAAAAAAGCATACAGACAGGTTGCCAAGAAATACCACCCTGATATGAATCCCGGCGATGCGGAAGCAGAAAAGAAGTTTAAAGAAGCTTCCGAGGCTTATGCAGTATTAAGCGATCCAGACAAACGACGTCAGTATGACCAGTTTGGTCATGCGGCATTTGAAGGCGGCGCAGGTGGCGGCGGCTTCGGCGGCTTTGATTTCAGCGGCGCAGATTTTGGAGATATCTTCGGAGATATCTTCGGCGATCTGTTCGGCGGCGGCCGAAGGGGACGTGCAAGCCAGGGGCCGATGAAGGGAATGAATATTCGAAAAAGCGTGCGCATTACCTTTGAGGAGGCTGTTTTCGGCTGCGAGAAGGAACTGGATATGGTGCTGAAGGATCCCTGTACGAAATGTAACGGAACCGGAGCCAAGCCGGGAACGTCACCAGAGAAATGTCCGAAATGCGGCGGCAAGGGCCAGGTTGTGTATACACAGCAGTCCTTCTTTGGAATGGTGCAGAATGTCCAGACCTGTCCGGACTGTAACGGGACTGGTAAGATTATAAGAGATAAATGCCCGGACTGCGGCGGAACCGGTTATATGTCCAGCAGAAAGAAGATTGCGGTGACCATTCCGGCAGGAATCGACAACGGACAGAGCGTACGGATCCGCGAGAAAGGCGAGCCGGGCGTAAACGGCGGGCCGAGAGGAGACCTCCTGGTGGAGGTGGTGGTATCCAGACATCCCATCTTCCAGAGACAGGATATGCATATCTTCTCAACGGTGCCCATCTCATTCGCCCAGGCGGCCCTTGGTGCGGAGATCCGCGTCAAGACGGTGGACGGAGAAGTCCTTTATACGGTGAAGCCGGGAACAAAGACGGATACCAAGGTGCGCCTGAAAGGCAAAGGAGTTCCGTCTATCCGTAATTCCCAGATACGAGGCGACCATTATGTAACGCTGGTAATTCAGACGCCGGAGCATTTAAGTTCCGAGGCGAAAGAGGCGTTACGGAAGTTTGACGAACTGTCCGGCAATACGCTTAAGACGATTTCGGGCGATAAGGAGACAAAGGCGGGAAATAAGTTTAAAGAGTTTGTAGAAAGAATGAAAGGAGCCTCTGATGATTAAGTTCATCAAAGGCTCCTTTGCGGAATAGATTATAGATAAGACAAGAAGTAAAAGGACATACAGGATGAAGAGACTAGAGAGGATTCTGACAGAGATCGCTATAAGCCTGTTCTTTATTATTCTGGCTATGGCCGTTTTCGGGATTCATGAGAAGAAGGCGGAAAAAAAGCCGGAGGAGAGACCGGCCATGAAAAGGGAAGAAGATTGCGAGATGAGAGGGGTATGGGTGGCCAGTGTGGAGAATCTGGATTATCCGGCCGCCCCTTCCGTTTCGGCAGAAGAACTGCGTATACAGGCGGATTCTGTGCTGGATGGAGCCAGAGAAAGTGGTTTTAACACGATATTTCTGCAGGTGCGTCCCTGCTCAGACGCTTTTTATCCCTCAGAGATCTATCCCTTCAGCCGCTATCTGACCGGACGGCAGGGAACGGCGCCGGATTCGGAATTCGACCCGCTGGCATACTGGGTCGATGAAGCCCATAAACGGGGATTGGAATTACACGCCTGGATCAATCCCTACCGGATTGCAAGGGATCTTTCCGAGTGGGAAAGCGTGGCAGAGAATTCACCTGCAAGGCAGCATCCCGACTGGGTGGTGCAGTATGGGGAGGGGTACTATTTCAACCCTGCGCTGCCGGAGGTCCGCCAGATGGTGGTGGACGGAACCGTGGAAATTGCCGAGAATTACCAGGTAGACGGGATTCATCTGGACGACTATTTCTATCCAGGTACAGAATTTAACGATGGGGATTCCTTTGCGGCTTATGGAGGGGACTTTGGGGATATTGGAGACTGGCGGCGGAACAATGTGAATCTTCTGGTCAGCAGCCTCAATACGGCTGTCCACCAGGTGGACGAGGAGCTGGAATTTGGCATAAGCCCTGCGGGAATCTGGGCAAGCAATACCATGCATCCGGAAGGCAGCGCTACCACCAGTAGTTTTTCTTCTTACTTTTCCCTATATGCAGACAGCCGGACATGGGTCAGGGAAGGGTGGGTGGATTATATCGCCCCACAGCTTTACTGGGAGATGGGACATGCGAAAGCGGACTTTAACTCACTGCTTGGATGGTGGTCTGACGTGGTAAAGCAGGCAAAGGAAAAAGATGTGAAACTGTATGTGGGAATTGCCGATTATAAGACTGTGGAAGCCGGGGAGGACGGGAATAATCCCTGGTATGGAGGAGGGGAAGTCGCAAGGCAGATGGAAGCCTGCGATGCCAATGAGACTGTGGGAGGAACGATTCATTTCCGCTATGGGCTGATTGATAAATGCCCTGCGGTGAAACAGGTGCTTAGTGAGGCATATCTGGAGACAGAGAAATAATCAGCGCAAAGATCCCTCTATGGCGCCTGGCGGCAAAAGATCATAAAGGGATCGTTTTTGTTCTTATGAATCCGATCGCTTACTAAGCCTTCTGCTGTATCCGTGAGATGACCATGGCAACGCCCAGTATGGCGGCGAAAAACAATAGCTGCAGGAAAAAGCAGGTATAAAGAGAGGTCTGCTGAAGCTGGCTTAAAGTGCTGTTATCAGCCAGAAGTCCATTGGCCACCTCATACCAGTAGACCGGAAGAAACTGTGCGAACGTACGAACGCTTTTTCCAAGGATCTCCAGATCAACGAATACGCCGCACAGGAAGGACATCCCCAGAGAGACCACGTTGACCACGGCGCTGACTACCTCGTCCCGGCTGACCAGCGTACCGATCAGAAAAGACAGCGACAGAGCCACAAGGGTCATCAGAAAACTGTTAAGCAGATAATAAGGCATATTCGGATCGGCGGTAAATGACTCTCCGTACATCAGGACTGGCATAGTGGTAACAAGGAGGTATACGGCCAGCCCCACCGTAATGTAGCCGAGGATTATCTGAAGATTCTGGCTTCGGGAAGAAACGGCGGAGCATGCCATCCGCCTTTTTACATCTGGATTGCGGAAGGCGATCATGATGTAACACATGCAATAGCAGAGGATGGAAATCAGTATATAAGGCATATACTGATACATGAATGCATGGAACGGCCGGTTCCCTCCAAACCCGTTCTTGTCAATCAGAGTCACCTCTGTGGTTTCCCTGCTGCTTTCTGTTACCTCGGCAATGGATTCTGACAGAGTAAACCCGCTTTTTACCATAATACGCACATCGTTCAGAAACGTATTGATCTGCTGATCCACGTAGAAGCCACTGTTACTGCCCGGAACCTTTGTGACCGGAAGAAGTTCGTCGCCATACAGGCAGCGATCCTCGAAATCCTTCGGAATTGTCACAATGTAATAAACTTCCCGGTAAAACATGCGGTCCTGGATCACAGACGGATCATCGGGGAGGTCTGCTATCGTATGGTACTGTCCCAGATAATCGTAAAGCCCGCCGGCAAGTTCGCCGCCGTCCCGGTCAATAACGGCAATATCAAGGCCGACCTGTTCAAAATCCGTTGTTTTTCCGCCGGTGAACTTCTGTGCCATGACGGCTATGGTCAGAAAGATTACAAGATACAGAATCATCAGATGGATATTCCGCCTGGTAATTGTGAGAAATCCTTTATATACTGTCATAACGTTCCCTCCTTATCCCTAAGAATGCGGCCGCCAGAAGCAATGTGCTCATTAGGGCGAGAATCAGCAGGCATCTGGTAAATCGTTCCATATCATTATAGATTCCCATACAGTAAAATGCGTCGCTTAAAACGGCGGCCGGGTTCAGCCGGTTGACGATGGGACAGTGAAGTTCAATGATATTCTTCATATCTCCAATCATCAGCCCGGCAAGAAAGCCCGGGAACAGCGAACATAAAATGCAGACCGCCGTCTTTATTCCGTAGGAGATCCGGGCCAGGCATCCGATGGCCACGCCTAAGCATACCCCGATCATGCTTCCCATAAAATCTACCAGAAGAAGGGAAGGTATGTCATTGCCAAGGCTGATCTTCAGTACCTTGCTGACATATAGGCACAGGATCAGAATGTTGAAGAAATGGACGAGTAAGAGCACTGCCATATCTATGATGACCAGAGTCAGTTTGTGAGTCGGCGTAATGCTGCGCCTTGCCCCCAGTGCGGAAATATTTGCCTGGCCGTCTACGCTGGACTGGACGCCTAAGAAGGAACCGGAGAGACAGGCATAGGCAATCAGCGCAAAGAAATACTGGACGTTGGGGTTTAAGTCTCCGCCTCCTAAGGAAACCTCAGAGGTTGCTTTGCGATAATCTTTCATTGTTTCCTTGGCATCCATAATACTCTCGGGATGGGTCATGGCAATCTTTCTGAACATGGAGGCATTCTGGTTATAACTTGTAAGAACCGAAGTCAGAATACTCTCGTTTAGTCCGTTCCTGGCAACCGTCAGGGAAGGAGTGTCTGCCACATAGAAGATTCCCAGAATGGTTTCTTCATTCAGCGCCTCAAGAGCTTCTGCTTCCTGGGAAATATCCTGGATATCCAGCATCTCTGCGTCCATCTGTTCGAGAAACGTTTCAAAGGCCTGGGAATTTTCCGAAGAATCCCCTTCCTTAATGACTGCCACCTTGATTTCCTCCCAGTTGGATTCCCCTGTGCTTTCAAGTCCTGCATTACCGAAAGAAAGATAGAAGAACGTGCCAAGTATAATCGGGAAAGCCAGCGCCCAGAACATGACCGGAACATTCCGTATGGTCTGCAGGAAACGATATCTGAGTAAATGTAACATTCATGATCCCCCCTTAATCTCTTAATTCTTTGCCTGTGATCTCAAGAAATACGTCGTTGAGTGTGGGCAGTTCCGAGAATACCCTGCCAAAGACTACGTCCTGTTCCTGTAAATAATTTAAGATGCGTACCAGATTATGCCGCGCCGTACCAAGCCGGATTTTTAAGGTCTGGTCTTCGTAGCTTAAGTCAAAGACATGGGGCAGTTTACGAATTCCTGCAACGAGGGGTTCATCCAGTACGATGGATTCGATGGTGATGGTCTCTCCCGTCTTGATCATCTGCTTTAATTCTTCCGTGGTTCCTGTTGCCAGTACCCGCCCGTGGTCAATGATGGCGATGCGGGTACAGATCTGTTCCACCTCTTCCATGTAGTGAGAGGTGTAGATGATGGTGGAACCCTGCCGGTTCAGTTCCACGATGCCTTCTAAGATCTTGTTGCGGCTCTGTGGATCTACGGCCACGGTAGGCTCATCCATAATGATCAGCCTTGGCTTGTGGACGATGCCGCAGGCGATGTTCAGCCTTCGCAAAAGTCCGCCGGATAGTTTCTTCGGGCGCATTTTCGTGAATTCTTCAAGTCCCGTAAAGGCAATGGCTTCTTCTACAAGCTGCTGCCGTCTGGCTTTATCACGGATATACAGGCCACAGAAATAGTCGATATTCTCACGTACGGACATCTGTTCGAAGACGGCCACATTCTGCATCACAACGCCGATCTGCTTTTTAATGTCATAGCTGTCGGGCCGCATGTTTTTGCCGAAAATAGTGATGGTGCCTTTGTCATATTTTAAAAGGGCCAGCAGACAGTTGATGGCCGTGGTTTTGCCGGAGCCATTAGGACCTAGCAGACCGAAAATCTCACCTTCCTGTATCGTTAAGTTTAAGTGGTCCAGCGCCACCAGGTTCTGGTATCTTTTTACCAGATTTTCAATCTGGATGATATTGGCTGACTGCATCGAATCTCCTCCTTCTGGAATCTCGTCTGGTGTCATAGCGGCAGAACGCCTTTTGACACTAACATTATCTGATACTTGTAGTATAAAGTTCCGGCGTATATAATGGTAGTGTCAGGTGTCAGAAGGGAAGGTGACAAATGTAATGAAATGTGCGTCAGATCTGGCGGTGCTATGGATCTATTGTCAGGTGTCAGTGATTTTTATACCGGTTGACGTTTCGTTTGTAACGGCGGATGCAGCGGCGGTTATCTATGGGTGCGGCAGTTGTCTGGCGCATACGGGATGGATAAGGAGAGGGATGACAGGGGGCTTCCTTGCCTTATCCGTCGTCTGTCCGTCCTTTCTGATCTTTATGCCCATAGCGTTCTATATTCTCCTGGACGAAGTGGAGCCGTCTGACGGGGAGAATATGGTGGACTGCGGTTTAGCCTGGGGGGACGATGGTGTGGATAAGCGCAGGTATGTGCTCGCAGCGGCCGCCGGATGCCTTGGAACTGCTTTCTTTGTATCTTTCAACAGGGCTCTGGTCTGTTTTACGGCCGTAGGCTGTGTGCTTGCGTGGGTGATTCAGTATCAGACCAGACAGTACGCCATTCTCGACGTAAAATTTCGAAGAACCAGGGACGACGGCATGGAGAAGAACCTTCTGCTTCGGGAGAAGAATCAGAGTATACTGAAGAATCAGGATTATGAGATCTATACTGCGACCCTTAAGGAGCGCAACCGGATTGCAAGGGAGATTCATGATAATGTCGGGCATATGCTGTCCCGGTCAATTCTGATGGTGGGAGCGCTGCGGGCGGTGCATGGGGAAGGAAATCTGAAAGAATCACTGTGCCAGCTGGAGGATACTCTGAATGCGGCTATGACCAGTGTCCGGGCGAGCGTACATGACCTTCACGATGAGGCGGTTAATTTAAAGGAAGCGCTGGAGAACCTGACGGGAGAATTTACTTTCTGCCAGGCAGATCTTAAGTATGATATGGGATATGATGTTCCGAGGGAGATACGGTATGGGTTTATTGCGATTGTCAAGGAGGCGCTGCATAATGTGATGAAACACAGCGACGCCACACAGGTAAGGGTGGTTGCCAGGGAGCATCCAGGATTCTATCAGCTTATTGTGGAAGATAATGGCACGCTTCCCAACAGCAGTCCGAACGCATCGGAAAACTTTATACAGAACCAGGGAGGGACAGGAGATGGGGCACTTACTTTGAGGGAGCAGGAAGGGAACCGGGGGATTGGAATACATAATATGAAAGAACGGGTGGATACCTTTGGCGGTAATCTAAAGATTCAGACACAGAACGGGTGGCGGATTTATATTACAGTGCCGAAGAAGAGCTGATACATTCCGGCAGCTTACAGGGCAGACAATCGGCCTGTCCGGCAGAGTGTCTGGAAAAGACGGAGGGAACATACATGAAGATTGTAATTGTAGATGATGATATACTGGTAGCGGGAGCGCTTAAGACAATCCTGGAAGCAGACCGAGACGTAAGCGTTGCGGGAACAGGGCAGGATGGCGGCGAGGCGCCCGGCCTGTACAAAAAGCACAGGCCGGACGTTCTGCTGATGGATATCCGGATGCGAAACGTCAGCGGTCTTGAGGCGGCAAAACAGATTCTTATGGAAGATCCCCAGGCGAAGATCCTGCTGCTGACGACCTTTGCCGATGATGAATATATTGTGAAAGCATTACAGTACGGCGTCAAAGGGTATCTTCTGAAGCAGGACTACCAGAGTATTCTTCCGGCAATACGGGCAGTCTGCACAGGACAGACGGTGTTTGGAACAGAGATTGTTGGAAGGATTCCGCAGCTTTTACAGGAGAAGAAGACGTTTGACTGGAGGGCTTATGAGATCAGTGAGAAGGAACTTAAGGTTATGTCGCTGGTAGCGGAAGGCTTAAGTAATAAGGAGATTGCGAAAGAACTGTTTTTAAGCGAAGGAACCGTGCGCAATTATATCAGTAGTATCCTGGATAAACTGGGGCTTCGGGACCGTACGCAGTTAGCGGTGTATTATCTGAAAAAAAACTGTTGATAACCCGGCTGTAAAAGTAGTACAATAACAAATGATGGTTTTGAATATGTATTGTACAGAAAAATATTGGGAAAAGTAAAGGAGAGATGATCATGAAAGTAGTAGCTACAAAGAAAGCGCCGGAAGCGTTGGGACCATATTCACAAGGGTATGTGCATAACGGAATCTTTTATTCTGCAGGACAGGTTGCGATCAACCCGGAAACGGGCGCCGTTGAGGCAGACACGATTGAGGGACAGACAGAGCAGGTATGTAAGAACCTGGGCGCAGTCTTAGAGGAAGCCGGAACCACTTTTGACAAGGTGCTTAAGACCACCTGTTTCCTGGCGGATATGGGAGATTTTGCTGCATTTAACGAGGTATATGCAAAGTATTTCACATCCAAGCCTGCCAGAAGCTGTGTGGCAGTAAAGACGCTGCCGAAGAATGTGAAGTGTGAAGTGGAACTGATTGCGGTTGTAGGCGAGTAAAAGGAGTATCTGTAAGAAGAAAAGAGGTAAGAATTATGGCAGAAGAACAGCAGAATGGATGCACGTCGTCTGACTGCGCCGGATGCGCCCATGCAGGGTCATGCAGCAGCAAGCCCCAGGATCTGAGAGAACCGGCGAATCCATTTTCTAAGATTAAGAAAGTGATTGCCGTTGTCAGCGGCAAGGGCGGAGTCGGCAAGTCGCTGGTGACGGCCAGTCTTGCAAGGATGATGCGTAAGCAGGGATGTTCTGTGGGTATCCTGGATGCGGACGTCACGGGTCCTTCCATTCCTAAGATGTATGGAATCCATGAGAAGGCAAAAGGAGACGAGGCAGGGATTTTTCCCTGTGAGGCAAAGGACGGCACAAAGGTGATGTCAGTGAACCTTCTTCTGGAGAATGAGTCTGACCCGGTAATCTGGCGAGGTCCGGTGATCGCAGGCGTAGTGACGCAGTTCTGGACGGACGTTATGTGGGGGGAACTGGATTATCTCTTCGTAGACATGCCGCCCGGAACCGGCGACGTGCCGCTGACGGTGTTCCAGTCTCTTCCGGTTGACGGCGTGGTGATTGTTACATCCCCTCAGGATCTGGTGCAGATGATTGTGAAGAAGGCATACAATATGGCAAAAGCCATGAATATTCCGGTGCTGGGAATCGTAGAGAACTACAGTTATCTGGTTTGCCCGGACTGTGGGAAACAGATTTCCGTGTTCGGAGAGAGCCATGTCGACCAGGCTGCAGAAGAACTGGGGATTCCGGTACTTGGCAAGATGCCGGTTGACCCAGGGCTTGCGCAGGCGGTGGAAAGCGAGAAGTTCCATGAGGTCAGCAACGAGTATCTGAGGGCGGCTGTGGATAAGATCTAAAAGTGTGAAATGTGGCGTGGGTAGGAAAGTATCTGCTTACGCCATTTCTGTATTCTAAGGGTTTGCCTTGAAAATATTAGAGGTGGAGTGACGATGTATAAGATCTTGATTGTAGAAGACGACCGGGTCATTGCAAAGGCCCTTTCTTCCCATCTGTCCAGATGGAATTATGATACGAAATGTGTGGATGATTTTAAAGATATTGTAGATGAGTTCCGGCAGTATGACCCGCATCTGGTTCTTCTGGATATCATGCTGCCGTTCTTCAACGGATTTCACTGGTGTCAGGAAATCCGAAAGGTCTCAGAGGTTCCCATCATATTTCTGTCTTCCGCTAATGATAATATGAACATTGTCATGGCCATGAACATGGGCGGGGACGAGTTTATTGAGAAGCCTTTCGACTTAAATGTGGTGACGGCGAAGGTACAGGCAATCCTGCGTCGTTCTTATTCCTTCCAGGGATTTGTTAATGTGATAGAATACCACGGGGCAGTACTGAATCTCAATGACGCCACTCTGGAAAATAAAAACCAGAAGATGGAACTTACGAAGAATGAGTTCCGTATTCTGCAGATGCTTCTGGAAAATACGGGGAGGATCGTATCCAGAGACAGTATTATCACACGGCTCTGGGAAAGCGATGAGTTTATAGATGATAATACGCTTACGGTGAATATTGCGAGACTTCGGAAGAAACTGGAACAGATCGGGCTTGAGAAGATGATACGGACAAAGAAAGGAATCGGGTATATGGTGGAACAATGAGGACGACAGGAGCATTTTTGAAAGAACGGAAGAGAGAGATCCGGCTAGGAGCGGTGCTGATTGCGACTTTTGCAGGAGTCTCCTATCTGTATGGCGTCACCATGGATGCGGTAGAGTACGCCCTGCTGTTATCCGTGGTATGGACTCTGCTGTCAGCCGTGCCGGATTATTTCAGATATATCACAAAGCACAAGAGGCTTTGTGAGGCAGAGAAGAGATTTGCATGTGGATCTGCACAGATGCCGGATGCGGAAACTCTGATTGAAGCAGATTATCAGCGGATTGTTACAGGACTGTATGAAGAAAAGGTTGAGGCTGAAACCATTAGCCGGATTGCCAGGCAGGAAATGGAGGACTATTATGGAATGTGGGTCCATCAGATTAAGACGCCCATTTCTGCCATGCATGTGCTGCTGCAGGCACAGGAGACCTGCCAGTTTAAAGATGAGCAGTACATGAAAGAGATGAAGATGGAACTATTCAAGATCGAGCAGTATGTGGAAATGGTTCTTACTTATCTGCGGATGGAAGATATGTCTTCTGATCTGTCTTTTGATCTGTATTCCCTGGATTCTATCATCCGGCAGGCAATCCGTAAATATTCCCAGATGTTTATTCTGAAAAAAATCTGGCTTGACTATGAACCGGTACAGACGAATGTTCTGACCGACGAGAAGTGGCTTGGCTTTGTACTGGAACAGATCCTGTCAAATGCATTAAAATATACCAATAGGTCTTCCCAGGGAAGGATCTCTGTTTATATGGAAGAGGATTCTGCTCAGACGCAGGAGCGGAAAAACTGTCTTGTAATAGAGGATAACGGGATCGGTATCTGGCCAGAGGATCTTCCGCGTGTATTTGAAAAAGGATTTACCGGTTATAATGGGCGTACTGATAAAAAATCCACGGGAATCGGTCTGTATCTGTGTAAATCTGTAATTGACAGGCTTCGCCATGAGATCCGGATCGAGTCTGAGCCTGGTAAGGGGACGAAGGTATCTCTGTTCCTCGGCAGAAAAACAGTACGGCACGAGTGATACGGTCCGGGTAGAAAACGTCTGCCTTCCCATTCACCATTTTTTCACAGTTTCACCATAGATTTCCCACGTTTTCTGATTATAATGTCCAGGTAATACTTCAGTAAGGAGAGCAGATATGAGTAGTCAGAATGTATTTGAACGTGTAGAAAAGAAATACCGGATGAACCAGAAACAGTATGATTTATTCCTCGAAGGGGCTGCAGACAAGATCCATATGGATGAATACGGCCTGCACACTATTCGCAATATCTACTACGACACACAGAATTATGAGTTGATCCGCCGGTCCATTGACAAACCGAAATACAAGGAAAAGCTCAGGCTGCGAGGCTATGGAAAGATCCGGGAAGACAGTCCGGTGTTTCTGGAAATCAAGAAAAAATATCAGGGAGTGGTCTATAAGCGGAGGGAGCAGCTTGCCCTTAGGCAGGCTCGTACATATCTGAAGTCTGGAACAGGGATGGGGAAGAAAAGCCAGATTCTGAATGAAATCGACTATTTTATCCGGTTTTACCGGCCAGAACCCAGAATCTATCTGGCCTATGACAGAGAGGCTTTTGTGGGAAATGAAGACGAAAGTTTACGGATTACGGTGGACCGTAATATCCGTAGCAGAAGCCACCGGCTGGAACTGACTTATGACGGGGAGTGCAGGATGCTGAATCCGGGAGAATATCTGATGGAGATTAAGGTGAAAGAAGCATATCCCATATGGCTTGCGCAGCTGTTGGGGAAACTTAAGATCTACCCGGTTTCTTTCTCGAAATATGGAGCCGTGTATGCGCAGGAGATGAGAAAAGAGTCAGAAAGTGAGGATCAGCAGATATGTTTACAAGTTTATTAAACAATGTGGAAGGAAGTCTGACGATCCAGAACGCACTATTGTGCGCCCTTGTATCGCTGGCGCTTGGATTTGTGATTGCCTTTCTCTATGGGATGCAGGGCGCATGCAGCAGGAATTTTATGATAACGCTGGTTTTGTTACCTGTGCTTGTACAGATGGTCATTATGCTGGTAAATGGGAATCTCGGAACCAGCGTTGCGGTTCTTGGAGCTTTCAGCCTGGTGCGGTTCCGTTCTGTTCCAGGTTCTTCAAAGGAGATGGCGGTTATCTTCTTTGCCATGGCGATTGGTCTGGCGACAGGAACGGGATTCTTAGGTTTCGCTGCCGTGATGACTCTTGTGATAGGAAGCGTGTTTCTGGCGCTTGAGAAGTCTTGTTTCGGAGAATGGAAGCAGGAGCAGAAGGATCTGCGGATTACGATTGCCGAACATCTGGATTATACGGAGATTTTCGATGATATTTTCCGGAAATATACCAGTAAATGTTGTCTTGAGAGGGTAAAAACCACGAATCTTGGCAGTATGTATGAACTGGATTACCATATTACACTGAAGGATCATGGGCAGGAAAAAGAGATGCTGGATGCGATTCGCTGCAGAAACGGGAATCTGACCGTGGTCTGCGGGCGGCGGTCTGCGCTGCAGGAAGGATTGTAAAAGCAGAAGTCTTTGATAAAAAACGCAGACAGACGGTAATTCAAAAAGGGAGCGGATGCAGATGAAGATGAAGAAGACAGGCGCAGTATTACTTTTCGTGTTGCTTGTATGTACCATGTGGGGCTTAAGACAGGAAGAGAAGGGAACAAAGACGGATTCCCAGGAAACGGCTGATATTTCCCAGCCCGGACATGCGTCAGTCAGTACGGTTGCGCTGACTGAAGGGAAATTCAGTGAAGAAAAGCTGGATGATACATGGAATGAGAATGAGGCGGTCTATATTACGTTTGAAGATGATAAGATTTCTGTTAAAAAAGATGGAGATTCGGAACAGGGAGAGGAATCTGCCCTTAAGGATCAGGTGGAGGCTGTGGGAAGCGCTGCCGTCATCCGCCAGGCAGGGACGTATGTGTTATCCGGCGCCCTAAAGGACGGGCAGCTGGTGATAGAGGCTGACAAGGAAGAAACCGTGAGACTGATTTTTCGAGGCGTCTCCCTTGCCTGCAGCTATTCGTCTCCTGTTTACAGTAAGGGCGGCAATGTGATTGTGACTCTGGAAGACGGTACAAAAAACAGAATCGAGGACGGCGAGTCTTATACCTTCGAAAAAGAAGGGGAGGACGAGCCGGCGGCGGCAGTCTTTTCCAAAGACGATCTGACTTTCAATGGAACAGGGACTCTTTCTGTCACTGGAAATTTTCGTCATGGGATTCAGTGCAAAGATGATCTGAAATTCGTCTCGGGTACTTATATCGTTTCAGCGGTAAATGACGGGATTGTAGGAAAAGACAGCGTGTCCGTCCGGGATGGAAATTTTACGATTGAAAGCGGCGACGACGGGATAAAAGCCTCTAATACCGAAGATTCTGACAAGGGTTATGTTCTGCTTGAAAACGGATCTTTTGCGATCAATGCCAAAGGAGACGGAATTCAGGCAGAGACGCTTCTTCGGGTCAACGGAGGAAATTTTGAAATCACGGCAGGCGGCGGAAGTCAGAATGCAGAAATGGTTCCTGAGATGCCGGGAGGAATGGAGAACGAAGGAAAAATGAACCCGCCGGGAGGAATGGAGAACGAAGGAAAAATGAACCCGCCGGGAGGAATGGAGAACGAAGGAAAAATGAACCCGCCGGAAGGAATGGAGAACGAAGGAAAAATGAACCCGCCGGAAGGAATGGATAACGAAGGAAGAATGAACCCGCCGGAAGGAAAAAGGCCGGAAAAAGGAATCACTGCGCCAGAAGATCAGGAGAATTCAAGAGATGTCAGCGGGGCAGACGACTCCGAATCCGGCAGCGCAAAAGCCTTAAAATCCTATGTAGAACTGATTGTAGCAGGAGGAGAACTGAATCTGGATTCACTGGACGACGGAATCCACAGCAACCAGGACGTTACGGTTCATGGGGGTACGATCTTGATTTCCGCCGGAGACGACGGGATCCATGCAGACAAAACGCTGACCATCAACGGTGGCAGCCTTGATATTGAGAAAAGTTATGAAGGACTGGAAGGATTTGACATTGTTATCAACGATGGCAGCATAAAGATCGTTTCCTCAGACGATGGGATCAATGCGGCTGGAAAGGATGACGGTGAGATCGAACCGGAAAACCAAAAGAACAAGAAGAATCAGCCCTTTATGGCAGACGAAGACCAGGGAGCATCCATGACGATCAACGGAGGGGTCGTCTATGTTAATGCCAATGGAGACGGGCTTGACGCTAACGGAGATATTTTTATGAATGGCGGAATGGTTACGGTACATGGCCCGTCCGACGGAGGAAATGGGACGCTGGACTATGCCGCATCCTGCAGGATCACGGGAGGTACGTTTACCGGAATCGGAAGTACAGGCATGGCACAGAATCCGAGCGGGGATTCCACGCAGGCTTCTGCAGTCTTCTATACGGAAGGCGTCATTGAGGCAGGAACCGAAGTTTCTCTTAAAGATCAGGATGGGAATATACTGGCTTTTGTAACGACCGAGAAGAATGCACAGTGGATTGCACTGTCCGCTCCTGAACTGACCACAGGAGAAACCTATACATTTTGTGCAGGAACAACTGAAAAAGAAGTAATTCTGACTCAGACGGTCTCGCAATTTTCTCTATAAGAAGGAATTCAGCCCCGGAAATCTTTTGAAAATCTTGCTGTCAGGAAACGAATGTGATACAATAATTCCATCTTGAATGAAGGAAACGAATGTGATTTACATCCGGTTCTGAATACGAACAGCAGATTGGGAGGACAAGATGATAAACCGGGATTGGGAGAAGTTCGGGGAGGACATAAGAAAGACTGTACAGGATGCCATCGATGCCCAGGACTTCGGGAAATTGAATCAGACGATTACGGACACGATCAACAATGCAGTCGACAGTGTGTCAAGAAATATCCGAAATGCACAGAAAAACCAGCCGTGGGGCAAACCGCCGTCTGCTTTCAGGAATAACGGTCAGTATGGTCCCGAAGGCAGAAAGCAGCTTCCGGTTCTGTACCGCAGGCCCACCGGCGTACAGGTGAGAGGGACGCTTACCGCCGTGCTTGGGGCGGTCACAGGCGGTATGTTTTCCACAGCCATGATGTTTTTTGTCATCACGGCGCTTCTTGCCGGAGCATTCGGGATTCCCGAGATTATGGTGACCGCTACGTTTCTGATGTTTGCGGCGGCCGGGTTCGCAGTCTTTGGATGGGGGAGCGGCGTACGACGCAGAGTTAAGAGATTCCACGCCTATATGCAGGTTCTTGGTCAGAGGGAATATTGCAATATCCGGGAACTGGCGGATAAGGTTCATAAAAACGTGAAATTCGTAGTCAGAGATCTTGAATATATGTTTGCAAGCGGATGGTTTCTGGAGGGGCATCTGGATGATGAGAAGACCTGCCTTATTACCAGTCATGGAATGTACCGGCAGTATAAACAGATACAGGAAGAGAGAAGAAGGAATGAACTGGAACAGACAGCGCTAAAGACTAGGAAACCGGAAGAAGAAAGAGAACGTCAGAAAGAGCAGACAGGCCCAGACCCTGGACGGACAAAACTGCCGCCAGAGGTGCAGAAGATTGTTGAGGAGGGGGATGCCTACATTCAGAAGATCCACGCATGCAACGCTGCAATCTGCGGGACAGAGATCTCTGCAAAGATTTCCCATATGGAGATGCTGGTAGACAAGATTTTCGACCGGGTGGAACAGGATCCGGAATCTGTGGACGATATTCGCAGGCTCATGGACTATTATCTGCCTACAACCGTGAAGCTTCTGGAAGCATATCTGGAACTGAATGCCCAGCCTATTGACGGAGAGAATATCCGGTCTTCCAAGCGGGAGATTGAGGCGACGCTGGATACGCTGAATCTTGCGTTTGAGAAACTTCTGGACAGTTTATTTCAGGAGACGGCCTGGGACGTGTCCTCGGATATCTCGGTGTTACATACCATGCTTGCCCAGGAGGGACTTACGGACGACGGTCTGCGAAGACCCCGGTGAGATGGTAAGGCGCTGGATTCTGGCGGAGAAGGACTGACGACAATAGGGATGTTTTAGCGGGAATGATTGTGGAGGGTAACAAAAATATGAAGAATGAATTTGAGAATTTTCAGACGGTTCCAGAACTGACGCTGGAACCCTTTCAGGAGGAACCGAAGCTAAAGGCCGTAGAGGAAGAAAAACCGCCTGTACTGGATGAAGAGATTCTGTCGGAAGAGGAGCGGCGTATGGTGGATGCTTTTGCGGCCCAGATTGACCTGATGAATTCCAATGCGATCTTGCAGTACGGGGCCGGGACGCAGAAGAAGATGGCAGATTTCTCCGAGGCGGCCCTTGAGAATGTACGGACCAAGGATCTTGGAGAAATCGGGGATCTGCTTTCGGGAGTCGTGAAGGAACTCCGCAGTTTTGACGAGGAGGAAGAGAAGGGATTTCTCGGAATCTTTAAGAAAAGTTCCGGCAGGATCCAGGCCATGAAATCAAAATACGCAAAGGCAGAGACCAATATCAATCAGATTATAAGAGTGCTGGAGTCTCACCAGGTGCAGCTTCTCAAAGACGTAGCGGTGCTGGATAAGATGTACGAGCTGAATCTGACGTATTTTAAAGAACTGACCATGTATATCCTGGCGGGAAAGAAGAAGCTTGCACAGGTACGCAGTACGAAGCTTCCAGAACTTCTCGGTAAGGCTTCCAGAACCGGGCTTGCAGAGGATGCCCAGGCGGCGAGGGATCTGGACTCTATGTGCAACCGGTTTGAGAAGAAGATTCATGATCTGGAACTGACTCGGACGGTTTCTATGCAGACGGCTCCTCAGATCCGGCTGGTACAGGGGAACGATACGTTAATGGTGGAGAAGATACAGTCTACGATTGTCAATACGATTCCGCTCTGGAAGAGCCAGATGGTGCTGGCTCTCGGCGTGGAGCATTCCGCCCAGGCTGCGGCCGCCCAGAGGGAAGTGACGGATATGACCAATGAACTCTTAAGGCGGAATGCGGACAAGCTGAAACTGGCGGTCACGGAGACGGCCAGGGAATCAGAACGGGGGATTGTAGAGATAGAAACATTAAGACATACCAACGAGTCGCTGATCTCTACTCTGGATGAGGTAATGCAGATCCAGAGAGAAGGAAGGCAGAAGCGGGCAGCGGCGGAACAGGAGATGATACGCCTGGAGCAGGAACTTAAGACAAAGCTTCTGCAGGTTCATGGGTAAGATCGGATTAATTTCAAAAAAACCTTGATTTTACAGGGATTTGGTGCTATACTGACTACAGTTACATAAGGAAATCGGCAGAAGAGTGAACGAAGGTTCACTCTTCTTTGTTGGTAAGGAGGAAGTTGCCGTTGACGAAGAGAGAGAGCTATGAACAGAAGACAGAAGAGATTCTGAATCCCATTGTAGAGGAGTATGGATTTGAACTGGTAGACGTGGAGTATGTGAAGGAAGGCAGTACCTGGTATCTGAGGGCCTATATTGATAAGCCCGGCGGAATCAGTATTGACGATTGTGAAGCGGTGAGCCGCAGGCTTTCGGATATTCTGGACGAGAAGGATTATATAGATGAGGCGTATATTCTGGAGATCAGCTCTCCTGGTCTTGGCAGACCCCTCAGGAAGGAGAAGGATTACAAAAGGAGCCTGGGGGAAGAAGTGGAGATCCGGACTTACCGTATGATAGAGAAGCAGAAAGAATTTACCGGAACACTGAAAGAATATGATGAGAAGACGGTAACGATTGAAGAGGAAGGCGGGAATGTAAGAACGTTTGAGAAGAGCGATATTGCGCTGATACGTCTTGCATTTGATTTTTAGAGAACGCGTTTGAATGTCAGAGTTAGGAGGAGAATACGATGAATACGGAATTGTTAGAAGCGTTGAATATATTGGAGAAGGAAAAAGAGATCAGTAAAGAGACGCTGCTGGATGCAATTGAGAATTCTTTGCTCAACGCCTGTAAGAACCATTTCGGGAAAGCCGACAATATCCGGCTGATCATGGACAGAACGACCTGTGATTACCGATTGTTTGCTGAGAAGACGGTGGTGGAAGAAGTAGAGGATCAGCTGGAAGAGATCAGCATAGAGGAGGCAAGGGCAATTGACGGGAAGTTTGAACTGGGGGATATCGTACAGATTCCCATCGAGTCCAAGTCCTTTGGGCGTATAGCGACCCAGAATGCGAAGAACCTGATTCTCCAGAAGATCCGCGAGGAAGAGCGTAAGGTGGTCTATGACCAGTATTTTGAGAAAGAGAAGGACATTGTTACCGGAATCGTCCAGCGATATATCGGAAGGAACGTCAGCATTAATCTTGGAAAGGCGGATGCAATGCTGACGGAGAACGAACAGGTGAAAGGGGAAGTATTCAAGCCCACCGAGCGTGTCAAGCTGTATGTGGTGGAGGTCAAGAATACGACGAAGGGACCGAAGATTCTGGTTTCCCGTACGCACCCGGAACTTGTGAAACGCCTCTTTGAAGCGGAAGTGACTGAGGTAAAGGACGGCGTGGTAGAGATCAAGAGCATAGCAAGGGAAGCGGGAAGCAGAACGAAGATCGCGGTGTGGTCCAACGACCCGGACGTGGATCCGGTGGGCGCGTGCGTCGGCATGAACGGAACCCGCGTCAATGCCATTGTCAATGAACTGCGCGGGGAGAAGATTGACATTATCAACTGGAGTGACAATCCGGCGATTCTGATTGAGAATGCGTTAAGCCCTGCAAAGGTCATTTCCGTCATGGCGGATCCAGACGATAAGACGGCGGGCGTCATCGTGCCGGATTACCAGTTGTCGCTGGCGATCGGTAAGGAAGGGCAGAATGCGAGGCTTGCCGCAAGGCTGACCGGTTATAAGATAGATATCAAGAGCGAGACCCAGGCAATTGAGTCCGGCGATCTTCCAGAGAACTATCTGGAACTGAGCGAGGGCGTGTACGAGGAAGAGTACGAAGAGCCTTATGAGGAAGCCTGTCCGCAGGACGAGGCTGAGGAAGGCTGCGAGGAATTTCAGCCGCAGGAGGACGGACAGGAATATGACTCGGACGATTATGGCGTGGAAGACGAGATTATATTTGAGGAAGTAGAGGATTAGGTGATTATTTGGGTGCGAATAAAAAAGTTCCTGTGCGCAGATGCGTAGGTTGTCAGGAGATGAAGGAAAAGAAAGAAATGATTCGCGTGATCCGGACCCAGGAGGGAGAGTTTCTTCTGGATGCGACCGGAAAGAAGAATGGAAGGGGCGCCTATATCTGCCCGTCCGGGGAGTGCTTGAGAAAGGCTGTCAGGAACAGAGGGCTGGAGCGTTCATTCAGACAGCCCATTCCGGCAGAAGTATATGAAGCATTGGAAAAGGAGATGGGGTTACTTGGCTCAGAGTAAAGTATTGTCGCTCATCGGCCTGGCTACGAAAGCAGGAAAGACTGTAAGCGGGGAGTTCTGTACAGAGAAAGAGGTTAAGTCCGGTAAAGCCTCGCTGGTCATCGTTGCTGATGACGCGTCTGATAATACAAAGAAGAAATTTAGGAACATGTGTGATTTTTATCACGTGCCGATCTGTTTTTATAGAGACAAAGATACCTTGGGGCATGCAATGGGGAAACAGTTCCGGGCATCTCTGGCAATATTGGATCAGGGGTTTGCAAAGGGAATCAGAGAGAGTATGGATGCAGAAGAGAATACAGTTGCATAGAGGAGGTAGTAAATATGGCAAAAATCAAAGTATATGAACTGGCAAAGGAATTAGGTGTTCCAAGTAAGGAAGTGCTGGAATTCCTTGGCGGAAAGAATATAGAAGTAAAGAATCACATGAGTGCGCTGGAGGAAGCGGATGCGAATGTGGTGAGAAAAGGATTCGGAAAAAGTGAGATCAGAGGGGCAAAGCCCGAGCAGGAGTCTACAAAGAAGAAGAATATTGTGCATGTGTTCCGTCCGCAGAATACGCAGAACGGAGCCAGACAGGGAAGAAGGCCGGGCGGAAAACCACAGGGGAAACCGATGCAGGTGAATAACGGACGTCCCGCAAAGGCTGCTCCTGTCCGTATGGCTAATCCCGCAGCGGCCGAGAAGAAGCCGGCAACAGCCCAGGCGGCGCCAAGATTGGCAGAACCGGTACAGAAAACAGAAGAAGCAGTGAAGCGTCCGGCGGCAATGGCGGCGACAGAGGCGGCTCCTCCGAAGCATCCGGCGGCTGAGAAAGCGCAGAATGTACAGACCGCAGCCAGGACGGCAGAAAGGCCCGGGGACAGCAACGGTGAGCGCCAGACAGTTTCCGACAAAAGGCCGGCCCAGAGACGTACTGAACGTTCGGATCGCGGGGACAGAGGAAACCGTGGAGAGCGTTTTGACCGCAGCCAGGATCGGCGCGGAGATTCCAGAGGCCAGCGTTCTCAGGAAGGACGCCAGGAAAGATTTCAGGGCGGAGGAGACAGGAATCGTGACCGAAGCCGTGACAGAGATCGTGACAATCGCTTCCAGGGCGGAGGAGACAGAGACCGAAGCCGCGACAACAGGGACCGAGATAATCGCTTCCAGGGCGGAGGAGACAGAGACCGAAGCCGCGACAACAGGGACCGCGATAATCGTTTCCAGGGCGGAGGAGACAGAGACCGAAGCCGCGACAACAGGGACCGCGATAATCGTTTCCAGGGCGGAGGAGACAGAGACCGCGACCGCTTCCAGGGTGGAGGAGACAGAGACCGCGGACAGGGACGAAGACCCGGAGAGAGAGGCGACCGCAGAGGCGGCGATAAGAGAGGCGGCAATTCCGGCATTCCGGCGCCTGCAGTAGAAGGGCAGAAGCCGCAGCGCAGCAAAGGAAAAGGCAAGGAAGACCATAAGAAGAAGGATTACCGCAGGGAAGAGGAAGAAGGCAGAGGTGCAAAGGGTAAGAAAAAGAATGAACCGAAGCAGCAGTTCCAGAAACCTCAGCAGCGGGAGCAGAAGGTGGAGGAAGAGATTAAGTCCATCATTCTTCCAGAGGTTCTGACGATTAAGGAATTGTCGGATAAGATGAAGATTGTGCCTTCCGTTATTGTTAAGAAACTATTTATGCAGGGCAAGATTGTGACCGTGAACCAGGAGATCGACTATGAGACTGCGGAAGGGATTGCTCTGGAGTTCGACGTACTCTGTGAAAAGGAAGAAGTCGTAGACGTAATCGAAGAACTCTTAAAGGAGGATGAGGAGGACGCAAGCACTATGGAGAAGCGTCCGCCGGTAGTCTGCGTCATGGGGCATGTCGACCACGGTAAGACTTCCCTTCTGGATGCCATTCGTCATACCAACGTCATCGACAAGGAAGCCGGAGGTATTACCCAGCATATCGGCGCCTATGTGGTGGATGTAAACGGCGAGAAGATTACGTTCCTGGATACACCGGGGCATGAGGCGTTTACGGCCATGCGTATGCGGGGGGCAAGTTCTACGGATATTGCGATTCTGGTCGTTGCGGCGGATGACGGCGTGATGCCCCAGACCGTGGAGGCGATCAACCATGCCAAGGCGGCAGGAGTTGAGATTGTGGTTGCGGTAAATAAGATTGATAAGCCCAGCGCCAATATCGAGAGGGTAAAACAGGAACTGACCGAATATGAACTGATCCCGGAGGACTGGGGCGGAAGCACGGTCTTCGTGCCGGTATCGGCAAAGACCGGAGAAGGTCTTGAGGATCTGATGGAGATGATTGTCCTGACGGCTGAGGTACTGGAACTGAAGGCGAATTCCAACCGCCGTGCAAGAGGTCTGGTTCTTGAGGCGCAGCTTGACAAGGGAAGAGGTTCGGTGGCCACCGTTCTGGTACAGAAGGGAATCCTGCGCGTAGGAGATTCAATAGCGGCAGGCTCCGCTTACGGCAAGGTCAGAGCTATGATGGACGACAAGGGAAGGCGCGTGAAAGAGGCCGGACCTTCCATGCCGGTAGAAATCCTGGGCTTAAACGACGTACCGAATGCAGGTGAAGTATTCGTTGCGTGCGAGAACGATAAGGAAGCGAGAAACTTTGCAGAGACGTTTATCTCACAGGGCAAAGCGAAGCTGATTGAAGATACGAAATCAAAACTGTCTCTGGATGACCTGTTCAGCCAGATTCAGGAGGGTAACTTAAAAGAACTGGGGATCGTCGTTAAGGCAGATGTACAGGGTTCTGTGGAGGCGATGAAGCAGAGCCTTCTGAAACTGACGAACGATGAGGTTGTGGTGAAGATCATTCATGGAGGTGTCGGTGCGATCAACGAATCTGACGTAAGTCTTGCATCCGCTTCAAACGCCATTATTATCGGATTCAATGTGCGTCCGGATGCCACGGCGAAGGAGACGGCAGACCGAGAAGGCGTAGATATCCGTCTGTACCGCGTCATTTACAATGCGATTGAAGACGTAGAAGCAGCGATGAAAGGTATGCTGGATCCGATTTTTGAGGAGAAGGTGCTTGGCCATGCAGAGGTGCGCCAGACCTTTAAAGCGTCCGGAGTCGGAACCATCGCCGGGTCTTACGTGCAGGACGGAACTTTCGAGAGAGACTGTTCCGTGCGTCTGACCAGGGATGGAATCGTGATTTTCGAAGGACCTCTCGCATCCCTTAGACGGTTCAAGGATGATGTAAAAGAAGTCAGAGCGGGATATGAGTGTGGATTTGTGTTTGCCAACTTTAACGATATCAAGGAAGGCGACCTTGTGGAAGCATTCAAAATGGTGGAGATCCCGAGATAGGTCAGGGTGTTAAAAATGAAAAAAAGAAGTATCAAGAATACCAGAGTCAATACCGAGGTACAAAGGGAACTGAGTAATATTATCAGAAATCTGAAAGACCCCCGTGTCGCACCATGGACTTCCGTGGTTGCGGCGGAGGTGGCTTCGGATCTTAAGACCTGTAAAGCGTATATCAGCGTGCTTGGCGGACTGAAAGAGCAGGAGGATACGATTGAGGGCCTTAAGAAGGCAGAGGGTTACATCCGGCGTGAACTCGCCCATACGCTGAATATGCGGAACACGCCGGAGATACGGTTTGTACTGGATCAGTCGATTGAGTACGGCGTAAATATGTCCAGAAAGATTGATGAAGTGACCAGGAATATTTCAACGGAAGGGGATACTGATGCTGAATAGGATTCTGAACAATGCCGAGACAATCGCAATTGGCGGACATATCCGTCCGGACGGGGACTGTGTGGGTTCCTGTATGGGATTGTACCATTATATCAGGGACAACTACAAAGATAAGAAGGTAGACGTGTATCTGGAAGAGCTGCCGGATAAGTTCTGCTTTCTGAAATCAACGGAAGTGATCCGTCATAAAATTCCGAAGGATAAGGTATACGACCTGTTTATCAGCCTGGACTGCGGCGACAAGGAGCGTCTTGGTTTCTCTGTTCCGCTGTTTGACCGGGCCAGGCGGACGTATTGTATTGATCATCATGTCAGTAATACAGGGTTTGCACAGAATGATTTTACCGAACCGGATGCCAGTTCCACCTGTGAACTGGTATACCAGTTCATGGATGAGGATAAGATTTCTCTTGCGGCGGCAGAGGCTCTTTATCTTGGGATCGTACATGATACCGGCGTGTTTCAGTATACTTCCGCGGCGCCGTCCACATTCCGGATGGCGGCAAAGCTTCTGGAGAAGGGCGTAAACGGTGCAAAGCTGGTACAGGACACGTACTACGAGAAAACCTATGCTCAGAACCAGATCCTTGGAAGGACATTGCTGGAGAGCATTCTCTTTATGGATAAGACCTGTATTGCGTCCTATGTGACAAAGAAGACCATGGATTTCTATGGCGTCGGGGTTAAAGATCTGGACGGTATTGTAAGCCAGCTTCGGGTTACGAAGGACGTGGAAGTGGCAATCTTTATGTATGAAATAGAGACGAATGTCTACAAGGTGAGTCTGCGTTCCAAGGAGAAAGTGGATGTAAGCAAGGTGGCCAGATATTTCGGAGGCGGCGGCCATAAGAAGGCGGCCGGACTTACCATGGCCGGGACTTACTATGATGTGCTGAACAATCTGTCGGCACAGATCGAGGCGCAGATGGAAGAGCAGAAGTGAAAACGGCAGCCGGAAGTACAGATCGGGGGATACATATGATACATGGGATTCTGAACGTGCGTAAGGAGAAAGGCTATACGTCCCATGACGTGGTGGCAAAACTCAGGGGGATTACCCGTCAGAAAAAGATCGGGCACACAGGAACGCTGGATCCGGACGCAGTCGGCGTTCTGCCGGTATGCCTTGGCAGGGCCACCAGACTGTGCGATATGATTACGGACAGGGATAAGACTTATGAAACGGTTCTGCTTCTTGGCCGGACGACCGATACCCAGGATATCGGCGGACAGACAATCAGGACGGGAAGGACGGAAGGGCTTAAGGAAGACGAGGTACGAAGGGTAATTTGGGAGTTTGTGGGGGAATATGCACAGATACCGCCGATGTACTCTGCTCTTAAGGTAAACGGCAGGAAATTGTACGAACTTGCAAGAGAGGGGAAAGAAGTGGAGCGCAAGGCCAGAAATGTTCAGATCTTCGGGATTGAGATTCTCAAGGCAGAGCTTCCGAGAGTATGGATGCGTGTGAAATGCTCTAAAGGTACTTATATTCGGACTTTGTGCCATGATATCGGGGAGAGACTTAGCTGCGGCGGGTGTATGGAGGAACTGACCCGTACCTGCGTGGGGAGATTTTCTCTTAAGGACAGTCTGTCTCTTGACGAGATCGCCGAAAGAAGTAAGTCTGAAAGACTTTCCGACGTGCTGGTTCCTATGGATGCCATGTTCGACGAGTATCCCGGGATGACGGTGCAGGGAACATGGGAATCCCTGGCAAAGAACGGGAATCCCTTACCATTAGAAGCATTCCGGGAGGGCGAGGATCCACGAGGATGGCTTTGGGCGCCGTCTGGGGAGAATCCCGAATATGTTCGTATTTATGATGAAAAAGGCCGGTTCATTGCAGTCTGCCGCTGGCAGAAGGAAAAGGAAGAATATCGGATTGTGAAGATGTTTTATGTAGAGTAAAGAGGGACGGATATGCAATATATCAACAAACTGTCTGACTATGAGAGCAGGAAGGAATCTGCAGTGACCTTCGGCAAATTCGACGGCCTGCACACAGGACACCAGAAACTGGTGGATCAGGTGCAGCGGCTTGGAAAAGAAGAAGGGCTTGACAGCATTGTCTGTGCATTTGAAATGCAGCCTTTGTGGGAACGTATGGGCAGGATACCGCAGATACTGATGACAGGAGAAGAGAGGCAGAGGCGGCTTAAGAACAGGGTGGATATCCTGATTGAATGTCCGTTTACGGCACAATTCAGCCGGATTCAGGCGAAAGATTTTATCTGCGACATCATCAGCGGCCTGCTTCATGCAAAATATGTTGTAGTCGGGACGGATTTTCAGTTTGGTTATGGAAAACAGGGGGATATCCATCTGCTTGGACAGTATGAGAAAGAGTATGGGTATCGTCTGATCGTGATAGAGAAGGAGCGCTATGGGGAGCGCATTATCAGCAGTACCTATATCAAGGAACTTTTAACTCAGGGGGAATTTTCCCTTGCTAACCAGCTTCTCGGGTATTCATACGGAGTCACCGGAATGGTGGAGCACGGGAAGAAACTCGGGAGGACGCTTGGTTTCCCAACGCTTAACGTGGCGTGGCCCGAGCGTAAGATCGTACCGCCACGGGGAGTGTATCTAAGTAAGATACGGGTGGACGGCGAATGGTTCCATGGGATTTCCAATGTAGGTGTGAAGCCTACGGTCAGTAGAGAGGAAAGGGTATTGATAGAAAGTTTTCTGTTTGGTTATGACGGGGATGCCTATGGGAAGGAAGTGACCATTGATCTCCTTGCATTTCGGAGGCCGGAGCGTTCGTTTGAAAGCGTTGCGGAACTGAAATCATGCATTGACAGGGATATTGAATACGGAAAACATTTCTTTGCGAATGTAGAGTAAAGGAGAATACAAATGAGGATCACGACAATTTTTATGCTGCTCGGAGGACTGGGATTCTTCCTGTACGGGATGAAGATGATGAGTGAGGGACTGGAGAAAGCGGCCGGAGCAAAGATGCGCGGTATACTTGAATTTTTTACCAAGAACCGGTTCATCGGCATGATGGTGGGGATTGTATTTACTGCGATTATTCAGTCTTCCAATGCGACCACAGTCATGGTCGTCAGTTTTGTGAATTCGGGGCTTATGAATCTGATGCAGGCATCGGGGGTTATCCTGGGCGCAAATATCGGTACGACCATCACGGGACAGCTAATTGCGTTTAATCTGTCGGATATTGCGCCGCTGATCGTAATCATTGGCGTGGTTATGGTCATGTTCTGCAAGAAGCAGGGAATTAAGAAAATCGGGGAGGTCATCTTAGGCTTCGGAATTCTGTTTATGGGACTCAGTATTATGGGAGACAGCATGGAGGCGGTCAAAGAATCGCCTGAGATTATTCATTTTCTTGCGTCTCTGACGAATCCCTTCGCCGCAATTCTGACCGGATTTGCAATCACGGCGGTGCTGCAGAGTTCGTCGGCGACGGTAGGAATTATCCTGTTGATGGTGTCCCAGAACCTTCTGGAATTTGAAATCTGTCCGTTTATGATTCTGGGCTGTAATATCGGTTCCTGTGTGTCTGCGCTGGTGGCCAGCTTAAGCGGAAAGAAGGATGCGAAGCGTGCGGCCATGATTCATCTGCTCTTTAACGTGATCGGGTCTGCCGTGATGTTCATCATCTTACTGCTTGCCATTGATCCGTTTACGGATATGCTTCTCTATATCTCAGGAGGCAATCTTGCAAGGGCGGTGGCGAATGTCCATACATTGATGAAGGTCTTTGAAGTGGCGATGCTGTTCCCGTTCATGGGATGGATCGTGAAAGCTACCTACCGGGTTGTGCCCGGTGAAGATGAGACGGCGGAGGACGAATACGAACTGCCGTTTATCGGTACTGGAAAGATTCTGTCTACCACAACGGCCGTGGTAAACGGGATTGCGGAGATTGAGCACATGGGCAAGGTTGCCACGGAGAATCTGCGGGTTTCCATGGAGGTGCTGTGTAATCCCGATGACGAGAAGATCAAGGCGGTCTATAAGAGAGAGAAATATATTGATTACATGAACAGCAGGATTACGGATTATCTGGTGCAGGCTAATGAACTTGTGCTTCCTATTGCAGACG
Source organism: uncultured Dorea sp. (assembly GCA_910579925.1). Lineage (GTDB taxonomy): Bacteria > Bacillota > Clostridia > Lachnospirales > Lachnospiraceae > Sporofaciens. Next base: position 29,728 of record CAJTVY010000021.1, read on the forward strand.
AACGGCTGATTGGCGGTCTGTTCCATGTGGTTAATGACATTGAGCGTATCGGGGATCATGCGGAGAATTTCGCAGATTCGGCAAAGACGAGGCTTGAGTGGGGGATTGATTTCAGCGATAAAGCGAAGAGGCAGCTCCAGGAGATGACGGAGAAAGCGGTTATGATCCTTGAGTATTCTCTGGAAATGTTCAAGAACCGGAACTATAAGCATATGGCGGAGATCCTGCGGCTGGAGGACGAGATTGATGAACTGGAGAAGAAGCTGCAGAATTCCCATGTAAAACGTCTGACGAAGAATAAATGTACCCCGAAAGCGGGAATGCTGTTCTCAGATACCGTTTCCGGGCTGGAGCGTGTGGGCGACCATGCGACGAACATTGCTTTTGCAATCTTAGAGCCTGCGGACTCTACGGACGACGATGACGATGAATAGAATAAGTAACCAAAATAATTCTTTACATGTGACAGGCTCTGTGCTATACTTGACAGGTATGAGAGCCGATGTTCGGTAACGGGAGACTCCAACCCTTACTTAATATCCGGCGTTATTTTAGAAGAAGGAGGATAAGAACATGATTTCCAGAGAGAGGAAAGAACAGATTGTAGCAGATTTTGGCAGAACACCGGGAGATACCGGATCACCGGAGGTACAGATTGCAATCCTGACAGCAAGGATTAACGACCTGACCGAGCATTTCAAGAGCAACCCGAAAGATCATCATTCAAGAAGAGGTCTGCTGAAGATGGTCGGACAGAGAAGAGGTCTGCTGGCATATCTGAAGAAATCAGATATCGAGAGATATCGTTCACTGATCGAGAGATTAGGACTTAGAAAATAGTTATATGGAAGGGCGCAGACTGGTTTTGCTGCGTCCTTCATTTAAAACTGTCGAAAAATAGCTGGTAGGACTGTATCAGTTATATTTCGGCAGTTAATTAGTGAATGGAAGTTTTTTGCCCGAGACCACTGAAAAGCATATTTATGTTTTTCGGTTTTGCAAATATGTTTTTCAGTAGTTTCGGCAGCTTTCATTCAAAATAAAATGTAGAATAGAAGGAGATTTTGTATGTACAAAAAGTTTGAGATGGAGTTAGCCGGAAGAAAACTCTGTGTGGATGTAGACCGTGTGGCGAAGCAGGCCAATGGCGCAGTATTAATGCATTATGGGGAGACAACCGTATTATGTACGGCGACGGCTTCCGAGAAGCCAAGAGAAGGGATTGACTTTTTCCCCTTAAGCGTAGAATATAACGAGAGACTGTATTCCGTTGGTAAGATTCCGGGAGGATTTAATAAGAGAGAGGGCAAGGCTTCCGAGAATGCGATTCTTACCTGCCGCGTTATTGACCGCCCTATGCGTCCGTTGTTCCCGAAGGATTACCGCAATGACGTGACGTTAGAGAATCTGGTTCTGTCAGTAGACCAGGACTGCTCGCCGGAACTGACCGCCATGTTAGGCGCTGCCATTGCCACCAGTATTTCTGATATTCCTTTTGACGGTCCGATTTCCACGACGCAGGTGGGACTGGTCGAGGGAGAATTCGTGTTCAACCCGACGGCGGCACAGAAGGAACTGTCCGACCTTGCGCTGACGGTGGCATCCACCAAAGAGAAAGTCATCATGATCGAGGCGGGAGCCAATGAGGTGCCGGAGCAGCAGATGATCGAGGCCATTTTTGCGGCCCATGAGATGAACCAGAAGGTGATCGCATTTATTGATACGATTGTGGCTGAATGCGGGAAACAGAAACATGAGTATGAGAGCTGTGCGGTTCCGGAGGAATTATTTGCGGCGATCCGCAAGATTGTTTCCCCGGAAGCGATGGAAGAGGCAGTATTTACGGATGAGAAGCAGGTAAGGGAGGAGAACATTCGTCAGATTACCGGGAAGTTAGAAGAAGCGTTTGCGGAGAATGGGGAATGGCTGGCCGTCCTTGGCGAGGCTGTTTACCAGTACCAGAAGAAGACGGTGCGCAAGATGATCTTAAAGGATCACAAGCGCCCGGACGGTAGGGCGATCGACCAGATCCGTCCGCTGGCGGCTGAGATTGATCTGATTCCAAGGGTTCATGGGTCTGCAATGTTTACCAGAGGGCAGACGCAGATCTGTACCATTACCACGCTGGCGCCCCTTGCAGAGGCTCAGAGACTGGACGGGCTTGACGAGGCTGAGACTTCCAAGAGATATATGCACCACTATAATTTCCCGTCCTATTCCGTCGGGGAGACCAGACCGTCCAGAGGTCCGGGACGGCGTGAGATCGGGCACGGTGCGCTGGCGGAGCGGGCGCTGATTCCGGTGCTTCCAAGCGAGACGGAGTTCCCGTATGCGATCCGTACTGTTTCGGAGACATTTGAGTCTAACGGCTCTACGTCACAGGCGAGTATCTGTGCATCATCTATGTCGCTGATGACGGCGGGCGTGCCGATTAAGGCGGCGGTTGCCGGTATCTCCGCAGGACTGGTGACAGGAGAGACGGACGATGATTATCTGGTGCTTACGGATATCCAGGGACTCGAGGATTTCTTCGGGGACATGGATTTCAAGGTTGCCGGAACCCATAAAGGAATCACGGCCATTCAGATGGATATCAAGATTCATGGACTGACAAGGCCGATTATTGAAGAAGCCATTGCGGCGACGAAGAAAGCGAGAACCTATATTCTGGATGAGGTTATGGCGAAGACTATTGAAAATCCAAGGCCGGAGGTAGGACCCTATGCGCCGAAGATTATCCAGATGCAGATTGATCCGCAGAAGATCGGCGATGTCGTGGGACAGCGCGGCAAGACCATCAATGCGATTATTGAGCAGACGGGCGTGAAGATTGATATTACGGACGACGGGTCTGTGTCTATCTGCGGAACTGATACGAAGAGTATGGATGAGGCAAGGAAGCTGATCTATATCATTGTGACTGATTTTGAGGCGGGACAGGTTCTGGAAGGAAAGGTTGTCAGCATTAAGGAGTTTGGCGCATTTATCGAATTTGCGCCGGGCAAAGAAGGAATGGTTCACATTTCCAAGATTTCGAAAGAGAGAGTAAGACAGGTGGAGGACGTACTGACACTGGGAGATGTGGTGAAGGTAGTCTGCCTGGGGAAAGATAAGATGGGCCGGCTTTCATTCAGTATGAAGGATGTAGCTGAGTAAATATCATAATCAGAGGAGACGCTAAGGGAGTTATCCCTTCAGAGTCTCCTCTTTTTTGCGTTAGGAAACATCGTTTCCCATATATAAAACTTAAAATTTCATCCGTCTGTATAGAATTTTATTCATAAATACTAAGCCTGTACATATATTGGAAATAAAGAGGTGGACAGATATGGAAAATGACAGAATACGAAGGGTTCTGCCCCAAAATGTACGGCTTGCGTTAAGTCGGGATGCGCTTGAAGATTCCTATATACAGGAACTCAGACTTCGTGTAGATAAACCGCTTCTTATGATTTACGACGGTCATGAGCGGATGATCGGCAGCCAGCGGGACGGACCTTATCTTGTGACAAAAGAGGACGTAAGAGAGATGCTTGAGTATGTCAGCAATTTTTCCTTATATGCATACGAACAGGAAATGAAACAGGGATTTATTACCATCGAGGGAGGACACAGAGTGGGAATTACAGGTCAGGCAATCATAGAGAACGGCAGGGTGAAGAACCTGCGGCATATTTCATCCATTAATCTTCGAATGTCCCATGAGGCCGTGGGGTGTGCGGATCCGGTATTTCCATATATTACGCGGGAAGGGAGGCTTTTGCATACGCTGATTGTTTCACCGCCAGGCTGCGGCAAGACAACCCTGCTTCGGGATATGATACGCCAGATTTCAGACGGAAACAGATGGATCAGAGGCATGGCCGTAGGCGTGGTGGATGAACGCTCGGAGATTGGAGGCTGCTACAGAGGCGTGGCGCAGAATCAACTTGGTATGCGCACCGACATTCTGGACGGCTGCCCGAAGGCAGAAGGTATGAATATGCTGATCCGTTCTATGAGTCCGGCCGTCCTGGCAGTGGACGAGATCGGATCGGCAGAGGATGTACATGCCATAGAACACGCCATGCACTGCGGCTGCCGGATGCTTGCAACCATCCATGCGGATTCCATGGAAGAACTACGCAGGAAACCAATCATTGACCGCATGGTGGCGGAGAAACGGTTTGAAAGATACATACTGCTTGGGAAGCGGGAGCGTGTGGGACAGATCAGCGGTCTGTTTGACAGCCGGGGAAGCCTTCTCTACAGTGATGCCATGAGCGCCCCATGCTGATGAAAACGATTGGAGGTATTCTCGTGATTGCTGCTACCTCTTTGTGGGGGCATATAGCGGCAGAGAAGGTGGGTAATGGCTACAAGGAGCTTCAATATCTGCAGAAACTTCTGTATCTGTTACGGGGCGAGATTTTATATGCCAGGTCGTATCTGGGCGAGGCGTTTCTGCAAATCGGCAGGACGGCGAAAAGTCCTTACCGGGAATGGCTGCTTTCGCTGTGCCGCCAGATGGAAGAAGAACGGGGACGTACATTTGCAGGAATGTGGGAGGAAAGCGTCAGAGCCTCTCTTAAAGATTCCGGGCTTTCTGACAGGGAGCTTCAACGTCTCGCCGCCTTCGGAAACCAGCTTGGGATTGCAGATGCCCAGATGCAGATCAAGACTCTGGATCTGTATCTGGAGGAGATTAAGCTTTCCATGGAGGAAATGCGGGAGGAAATGCGGACGAAGATGAGGTTATGCCATTGCCTTGGAGTCATGAGTGGAATCTTTATCACAGTCCTGTTGATGTAGAGGAGGAGTACATGAGTGTGAACCTGATATTCAAAATTGCAGCGGTAGGAATCCTGGTTTCTGTGTTAAGCCAGGTCCTGAAGCACAGTGGAAGAGAGGAGCAGGCGTTTCTGACCAGCCTTGCCGGACTTTTACTGGTGCTGTTCTGGATCGTGCCCTACATATACGATTTGTTTGAATCCATTAAACGGCTGTTTTCATTATAGAGTTTCCAAGGGGAGAAAGAAGGGATTGCCATGGACATGTTGCGTATTGGAATCATGGGCGTAGCCGGGACGCTTCTGGCTGTGCAGTTTAAAAGCGGGAAATCAGAATATGGGATCTATATCACGGTGGTATTAAGCCTGATTATTTTCTTCAGTATCCTGGGAAGGCTGGAAACCATTGTAGAAGCGATGAAGGGGATCGGCAGATTTATTCAGATGGATCAGGCGTATATCGGGACGCTGATTAAAATGCTGGGCATCACCTATATAGCAGAGTTTTCGTCTGGAATCTGTAAGGATGCAGGATACCAGACGATTGCCGCCCAGATTGAAATCTTCGGGAAGCTGGCGGTAATGATTCTCAGCATGCCGATTCTTCTGACTCTGCTGAATACAATCCGGGGCTTTCTGTCATGAGAAAATGGAAACGCACCGTTCTGGCAGCGGTTCTGGCGGCATTATTTTCCATTCTGGCAGCAGGAACCGACGGGCTTTACGCAGCGGCGGCAGAACCGGAAACCGACGGTGCAGAAGAATTGTCGCTGATAGAAGAGAGTCTTGCCAGCCAGTATGATTTTAACGAGATAGACGGTTCGCTCAAAGAATTATTTCCTGAAGAACAATTAGAATTCAAAGACACATTAATAGGTATCCTGTCCGGGGATCTGGATTTTTCCCTGCGGCTTTTTGGCAGGCTCGTAACAGATCAGATCAGCTATGCATTTCGCAGCAGTCGGGACAATCTGATACATATGCTTCTGATTGCTTTGCTGGCCGCCGTGTTCAGTAATTTTTCGAGAATGTTCCAGAATCGTCAGATTTCCGATATCAGTTTTTACGCCCTGTATCTGCTGCTCATTGCCTTGACCATCAGTTCTTTTGAAGCTGTGGTAAACTGGGTGAGAGGAGGGATCGAGGCGCTGACCGCCTTTATGGGCGTGTTCTGCCCCCTGTATTTTCTGGCCGTATCCATAGCCAGAGGGAGCGTGACGTCCGTAGCTTTCTATCACCTGGTATTGTTTCTGATTTTTCTGACAGAGGCGCTGATCTTAAATTTTTTGCTGCCGATTCTCCATATTTATATGATGGTGCGGGTCCTCAATTATCTGTCGGATGAAGACTATCTAAGTAAATTTGCGGAACTGATTGAGATGGCGGTTTCCTGGATTCTAAAGACGGTGCTTGCCTGTATCGTAGGGTTAAACGTAATCCAGGGGCTGATCAGCCCGGCCATCGACACTGTGAAGCGAAGCGTGATTACCCGCAGCGCAGAGGCGATTCCCGGAATCGGCGATGCCATTGGCGGTATGGCGGAGGTTGCCATCGGAACCGCTGTGCTTGTGAAGAATGGAATCGGTATGGCGGGGGCAGTCATTTCTGTTGCCCTCTGTGTCGTACCGCTGGTCCAGGTCGCCTGCATTGTACTGCTCTATAAACTGGCAGCCGCAGTCATACAGCCCGTATCCGACAAGAGGATCGTCGGTTGTATCGAGACGGTAGGAGAGGGATGCAGGCTGCTGCTTGGCGTTATCTTTACCACAGGATTTTTGTTTCTGCTGACGATTGTAGTAGTAGCTGCTTCCACAGGAAATGTATGAGGTGAGGGAATGTTTTCTTATTTATATCAATGGATCATGAACATATCGTTTTATATGATCATGGTGACGGCAATCCTGCATATTGTCCCTAATTCTGAATATAAGAGGTACATCCGTTTCTTTACCGGGCTGGTACTGGCGGTCATGCTGGCCGACCCTTTCCTTAAGATGCTTGGCGCGGGGGATCTGTGGGAAAATCTCTATGAGAGTCCGGCGTACCGGGAACAGGTGGACAAAATGGAAGAGGCGGCGCAGTACCTGAACGGGATCACGGACGGCGATCTGGAAAATATTCAGGAAGATGAGGAAACAGAGGCTGAAACAGATATCTATGTGGAACAGATTGAGATTGGAAGATAGGGAGGATGGGATGGATTTGGAAGGAAAAAAGAAGCGGCTGTTTACGGTTCCAGAGAAGATTTCCCTGAAAAAGCTTAAGAAAGACCAGCTTCTGATCCTGGCGCTTGCAGGGATTCTTCTGCTCGTTATAGCCCTTCCTGCAGAAAAGAAGAGGGATGAAAACGAGCGGCTGGAAACAGGCTTAAGTCTTCGCGACGAGAAGGCGGGCGTTAGTCAGAACGAATATCTCAGCAATCTGGAAAGCCGTCTTGAACGGGCGCTCTTTCAGATGGCGGGCGTGGGAGACGTGACGGTCATGATCACGCTGAAATCTTCGGCGGAAAAGGTAGTAGAAAAAGATCTGGCGGTCACCACAGAAGCAGTCACAGAGTCAGACAGCCAGGGCGGCGCAAGATCAACGCAAAACAGCACTCACGGAGAAACCACCGTGTACAGTGACAGTGATTCGGCGGGAGAGCCTTATATCAGCAAGGAATTAAGCCCTCAGATCGAAGGCGTGGTGGTGATTGCCGAGGGCGGCGCAGATTCTGTGGTCAGACAGAATATAACTGAGGCAGTTCAGGCATTATTTGGGATAGACACGCATAAAATTAGGATAATGAAGAAGAGTTCAAAATAATGTGGCAGAAGTAGGAGGAAGAACAGTGAAAAAAATAGTGAAGAAGAACCAGATCATTATTGCGGCCCTGGCCGTCATGATTGCAGCGGCGGGATACCTGAATTATTCGGGAAAGATCTTCGGGGACAAGAAAGAGGCGGAAACCGCAAATGCGGATCTTGCCAGCCAGGAACTTCTGGACATCTCAGACGAAGATCTTGCCAGTGCGGCAGGAGATATTGAGAGCCAGGACGGCGAAGGTTCTGACGGAAGCGTGGACGGCACGCCGGGAGAGGCGGTGCTTACAGGCGGCGAAGCAAGCGCGGTGGTCGCAGAGGCGAAAGTGTCAAGGGAACAGGTACGGGCAAAGAATAAAGAATCTCTGCTTGAGATCATTGACAATGAGACTTTAAGTGAAGCCCAGAAGCAAGATGCCATTAATCAGATGGTTGCAATGACAGACCTGGCGGAAAAAGAAGCCGCCGCCGAGACCCTTCTGGCCTCCAAGGGATTCAACGAAGTGGTCATCAGCCTTTCGGCTGATACGGCGGACGTCGTTGTGAACGCGGCAGACTTAAGCGATGCGAACCGGGCGCAGATCGAGGATATCGTGGCAAGAAAGACCGGGGTGGCGGCGCAGAATATCGTCATTACGCCGGTAAATACAGAAGGAAAGTAGGCTGTACATATCCAGTCCGCTTTCTCCCTGTATCGGTAAGGCAGCCTGCCGGACCGTCATAATTACCCTTTTACCGGTACAGGGAGCAAAAACACTTTCAGACGTTTTCAGACGTTTCCAGAAGAAAAATATTTACATTGAAATAGAAGTTGATTATAATAGTCTATAGTGAAAAATTGTGAGCGGAATGAGAGCCACAGGTATTACACAGGAGGATGGACATGGCAAAGGGACAAGTTAAAAAGGCACAGATTCAGAAGCTGCAGGAGCAGCCTGAAAATGCGATATTTGCTCTGGATATCGGAACACGCAGCATTATTGGAATGGTGGGAGTCGTAGAGGACGAAAAGGTTAAGATTATTGCCATTGATAAAGAAGAGCATACGGAACGTGCAATGATAGACGGTCAGATCGAGAATATAGAGAAAGTGACGACACTTGCAAAAAAGGTGAAGAGACGTCTTGAGGAGAAGGTGCATTTTCAACTGGAGCGTGTCTGCGTCGCAGCCGCAGGGCGGGCGCTGCGGACAAAGCGTGCGGAGTATGAGATCAATCTCCCTGGCAAACAGCTGATTGACGATGAGATTATCAGTCGTCTGGAAGCGGGAGCCATCAGTAAGGTGGAGGAAGCTTTTGATGCAGAGAACTCTGCCAGAGAGGACATGCGCCGTTTCTATCTGGTGGGCTATACGGTCTGTCAGTATTATCTGGATGAATACAGGATTTCCAGCCTTAAGGATCACAGGGGACAGGATGTAAAAGTTGACTTAATCGCCACCTTCCTTCCCAGCGAGGTCGTAGAAAGTCTGTACACCACCATGAATAAGATCGGACTTGAGGTAGTGAGCGTGACTCTGGAGCCGATTGCGGCGATCAATGCGGCGATTCCCGAGAACTTAAGACTTCTCAATCTGGTCATGGTGGATATCGGAGCTGGTACGTCTGATATTGCTGCATGTACGGGCGGCAGCGTGACGGGTTATACCATGGCGACTGTGGCTGGAGACGAGGTTACGGAGGCCATCATGCGGGAATATCTGGTAGACTTTGGTTCTGCGGAGGCGATGAAGGCAGAGATTGAGTACGAGGAGGTCATCACATTTACAGATATCCTTGGATTCGAGCGAAAAGCGTCAAGGGAAGAGGTTCTTCAGTGCATCCAGAATACTACGGAACTTCTGTGTAAAGAGATTGCGGCAAAGGTGCTGGAAGTAAACGGAGGCGCGCCTTCCGCCTTGTTCCTTGCTGGCGGCGGCAGTAAGCTTTCCGGGCTTCGGGAAGGACTGACGGCGGCGCTTCAGATGGATGCCAACCGTGTGGCTATTGCAGGCAATAATTTCCGTATCAGCGCATTTTCTGATGAATACGATCTGAATAATCCAGAGTATGCGACACCCCTGGGGATTACGGTTTCTTCCGGGCTGAATCTGATTAACGACAGCTTCCGGGTTACGTTAAACGGAAGGTCGGCGAAACTGTTCCGAAGCGGCAGTTTTACGGCGCTGAATCTGTTGATGATGAACGGCTACAGCTTCCAGGATATTCTTGGACGCCCAGGTTCCAGCCTGCCGGTAACGGTCAACGGAAAGCGCAAGGCATTCTACGGTACGGCGGCGCAGCCGGCGTCACTGTTTATTAATAAGAAAGAAGGCAAGCTGTCCACGGTGATTAATGCGGGAGACTGTATTGATTTTGTTCCTGCGGTTTCTGGTATCCCGGCGCAGGCATGTCTGGGAGATATCGAAGGGGCTTCCGAGTGTCTGGAGATTACGCTGAACGGAGTGTTTATGCCCTTAGAGACGCCGCTTAAGATCGGAGATGTAATCAGGATCCGGATGCCGAAGAAGGAGGAGCCGGAGAAAGAAGTGACAGAAGAAGAGGCAGAGAAAGAAGTGACAGAAGAAGACGGCCTCAAGACGGACATGACGGAAGAAACAAAGGAGTCCGCAGCAGAAGACATCCTGAATGAAGCGGATGAAGCAGAAGCTGGAACTGACAGCATGGAAACAGATGATTCCGATACGGATACCGGGGAACCGGAAAGATCCGAAATTGCTGAGGCTCCGAAAAATGTATCCAGAGAAGAAGCGGTCAGTAAAGCAGAGATAGAAAAGAGGATCTCTGCACCGCCAGAGAAGCCTGTACAGGTTGAAAAACCTACGGCAGACTTACAGACATCCTTTAATGCTGTGAAAAAGAGCGACGATATAAAAGAGGGACAGCTGGAGTTAGATTTTGGCTCTGGCAGAACATTCCACCCGCAGCCTGCTCAGAGACCGGAGCCGAGAATAGAGCCGAGAGCAGAACCACCGTTGAAAGCAGCGGCGCAATCTGTAGGGGGCAGCATCATGTTCCGGCTTAACGGTTCGCCATTGCGTCTGCCGCGAAAAGAGAACGGAGGTTCCTATTATCTGATGGATCTGCTCAAGTATTCCGGCATTAATCTGAATAATCCCAAGGGTACGATAGAACTGGCCGTGAACGGGGAGCCGGGAATGTTCCAGCAGAAATTAAGGGAAGGCGATATCGTTACGATTGAGGAGAAGATGTTTTAACGTTGAAGCAGGCAGCAGGCTATTATTGTATCTTTTGCAATAATAGTCTGTTGTGCTGCTTTAAAACAGGACTAAAGATATCAGAAACAGGCCATACTATGATTATTGGAATAGAAAAGAAACAGTCAGAAATAAAAGGATGAAATCGGGGAAGGGTTTTGGCGTGACAGAGATTGATTACTGTATATCATTAATACAACTTCAGAAATACTCGGATACTCAGTTATACCAGTTGTTTATCTATGCAAGCAGAGATAAGAATGAGATTTTCCGCGCGGACTGTACTTACAGGATGTGCCTCATGGAACTGGACCGGCGGAATCATGACAGGTGGCCGTATGAGATGGAGATTATCTCATATGTGAATATATATGATGAGGACGGGAAGGTTATATTCGCATATGGAAAACAATATCAGATGTATATTATCCATGGATCCGTACTTGTGTATGATGCCGACTGGGTTCCCTATCTGTTCAGCTGCAGGGATGAAGATCTTAGATGTATCTGGAAATATTTCTGTGTATCACGGGAAAATAAGGCAGAATCACAACATGTTACGAGTTAAGGACATATGAAAAGGATTGACAGATATGGATAAAAAGAACAGAAATTATGATATATTTTTCTTTGATCTGGATGGGACGTTAACGGATTCTTCGCTGGGTATCACGAATTCTGTCATCTACGCCTTGAGGAAATTCGGAATTGAAGAGACGGACCGCAAGAAGCTCTATTCATTTATCGGGCCGCCGCTTACGGTTTCGTTTGAGAAATTCTGTGGATTTTCCAAAGAACAGACTGCAAAGGCGGTGGAATATTACCGGGAATACTATCGTGACAGAGGAATTTATGAGAACCGGGTCTATGACGGAATGGAAGAAGTTTTAAAGGAACTGAAGAACCGGGGGATGTCGCTGGTTGTCGCCACATCTAAGCCGGAGCCGTTTGCCCGTCAGATCATAGACCATTTCCATTTAGCCCGGTATTTTGACTATGTGGCAGGAATGGAACTGAACGGCGGACGGGGAACGAAGGAAGAAGTAATCCGCTATGGGCTTGCTGCCTGTAACATTACAGACAAGTCCAGGGTTCTTATGGTAGGAGACAGAGAACATGACGTGATCGGGGCAAAGGCAGCGGGGATTGACTGCCTGGGAGTTCTCTATGGATTCGGAACAAGGGAAGAACTGATAAAGGCCGGTGCGGATTATCTTGCAGAGACAGTAAAAGAAATTCTTCTGTTTGCTTAAAACATACTTGACAAATCAAATAGATATTGTTATGATAAAAAACAGAACGCACTCTGTTTTTTGGAATATGATCATTTTGAAAAAAATGAAAATTAAGAAAGAGGTGCATTATGCAAAGAGTTTATTCATTGATCGTTGACAATACCACCGGTGTTCTGAGCAGGATTTCCGGTCTTTTCAGCAGACGAGGTTATAGTATTGACAGCATTACAGCCGGTGTGACGGCAGATCCGAGATTTACGAGGATTACCATCGTTGCGTCCGGGGACGAGCTGATCCTGGCTCAGATCGAAAAGCAGGTAAGAAAGCTGGAAGACGTGATCGAGATCAAGGTACTAAGGCCAGAGGAATCGGTGTACCGGGAATTAATCATGATTAAGGTCCGGGCTGATAAGGCGGAGCGGTCAGAGATTATCTCTGTGGCTGATATTTTCCGTGCCAGGATTGTAGACGTAGAGAACAATTCCCTGATGATTGAACTTACCGGGAACCAGTCTAAGCTGGAGGCGTTTCTGAATCTGCTGGACGGATATGAGATTCTGGAACTTGCCCGTACGGGGATTACCGGATTAGCCCGGGGGAGCAAGGATATTACATATATTGATTAGACAGAATACGCAGGTAAACAGAAAGGTAGCCTTTCTATCTTCTGTTTTACAAATAAGAAGCAAATGTATTTTAAATTTCTTAAAATGTAGGAGGAATGCTAAGATGGCAAAAATTTATTACCAGGAAGATTGTAATTTATCGCTTCTGGAAGGAAAGACGATTGCAGTGATCGGATACGGAAGCCAGGGACATGCTCATGCCTTGAATGCGAAGGAATCCGGCTGTCATGTGATCATTGGTCTTTATGAGGGCAGCAAGTCCTGGGCAAAGGCTGAGGCACAGGGATTTGAGGTATATACGGCTGCCGAGGCGGCAAAGAAGGCGGATATCATCATGATTCTGATCAATGATGAGTTACAGGCGGCTATGTATGAGAAGGATATTGCACCGAATCTGGAAGAGGGTAATATGCTGATGTTTGCTCATGGTTTTGCAATTCATTTCGGTCAGATCGTTCCGCCGGCAGGCGTAGATGTAACGATGATTGCGCCAAAGGGACCAGGACATACGGTAAGAAGCGAATACCAGGCTGGCAAGGGCGTTCCTTGTCTGGTGGCGGTAGAGCAGGATGCTTCCGGCAAGGCGCTTGACAAGGCTTTAGCATATGCGCTGGCTATCGGCGGAGCAAGGGCCGGTGTTCTTGAGACCGATTTCCGTACCGAGACGGAGACAGACCTTTTCGGCGAGCAGGCGGTTCTGTGCGGCGGTGTCTGCGCACTTATGCAGGCAGGTTTTGAGACGCTTGTTGAGGCTGGATATGATCCTAGAAACGCTTACTTTGAGTGTATCCATGAGATGAAACTGATTGTAGATCTGATCTATCAGTCCGGTTTTGCGGGAATGAGATATTCTATCTCCAATACGGCAGAGTACGGCGATTATATCACCGGGCCGAAGATTATTACAGAGGAAACCAAGAAGGCGATGAAGAAGATTCTTTCCGATATCCAGGACGGAAGCTTTGCTAAAGAATGGCTGACAGAGAACAAGGTGGGAGCGCCGCATTTCCGCGCTATGAGAAGAAATGCCGCAGAACATGAATGTGAGAAGATCGGCGAGGAACTGCGTAAGCTGTATAGCTGGAGCGACGAGGAGAAGCTGGTGAATAATTAATAGACAGAGTGGGACGCACATCCTGAGTGAATACAGGATGTGCGTTACTTTTGTCAGATTATATGTAAGAAGAAAATTTTAGAGTTAAGTATACCCGAATGAAGCCGATATATAAATATATAGACTGCATGAATGGGATTTTAATGACCCCGGATGTAAGAAAGGAGCGGAATGATATATGGATATCGCAGGATTATCATCAGTAATGTCTATGGAAAAACTGCAGATGAACGTAGGGTATGCCATGATGTCTAAAGTTATGGATGCCATGGAGATGTCAACCGAGGCGATGGCCGAGATGATGGATGCGGCGGCGCAGGTTTCGGGCGGCGCATCGATTCCCGGGCTGGGAGACAATATTGACATACTGGTTTAATGCATTGCCCTGTTTGCGGCGCAGGTCTTACGATAGAAGTGGGACAGACAAAAAGAGCGGATCCGGACATTATTTCTATAATCTTCGGATCTGCTTTTTTATCTTATATTAAACTTCGACTCCTGGAGGGGGATCGCACTGCGGCGGAAATGAGTTAAGGAACCGCCGAAACACGAAAAATGTTGAAAATTGCGAACTTTTTTACTATATTCCGACAGTAAAATCCTGTACAATAGAGACAGAAAGCTTCAAGGGGGATAAGGAATTATGGGTGAGAAAGAACTATCTGTTTGTATCGGGATTCATCATATAGCGACACTGATTGGGATATCGGAAGGAATCTATTATCTTCTGGCAGGAAAGCAGAGGTTTCTTCGAAGCTTTGCAGTATTTCTGCTTACAGCTTTGCAGTCCTTCGCAGGATTTAAGATTCTGGTGGATTTACATAACGGGAAGTCAAGGCTTGCCGACAGTTACCGGAATCTGGAAAAGATCAAAACCAGCAGAAAGCAGAGGAGAGGGATTTTATGGGGGATGGCTTTCTCCTCCACTTTGTTTAAAGTATTGCCTGTGCGCCTGCTGGGGCAATAAAAGAAGGAGGCGGCGAGCTTCTTTTTCCTATGCATATTTCCTGCATCCGCCGCATAAACTACTGTAAAATCCATGAATGGCATTTTTATGAGACCGAAAAGACAGAGACAGGAAGAGGAGAGTCATCCTTTCAGAAATAAAATCGCAGAATTGTCGGAACTGCCTAAGGATGTGGCTCTTGGCATGCCTATTCTGACCGTTACCGGGCAGATGGAACTGTGCCTTGAGAATTACAGGGGGATTCTGGAATATACGGATTCTCTGGTACGCATCCAGACCAGGACAGGACAGATCCGGATTACCGGACAGAAGCTTCAGGTGGTCTACTATACGAATGACGAGATGAAAGTGACCGGACATATACAGTCCATTGAATATCAGCATTAGTAAGGAGGTACGACGTTGCTGTTAAAGATTATCCGATACATCAAAGGATATATCCGTATCCGGATCACTGGATACTCGACGGAAAGATTCTTAAATGCGTGCAGCCATAGGGGAATCCTGTTGTGGGGGCTTGAACCGGTTAACCGGGCTTACGAGATGAATATAGAGACCAGGGGCTTTAAGCAGTTAAAACCGATCATCAGGAAGACGGGAACGAAGGTGGTTATTGTGGGGCGGTTCGGTCTTCCTTTTTTTTTACATAAATACCGCAAACGGAAATTATTTTTCGCAGGGGCCTTTCTATGTGTGGCGATGGTATTTCTCATGTCCAGGTATATCTGGAACATTGATATCCAGGGGAATCTCTCCTACACGGATGATACGCTGCTTCGTTTTCTTGAGAGTACAGAAGTGGTTAATGGCATGAGGGTGTCCGAGGTAGACTGTGCAAGGATCGTAAAAGACATCCGTAAGGAATATAATGACATCATCTGGGTTTCTGCCTCTATCAGGGGAACGCGGCTGATCATCCAGGTGAAAGAAAATGAAGATTCCCTTCCGGCTATGGACGCCGCGATACCGGAGACGGGAGGAGAAGAAAACGGGGCAGGGCAGGCTATGGACATCGTTGCGGATCAGGACTGTACGATTACAAAGATAGTCCCTCGAAACGGGGTTCCGATGGTAAAGGAAGGGCAGCAAGTGAAAGCCGGGGATATTCTGGTTTCCGGCCAGGTACCGGTTCTTGACGACGCGGGGACAGTGACCGCCTATCAGTATTATGAAGCGGATGCAGATATTCAGGGACGCACATTCGTGGAATACCAGGATGCAATGGACCTTACCTATGTGGAAAAAGAGTATGTGGATGTGGAGAAAATGGAATATTCTCTGAAGATAGGGGACTATTATTTTCGGTTTGGTTCGATTCGGAATTCCTATGAAGCATGGGAAATGAACGGATATGAGAAGCAGTTGTGCATTGGGGAGAATTTCTATCTTCCTGTTACTTATGGAAGAAGAACTGCGAAACCTTACCGTCCTTTGGAGAAAAAATACTCGAAAAAAGAACTTCAGAGGATGTTATCTGCAAGTTTTCAGCGATATTGTAAAGATTTGGATAAAAAGGGGGTAGAAATTATTGAGAATAATGTTAAAATATACACAGGGTCAGACAAAGCAGAGGCCAAGGGGAGGCTTACGGTTCTGACGCCAATCGGCACGCCGGCCCAGTCTCAATTATCAGAGGCGCCGGTAATCGAAGAACAAGAGGAGACAGGAGAATAGCGGATGGGATTAATGGAGGCAGTCATCGACATACCGGCTGAACATGAGGGAAACGTGTTTGGCCAGTTTGATGTTTTTGCGAAAAAAATAGAGCGGACCCTTCATGTGACGCTGATCGCCAGGGGCGAGAGTGTCAAGATCATGGGAGAAGCGGCGAATGTAGAGAAGGCGAAGAAGGTTCTTTCCCAGCTTGTGGGGCTGTCAAAAAGGGGCAGTATGATTCAGGAGCAGAATGTGGACTATACCCTTGCCCTTGTCATGGAAGACAGTAAGGAGAGTATCCTTAATCTGGATGCAGAGATTATCTGTCATACCCTGCAGGGCAAACCGATTAAGCCTAAGACACTGGGGCAGAAGGCTTACGTGGACGCCATGCGTAAGAAGATGATCGTATTTGGCCTGGGGCCGGCAGGCACGGGAAAGACTTACCTGGCTATGGCCATGGCGATTACTGCATTTCGTAATAACGAGGTGGGAAGGATTATACTGACAAGGCCCGCCATTGAAGCCGGAGAGAAACTTGGTTTTCTGCCAGGAGATCTTCAGAGTAAGATCGATCCTTATCTCCGCCCCCTATATGATGCACTCTATCAGATCATGGGGGCTGAGAGTTTCTTAAAGAATTCAGAAAGAGGGCTTATTGAGGTAGCTCCTCTGGCTTATATGAGAGGACGGACGCTGGATAATGCGTATATCATTCTGGATGAGGCGCAGAATACGACGCCGGCTCAGATGAAGATGTTTCTCACAAGAATCGGTTTTGGTTCCAGGGTGGCTGTTACGGGAGACACTTCTCAGAAGGATCTGCCGGCCGGCCAGGTATCGGGACTTGACGTGGCGATTTCTGTCCTTAAGAATATCGACGATATCGGGATCTGTCATCTGACCAGCAAGGACGTGGTCCGCCATCCCCTGGTTCAGAAGATTGTGAAAGCGTACGAAGAATATGAGAGCCGCAGCAGGAGCCGCGAAAGAGAGGGCCGCAAGAAACAGATAAAGAACAAAAGGAGAAAATCATGACGCTTTATTTTGAAGAAGAGGGAGAAATCACGCTCCCTTTAAAGTGTTGCGAAATTGCAGAAAAGGTGATCGAATCCGCTCTTGATGTGGTTTGCTGCCCCTATGAGGCGCAGGTGAATCTTCTGCTTACGACGAATACACAGATTCAGGAGATGAACTCAGAGTTCAGAGGGATTGAAAAACCAACGGACGTGCTTTCGTTTCCGATGATTGAATATCCGAATCCTGGGGAATTTGATTTTCTGAAGGAGAGGGACGACTGCTTTGACCCGGAGACCGGGGAACTTTCTCTGGGAGACATTGTCATCTCGAAAGAGAAAGTCATTGCCCAGGCAGAAGAATACGGACATTCCGTTCTGCGGGAATATGCGTTTCTGATTGCGCATTCCGTCCTGCATCTGACCGGATACGACCATATGGAGGAAGAAGAACGCCGGGTCATGGAGAAAAAGCAGGATGAGATTATGGATGTTCTGAATATAATACGATAAGAGGGAGCAATTTATGGCTGAACGACGAAGAAAAAGAGATAAGAGTTTTCTGGTCCAGGGATCGATTCTGGCATTTGCGGGAGTGATCACCAAGATCATAGGCGCCGTTTACAGAATTCCCCTTACCAACACCGTAGGTACGGAGGGAATGGGGTACTATAATGTGGCGTTTTCTATCTATACTATCGCCCTTATGCTTACTTCCTACAGTCTTCCTCTGGCCGTCTCCAAGCTGGTTTCCGCCAGGGTGGCGGTAGGAGAGTACCGGAACGCTTATAAAGTGTTCAAGTGTGCCATGATGTTTGCGGTTGTTGCCAGCGGCGTGGTGTCTGTGGCTATATTTTTCGGGGCGGAATTTATTGCGGATACATTGATGTCCATGGATCTGAGCGTCTATGCGCTGCGTGTTCTTGCGCCTTGTATTTTCGTGGTGGCGCTGCTGGGGGTGATCCGCGGATTCTTTCAGGGAAATGGCTCTATGATGCCTACGGCATTTTCCCAGGTGATTGAGCAGATTGTGAATGCGGTAGCCTCTGTTGTGGGTGCGTATCTGCTGCTGCAGACGGGGAAGAAGATTGCTCAGACCAGGGGGGACGACTCTTATGGACCGGCCTATGCGGCCGCCGGGGGAACTGTGGGCACGATCATGGGCGCCTTTGTGGCCCTGCTGTTTGTGTTCGTGGTCTTTATCGCCTATTACCAGTTGTTCCGAAAGAAGATGCGAAGGGACAGAAGCCGGAAGAGAGAGAGTTATCAGAGGATTTACAGAATTCTGTTTCTGACGATTGCCCCGGTGATCTTAAGCGCAACGGTCTACAATATCAGTGATTTCCTGGATACGGCTATTTTCAATAATATAATGGCGGCACAGGGATTTAAGAAGACGGAGTACGCAAGTCTCATGGGGATTTTCGGAAGCCAGTTCAATACGCTGATTAACGTGCCCCTGTCTGTGGCTACGGCTCTGGCGGCATCGCTGATTCCTAGTCTGGTGGCCACAGTGCAGACAGGGAGCAGAAAGCAGATACATAGGAAGATTGATACGGCGATCCGATTCAATATGATGATCGCCATTCCCAGTGCAGTGGGACTTACGATTCTTGCAAGGCCGCTGATGGATCTTCTTTTTTACACAGAGGATAACACCACGGCTGCGCTTATGCTGCAGTTAGGCGCAATCTCGGTTATATTTTACTGTCCTTCTACACTGACGAATTCGGTTCTTCAGGGGCTGGACGATATGATGACTCCTGTGAAGAATTCCACGATTGCGCTGGTGGTTCATATCATTTCGCTGTTTGTGATGATGGTGGCGTTTAAGTGGAATATCTATGCAGTGGTCATGAGCCGGACTATATTTGCAGCAACGGTTTATATGCTGAATTCTCATGCGCTGCGGGAGCGGATCGGTTATGTGCAGGAACGTAAACGGACATTTATAATACCGATTATTGCAGCGGGTATTATGGGCGCCGTTGCGGTGATCGTCCACCTGCTCTTTGAACTGTTTGCAGGGGCGAGGATTGCTACCGTTTTTGCTCTGCTGGCAGCAGTTCCGACCTATGGCGCCGCACTGGTACTGCTGGGAGGCGTTACGGAGGATGAGATTGAGAGTATGCCAAAAGGCGCTCTGCTTTTGTCTATCTGCCAGAAAACCCATCTGTTAAGATAAGTTACCTTAAAATATGAGAAAATCTGCATAAAACATCGAAAAATCACCGATACTGTACTAAAAAAGGAGTTGTCCTTATGAGGAATAAGTATGGTATCGGATTTTTTGGAGTAATGATTGTATGTCTGATGTTGGTTACGGGAGCTTATCAGTTAAGTTATCAGAGAGCGAAAGAGAAGTCAGAAATGAAGGTTGCCGAGGAAACCCGGACGCAGGATGTTACGGTAACCACACCCGAGCCGGCTCCCGCCACGGTTGCGGCGGACGGGCAGGCGCTTAAGGAAGACTGCTATTATCTGATGGAGGTAAACGGGTACGTGGTGGTATACTTAAGCGACAAGAAGACGCCTTATGAGTATACGGATATTAAGTATGACGAACTTCCGGCAGAAATTCGGGATGAGATTCGCAATGGCAAATATATGGAGGATGCCAAGACTCTCTATGGTTTTCTGGAAAATTACTCGAGTTGATGTTCTATGACAGAAATGTCAGTAGACTTTTGGGGGAAGATAGTGTAAGATAAGTAAAGATTAAGGAAGAGATTATGATAAAGTACAGGAAGGAAGTGAGCTATGGACGATCAGAAGATTACCAGAATTAACGAACTGTACCACAAGTCCAAGGGGGAAGGGCTGACAGACGAAGAACGCATAGAACAACAGATTCTGCGGCGGGAGTATGTGGATTTATTTAAGAGAAATCTGCGAGGACAACTGGATAAGATATCGATTCGGGAAGAAGACGGTTCGATTACGAATCTGGGGGAGAAGTTTGGAATCAAAAAAGGAAATTAGACGCAGGATCCGGCAAGAACGGGATATGATAGAAGCGGAACGCTGGTTACGGAATACGGACAGGATTACTGCCGCGGTGATTCGTCATCCATGGTTTGTGTGTGAGAAGGATGTGTATCTTTACGTGGATTGTAAAGGAGAGGCCGGGACGGGAAAGATTATGGCGGAAGCGTTTCAGAGAGGGAAGAATGTATGGGTTCCCCGGGTAACGGGGAATTCCATGCATTTTTATCGTATTCGGGGGCTTGCGGAGCTAAGGCCTGGTACATATGGTATTTTAGAGCCCGCAGGAATGGAGAAAGCGGATGGAAAACAGGGGCTGATACTGATGCCGGGGGTGGCGTTTGATCAGCAGTGTCACCGGGTCGGATATGGCGGCGGATATTACGACAGATTTCTTGAACAGCATGGAAATCTGCGCAGAATGGCGATTGCGTTCGAATTCCAGGTGATGGACAAAGTACCTTTTGAAGAACATGACGTCTGCCCGGAGGTTCTGATTACAGAGAGACGAATCATCGGCAGGAGTATAGAGAGTGATAGATGAACAGGAAGGTGTGCATATGCAGGAAGGATTACCAAAGGATCCCGTGATGATGCTGAGTGTCGTGAATACGAAGCTGCGGGATTTTTATCATTCACTGGATGATCTGTGTGAAGATCTGGGCGTGGAGAAGGAAGAGATTGTGAGGAAACTGAAAGGAATCGGCTATGAGTATGATGAAGACAGACGGCAGTTTGTCTGAGGGTGAAAAGTAAACATAAAATATGACAGAAAGGGAAGAACGTCAAGAAAAATGTATAATGAAATCGATAAAAGGCTTTGGGCAAAGAAACGGCCGCTTACCGAAATCCTGCGTACTCAATTTTGGGTGCCCGTTCGTGTGAGTAAACAAGATTCTGAAAAAATACGAGAGGAGGGCGGATAGGGAGGGAATATGGAAAGAAACATAAGTGTTATCAAGGATGTGAACGGGAACCAGATTGTTATTGTGAATGATATTCGATTTAAAGGGAAAAGAAACATAGACTGGGATGAGGTTGAACAATATTTAAAACAGTATGTTGGAGAATTTATAGAAATCGCAGAAAGTAAAGAAATCATATATATTGGCAGTGATCTTCCTGATGAATATTCTGGTTCAAATTATACTGCAAAATTAAAAGGAGCATTGGCAAAGGCAAAAGCAAATGCTGCACAAGGAATCCCAGAGATAATAGAAATTGCCCAAAATAAAAGATTTCGGGAAAATCTGGAAAGAAAACATGATAAAAATGCGAAATATGGCTGGTATCGATATGATTCCAGATTTGCAATACCAGTTTTTGATGAAAATAATGATGTTTTGCGGTATAATATATTTCATGCAGAACTGGTGATAAGACATTCTGAGAATAGAAAACTGTATTTATACGATATCATAAACATAAAAAAAGAAACGAGCACCCCGCTTGAGCCATAAAGCTGTACGGTAAAAAACCCGCTTCTTTTTGTATAGTATATGTTGGAAAGGGAAAAAAGTCAAGAGAAATGTATAATGAAATTGATTTAGATATAATAGATATAA
>CAJTVY010000022.1 GCA_910579925.1 uncultured Dorea sp.
AATGTAGAAAACAACTAATGTAAACTAAAATTCTAATTTCTTCTTGACTTTTTCACATGAAAACGAAATTCCTAACTTCCCAAACTCATCGTCCCATACATATAACGGCGAAAATATCCAATCTGAAAATTTTTTGAGAGAAAACATCTTACATTGAAGTGATTCAATCTAATTATCATTCATTTCCCTCTAACCTCATTCATCCGATCGTATCCTTTCTCCCAAGCCTCACTTCTTCCATCTCTTCCGCCATCTTCTCATCCATATGGTCAAACAGATAATTCTTCCCCGACTCCCTCCTGCTTTCGGCTTCCTCCCGAATCTGCTTTCTGACAATCTCCACTTCTTCCAGGAATTCCCGGGAAGAGATCAGCTTCCCGCCCTGCCCCAGAGTAACAACCTGCTCCACACCGTCTGATGTAACCACTGTCACATGGTACTTCTTTCCAATCTGGTGAACCACCTTTTCAATATACTGGTCCGCCGTCTCCGCTTCTTTGGTGTATACCACATGGATATTGTGGTACTTCTGGATTTCCAGGGCATAACCGTCCACTTTATAGGCATCGAATACCAGGATCACGATGCATTTCCGAAAACCTTGATAATTGCAGAGGATATCCATCAGCTTATTACGGGCTGCCTCGATATTCACCTTCGCCAGTTCTTTCAGATCATCCCAGGCAAATATCACATTGTATCCGTCTACCAGAAGATACTCTGGAACAGGCTCTTCCTTCCGGTGGGTTTTCTTCTTCGCCTTTACAGCCACCGTACCCGATCCAGGGGGAGTCTTTCTTTCCACCTTACCGTAAGTACGGATAAATATTTCCTCAAGTTCCTTCTCTTCCGCTTTACTGAACTTTGACCCTCGGATTCTGCCGGGTTCGTTTCCTTTCACCGGCGCTTCCTTCTCAGCCTCCTTACGTCTTGCTCTCTTTGCCAGCAGACTCTCTATATGCATATGATCCGGCACCTCGTTCCACGGCACCGCAAATCCGGCTCCATGGGCGCAGAATACGGAACCCGTGGGATTCTTAAGATCCCGCTCTGGGTCATACCCCTTTTCTTCCATAATCTCCTGGGCATTATGACAGGGCTCGTACCCCCGAAATGTAAGAGAGAGCCGCCCCTGTCCTCTGGAATAACTGTTGACCTCCATCTGGTAATCCCGCATAGTCGCCACCGGCGCCCTGCCCTCCATCACCGCCGTCTCTCCATCTATCTCCGGCGGCTCAAATTCCCCCGCCATCTTCTGAACGTCCGTCATGGCGCGGCCCACCATTTCCGACGGCAGTTCCAGACGGAAATCATAGTAGGGTTCCAGCAGAATACTTCCGGCCTGCATAAGCCCCTGGCGGACAGCCCGGTAGGTAGCCTGCCGGAAGTCGCCGCCCTCGGTATGCTTTGGATGAGCGCGCCCCGCCAGCAGAGTGATCTTAAGATCCGTAACTACCGAACCCGTCAGCACGCCCCGGTGTTCCCGTTCGGCCAGATGTGTCAGAATCAGACGCTGCCAGTTCCCCTCCAGCAAATCCTCGCTGCATTCTGTATCAAACGCCACCCCGCTTCCAGGCTTTAGCGGCTCCAGAAGCAGATGAACCTCTGCGTAGTGGCGAAGCGGTTCATAATGCCCTACGCCTTCCACGGTATTCTGAATGGTCTCTTTGTAGACAATATTTCCCGTGTCAAAGGTTACCTCCGTGTCAAACCGTTCACGAATCAGGCTCTGAAGAACCTCGATCTGCACCGCCCCCATCAACTGGGCATAAATCTCCCCCAGTTCCTCGTCCCACATCATCCGAAGCATGGGATCCTCTTCTTCTAGCTGCCTTAAATTCTGCAGCATAACGTGGGCATCGCAGCCTTCCGGTAAAAGAATCCGGTAATTCAGAACCGGTTCCAGGACTGGGGAATGGGCGGCCTTTTCTGCCCCCAGGCCTTCCCCGGGCACAGTATGGCTAAGACCTGTGACCGCACAGACACATCCAGCCTCCGCTTCTTTCACCATCTCATATTTTTCCCCGGAATAGATGCGGATCTGGTTGACCTTCTCCTCCCAGGGCTTCGCCCCATTGGCGGCGGATGAGAGGATATCCTTTACCCGCAGACAGCCTTTTGTAACCCTCAGATGGGTCAGACGGTTTCCCTGGGAATCCCGGGATATCTTGAATACCTTTGCTCCAAACTGATTTGCTGACAGAATCCCCTTAAAGGCGCACATATAGCGATTAAGGCCGTCCAGCAGTTCCTGTACGCCTCTTAGTTTCAGCGCAGATCCAAAATAACACGGGAATACATTTCTTGCCGCAATCAGACGCACAATCGTTTCTTCCTGTAAGAGTCCCTTTTCCAGGTATTCTTCCAGGGCATACTCCTCACAGGTTGCCAGTTCCTCGTGAAGCGTTTCTTCTTCCTGGTCAAAGGCAATACAGGATCCGTCAAGGTGTTTCTTAAGTTCCTCAAGCAGCTTTTCCCTGTCGGTTCCATCCTGGTCCATTTTGTTGATAAATAAAAATACAGGAATCCGGTAGCGCCTAAGGAGACTCCAGAGCGTACGGGTATGTCCCTGCACGCCGTCCATTCCGTTAATGACAAGGATGGCATAATCCAGCACCTGCAGGGTACGCTCCATTTCCGTAGAGAAATCTACGTGTCCCGGGGTGTCCAGGAGGGTTACCTGGGTTTCTCCCAGGGGGAAGACGGCTTGCTTAGAGAAGATGGTGATGCCGCGGCTGCGCTCCAGTTCATAGGTGTCCAGATAGGCGTTTTTGTGGTCTACGCGGCCTGGCTTTCGAATCCTGCCGCTTAAGTAGAGAAGACTCTCGGATAAGGTGGTCTTGCCGGCGTCTACGTGGGCCAGGAGGCCGATTGTAATATACTTTTTATGATTAACTGGTTTATTTTCAGATGTATCTCCCATCGAAAACGCCCCTTTCTGTGATTCATGATAATACTTTCATTATTGGAACCTGCCAGAACACCTTAGTATTCGATTCATTCTACGGCACAAGCATCACCTTAAAAGCCGTGGGATCCTTTTCTGCCACTTCAAAGGCCTCTTCCCAGTCCTCCATCTTATAAGAATGGGAAATCAGCCCCTCCGTATGAATAGACCCGTCCATCATCCCTTTCATCACTGGCTCATAGCAGTATGGCGCCAGATGGGCTCCGTAGATCTCAAGTTCTTTGCCGTCGCCAATATCGTTCCAGTCTACGGTAATTGCCTGCGGAAATACGCCAAACTGTACATACCTTCCGCAGAAACGTACCGCATCCATCCCCTGGAGCACGCTCTTTTCACTTCCGGATGCTTCTATATACACATCACAGCCATATCCGCCTGTCAATTCCCGAATCTGATCTCCCACATTCGTTTCCACAGGATTCATGACGATATCCGCCCCACACTTCAGAGCCATATCCATACGATTCTGCCGCAGATCCAATCCAATGATCCGTTTTGGCTGCATCTTTCTGGCAACACTGACCATTCCCAGGCCGATTGCCCCTAAACCGCTGATAACCACCACGTCGTTATGCCCGATCTTCGCTCTCTCGACCGCATGCATGGCGCATGCCAGAGGCTCGATCAGAACAGCCTGTTCTAATGACAGTTCATCCGGCACATGATGATGGATTCCCTGCTTATTAAATTTCATATATTCTGCGAATCCACCCTGAGTCTCCTTTTTGAAACCATAAATAGAATGTCTCTGACACATGGAATAATAACCGGCTTTACAGAAACGGCATTCCCCGCAGGGAACGATCTGTTCTGAAACCATGCGGTCTCCTTCCTTTACACCTGTCACATTCTTCCCATATCTCACGACACGGCCCACAAACTCATGTCCGCCGATAACCGGAGCTTCAATATAACGTTTTTCCGGTGTGGCTCCCCAGATCCTCACGCCGCCGTGCAAGGTCTTCACATCGCCGGCACAGATGCCGCATCCTTCAATTTTTACAAGGATTTCGTCATCATCAATCTCCGGGACCGGCACATCCTCATAGCGGAAATCTCCGGGTGCATACATCATCAGCGCCTTCATCATTTTCTCCATACTTCTTACCTCCTAGCCTTCTTTCTATCATTTTATATCCATTTCATTTCTTATTCAACCACAAGTTTTTTATCAATCCCGTGTATTTTTATCCGTTAATATGCTATAATGGACAAAATCAAAAGAATAGGAGTGATTACCAATGGTTATTTCAAATGATATTAAATATGTCGGCGTCAATGACCACGCCGTAGACCTGTTTGAAGGACAGTATGTAGTAAAGAACGGCATGTCTTATAATTCCTATGTGATCCTGGACGAGAAAGTAGCCGTGATGGACACGGTTGACGCACGTTTTACCCATGAATGGCTGGACAACATCGAAGCTGCCACGGGTTCGCGCAAGCCCGATTATCTGATCGTACAGCACATGGAGCCAGACCACTCTGCTAATATTGCGAATTTTATGAACGTATATAAGGACACTACCATCGTATCCTCCGCCAAGGCATTCGTCATGATGAAGCAGTTCTTTGGCACAGATTTTGCAGACAGACAGATTGTTGTAGCGGAAGGCGACACCCTTTCTCTCGGGAAGCATGAGCTGACCTTTGTCACCGCACCCATGGTACACTGGCCGGAAGTCATTGTTACTTATGACAGCTGCGAGAAGGTACTGTTCTCTGCGGATGGCTTCGGCAAATTCGGCGCACTGGACGTTGAAGAGGAATGGGCGGACGAGGCGCGCCGTTACTATATCGGAATTGTGGGCAAATACGGCGCACAGGTTCAGAGGCTTCTGAAAAAAGCTTCCACACTGGAAATCCAGAAGATCTGCCCGCTGCACGGCCCTGTACTTACAGAAAACCTGGGGTATTACCTGGGACTTTATAACACATGGTCTTCTTACAATGTAGAGACCACAGGCATCGTTATTGCATATACCTCTGTATACGGCAATACGAAAAAGGCAGTTGATACATTGGCAGACAAGCTGCGCATGAAGGGCTGCCCGGCCGTGATCGTCCATGATCTGGCACGCTGCGATATGTCGCAGGCAGTGGCTGACGCCTTCCGTTACGGAAAATTAATCCTTGCCACTACCACTTATAACGCTGATATTTTCCCATTCATGCGTGAATATATTGATCATCTGACCGAGAGGAATTTCCAGAACCGGTTTGTGGGGCTGATTGAAAATGGTTCCTGGTCCCCGCTTGCCGCCAAGACCATGAAACAGATGTTAGAAGGATGCAAGAAGCTCACCTTTGCAGATACCACCGTCCGTATTCATTCCGCGCTTGACGAGGAGAGCAGCGCACAGCTTGAATCGCTGGCTGACGAGTTCTGTAAGAATTATCTGGCGCAGCATGACGAGACAGCCGATAAGAATGATCTGACCGCACTGTTTAAGATCGGTTACGGGCTTTATGTCGTGACGTCCAACGACGGAAAGAAGGACAATGGACTGATTGTCAATACGGTGACACAGGTGACGAATACACCGAACAGGATTGCCGTAACCATTAATAAAGATAACTATTCCCATCATGTGATTAAACAGACTGGTATTATGAATATCAACTGCCTGTCTACGGATGCGCCGTTCAAGGTATTCGAGAATTTCGGGTTCCAGAGCGGACGGACGGCAGACAAGTTCGCAGGCTGGTCCTTGCTTCGTTCTGATAACGGGCTGGTCTTCCTTCCAAGATATATTAATTCCTTTATGTCTTTGAAGGTTGAGCAGTATGTGGATCTGGATACCCACGGTATGTTTATCTGTACGGTTACGGAGGCCCGGGTAATCTCTAACGTGGAGACTATGACTTATAATTATTACCAGAGTAACGTAAAGCCGAAGCCGGATACCGAAGGAAAGAAAGGTTATGTATGCGTGGTCTGCGGGTACGTGTATGAAGGCGACGAGCTGCCGGATGATATCGTTTGCCCACTCTGTAAACATGGGGCGGCTGATTTTGTGAAAATAGAGTAAGTTCCAACCGTTGTCGAGTATCAGAAAGAAAATTTTGGTATAGATTATTCAGAACTTGAGTATTAAGATTTCATAAGCTAACCAAAAAGGTGTAAGGTCTTTTTATATTATCAAGGCTTTACACCTTTTTAACGTTATTCTAACGACAACTATCATTCCCCCGCTACTACTTCCTAAGCCCCCCATTCGCCGGATTATCCAGCAGCTTCCCGAACCCGTCAAACCTGGACCCATGACAGGGACAGTCCCAGGAACGCTCCGCCCGGTTCCATTTCAACGCACACCCAAGATGCGGACACCGCTTCTGTGAAACCGTAAACAGATTCTTCACCGCCTTCCCCCCGTTTATGAACAATTGCGGCTTAATCATATTCCTCGAAGGATAAAACACCGGCGCATATGGATTCTCCCTCTCCAGAATCAGATCCGTCAGAATCGTCGCCGCCGCCATAGAAGACGACATTCCCCACTTATTAAACCCAGTCGCCACATAGCAGCCCGGCATACTCCTGGAATACCGTCCAATATAAGGAATCCCATCCAGCGTCATACAATCCTGTGCAGCCCAGTAACACCTTTCGTCCAGATTCGGATAATACAACCTGGCAAAATTCCGAATCTCCTCCCAGTTACCGCCCTTCTCCCCGGTTCTGTGACCGCCCCCGCCCAGAAGCAGACATTCCCCGTAATTCCGAAAAGACATTCCCCCCTTGGCCTCGTCAATATACATCCCCTTCATCTGCGGCCCGCCCTCAAGCGCGATCACATAAGACCGGTCCTGGTACATTTTCAGAAAATACATCCCATGTTTATTATCTATAGGAAAATGCGTAGCAAAAATAAGCCTCTGAAACTGAATCTCCCCCGTCTCCGTAACCGCCCGGTCCTTCTTCAGTTCCTTCACAAACGTATTTTCATAAATCCTAAGCCCTTTCACAATGCCATTCACAAATTTCAGCGGATGAAACTGCCCCTGCTCTGCAAATCCCACCGCTCCCACCGTCTGAAAGGGAAGTTCACACTCATCCATTACCTTGGGTATGAATCCGATCCTTTGCAGCGCCTCCGCTTCATCTTCCAGCTTCTTCCGGTTGTCATGAGAAAACACAAAAGCCGGCCTCACCTCATAATCACAGTCAATCTTTCTGCCAAGCCTTGCAAACTTACGCACTGCGTCCTGGTTGGCCTCCAGATACATCCTGGCCCGTTCCGTTCCCAATTTATCCACCAGTTTCCGGTAAATCAGCCCATGCTGGGCCGTAACCTTCGCCGTGGTATTCTCCGTAATCCCCGAACAGATCCGCCCGCCTTCCGCAAGCACGTAATCCACGCCCGCTTTTTTCAGAAAATAAGCGCAAAGAATCCCCGCCATTCCGCCGCCAATAATCAGCACATCCGTGTTCCTGCTTCCCTTAAGCTGTTTAAACTGAGGCAGGCTGATATTTTCAGTCCATATAGAACGCATTTCCACCAATTTTTCACCCTCCATACACTTTCCTGTCTGTTCTTAGTATTCTGCAAATGTCTGGAAAATATAAAAACTACACTAAAATTTCCCGATTTTTTCTACCATTGTGACGAATCAATTTAGGAAAAATCATGTTATACTTTTAGAAAATGGAATTATTTAGGAGGACTGTAAGACTTATGGGAATTATTTACAATGAAACATCCAAAACCATCACCTTACAAACGAAACATTCGTCTTATCAGATGAAGATCGGCAATCTGGATTATCTTCTTCATCTCTATTACGGGCCGTCTATCTGGGATACGGATATGTCCTACCAGATTATGCAATATGACCGGGGATTTTCCGGGAATCCTTATGAGTCCAGGAATGAGCGGACGTTTTCTCTTGATGCGCAGCCCCAGGAATTCAGTACCCAGCAGCAGGGCGATTTCCGCACTGCCAGTATAGAGGTGGTCAATGGAGACGGCAGCTATTCTTACCACGGAAAAGCCGTCAGCCATAAGATCAGCAAGGGGAAATATCAGCTTGACACGCTTCCTTGCGTATTTGCCGCGAAGAATGATACCGTAGACACTCTGGAAGTCACCCTGTCAGACGAGATCAGCCATGTGCAGGTGGTACTGCTTTACAGTGTTTTTGAAGAAGCAGATGTGATTACAAGAGCAGTGAAAGTCGTCAATTCCGGCGATACTTCCATTCATCTGAAGAAGATTATGTCTGTCTGCCTCGATTTTTTTAACGGAGCAGACTTTGACCTGGTAAGCCTTCCCGGGCGTTACGGCCAGGAACGGCAGGCAGAACGGCAGCATATGACTCATCACATCCATACCATTGGCAGCGTGCGCGGTTCCTCCAGCCACCAGCAGAACCCCTTTGTTATCCTCTGCGACAGGAATGCCACCGAAGATTACGGGAAATGTTATGGATTTTCTCTGATGTACAGCGGGAATTTCCTTGCAGAAGCGGAACTTGACCAGTACGATCAGCTCCGCCTGGTCATGGGAATCCATCCGAAGCAGTTTGTATACGAATTAAAACCACAGGAAGTCTTCGAAGGTCCAGAGGTTGTGATGGCATTTACTGAACACGGGTTTACCGGACTGTCTCATCTGTATCACGATTTCTACCGCACAAATCTCTGCCAGAGCAAATTTGTACAGGATGTTCAGAGACCGGTTCTGATCAACAGCTGGGAAGCAGCATTCATGGATTTTGACGACGTGAAACTGGTTGAGATTGCCAAAGCGGCTAAGAACATGGGCGTGGACTTGCTGGTTATGGATGACGGCTGGTTCGGCAAACGTGATGATGACAACAGCGGACTTGGAGACTGGTATGTGAACCAGAATAAGATCAAATGCGGCTTACATAAATTAGTAGAACAGATCAATGACCTTGGCATGAAGTTCGGCATCTGGTTTGAACCAGAGATGGTATCCGAAGACAGCGACTTATACCGGGCGCATCCCGACTGGGCCATGCAGATCCCGGGCCGCCATGCCGTGCGCAGCAGAAACCAGATGGCTTTGGATATGAGCAGGCGCGACGTGCAGGATTATCTGATCCAGCAGGTCAACGCAATCCTCGACGATGCCAATATCTTCTATGTAAAATGGGACATCAACCGTTCCCTTGCGGATATCTGGTCGAACGAACTGCCCCCCGAGAGACAGGGAGAAGTCTACCACAGGTATATTCTCGGCCTTTACCGGGTAATGGACAACATCATCAAGACACACCCTGATATCCTGTTTGAAGGATGTTCCGGCGGAGGCGGAAGGTACGATGCGGCAATGCTTCACTACTATCCCCAGTACTGGGTAAGCGACAACAACCACCCCATTGACCGGTTAAAGCTCCACTACGGGACTTCTTTCGTATATCCGGTGTGCACCATGGGAGCGCACATTTCCGACAGCGGCAAATTCGTTCCGATCAAGACCAAGGCCGTGGTCGCCATGTGCGGAACCTTTGGGTACGAATTGGACGCAACCCATCTTACCAAGGAAGAACAGGCCATCTGCAAGGAGCAGAGCGATCTGTTCCGCAAGTATTACCCGTTAATCATCAAGGGCGATTATTACCGTCTGACCAACCCCTTTAAGGCAGGCAACATGACCGCATGGCAGCATGTGTCAAAAGATCAGTCCGAATCCCTTCTGAGCGTGGTGGTGACCAATCTCACCTGCAACGGTCCCCAGGAATATGTACAGGCCAAAGGGCTTGTTCCGGATGGGATGTACCGGATCAACGACGGAAAAGAGCTCTATTCCGGCTCCGCACTTATGAACGCAGGACTTCCCATCAATCGGGAAGTAGACGAGTACAGTTCCTTCCAGTTCTATCTGAAGAGAGAAAGATAACAAAAAAGCGCCGTCCTGAATCAGTTTCAAGACAGCGCTTTTTTTATTATCAACCAGTTCGGCGCCTCCTTACGGCTACCTCTGTCCCCGCAGCATTTCGATCATCTTCTTCGGGCTCGGCGGATTCCCTTTATAAAGAGACATCATCTGATACAGTTTTCCCGCCAGCACCGTAATCAGCGCCGCCGTCAGAACCACAATTCCAAGGGATCCCAAAGCCTCCGGAATACTCAAGGCCCCAAGCAAGATCTTTGTGGGCGCAACCAGAATCGCCGTAAACGGCATCCACACCTGCCATGTTACCGCATCCCACGGCACATCCGCACCTGTCCCGCCGGCAAACATAGTGGTAAAGAAACTCACGATCAGCACCAGCACAAACAACATATTCGTACTGGACAGATCCTCCGGCTTCTCCGCAAGAGCCCCTCCCACTGCCGCCAGAGAACAGTAAAGCAAAAGCCCTGCCGCCAGCATAAGAAGGGCAAGAATCACACCGGAAACCGTAAACATCCCCGTAAATTCACCAAACGTTTCTACCAGTTGAATCAGCGCCATATTCGTCTGCGGATTCACCATCTTTGTAAAATGGATACCAAGAGCGAACCCGCCGAACAGCCCGCCGATCCATACGAAAATCTGCAGGATTCCGCTTGCAGCCGTAGCAAAAACTTTCCCTAACAGCATGGCCCCCGGCTTCACGGACACCAGAAACAGATCCATCAGTTTTGACGTCTTTTCCATAATCGTATTATTGGCCGTTCCCTGTCCATATGCAAGAATCATAAAATACAGAATCATGATGTTCAGATACGGAAGCAAATTACCCAATACTCCTTTGGCCGCCGCATATTCGTCAGTCTCATCCTCAGGAATTCCGCTGTCCCGCACCAGAGTCTCAATCGGCATCGTCATCTCCGCAATCTGCGCTTCCTCAAGATCCGATTTCTGAATCAGAATATAACGGAAATAAGTGGAAAGAAACGCCTCATACGCATTCACGTCCTTCTTACCAAGTTCCGTTTCATCGGGAAGCAGGACGTCAAGCCGATAACTCCCCTCCTGCCAGTCCGTCACAAGCAGGGCCGAATAATTATCCTTTTCCGCCTTCTTCGCCGCTTCCTCAACACTTTCTTCCATCACATACTCGACATTTGCGAACCGATCAGGATCCACACTGTTCAGAACCCCGTAATCCGTTTCCCCGGCTGTCCTTGCACTCTTGTCAACCACATAGACTCTGTCAATCTTACTCACATACGTCTCGTCATCTTTAAAATACTCCATTGCCGGCATAATGGCCGCAGGAAGCAGAATACAGAGCAGGGCTATAAGAAGCGTTACATTCCGATACCCTTTCTGTTTGATGTGCTGGACAAACGTAAAAGTAAAAATCTTTCCAAGCCCTTTCATCTGTGCTCCACCTCCTTTGCACCGCTTTGACGAAACATCGTAATCCACCCGCCAAGCTTCATACGGCTTCCCCGGTACATCATCAATGCGCGGTAAATCCTTGCACAGACATAAGCAATCAGCAGGATTACCACAATCTGAATCAGCCAGGAAAATGCCAGCATCCCGATTCCGATATCCCCTACAAGATAGCGTACCGGCGCACAGAACATAGAGGCAACCGGAAACAGCGTCACCACATACGTTAGTACCGGATTGTCGCCAAATCCAACCGTCATGGTCGCCACCATGTACCCTGCCATTACCAGCAGAACAACCGCAAGGTTCGCCGGTTCCACATCCTCAGTAGTCGAACATCCGGTTCCAATCAGCCCGCT
Source organism: uncultured Dorea sp. (assembly GCA_910579925.1). Classification (GTDB taxonomy): domain Bacteria; phylum Bacillota; class Clostridia; order Lachnospirales; family Lachnospiraceae; genus Sporofaciens. The sequence continues at coordinate 11,628 of CAJTVY010000022.1, forward strand.
GATCAGCGAGACCTGCAGATAGCCAAGCAGCAGAGAGATCACCAGAATCAGAACCGTAACCGGCGAAATCTGTAATATCTCCGAAGAAATACCTGCCGCCTCAATCTGCTGCCTCACCACAGACGTGTCTGCAAACCGTCCGGTAATCACATAAGAGATTCCCATGACCGCCACAAGACTTGCAATCAGTCCAAATACATACGTCATCACGGCAAGAATCTTTCCCACCAGCATTGCAAGAGGGCTCACACTGACCATCAGAAGTTCTGCAAGCTTGGATGCCTTCTCTTCGATTACCTTCTGGATAATGAAAGAAGCGGCAAAAGAACACAGGATTAAAAGCGCTACAGAATAAATCATCTGCACTCCAAACCGTGCGCTAAAATGATCGTCTTCCTCCTCCAGATATTCCGAAACACTCTGTACATTCGTCGTATACGGATCCGTCAGCGCCGCAATCTGCTCTGACTCTGCCTCTTGCTGGACAATACGCGCTTCATCAAGAAGGCCGGAAAGTGCGCCCACGCAGGAATCCAGATCTCCATCTGAGAAATCCCGCTCTTCCAGGGTATAAGCCCCAACCGTAAAACACATCTTTTCTATGTCTTTCTGAAGATGTACATATGCTTCTTTCGACTGAATCATCGAAGCATATGTATCTTCCGACAACGATGTATCCATCAGATTCGTATCTACAAACTCTGTATGCGCAAACATTTCATTTGTAAGCGGAATATTTTCAAGATCCAGATCGTATCCCGTATCATTCTGGACATACATCGCCGTGATTCCTACAGCTTCAGCCCCATTTTCGCCTTCCTCAGAAGACGCTGCGTTCTTCCCGCCCATCACCAGCGTCATAACCGGAATACTGGCGGCCGCTATCAGGAAAAAGATCAGCATGGTAATGATATTCGCCTTTCCTTTCAGCATCTGGGAAAGCGTAAAACGGTATACACTCCCGGTTCCGTTAAAGTCGTTTCTGCTAATCTTCATGTGCATCACCTACTTTCTCCACAAAAATCTCATGGAGAGACGGTTCGCGAAGACTGAATGTAACCACAGTAATCCCTTTCTCAATCAGAAGCTTCAGAAATACATTGGCCTGCTCATCCCCGGACACCTTGATCTGATATTCGCTTTCTTTCGCTGAGACCAGCTTAAGCCCTGCCTCCTGAATCAGTTCCGTTACATCCGTCTCCGTCTTAAGCTCCAGATTAATACGGCCATAACTCTTCTTAATCTCATTCAGACGTCCCTTAAGAACCGTCTTAGAACGGTTCAGAATAATAATGTCCGTACAGAATTCCTCTACGGTAGCCATCTGATGGCTGGACATGATGAGATATTTTCCCTTGGCAATCTCCTCCCGGATGATACCCTTGAACAAATCCGAATTCACCGGATCCAGACCGGAAAGAGGCTCATCTAAAATCAGCAGATCCGGGTCTGGCAAAAGCGCTGTCATGAACTGGATCTTCTGCTGATTTCCCTTTGAAAGCTGATCGGCTTTCTTCGGGGCCTGTGCCTTTGTACGTCCGCGCTTCTTCTTTCCATCCTCTGTCTTAGGAGCCTGAGGATAGAGATATTCTTCGACCTCAAGCCGTTCGGCCCAGTAGCGGATCCGTTTCTTCGCCTCCGCCTTCGCAATCCCGCGAAGTCCTGCAAAATAAATCAACTGATCCATCAGCGTATACTTGGGGTACAGCCCCCGCTCCTCTGCGAGATAGCCTACATTGCAGGTGGCCGTGTCAAGGGGTGCGCCGTTCCAGAGCACCTCCCCGCTGTCCCTTGAAAGCATATTCAGCATCATACGGATTGACGTGGTTTTTCCCGCTCCGTTTGTTCCAAGCAGTGCAAATACGCCCGGATTTTTCATCTCGAAGCTTAAGTTCTCCACTACTGTTTTCTCTCCGTATTTCTTTGACAAATTTTTCACTTCTAAACTCATCTGCTTTTCTCCCTTCTTTGCTGACATCAGTATAGCATATTTCAGGAAATTTTGCTTCGTTTTTGCGTGAAGCGTTCTATTTCCGTCTTTAATGGAAACCGAATCTCTTAATAGATCATTCCAAACGTCGGAAGCAGCAGCAGAATACTCAATCCCCACATCACGATTGCCGCAATGATCCCAATGATACAAAGAATCTTACCTGCTTTCGCCTGCCCTGCCTTTCGGGAACCGGCGCCCATCCTCGCTCGGGAGAATCCAAGGCACGCCAGTAAAATACTTACGATCGGCACCAGAAATGCAAAAACAATACTTAAGATTCCGAATACAAGGCCCATTGTGGCCGCCCCGGAATTATCCACCGTATGTACCGGAACGACATTCTGATAAGGCTGTCCCGGATTCCCCGGCATTCCTCCCTGGCCTGCCGCCATCCCCTGCTCCATCGGAAGCGGCTGTTTAAGGGCTTCAAACAACTGCTCAAGACTCTCCCTGTAAGGCTTCTTCTGCAGAGTCCCTACAAAGCCGTCCAGATTCCACTCCCCGCCGAACGTCCCCTTCATCCAGGCCTCCAGATGGAAAACGCCGTTGTTATAATACCATTTCAGATATTTATACCCTTCCATCATCGCATCCCCGGTACGGTAAGCCGGCTCTCCCTTCCAGTCCGCCATAACGAAGCTATTCTTCCTCAGATAATCATTCATTATAAACTGCACAAAACCCTCCGGCTTATTCAGCGTCAGTTCCTTCACATATCTTGCCATCTTTTCCACTCCTTACATAAATAGTTTATACTGTTCCATCACTTCAATCTGAGACACGATCATCGTCTCCGGCTCGTTTCCCCGCAGATGATCCGCTTTCAGATACTGCATGCCATTCCGAAGACTTGCAGCAATCAGATTCAACACGTATATATTATCAAACCTGTTATAAATAGACTCCCCGCCAAGCCCGGTCAGGCAGACAAGCTGAGTATTCGTCTTCTTCGCCACGTCCATCAGGGGCTTGAGCAGATGCGACGCATTGGTCTGTGCGAACGGGTTATCCATCAGCAGCACCTTCCCCTCATTCCGGTCGGCAAACAGATCCGTATCATCCTTACGCATATAGTAGAGAAGGCTCGACAGAATGACAAACGCCGACAGAAATCCTTCTCCCCCTGAGTTTCTTGCCACTTCGGCCCAGGTAATGGGGTATTCCCGCTGGGCCTCAATCTTATAGAGGCGGATCTGCACGTTTCCGATTCCCACCACCGTATCATACAGATTCCTCGTGGTAATCTGTGTACCGAAATACTCCTGCGCATTTTCATTCTGCTCAAATAAACGCAGCCCTTTCTGTGTAACCTGGTCAATCAGATCCTTTAGATGAAGCTGATATAAATTCTCATTCTCTTCCCACAAAGGAAGCTGAATCTTTAACATCTTGACCGGCCTCTCCCGGATAGTAATGGTAGAATTATGGTCAATCCTGCCCAGATTCTGATGGACTTCCCGCACATAGTCCTCCATCAGTTCCACAATCTTATTCTTTTCCTTCTCCACCAGAGAAATATCAACCTCCAGCTTCTCCATCAGACTGTCGTAGGACTGGATCGTTGTATCAAGCTGCTTCAGTACCGCCGCCGCATCCTGGGCGAGTTCCAGCATAGCCTCTAAAGGTTTCTTATAGAAATCCTCCTGAAACGGTTCTAACCGTACCACCTGATTCAAAAGCCTGGTCAGCTTTTCTCTTGCTTCCTGGCAGTCCCTCAGCTTCTGGTTATAATCCCGGATAAGAATACCTTTAAAATTCCGCAGACTCCTTGCGTCCATCTCCTCAAAGCTCTTCTCCCACTGCACGTCTTCTCCCAGTGGAAATGCGCTGTATTCCGCAAGCGCCGTCAGATTCTCATCATAACTGCGAAGTTGTTCTCTTTTAAGCTCTGCCTGCTTTCCCGCTTCCTTCTCCTGGTATCGGAGCTGATTCTTTCTCGCCTCAAAATCCTGGTTCTGGATTGCCTCTTTGGGCAGCGGCTCCTGCTCCTCACACGCCTTTCTCATCTGCTCCAGACGTTCACTTTTCTGCTGATTTACCACCGCAATCTGCTTATCTTCCTCATTCCAGAGCCTTTGTTTCACAGCGATCTTCCGCTTCCGGTCTTCTGCCAGAATCTCCTGATGCGACTCCTCCTCGCGGCTATAATGAATCTTCAGATATTCTTCTTCCACAAGCCCGTGTTTTTTCTGCAGATGCAAAAGTTCCTCCACCGACTCCTGGTATCGGTTCCCTGCCCGCTGCTCCTGCTCCTCAAGTTCCTGGATCTCCTGGGACACACGGGAGGAGATTGCGGCATACCTTGCCTCCATCTCCTTAATGTCGGCTCCTGCCTCGCTTTTCCTTTCTCTTTCCACAGCTCTTCCATTCTCTGTCCCATCCTTAAGATTCGCCGGCGGTTCTGCCTTTTCATAACCCTGATACTTCTGTCCCTCCCGGCGAATCTCCTCTTCTTCCCTGGCCAGGCTGTTCCGTTCAATCTCTCCCGCTTTCTGCCTTTCCGTAAGCTTTTCCTGCTGATTCCTGGCCAGCTTCTGCTTCTCAGCCAGCTTCTGCGACTCCTTCTTACAAAGCTCCATCTCTCTTAAACTCTGCTCATAACCCTCATACTCCTTACAGAGTCCTGCAAAATCCTCAAGCCTTCTCTGCTGATACGCCACATCCTGCTCTGCCTTATGGATATCCTTTTCCAGTCGCTTCATCTCATTCTTAAGGCTTACCAGGTCCTCAGAATTGGTTCCGCTCTCCTTTTCCAGCATCTCAAGCTGCTCCGAAAGTCTGGCAGTCTCCTTTGCGTTCGCTTCCCACTTCTCCTTGCTGACCTCCTGGTTACGAATCCGTTCCTGGCGTTCAAAATACTCCGTATACTCTGCCTGCCGGACCCCGATCGCTTCCTTTTTCTTCTGAATCTGCTTTTCCTTCTCCTGCACCAGAAGTTTTAGTTTCTCTTCATTTAACAGATTCTCATTGAACCACACATAGAAGCTGACCCCTTCTAACCGGATAATCCCGCTCCTGCGTTCCTCCCTGCTCTTCTCCAGCATTTCCCTGGCCACAATCGGAATGGGAAATGAAGTATAGATGCTCCCCGCATTCTGAGACAGCTTCTGAACCTCTGCCGAAGACAGAATCAGCGCATAAGGCAGAAAGGGATGACTGCGCACCAGTTCCAGATTCTCCTTCTCAGAATAGCCGTTCTTCGCCAGCCACTCCATGCCATAGACCACATGAATCCCGAGATTCACCAGTTCCTGTTCCAGATCCTCCGGCAGTTCCAGCGCCTTGCCCTGGGTCAGCCGCTGATACTCCTTCTGCAAAATGTCCTCTTCCTTCTCAAGATTCCTCCGCAGCCCCGCAATTTCCAGCAGCTTTCTCTCGGACGCTTGCAGAATCTTTTCATGGTCAAAAAGTACCGTTTCCTCGAGATTCAGGTAGCGCAGCACAACCTTCCTGGCTTCCAGTTCCTTCTCATATCCCTGCCGCACTTCTTCCTGGCGCTTTCGTTCCATCTTTCCCTGAATCTGCTTCGAATTCAGATCCTGAGCCTTGCGCTCAAGGCTCAGGCGCTTCTCATTCGCCTGTTCCTGCTGTTTCTTAAGACCCAGACATGACCTTACGGCAGTTTCCATCTCCTTCTCATAAGACGACCGGCAGACTTCCAGCATTCCCGGCTCGTAGACCCCGAGAATATTCCGAACAAGCTCCGCCCCATAACGCTGGTTATAGGCCTCCTCTGACCGGTCATAAGATGCCGCCGTACTCTTAAGCGCGCCAGCCTGCGCCGCATTCTTTATCAGACTCTCCGCCAGTTCTGTAAGCCTTCCCTCGACCTTAGCCAGTTGTTCCGACAGATTCGCCGCTTCTTCCTCATTCTCCCGGACTTTTGCCTTATTTTCCTTCAGAAGCCTTTCGAAATAACGTCTCAGCGTATACCCCAGATAATTTCTCTCTGGTTCCAGATCCTCTTCCCGCTGCCTGGACACAAGAAGCTTCTGACGAATCAGCTTAAGTTCCTCCTGCGCCCGCTCCATGGTTCGCCTTTGTTTCGCACAGGTCAGAAGGTTTAACGTTCTTAAAATCTTCGCTTCCTCTTGTTCCAGATCCTCCTTCTCAATCTCAATCATATCCCTGTTACTCAGATGAAACCTGAGTTCCTCCTCCAGTCTATGAATCTCACTGGACAGCCTCTCATATTCCACTCGTGAAATCTGCTCCCGTATAGCCTCCATCTTCTCAAGAATGCCCTGGCACTCTTCTTTTGTCCCGTCATGCAGCCGGTTCAGTTCCGCAATAAAATGTGCGATCAGATTCTCCTGCCGCCCCACCCGTCCACTTTCCGCCTGGTATCCTTTTGCCATCTCCCGGATCTTTTCTGCCTCTTCCTTAAATGCACGAATGATATCCCGCCGCTTGATCTTCGTCTGGTTATCCTTATACTGCCCTACATATTTCTCCAGAATCGTCTGAAATTCCTTCATACGGTTCCGTTCCTTATTCAGCTTGCTCTCCACAGCGTCCAGAAACCATTTCTCTACCAGTCCTTTCTCATCCCGGCAGTCTGCAAACAGATCCGAAAGCCCCGATTCCTTCAGATTCACTTTCTTAATGATTGTCTCCCACTCCTTATAGTGAATCTGATACTCTGTCAGTTTCTCAAAATACTGCCTGGACTGGGCCGGATTCATCATATCATAATAGAAGAAATTCGCAGACCGATCCTTTTTATAAGACTCAAACATCTGCCTGCACGCCGCAAAATTCTTAAGTACGATCTCCTTCTTCCCCTTCTCTACCACCGGAAGATGGTGGATATCCTGGATGCACGGCTTACGGTACTCGCAGATAAGATTGACCATCTCAAGGCTTTCAGCGCTTCCCTCGCCCACATCCTGGCTTCTTCTTACCATCATTCCCGTAAGCACATATCCTGCTTTGCCGTCCAATACCCATTCCACCAGGATAAAGGAAGGTTTGTTCGTAGTAAAGTAACTCTCGAAAAGACGGTCTTTCGCATCCCTGTACCGCTTATGCACAAAAAGCGCCGTCACCATCTGTACCAGCACCGACTTGCCTCCGCCATTTCTGAGGGACAGCAAGGTACTCTCGCCATTCAGATGAAAACATTCGTCACTGATACGGATGGCATTGTTATTATAGTTCACATTAATCAGCCTAATAGCATTAATCTTACTCATCTTCCGTCACCCCCAGAACCTTAAGCACTCTATGATAATTGTTCTGATTCAGCAGATTCCAGTCCATGAAATTATCCAGCTTCTTCGTCGTCTTAATCATCTCATCCGCTTCCACATACTCAAGCAGCCCCTGCTTCTGCAGAAATGTCAGGATCGAATGCAAAAAACCCTCCTTCGTAGTCTTTGCCCGGGATCCCTTATCATCCGAACGCAGAGCTTCATACGCCTCCAGCATATTAGAAAACGCAATTCCAGACCGTTCTTCCTCCTCTTCATCCATGCTCTCGGCCCCTTCCTTCAGACGGCTGGAAATACAGTTCTGCAGTTCTCCCACCCGCATATATTCCCGCGCTTTACTGCTGCTGCCCTGCCCGTCAAAGAACTCCACCAATAGCGTCAGCACCACGAACTGAGAAAGATAATAGTCCTTATCCGTCCCGGAGGATTTACAGAGCGCCGCCTTAAGCTGCGCCTTGGAAAAACCAAGGAAATTATTTTCCTCCCTCGGGATAAGATAGATCACGTTTCCATACCGCTCAATCCTGCTTCTGGCAATGTCTCCCTGAGACTTCACCAGGTTCTGTATCACCTCCCGCTCCGTGTACGCCCTGTAAAGCTGCATCTCCTCCTCTTCCCGAAGTTCATGGTGTTCCAGAAGATAATAGAAGATCTCCTGACTTGTCTGGACCTCGTCTAATTCATAAGCCATCCGCTTTTACTCCTTTTCTGTTAATATCTCGTCAGACAAAGGGTGCGCATCACATGGCGCCCTTTGGCAGACTCAAGTTCACCCGAATCAGAACATTGGAACACCGAATCGTCTTCCTCGCCTTATCCTCGTTCAGTATCCCTTCAAACGTCACGACACTTCCGTCCTCGATCCGGTAAGCCTCCACCTTTTTCACATCATGGAACTCGGGATACTCCTCCACCAGATACAGCAGCATCTCGTTCAGCTGGAATTCTCCCGGCCGATCCTGTATAAACTCGCTTCGCTCCTTAAGCAGAGCGCTGATATCAATCTCCTGGTTCTTAATCAGCTCTACCATGATCTCCTTAAAAATCTCCACATTGGGAAGCAGCTCTGCCAGTTCTTCCTCCCGCTCCTGCACAGACTCACATATCTTGCGCAGGGACACCGCCTCTTCCCTGACCGCATAACGAAGCAGCCGGCACAGACTCACTTCATATTTTTTGAGCTTCTCCTTCCGAATCCGCTCCTGCTCCTTAAGCCACGCTTCCTCATCAAAATCCAGTTCCTCCGCAATATCTTCCTCCACATGCTTTCGCACCGGCCTCTGTAACTGAAACGCCTGATTCAGATTATAGACCTTAGAAGGCTCCTGGTTAAACAACGGCCTTAAAAAATAATCCAGCTTCAAAAGGGCCTCCGGATTCTCCAGTACTTTGTCATACAATTCCGTCCTAAGCGGAAAACGGCGGATCAGCGACATCTGCGAAAGCGTCTCCAGTTCCTTCGTATATAAAGCCTTAAGATCAAAGTGACTGTTCAGTATTTTCTGATGTTCGTCAATCGTCCGGTTCAGATATGCCTCAATAATCCGCAGATGAGACAGCTTCTCCTCGTCCTTCCCGTTAAGACGCTTCACGCTGATATTCTCCTCCTCCAGCGCCCTGGCCCGGCTTTTCACCATCTCCCGGTAGTTCTGAAACTTCTGCTTTGTATCGCTGATGGTATCCAGGTTCGAAAGTAATATTTCCTCATAATCTTTTACCGAATAATTCAGCGCATTTCTGCGGATCTTTCCCATAGCCTCCTGAATCTTCTGAAGCTGAATCCTCAGCAGATTAAAGACATTCTTGATCTCGTCCACAGCCTTGTCATAACTCTGCTTCTCCAGATGCATCTGAAAGATCATCTCGTGAATCGTCAGCTTCATATTACTTTCGATCTCCAGGGTAGCCAGCAGAAGATTATAGCCGTCATCCGTCAGATAATAAGAAGTACGCTTAAATTCCTGATCTATGTAAATAATCCGGTTCGCCACATAACTGATATGAAGGTTCTGATATCCATTTTCCTCAAAATCAAATCCTTCAAAATACATTGCCCGCCCTTCATTGGACAGCACCACATTGACCACAAAATCCCCAAGCTGCCTGCAGTCGTCATAGGACATGTCTTTCCTAAAGTGCCGGGCGTTGACCGTATCAATATACGCCCCGATATCATCCATCGTACAGCGCTCTTCTTTTAGGGACTGCTCCATCACGTAAAGCATGACTGCAAAAATAAGATTCAGCTGTTCCCCCAGCGACAGAAACCCATACTGTTTCCAGGTGGTCTTCTGGGCGCTGTTCTGGATTAAAACCGCATATAAGCCTACATTCTTCATTCTTCTTGGAAAATGCTTTAAAAATTCATACTGCAACTTGTCCCTCCTTTCTGACTCAGCCATTACAATAAAATTTTTCAATCACACAGGTATGTTCCCGGGTCTTTCTGTCATAATTCACACCCACCAGCAAGAGATTCCCCCTGTATTCCTCCAGACTCTGGCAGTATTCTTTCTTTCGGATCTGCTGAATCGCCCCTTGCGCACTCTTATTCCATTTCAGTTCCACCACCAGAGCCGGTTTGTCTGGGAACTGTTTTCTTGGAATAAACACCAGATCTGCAAATCCCTTGCCCCCCGCCAGTTCCCGATGAACTGTGTAAAAATTCCGGGCCGCATATAAGGCCAGAGAAATCGTATAACTTAATGCGTTCTCGTCATTATATTGTATATGTGAAGTCTCAAAGTGCGCCTGCTTCATTCCTTCCGCCACCTGTCCCGGGCGGCCCTGCCAGATTGCCTTCAGCGTATCCGCAGAATTCTTGAGCGCCAGCGATATCCCGCCCCAGTCCGAAACCGACACGGCATTCACATACTCCCCGCGAACCTCGCTATTAGGAATAAATACATATTTGCTCTCGTAATCATATCCCAGATATCCCAGATGAATCAAAAGCGTCAGTACATCATCCTCTGTCCGAAAGGTGGTCATATCATTCGCAAAACTCTCTGTATTAACCGGAACGGTTTCGCCCGCAATCATACTCAGAATATCATCCCTTAATCCGTCAAAATTCATATCTATATAAAGCTTTAAAGCCTCAAACGTCTCAGTCTGATTCCAGTAGTTTCCAATCTTTCCATACTGCATACAACTCACCACAGATCTGGGGCTGTACACAGAGAGACCCCTCCCAAAGGAATACCCGTCATACCAGCTTTTTACCTCCGCCATATCCATCCCATATCTTTCGCACAGCTTTCCTACCTCTTCCTCTGTAAATCCCACATAGGCTGCCAGCGGACCTGGATTAATCATGGAGAACTCATCAAACATATTCAATGCAGAATGCGTCCCATACTTTTTAACCGGAAGAATTCCCGTCATATAAGCCAGATAGATATATCCCTTATCCTTCAGCATATCCCTTAGAAAATCCAGATACATCTCCTGCGCTTCCTTATCCGTCTTATACTCCCGAAAAATACAATCCCACTCATCAATAATAATCACAAATGGACATTTTGTCTCTGCGTAAACATCCTGCATAGACTCAGCCAGATCCGTATCATCAAAGTAATCAATATCTGGATATTCCTTCTTCAAATCTCTTAAAACAATCTTCCTAATGCGGTCAGTCATCTCCCGGACATCTCTGCTCCTGCTTAAAAATTCCTGTATATTTAAAAAAATCGTATCATATTGGTTTAAATGTTTCTCAAAATCCACACTCTCTGAAACCTTATACCCGGCAAATAACCTTCTGGAATCACAGCCGCGGCTATAGTATGCCGTCAGCATATTTGCCGCCATCGACTTTCCAAAGCGCCGCGGACGGCTTACACAGACATTGTCCTGCATTGTATGCAGAACGGAATTCGTATATTCGATCAGCCCCGTCTTATCAATATAAACCGCCGAGTTCACGGCCTCCTCGAACTTACTATTGTCTGGATTCAAATAGATTCCCATGAAATACCTCCCTTGCGTTTTCTGGTTTCATTTCAGTTCAGAAGTCGGCAATATTCAGTATCTCCTGGGGAATATACTTTCCAGACTCCAGTACCGACTTCATCCGTCTCACCGTTTCCTCATGAAAATACGAGAAAAATACCCCCTTTATATTCCGATTCTGCAGTTCTTTCGTGTCTGGCAGATTCAAAAGCCCGCATGTTCCGTCCGCTTTCTTAACCATCGTCTCATACGCTCTCACAAAAGGAATAATCACCCACCTGCCAGAAACGATTTCCGTAAGGCTTTCGTAGATTCCGATTCCTTCATAATCCAAATCACCAAAATAATAAATACGATTTTCCCGGTTTGTCATATAAGGTTCTGCACACAGGTCAAACTCCAGAAACGAACGTAGAATTCCCTTTCCCGCACCATAGATCAGAGTCCCTATATCCATCCCCAGGAGAAGGTTCTTCCTCTCCTTCGCCTCTCTGCCAGTCAGATAACGCCGCATACTATAGAAAGTATCCTTGTTCTCCAGGATCAGAATGTTCTGCGGCTCCTGTCTTGTATGCGTATAATATGCCAGCGGCTCTGTCGTCTGATACATATTGAGGAATCTTTCTGACAATCCGCAGTTCTTCAGAATACGCTTTCCCGGTCCCCGGCTTATGAATTTCTCATTGCTGAAGATCTCGAAACTGCGTTCATTCACCGACTCCGTATCATCCAGTTTTTCCCTGCTGCGCTTAAGATATTCGTTCAGCCTCAGAATCCATTGCCGGTCCTGTTCATAATTCTTAAGGTGAGACAGATAATAATCTATCGAAATCAAAGGATGAAGCTGATACTTTAGCTCTTGTTCAGATATACTGTACTCCTTTTTCTTTTCGACCATCCAGTATTCGCAGTAAAGCGCCGGATGCTTCCCGTTCGTACCAGATGCTTTTAACGGCTTAATCTTACCCTTCTCAAGTAACGTCAGAATGTATTGATATTGCTGCTCATAGGAAACACTCTGATGTGACTCAAGTAAATCTTCCAGAGAGATACGCTTCATCTTTAATCTTCTTTCCCCGCTTCCATAATTTTCATGTTTTTCTCCTTAATATTAGCACAATTTAATATTAAAATACAGTATATAATCCATAAAAGAGAAAAGACCCGGAATACATTCCAGGGTCTTTTCCATTCGTTTATAAACGTCTTAATTCTATTTCTTTTTTCTTTTCCCTTTCTTAGACTTCATCTGCACTCCTACAATAACGGCTACACATGCTGCCGCAAGGACAACCCATATGAGGAGTTTGCTGGTATCGCCAGTCTTAGGCAGAAGAGAGGCAGCAGCAGACTTGAGTGCGTCTGTAGCAGTTCCTGTTCCAGTCCCATTGGCATTCCCTGCCGCACCAGTGCCGTCTGCGTTATTTGCAGTGGTCACCCGGCCATCGTTACCAGTTCCCTGGCCGTCTCCATTTCCGTCTCCGCCAGAATTATTGTCTCCGCCTGGATTATTGTCTCCGCCTGGATTATTGTCTCCGCCTGGATTATCGTCTCCGCCTGGATTATCGTCTCCGCCTGGATTATCGTCTCCACCCGGATTGTCGTCTCCGCCTGGATTCTCATCTACCCCATTGCTGTTCGGTCCGCCCGGCACTGCCGCCGTCCATGCGATCGCAATCGGTGATGTGCTGGAAATCTTAAAGCGCAAAGCATCGCTTCCGTCTTCCGTCTTCGTCTTTGTAACTCCTACATTCTCCCAATGCTCTACTTCTCCAATCTGCTCGCCCGATGCAAACATATGGGCAATTGCGAAGTCATAATCCTTGATGTTCGTTCCTTCCGGACATTTCACCGTAACGTCAAGGCCGCCCTCTGGGAAGTCATCTGGCGTCGCAGGCTTATAAGTCACTTCGTTATCAGTGCTGATTTCTACGACAAGATCGTAAAATGCGATGTTCTGATACGTGAAATCTCCCGGCGCTCCGATGTCGGAAAGGATTGCCGTAAGTTTGGAGATAATCTTTTCTGTCGCATCCTTTTTATCCGGTGACTCCAGCTTTTCCATCAGTTCCGGCGCAATGACATTCTTCTCGTGGTCTACAGTATCTAACTTCGTAACGCCGGTTCTTGTGTATACGATGTTCTCATACTTCGCAAGGGTCGCCGATGCAATCGCACTGTCATTCATACCTTCTTTAACTGCAATCGCCTTAATCGTAGCCGTTGCATTAATCTTGAAAGGATCTTTATATACATTACTATCCTTTGTCGGATCCGTGCCGTCTGTCGTATAGTAAATGGTCGCATCTTCTGTAGGACAGGTAATCTCTACGGTTCTGGAACCAGTAAATGTAGATCCGTCTTCCGGTGAAATAACCGGAGTCTTAACCGTCAGCTTCGGAGAGGTCTGCGTATCCTTGGTCGCCTTACTTGCCTTGTGCGTCTCGTTCTCTGCATATCTCGCATATCCGGTATATTCGGTATCCGGTTTACAGTCTGGCTTAATATTCGCATCTTTCTCTGATGAATACTTTGCGGCTTCTTCCTCATCCGGGGTGCTGAAGCGGTACTCTATCGTTCTGGGAGAAGAAGCTGGCTTTGAAGGCGGATCTTCAGGATCTTTGGGCTCTTCAGGATCTCCGGAATTGTCCTCGCCTTCATCTGCCCCGTCCTTCTGATCTGTATCTTCTTCTGCGTCCGCCTTCTCCTTTTTGTCTGCGTCTTTCTCTGCAGCCGCCTCATCGTCTGTATTCTCTCCCGCATTATCCCCTGCAAGCGGGATCGTAGCCGTAAGAGTCTCGCCGTCTTCATTCTCAGCGAACTCTAATTTGAATGCCGCCGGTCCGTTCTCTGTCTCAAGCTTTTCAAAAACAACCTCCTTCTCGCCGACTGCACTCTGCTCTATATTCGGTGAGTCTACTGACTGGGCGTAAAATGTATGTTTGGATTCCGGTACAATGTTATCAAAGACCGGATTCAACGTCCACTCTCCATCATCCATCTTGTACTGATATTCTACGCCGTTCTGCGCATTATCAAGATCAAGCGTACAATAGAATTTCTTATTGTCCTTTGAGCTGACATTATAGTTATAAGTAATTTCCGGTGTAGCCGGCGCTTTGGCCCGTCTGATTACTACAGGCTGCGACAGCGGGGTATCTCCCTCCAACGGGGTCAGCGTATAGTTGATGTGCTTATTATTCTCACTGACAAGTTCCATACTCTCAATCCGTACCGTTGAATAAGAACCTACGTCCGCGCTTGATATCGTTGCTTTTGCCTTAAGCTTCACATCATTCTTGTCTGCATCCAGAATACCTGTACACTGGGCTTTCAGTTCAACCTCGTTCGTACCGTCGTATTCTCTGTTTTCGGCGGTAAGACTGTTAAGGTTAATCGTTACCGGCAATGGATTGATTGTGAAGGTTACCTTCGGCGCCATATCTGTATAATTCCCCGCACCTTCAATCGTGTATGTGACGGTGCCCGCACTGACCAGATCATCCGGTGAAGGCGTCAGCGTATAATCCACATCCTTAATCAGAGTCTTTGTCTCGGTAACGCCGTCCGTCACGGTATCCAGCGTAACGACAATCTCCGGATCTTTCGCACTTCCGTCATAATTAGCCGATTCCGGATTAATGGTTACCTTGGCGCCTGCAATGGAAGCGCGGTTAATGGTGAATGTCTGAGTATACTCTCCTGTGTAATTCCCGGAATTGGCGGCTATAATCTTTACCGTACCTTCCCCAACCTTGATGTTGTCGCCATAAACAGCCGTATAATCAATAATACCGTCTGAGTTAAGAGTCATCCCATTATACCTGACAGTAACTGCCGGCTTGATCTGCTTTCCGGTAAAACTCTGGCTTGCAATCTTGCTGACCATATCCGAGGTAATCTCCTTAGGGGAAATAATTACCTTCTTCGTAAAGGTCTCATACCCTTCCTTCTTATAAGTAACAATATAATCCCCGGCATTCCGGATCTCCGTAGCCGGTCCCCGGCCAAGAATCTCGAAGGTCCGAGTCCACCCTGCGGAATCAACCTTATAGACAATGCCGGTATCCTCCGTTCTTTCTTCATTTTCTTTAACAGCCAGTTTTGTCAGATCTTCTCCCGTATATTCCATATCAGTGACTACGACGTCATTCTCTGATAATGATACGCTTCGGGTAATCGTATCCGAAATAAAACCACCTGTAATAAGCAGATTGTCTGCATTCACGATCGTTCCATTACCATAAATGCTGGCTCCGTCAGGATGTGGCAGCTTAGTGCTTATCGGGATAATCAAGCCGCAGCCACCCGGGATCGTCAGAGTCTGCGGCGGGGGATTCTTGATGCCGTGGAGGCCTTCTTTCAGCGTAGCGCGGCCATGTACAATTCCGTTTTCTTCCGTTTCATCCCATACGATCCCCTGCAGAGAAGCAACCGAAGTCTTCCGGTCGATAGAATTCGTTATAATGGTCGCTTCCCCATTCGCCAGCGTTGTCTCTAACGTAGCGCAGCCGATACCGCTGCTTTTCGCATTCGTTCCGTTGGTCCCGCCAATGGCTTTAATCTTACCGCCATTCAAAACCACTCTTCCAAGCAGCTTCGTGTTGGAACTTCCGTTGGCATACTGTCCTCCGCAGCCGATTCCCATTCCTCCGGCCATACTGCTGCTGCTTTCTCCGCCGGTCGCAGTAACCGTTCCTCCATTAATGGTAATCGTACCGCCCGGGGAATACGGCGCACCACCGATACCGGCGCTATTGCGTCCTCCGGTCGCATTAACAATACCGCTGTTAATGGTAATGTCTCCGCATGGCTCGGAGCCGCCTCCATATCCGCCAATACCTGCGCCTCCGACACCGCCAGTCACATTCAGCGTACTGTCGTTAGCCGCTCCTTCTATAATTAACTTCGCATGTGCCGGAACGTGGATTCCCGCAAATCCCTCTGCGCTTGTCAGCGTATTGGTTCCCTGCAGTTTCAGATAGACAGTCGCGTATGCACTGACTTCAAACGCAGGACAGGTACCGCTTGGATCCGGATCCACGGTCACACCGTCCAGTGTAATATGGTGGATTCCGCTGGCCACTTTAATTGTACCGGAAGCGCCCGAAATGACATGCTCGCAGCTTCCGTCTTTACACCCGGCCTCTGTAGCTTCCGTAATGGTAACCGTCGCCGTACTAGGCGCAACCGGGTCACCGGATGCCCGGGCGCCTGGCGTCGGCGTAACATCGCCTGTGGCCGAAACCGTTGATGGCGCAAAAAACATCATTGTACATGCCATCAATGGAATTGCCAATAAACTTAATTTCTTTTTTCGCATCATACTATTTCCTTTCTATAAATTTATCAAATCGTTAAATCTATCGGTAAAATGCGGTTTTAACCTTTAGATCACCCCTTAATATAAGTATACTTCAATTTCCTGGGAAGTTCAACGTATTTGTGCCCTGGATATACTTATATCAAAGAGACCGTTACTATGAACACCGCAGGTGTGATAGTAACGAATCCTTCACTTCTAATGCCATTATATTCATATAGGTTGTCTGAAATATCCGGCATTGTAAAAGTTCTTTATACGAATTTTACCCGGCAATAAATTCCCAGGTCATCGCTCACCCATCCCCGCATATCATCCACCCCCTGTTCCGGCTTTTCTGCTTTTTCCTGCTATCAACACCGGCATGCCGGTTATATCTCTGCATATCCATCTCAATTCCACCTCTTTCCGCGCTACATTTTACAGTCTGGCCCAAATCGCCTAAAAAGAGTGTCTTATAATATATCGTCAGAAAAATCATTTTGATTAGAAATCTTCGTAAGAATCTTGAGAAGATATTTAAGACGTACAAAAAAGAATGCGCTTATTTCATATCATAAAAAGGGACGCACGAAAAACATGCATCCCCTCTTCTTCAGCCTGCGTCTGGATTCATCCAGAATTTATATATTATATTTTTTATTTTACAGGTACTTCTTCAGATCCTCCATAAACTTTTCTTCACATTTCACCAGTTTTTTTGCCACGGAGATACTGTCATGGGACGCTTCCGGGCATTTATTCATACATTCGCTGATGGACTGGATCCCCATATTACAGCCGTTCATCAGAATTTTGGCAGCCTGCGTACTGTCGTCCTTAATCAGCATTTTCATTTCTGTCGTGATCCAGGAAAAAGCAGAGGCAATCCTATCCGGCTGCTGCTCTTCCTCTCCCATTTTTTTCAGAAGTTCACGAGATTCTTCTTCCAGTTTCTTGTGCTGTTCCCTGTATGTGGTCACAGTCTGGTCCAGATCTGCGTTCATCAGAAAATCCTTAAGCCGGTCCATACTATTGATCGCCATCTTGCATCCCGCATTACACTCTTTTAAAAGAGCGGACGTCTGTCTGTCCATACTTTTTCACCTCCAATACTGCATTTTCATATAGTCTGTGATAAAAAGGTACAAATTATACTTTTCATATAAAACGTCTCAAACCACAATATCTATGGGCAAAAACCGCATTTGTCACATAGATATTGTGTGCATAAATAAAAAATTTTTAGAAAGGACTAAAATATGATGCAAAAAAAGAAACGAACCTCTCTGGTCGTGTACTTAGCCGCGCTTACAACATCCCTCTATATTCCATTCACTGTAAATGCGGCTGCCCCGCCGCTTGATACATCAAGCGGTATCGTACACATTGAAGACTATGACGCTGCGAATAAAACTTATGACTGCCGTACCCGATGTGAGGAGCACGTGATTACATCATCGAACACCGACCCGGCTCAGAATCAGACAATTGTAATCTCCGGAGGTCCATTAACAAACGCCGCAAGGGAATACGACCATATCGTCACCTTAAGGAACGTGCATATTAAGGCTGGCGAAACGGACGGACCTGCTCTTTCCATCAGAAATAAGACGAAAGTCAAACTCATTTTAGAAGGCGTCAATACCTTAGAAAGTACAGGCGGATCCAATGCAGGCCTGTTTGTAGAAGCAGGCAGCTCCGTTGTAATTGAATGTAAAAATAAGGATGACGCCGATTCACTTACTGCGACAGGCGGCACCGGCGGCGCTGGTATCGGCGGTCAGGGTTCAGAACCCCAGGGCAGTATAACCATTAAAAGCGGCACAATAAACGCCACCGGCGGAAAATCTGCGGCAGGCATCGGCGGCGGAGACTTCGGCCCTATTGGCAATATCACAATCACAGGGGGGAAGATTACTGCCCAGGGCGGAGAAGGTTCCTTTGACACTGCCGGAATCAGGACTTACAAAAGCGGCGCAGGCATCGGATACGGCGGCGAGGCCACCCATGACTATGCCTTGAACTCTGACGAAGCCGATGACTTTGCCAAAGTCATTCTGTCCGGCGGCGAGATCACTGCATACGGCGGAGCGGATATCGTGGGCCAGGGAACCGTATATGGCATCGACTGTCCCGTTTTAAAATCAGAAAATGGAAGTACCGAGATAACCGGCTCACTGGCTCCGAAAACCTACAAAAAGGCCTTTAACGGAATTGTATGGGCGTCCCCCTATACATCGGGCATTAAACGGGAAGGATATATCTATGGAAAAGCCTGTCTGACAAAAGATATCCAGCAAGAGGAACTTTTGAGATTTTATGATAATACCGGCTCTCTACTCATAACACCGCCGGAGCCCAGAAAAGTTCTGCATAATTACGGTGGTATTAGCGGTACGAAATCTAACAGCATTATTAACAGGCACTTATTACAGAACTCCATACCGGCAGGAAGCGACCGCAGGGGGTCCATCGGCCCGGTAAGCACCAAAGTAATTCTGATCGCCGACGACCTTGAGCATTGGAGTAAAACAGCGTATTCTGTACATGACCAGCTGACTCCTCTGACAGACGGAATTGTAGACGCCGGGTCTTATATTCTGAAATGTACCAATCCGAACTATCCCGCCTCTGCCAGTTTTACGTTAAATATCGAAGTGGCGGCCAGAGACATCAAGGAATGTAAGATCAGCGACATCGACAGCCCAGTATACGACGGAAAAGAGCAGAAACCGGAAGTAACCGTTTCCTATGAGGACAAGACGACCCATGAAGTAACGGAAATCCCCTCGGATAACTATAAGGCTAAAGCGGATTCATGGGAAAACAATATAAATGCCAGCGATAAGAGTCCCGCAACATTTACGCTTGCAGGCCAGAACAACCTAACCGGCTCCGTCGATCTGTCGTTCTTCATTACAGCCGTTCCCATTGACGGCGACAATACCAGCATAACCTTGAAAGGAGAAAAAGGGGATACCATCGACAATCCAGAAAATAATCGGTTTACCGCCGTATATAAGAGCGAAGATTATTCCTTGACAGAGTCCGTAACCGTAACGACAGACAGCTCTGCAGAGACACTAAAGCCCGACAAGGATTATACCGTTACCAGACCAGACGATACCCCCCATGATGCAGACACTTATACTTATACTATTAAGGGAACCGGAAATTATAAGGGTGAGAAAACCGCTGTTTTTGAAATTACGCCAAAGCAGATCGCAATTAAAGAAGAAGATCTGCAGACGGAAACCTCGAAATTCTATGACGCCAATTCCTATATCGGATTGAAGCAGCTTACTTTAACAGGGGTATTAAAAGATGAGGTTTGGGCGGATCTTGAAAAGACGAAAGCAATCATCTGTAATACTGACGGAACTTACGCCACAGCTGCTTCTGCCGCGCCGTATACTACCGTTGTCCTGGATCCTTTGAAACTTTCCGGCCCGGAAAACAAGTTAAAGAATTATTCCTTTAATAAATACCTGGAAAAATTTGAAGACAAGAAGCCGAGAATTACCGTCAAGGAAGGAATTACCATCGAAAAGGCCGGAGCAGTTTCACCGGAACTGATTGCTGTTATCGGCGATGAAAACAATAAATTTACATGCACCTTAACAATTAAGAAACCCGAGAATCCTGTCTATGAAGGTTTAACCTATGAATACCGGTATCGTCCGGCCGATCAGACGCCAGAAGAAAGTACCGGTGAGGATGGATGGATATCTGTGCCGGTCAGCGGCGACAGTTCCTTTGTTACCATAAAGAATCTTGACAAAGGCAATTACATTTTTGAAGCCCGCTCTTTAGCAACCGGCAACGTATCGGAAAGCGCTTTCGGCGGTACGGTTCCGACAAAAATTACCGCAATCGACCTGCTGGATGAACCAGGCAGACCTGAAGGCTTCCAATTAAAGTCCGATGGAGACGACGTTGAAAATCCAGACAGAGAATCCTTTACCTTAACACTGATTCCGCCCGAAGGCTGGGATCCCACAAGAGCTCTTCAATATTGCATTGTTGAAGAAAGCGAGGATCTGGACGAAAGCGCCCTTCCTTATGAAGATTATCAGATCTTTGAAAGTAATATGCCAAATCCGAACAAAAAAACGGACTGCGAAGCTTCCACTTCGTATGCTGCATTTGTAAGATTTGCGCAGACGGATACCCGCAAGCCAGGCAAATCGGAAGTATCTGAAGCTCTGAAAGTCACGACAGGAGATTTATATGTGGCTATGCCCGAGATTTCTTTTTATGAAGAAGCGGATACGGAAAACACTGAAAATTCCAGTGTCATTCTGAATGACCGTGAGTTTATCGGATCTGCGAAAATCCAGATTACATGCGATACGCCAGGCGCAAAAATCTACTATACGCTGGACGGATCAGAGCCGACTAAAGACAGCGTTCCGTATGAGGGTCCCTTCACCCTTTCCAGGCACAAAAAGGAAAATCTGGTTCAGACCGAAGGGGAACTGGACAGAAAAGAAACTACCGTCAAGGCCGTTGCCATTCGGCCGAAGTGGAAAGACGGAAACGCTGAAAGCGTATTTTCCAGGCAGCTTTCGCAGTTACCGGAACTTACCCTGACTCTGTCGTCGCCAGCCGACAAAGATCCTTACTCTTTTGTAAATTCAACCACGGTTACAATCGAGTGTAAGACAGATTCAGATAATAAAGATAAGCCAAAGATCTATTACACCATGGCGGCCGGCGAAACAGTCCCCGAAGATCCTGCCACAGACGGCAATCTGTATCAGGGGCCCTTCCCGATCAAAGAAACAGTGACCATTAAGGCAATCGCCGTTCAGGACGATATGACCTCCCGGATCATGGAGCCGGCGACGCTTACACAGATCATATTAACGCCAAAATTAAATTACAGCCGCAGACCGAAGCTCTTTGCCCGTACCGGAGAAGAAACGGCAGGCAATCATATCACGCCCCTTCTGGAGGACACCATAAAGAACAGGATGAAAGAAGAAGACCACATTCCGGCTGCTTCCAGGGAAGAGGTAAGCGATAAGATCGGACAGCTTCTGTATAACCGGCTTGACGTCCTTGGTAACTATACCGTTTTCACTGAGAAGACTGTTCAGTATTATGATTTCATAGTCATGGCTACGGTTGGTTACGAGGAGCCGACGCCGGCCACTGCCAGCGACTTCCCGGAAGAAGGTTACACATTTACTATTTATTACCCGGACGGCACGAGCATGGAAGCAAATGACTTTGCCTTAGTTCATATGTTTGAAGAAGGGGAAGCCGTCGGAAAGATCGAAGAGAGAATTGGGAAAGACATTACCAAGACTCCGAAAGGACTACAGTTCACGCTCAGCAGCGCATCACCGATTGCAGTTGCATGGACGGCGGCAGAAGAAGACGGTCCTTACAGCAACAATATAGGGGACGGCGAAAATGGCGGCGATCCCGGTACAGATTCTAAGCCGGAACCAGACCCCAGTCCAGATCCGGAACCAGCCCCCGGCTCAGATCCGAATCCTGACCCTGGCGCAGGCCCGGGCAATAACTCCAGAGATGGATCGGATACTGACAGCGGTTCGGGCAGCGGTTCCACGAATGGAGGCGGCAATACATCTTCCGCAGCGGACGCAGTCAGATCCGCAGCAGCCAGCCTCCTGCCCAAAACCGGCGATAACAGCGGGATTGTGATATGGATTATACTGGCGGCTGCCTGTACGGCGGTAATCGCAGTCGTTAAACTTAAAAAACCTTAAACGCCAGACAAAAGACCCCGGAATTTACATCCAGGGTCTTTTTTAAATCTTTTTTAATTCTCTTTGAAGCCGGCAATCCCATCCATGAAACCGATAATCCCTTCCTCAACTTCATCTTTAATCGCCGCATAATTATGTATTTCATGCCGATAACCGGAATACACCTTCGTCCTCACCGCATGTCCGGTCTGGCACAGCCAGTTCGTCACCTCGTAGATCCCCTTGCCATACTCGCCCACCGGATCCTGGTCGCCTCCGATGTTATACACCGGCAGTCCGGCCGGAACTTTCTGCGCCCATTCTTCGCCGGTAATTCCATTCATCATCTGTGTAAAATAAAGCATAGACTGGTTCGTAACGGGTCTGGTAAATGCATCAAAGGGATCCTCTGCATGGTCTTTCTGCACATACGGATCAGCGCAGATCCATTCATTTCCTATACTGATCTCACCGCAGCGTTCATTCATCCATCCCATAAGATTTCCGGCAAATTCACTGTCAGACTCTTTGCCCCGGCCTTCTTCCACCGTCTTTTCCAGCTCCTTCGTTACTTCTGCCGCTCCCCGAAACACTCCTGCCGTTCCGCAGATCGTAATCCCTGCCAGTTCCTCACCGTATTTTGCCGCATAATCCCTCACGATGAATGATCCCATACTATGTCCGAAAAAGAAATAAGGCAGCCCCGGATATTTCTCGCAAACCAGCTCTTTGAGCTTATGCTCGTCTTCCATCATGGTATGAAAGCCCTTGTCTCCCCAGTCTCCCCAGGTATCATTCTCCATCGCCGTCTTACCGTGCCCCACATGATCGTCCGCCGCTACCACATAGCCTGCATCCATGAATTTGACAATCATGTGAAGATACCGCCTGGAATGCTCCCCGAATCCATGTACAATCTGAACGATCCCCTTTGGTTTCGCCGCC
The DNA here is from genome assembly GCA_910579925.1 of uncultured Dorea sp. Classification (GTDB taxonomy): domain Bacteria; phylum Bacillota; class Clostridia; order Lachnospirales; family Lachnospiraceae; genus Sporofaciens. The sequence goes on from CAJTVY010000022.1 coordinate 34,758, forward strand.
GGAACATAGATCCATCCATGTACCTCGTCCCGCTCGTTAAATGACTGAAACTTTACCTCATGCAGCATAAAAACACCTCCTGTTTGTCTGACTAAAAACTGCGCCCCTGGGATAAATACCCCTTCGCCGTCCCTGCCCTCTGTGTACCAACTGACTGTATTATACCACAGAATGCATCATTCTCACCACAATATTGTCGCATTCTCCTTTTAAATATTGCCACATCCTGCCGTCATTTCCGTAAAATTTCAACACGAACTCTTTCACCATCTTACCCACCATCTCTTTTGCCTCTTCCAACGGATACATGCCGAGTACAGCCTGTATCCGGCTTCGATCCTCCTCCAGGATCCCCATACCGTCAAATTTCTTTTTCAGCACAAGATGCCACGCCACATCCGCAAGGAGAATCCCGCAGATATTTTCAAATATTTCCTCATCCTCCAGGGGAATCCCGCCGGAGCATGACGCCTCTGCGTAATTGCGCAAAACCTGCTTCACATATGTCTCCGGGAATCTGTTCAGAAACCGCTGCTCGATACTAATACATTTTACATACTCATAGACCGCATCGATCCCGGTATATCTGTAAAAAATCCCGTCGTCTTTGTCATACGCCCCGCAGCGTCTATCCGCTTCCCTCCGCATACTATACGAAAGATCCGTCAGAAGGGGATAGTCAAGCGTCAGAATCGTATTCTGCGGCTCATAGCGGATATCATACCATTTCAGAAATTCTGGAATCGCCCCTACCGTATCCTTTAAAGCTTTATTTCCATAAGGACGGAAATACTTCAGCAGATTGTGATACAGCTCCTTCATCGCCCTTACTTTTGCCTCCACAAGCTGATATCCCTGCTGATACGCCTCCTTCGCAGAGATTTTCTCTTTGGCTGACAGTTTCCGATTCCTGTCTGTCTCACAATCAGCCCATAAGTCCCCTTCCCCCTCCCCGGCAGATCTTTCAAATTCATTGATACAGTAGATTACGGCCTCCATCAGCTGACTGGCCTTCTCGTAAGTAACAGACGTGCTTTCATAACCTGTATATCGTTCCGACAATTCTGCAACAATCGGGATCAGTTCTTCCATCTCGTACAACATTCTCTCCATTCCTTTCTTACCGCTACTGCAGATTCTTCAAAGCTTCCAGATAAAGCCTGGGATCCCACCTGGTCACTTCGTCAAACCGCCCGTATTCCCTTCTTCCTTCCGTCTGTTTATATCCCTCATATCCGCTGCGCACCGCCTGGGAAAACACATCAAGGCAGGTCCCTTCAAGATAATCCAGATCTCCGTAACAGACTGTCTCAAACTGTTCCTTCATGAAATGAATCAGTTCATTGTCGGTCAGTTCATCCAACATTTCATTTTTATAGAGAAAAAAGATCTCCTGCAGCCGGACCATCGTTTCTGCATAATTGTCCTGGTTTATATAATAGGAATCGCAGAACTCATAGATCAGCCGGGGCAGTATGCTTTCTCCAAATTCCACCCGTTTCTGCTCTTTTAAAGTGTTCCTTCGCTCTGCGACAATCATCTGCGCCTCCTCTTCGTTCAGCGTAAGACCGTATTTCTCTGTGTACTGATTTGTTTCCAGGACTTCTAAAACCTGGTTCTGACTGACGACCGCTTCTAACCAGTTCCCTTTACTCAAAGCACATTCCTCCTAACTGAATTTCCCTATATGATCCTGTATCAATTTATATCTAGGTTTATGATTATAACATCCCATTTCCTCACTTACGAGTCTTTAAATTATTTCTTTTTTATGCTATAATAAAGATGCGAAAAAGAGTTGGAATTTTATATTTACCAACTCTTTTTCTATTTACTCCGTATTCTGTCAGAAGACTCGAATTGTACTATGATTTTTCGAACAAATCGTCCCTGGTAATATTATTCAGCCATTTCATGCTGCGGTAATGTTTCAGCACCCAGGGCCATTTAACAAATTCGTCGGTACATAACAGGAAATATACCCATAACACCGGAAGCTTCAGAACGAATGCCGACACAAACCCCAGCGGCACCGCATAACACCACATGTCGATCGTATCACAGATAAACCCGAACCGGCTATCGCCGCCCGCCCGGAAAATCCCGGCAATCAGCGTCGTATTCACGGCCGCTCCCATGACATAGTAGGTATTAATCAGCATCATATATTTCAGATAGTGCATAGCCTGGTCTGTAAGCGAAGCATACCTTAGCACAACAGGCATGGCGGCAAGAACTATCAGTCCGCCGATAGCGCCGGTAATAACCGTAAGCTTCATTACCTTCTTCGCCCCATCCTTAGCTTCCTCAAGCTTATTCATGCCAATGATATTCCCCAGGAGGATCCCCCCTGCGCTCGCCGTACCAAAGCATAGGATTGTCCCGAAATTGCGCACTACGATGACGAATGAATTTGCAGCCACCGCATCGGATCCAAGATGTCCGATAATCACAGAATACATCGAGAATGCAACGCTCCAGACAATGTCATTTCCAAGCGCCGGAAGAGAAAGCCTGACAAAATCAGAGAACAGGCTCTTGTTTCTCATGAACAGATACCGGAAATCAAGCTTGATATCCTTACTTAAAAAGGACACCACAAAGCAGGCGCAAAGTTCGATCAGTCTGGACATGGACGTTGCAAGCGCCACACCCATGGCTCCAAGCCTTGGCGCGCCGAACAGCCCGAAGATGAAGACCGCATTTAAAAATATATTTAACGAGAATGCAAGTACGTTCATGGCCGTGCTGACGACCACTCTTCCAACACTGCGAAGGATCGCCAGATACACCTCCGTAATGCCCCAGCACAGATAACTGACGCTCATGAACCTTAAGTATAACGCCCCTATCTGGATCAGTTCCTTGTCATTGGTAAAGATCTGCATCATAGGTCCTGGTATGAACAGTGCAAGGCAGGCAAAGAGAAGAGCAATCAACATTGAAAAACGAAGGGCAATCCCTTCGATTAACTGAATCGCTTTCAAATCTCCTTTTCCATAATACTGGGCGCTCAACATCGTAGCCCCGGTTCCCAGGCCGTAGAATACCATGAACAGAATATTGGCATACTGGGCGGCAAGGGACACCGCCGATATAGAAGACTGCCCGACATAGTTCAACATTACCACATCGGCCGAACTGACGGCCGCACTCAGAAGGTTCTGGATTACGATCGGCAGTACTAATTTGAATATTTGTCTGTAAAATGAATTGTTATCCGTCATATCTGTTACTTGTCTATCGTCCTTTCTATAAATCTGTTACTTTGTCTACGGGGTATTTCTTCTCTGTTATATCCATCTTTGAATGAACAATCTCCACAAGATCCACATTCAGAATCTGCGTCATCTGGATACTATAATTCAGAACATCCGCCAGTTCTTCCAGGACGTGCTCTCTATTATAATTCACATCGTCCCACTGAAAACATTCCAGAAGTTCAGCGGCTTCTATGGATATAGATTTTGCCAGATTAGAAGGCGTGCGGGACTGATCCTGATCCCAGTTCCTGTCACTGATGAATTTCTTTATCCTGTCATTCAATCGTTCCAACCGGTCCTTTTTGCCGCCTGTTACCTCAATTTCTGTCCCGGCTTTGGTATCTTCACACCCATTGCCGCCATTGATCAGCTTCTCTAACGCCTGCGTAAGTTCTGATAATCCCTTCCTGTCCTCTTCGTCAAATCTTCCGATTACCGGACTGTCAATGTCCAGGACTCCTATAAGACGGCCTCTTTTATGTATCGGAATCACAATCTCCGACTGCGAAGCGCTGTCACAGGCAATATGGCCCGGAAATTCATGGACATTTTCTACCAGCACAATCTCATCTCTTGCCGCTGCCGTGCCGCAGACACCGCACCCGATACCGATCTTAACACAGGCTGGTCTGCCTTGAAACGGCCCCAGAATCAGCTGGCCGTCCTTCATGAGATAGAATCCGACCCAGTTGATATCCGGCAATGCCTGGTTTAAGAGTGCAGATATGTTTGCAAGGCTGGCGGTCAGATCCGTGACGCCGTCTGTCACCCCTTGCAGCTTTGTCCGAAGCAGACGGTAGAGGGACTTCTTGTCTGCGGGACAGGTTATGGATGATGTATTCATGATTGCTTCCTCCTTCGTTTCTGTGGTCAATTTATGGCTAGCAGGGCTTTTCTCACAACATCCCATCCATCTGGGCCTGCGTAATCACATCGTTCCTCACCATGCTCCGAAGCACCTGTCTTACTCTCATCGAAACCAGCGTGTCATCCGTCCCCGGCGCATACACAGAAGGCGCATTCGGCACTCCAGCCAGCACCGCCGCCTCATAATCCGTCAGTTCTGCCGGCAATTTCTCAAAATACCCCGTAGCAGCAGCATAGATCCCTTCATACCCGCTTCCAAAACAAGCCATATTCACATATAATTCAAAAATCTCTTCCTTGCTATACTCCTTCTCAATCTCCATCACTGCAAACACTTCCGCCGCCTTACGCTCAATACTCTTCTCATGTGTAAAAAGCAGATTCTTGGCAAGCTGCTGCGTAATGGTACTTCCTCCTTCTTTAAAAGACATCGTCTTTATGTCTGCAAAGACGGCGCGGCACAGCGCAATCGGATCAATCCCCCCATGATCCCAGAATCTCCGGTCCTCCACAGAAATCACCGCTTCAATATAGAACTCTGTCAGTTCAGAGTACGTTGTAAAATGCTCTTCTGACCGGATATTCCCAATCCTGTCCGCAATGGACAACTGAGAAACGGCCTCCCGATACATCTGATATCCTCTGCTCCCATAGTAAACGCCAGCCGACGCCGCAACCAGCAGCATAAGAATCAGCAGCGCACAGATTGTTCTTCTGACCGGATGTCTTTTCTTCATGGTTTCGTCAGCTCCTTTCTACTCAGAGAGTCTATTGCTTATCCTTTATTATAACCATCGACCAGATTCAGCGCTTTCTCAAGACCTGCCGCATAATTTCATAAAATTATTTATCACATCCCCGTCTGCCTCTCATCTTCTACTATTTTCCCATCGGATATACAGATGATACGTTCAGCCTGAAGCGCAATATTCTCATCATGGGTCACCACAATCAGTGTCTGCCGGTATCTCTCATGGCTCTCTTTCAGCAGCCGGATAATCTCATGCCCGTTTTGACTGTCAAGGCTCCCTGTCGGTTCATCGGCAAGCACGATCTGAGGAGCATTCATCAACGCCCGCCCGATGGCAACCCTCTGCTGCTGTCCGCCCGACAACTGGTCTGGCATATGATTCCTCCTGTCCCTAAGCCCAAGAAGGCCAAGCAGCTCCTCAAGCCGCTCCTGATTCACTTTGCGCCGGTCCATCAGTATGGGAAGAGTAATATTCTCCGCCACGTTCAGCGAAGGAATCAGATTATGAAACTGATAGATCATCCCCACCTGCCGCCTGCGGAAAATGGCGAGGGACTCATTGCTCCCGGCATAGACATCCTGTCCGTTCAGATAAATCCGGCCGCTTGTGGGGGCATCCACGCCGGCAAGCGCATGAAGCAGCGTAGATTTACCAGAGCCGGAAGAACCGACAATCGCCGTAAATTCTCCCTTTCCTATGGTAAGAGATACATGATCCAATGCAACAATCCGACTGTCATTCTGTCCATAGATTTTACATAGGTTGTCAATCTTCAAAAACTCCATGCTATTCTCCCTTTCATGTGCATGAAAAACCATCCTGTTTATCTGGGGAAACGTATGATAAACTCCGCTCCGCCCTCAGAATGGTTTCGTGCGCTGATCGTCCCGCCCTGTCTGACAAGAATGGTCCGACACAGCGCCAGCCCGATTCCGTAACCTGCCGTCACCGAATTCTTTCCCCGATAATACCTCTCAAACAGATTGCGCAGATCCTCTTTCGCAAATCCCCTCCCGTTATCCCGGATTACAATCTCCGTATAAAGCAAGGTTTCCGAACAGATAACCCTGATCCGTCCCTGATCACCCACGTTCTCCATACAGTTCTTAAGAATATTCTGAATTGCCTCGGCAATCCATTCTATATCGCCGCAGATCTTAAGCCCCTCCGGCACATCTGTAAGCAGCGTTATCTCATGCAGTTCCATGGTAATCAAAAGAGGCCGGGACGCAGCCCGAATCAGTTCTGCCACTTCCACCGGTTCCTGCCTGAAAACCACAATGCCTGCATCCAGACGAGACAATTTGAGCAGAGACGTAATCAGCCAGTCCATCCGCAAGAGAAGTTCCTCCATCTCCCACAATAACTCTTTACGGTCGTCTGACTGGGGATTCTCTTCAAGCAGTGACAGAATCAGATTGACGGATGTCAGAGGAGTTCGAAGCTGATGGGCAATATCCGCCAGAGATTCGGAAAGATTCTTCTTCTCCTTCTTCAGCATCGTATTCTGTTCCCGGATACGCAGCGTCATTTTGGTAATCTCACTTTGCAGGATAGATAATTCTCCCTCTTCCTCCTCACCGATAAACAGATGGTCATCGTTGTGGAGCACAAGGTCAATCTGATCCGAGATACGGGCGATACGGTCATAACGAATTTTCGTAAATGCATAGAACGTAATTCCCAATGCCAGCGAAGACAGAAGCGCAAGAATTCCCGCATCCATACCGATCGAAAATCCTGCAATCTGTGTAACGGCGCCAATCACCAGGAAAACAGCCCCATACCGACGGAATTCCTTATTTCTAAGCATGCTCTGCACCCAGCCGGTAACCGGTTCCCCGAACCGTGAGAATAATCTCAGGATTCGCCGGATCGTCTTCAATCTTCTCCCGCAGACGCTTGATGTAGACCGTCAGCGTATTATTGGTAACAAATTCCCCCGCCGCATCCCACAACTCATTGAGCAGCCTGTCTCTGGTGATAACATTAGACGGGTTGCTGATAAAAACCAGAAGCAGCCGGTATTCCAACGCAGAAAGAAACACTTCCTTTCCATCTTTTCTGACAATACCGCCTGCGGTGTCTACATAAAGTCCGCAGAGCTCAAACGCTGCAGACGACTGGCCGGATTTGCGCAGGGCAGCCTTGATCCTTGCAATCAGTTCCCGAGGCCGGAAGGGTTTTGTGACATAATCGTCCGCCCCCATGTTCAGCCCTGTGACCACACTGGCCTCGTCGCCTGTAGCCGTCAGAAAGATGACCGGAATCTTCTGCGTCTCCTTGATCTCTGTACAGACGGTGAATCCGTTTCCGTCAGGCAGAGAGATATCAATCAGAGCCAGGTCAAACCGCTTCCCGTCAAGCAGAGTAAACGCCTCCGCCTGTGTGGAAGCAAGGGTAACCGCAAATCCCTCTGTACGAAGCAGACGGGTAAGATTTTTAGCGATTGCAGTATCGTCTTCGACCAGAAATATCTGTTTCATTTATATCTGACCTCCTTATCTGCCATTTATTATATTTCCTCTGACAGAAATATACAACCTGATTTTTATATGACCAGCGTACAGACAGCTTGATTTTTCTCCCTCTCCATGCTATACTACTATTCGTTGTCAAGCCCACGAAAACCAAGGTCTTACAGGGCTTGCCGCCGATTCCCGGCGTTATGGGATGACAGCAAAGACCTCCGCCGGATATCTTTGTTGTCCGCTTAGGCGCGTGTGTTCGAGACCTTCCACACGTAAAACAAAACTAAAGGAGAAAAAACATGAAAAAACAAAACACAGCTTTCTTAAGCCAGGCAGCCATGATCGCTGCCGTCTACGTGGTGCTCACCTATGTATTCGCACCATTTTCTTTCGGAGAGATCCAGGTAAGGATTTCCGAGGCGCTTACTATTCTCCCCTTATTCACTCCCGCCGCAGTTCCCGGCCTGTTCATCGGTTGTCTGATCGGCAACATCTTAGGCGGAGCCATTCTTCCAGACATTGTCTTTGGAAGCATTGCGACCTTAATCGGCGCATTCGGCACCTGGCAGCTTCGCAGCAGCCTTCCAATACTGGCGCCTTTGCCCCCAATCCTGGCAAACACCGTAATCGTCCCCCTGGTGCTCCATTTTGGCTATGGCGTCGCACTTCCGGTTCCATTCTTAATGCTCACCGTAGGTATCGGCGAAATCTTATCCTGCGGCGTACTTGGAATCATACTATATACCGTTCTTAGAAAATACAAGAATATCATCTTCGTTCCATTCAGAAGCTAAAAACATAAAAAGACCGCTGCATCAAAGGAAATATTTTCCTTCATGCAGCGGTCTTTTAAAAAGTATTTCTCACCCGATATAAGTGTTTCCGCTTCCCGCTGTCATCCGGTCCATCTCTTCAATGGGCACAGACAACCGATTCTTACTGTCCGCCTCAATATAGATGATACTTCCTTCTGTATATCCTGTCAGAATAACCGCCCGCTGTGCATCCAGCATACCGATCACCGGAACATCTTTATCCAGCAGATACAGAAGCATTTCCGCAGTACATCCCGATAAGTCAAGAACCCTTCCTTCGTTCAGTTCCTTTAAGATCTCCACTGGCGCCTGCCTCTGTCCAAGCCGGTCCGCAATATTCTGTATCACGTCGTCTTTTCCCTGAATAAAATGCTGTCTGCTCCGGTTTCCCTGTTCCCAGATATACGACTGGTCAGAATCCACCACGCATCCGCTATACCGGGAAGCTTCCTGGATCGCCTCGCCTGCCCGGTCATAGATTCCCTGTAGTTTTCCATATCCGTATACAAAATATTTTCCCGCATAACTGATATCGTCGAAATTAATCGCTCCTGTATCCTCGGTCAGTATCTGCTTCGGCTTCAGAACCTTCGGATCCCTGTCAGAAATACCGTCGTTATAGACCAGCCTCACCTGCCTCTCCTTAAGTTCCGTGGTATAAGTTTTCAGATAAATATTGCTTACCTCTTTCTCACCGTTATTCGTAATATAATCAGCAGTGGTACTCGTATAGGTCTCTCCCTCTTTCGTCGCCCTGTTTAACGTAATCATATTGACGTCAAACACGGTATCCAGCACATAGATCCCATCCACCTGGTAGGTCTTTACAGTCTTCCCTTTCCCGTTCTGAATCTCTACTTTGTACATCGGAGCAGTCACCTCACCGGATACTGTTCTTCCCGTGTCCGCCGTCTTTGCCACTCCATATACAAAATCATTTTTCACAAATCCAAGAGGTCTGATACACTCATCCCCTCCACACTCTACCTTGCGTTCCTTACCGGTTTCCAGATTCTTAACAGTTACCCTGGTTGCCGCATTCAGTTCTTCCCCCTCCTGCCAGGCAACCTGACGGCCGTCCTGTGATACCACATACTGATCGTCGCCAAGGCCAGAGGCCAGAGTCTGACTTTCTCCTTTTTCCAGGTCAAATTCATATAACGTGCCTTTGAGCATGACATACAGATTACTCTGCTCCATACTGTAATAGACCATACGGCTCAACTCATTTACCGCAAATCCATAAGATTTATTACTGGAAATAAAGGCTTTCTCCTCTACAGAGTTCTTCTTCGAACTATACTTATAAATGGCAACCCCTACCTCGCCTTCATGCGCGCCCCGGCTCATATAGCCGCACACCGCAAACATGGTGCCGCCGTCCTTATCAATCCCAAGCAGCTTGATCTCATGGTGAGGAACCATATTGCGCACGTCTGTATTCTCCACATCTGTAAAGCTGAATACCAGAGAAATTTCATCCGTATCCTTGCTGTAATTCCACAATTCATTCGCCACCACAAAAGACACTTCATTTCCATTAGCGCTGACCAGATAAGGTATATCCTGTGGTACGATGCCTAACACAATGCCATTTTCACTCAGCATATGCTTCGTTGCGTCGAAGATCTGCTCCATGGTCCTGTTATAATCCAGCAGATACGTGGTCTGGGATCCGGCAACATGCCTGACCCGAAAGAATTCCTCCACACGGTACTGGTCCGTCTCATTTTCTTCCCCTTTGCACCGCACCATGTATTCCAGTTCCACGGACAAAGAATCGCCGTTCATCTCCTTAATGCTCCAGCGTTCCCCTTTCTCGACCATGGGTTCCAGTTCCCCCCAGGATACATGGTTATAATCCGAATGAATTGTCACGTGCTGAAACGTGGCATTGTCGGCGTTCGCCTGGGGCTCGATAGCCGTTCCGATTCCGGCGCCTTCTACCTTATTCATAGCATTGTCATGAAAACTGCGAATATAATCCAGGCTTTCCCCCAGACTCACTTCTGACGCATCCGCAATCCGGGTATAGAAATAGACGTTACGATCACCGCCCGTATTCAATACAATCTCCAGAACCCACTCTGCGCCTTCCGCCACCATACCGTCTAATTGCAGCGTAAAATTCTCACCATTACGGTCAAGCTCTCCTTCTCTGAGCTTCTCTTTCCCATCCAGAGAATACACTGTATAGTCTGCTTTCTTGATCTTATTCTCATAGGCCTGAATCGTCCCTTCCACACGGCCCGCATCGACAGGGGTAATCGTATCCCGCATAGCCGTGATATCCATTGCCCTTATAAAGCCGCTCAGTGTATTCACTACATATCCGTTATAGGAAAATGAGATCTGCGGAAAGGTTGCCGCGCCCATGTCTGCAGTCATATTGTCATTTCCTTTATTCGTATAGTAGCTGAACCCGATGACCGCCACGATAAATACCAGAACAAGAATCGCCCCGTCTCTTAGTTTCTTCATCCAAATCATCTATGACTCCCCTTCTTATTCTAACAGGCGTCCAAGTGTAGGAGACACCTGCAGGAATTCCTCGCACCTGCGAACGGCCTCCCGGTTCTCCCCTTTCTTACCATTCCTTACCCCGCGAATCAGAATGTTTTTTGGCGTATGCTCCATGTCAATAAACTCTAAGATCTGTACGTCATACCCCTCCCGCTCCAGATATTCTGCGCGCAGTGCGTCCGTCACAAGGGCCGCCATACGCTCCTTAATCAGTCCGTATTTAAAAATGGGTTTCAGAACCTCATTCTCCATCTGTCCGTTCAGTTCATGCTGACAACAGGGCACAGACAGGATTACCTTTGTCTTCCATTCCACGGCCTTTGCCAGCGCATAATCAGTGGCCGTGTCACAGGCATGCAAAGTGACGACCATATCCACCCGCTCATTCCCCTTATAGCCAGCAATATCTCCCTCCAGAAACGTAAGCTTCTCATAGCCGTACTTTCTGCCCAGTTCACTGCAATGCCGGATCACGTCTTTCTTCAGATCCAGTCCGATAATCCGGATGTCGTACCCTTTCTTCTCATGCAGATAGTAGTACATGGCAAATGTAAGATAAGATTTCCCGCACCCGAAATCCAGTATTGTAAGTTCCCGATCCTGGTCTAGTTCCGGCAGAATGTCCTCGATAAACTCCAGAAACCGATTGATCTGTCGAAATTTGTCGAACCTTGAGTGTACCACCTTTCCTTCCTCAGTCATCACGCCCAGATCCTTAAGAAATGGAACCGGTATTCCTTCTTCAAGGATATAATGCTTTTTGCGGTTATGACTGTAATCAATCTCCTTTCTCTTACACTCTGAAGCCTTCTTCTTTATCGTCACTCTGCCCTTTTTACTTACCAGTATGGTATAGAGATACTTTGTCGTCTCCATCTGCATCTGACGCATGTTCTCCATCGCTTCCATAATCAGTCCGCACGCCTCTGAAGGATCCGCATTCCGGTGAAATGCCTGATGATTACAAAACGTCTCGATCTGGAAGATCAGTCTGTCCTTCTTAAGCAGAGGACGGACTTTCACCTTTTCGGCTATGTCTTTCTTTCTCGGGTTGCTCAGTACCGCCTGACAAAACTCTATATTCAGATTTTCCTGTAATAATACTTTTAATTCATCCATAGTATTTACTATTGTAATGTTTTTTCCCTGTAAACGCAAGTAGCGGCAGAAGTATTTTCATTCCGAACCGGATCACCGGCATAGAAAAGCCGGCAGATTCCCTTATCTTAGAGGAAATCCACCGACTTTCACATTTCAGTGTACATCGCTTTTTATACAGGGGAACGTAATGGTTACCCGAAATAAATCCCCATCCAGATATAGTTCAAAATTCCCGCCCTGCATCTCGGTCAGCGTCTTGGCGATAGAAAGTCCCAGCCCGCTGCCTTCCGTTCCTCTGGATATATCCCCCCGGATGAACCGCTCCGTTAATTCATCCGCCGATATATTAAGCTGCTGGTCGGAAACATTTTTCAGACTGAAAACCGCCGCATCCCCTATCGTGTAGAGATCTGCATATACCCTGGTTCCCTTCATCGCATATTTGGCCGCATTATTATATATATTCGCCAGCACCCTCCAAAGCTGCCTGCCGTCTGCGCAGATCATAATCTCATGTCCGGCAAGCGACATCACTTCCGTAAGATCATTAGCGGTGAATTTCTCCTCAAACTCTCCGCTGGTCTGTTGAATCATCTCTGCCAGATTAATATTCATATATTCCAGCGTAATATTTCCAGAACTCACCTTGGATGCCTCAACCACATCCTCCGTCAACGTCTTAAGCCGCTGCGACTTCTCATCCAGAATATCCAGATAGCGCGCCACCTTCGGATCCTCGAAATTCTCCTGTTTCAGCAGGTTTACATAATTGATGATTGAAGTCAGCGGAGTCTTTATGTCATGAGACACATTCGTGATCAGATCCGTCTTAAGCCGCTCGCTCTTAACGCTCTTTTCTAATGCCGCATCCAGCCCCTGCCCGATGGAATTAATCTTCTGGGCAATACTTCTCTGCTCTTCTCCCATGCCGTACAGAGGAATCTTATAATCCACTTCACCCCCTGCAATCTTCTCAACTCCCACGTCAATCTTATGCCTTCCGACCGCAAGTCTGACCAGATAGATGAAGATCAGCAGTTCCCCGGCCAGCATCAGAAAGACGGCATACAAGTTCCTGTTGCTGAACACCGCAATCCAGTGGACCAGTACAAATATCGTAAATATAGAAACCGCTTTCCAGACCGCATGGATACTTGTGAACACCTGTCTTGCAAAACGGATCCCCCAACTCAGCAGACTGTTCTTCCAGAGAGTACGTGCTTTCACCCTTCTTACCAGGCTAAGATACCCCGCCAGGAACATGGCGCAGGTGTATGCGGCAATCACACCTCCTCTTGTCAGCATACCAGAGGATGTCGTATACACATAATCCACCATTTTGTAGTATGCCTGATCAGATATTGTCTGAGTGGTTCTCGCAATTTCAACTCCATTTCCCAGCATGATTACGGGCGCCGCCCATACAAGGATTACAACCATAGCCGCCGGTTCCGATTTCCATCGGTCAAACCAGTTCAGACAAACGGCTTCGTCCTTCCCGTTCCTGCCCGCAGTCACCGTAAGCCAGATCAGTATCACCACAAAGAGAATTGCAGATGTTATCCCCAGAACCGCCACCCGTCGGATGTATGGACTGTATTTTTCATAGTGCCGCGCTTCGGAATAAAGCGTATCTTTGATCTGGTAATCCGTATCCACACCTACTGCGTAGACGAATTCCATCTCCTTCATACCCGCAAATCTGACTGAGTCTCTCCATTCCGAAGCTTCGATCCCTTCTATATTCGTCTCAAAGTCCTTAAGCTCCGGCTCTACGACTGCAAACTTCCCCATTGCCCGAATCTTTTCCAGACTGTCCTCTAACTTCTCATAATCCTGGAATTCCTTCCGGTTCGTATATATGCGGCCGTTATCTATATCCGCATATAAATAGGTAAGGTTCGTATCTCCCTCCATATACCCGTTTTCCAGCCATTCATAGGCATTATATTCATCCTGGATCCGACAGATGGTGTTATTCAGTATGCTATAGGCATCATTCAGCCTTCCGTTCCACTCGGGATTGTCATTAGCAACCTGCATGATGCTGTCCGCTTCAAATGGCTGGTATTTTTCCTCCAGCCAGCCTCCGTCATAGCTCCAGCAGTCAATATAGACAATTTTTCCTTCCCTGTCCTGAAGCCCTTTAAATGCGGTCTCCGAATTATTAGCAAAATTGCCGTCATGCAGTTCGGACAGAATATCATCTTCCGAAATTCCCGACTCATCGTTTGCGATCACAAATCGCAGTTCTCCTTCGCTGATCAGTTTTTTGAATTCACTGTAATAATAATAGTGAAAAGTCTTATCCGACCTTCTGCATACGATGATCTTATCGGTCATCCCTTCCTTATTATAGAAAATATCCTCTCCGCTAAAACTCCAGTCCCCGCCCCAGTCCACCAGGTCTCCCAGCCTGTAGGCCAGACCATGGACATTCTCATTCTGGAATCGCATATCCTGTAAGGACGACTGATTATATTCCTGGATATCAATGATCTTATCCGGGCAGTATACGCCGTCGGATTCAAATAAATTCTGAACCCGGATCCCGTTCATCACATCACTATTCAGATACATCAGCCAGTCTCTGAAGCTGTTCGTGTCCTCGTACTCTTTTGCCGCTCCTCCGTACATCGCCTCTCGCATCAACGATGGATGCGACGTCTCCCACAGAAAGCATACCGCCGCAGCTACGAACAGAACGTGTTCCAGTATGATCAGAGTCCATCTGACTGGTTTTGACCAGTACCATTGTTTCTCCATATATACTCCTTCATTAAAAATACTAAAGACTTGGCGTTAAATCAAGAACTGAATTTCTCCACCTTATATCCTACTCCCCAGACTACTTTGAGATAGCGGGGATCCTTGGGGTTAATCTCAATCTTCTCCCGGATATGACGGATATGCACCGCCACTGTATTATCCACGCCAATTGCATCCTCATTCCATATATTTTCGTAGATCTGGTCTATCGAGAATACTTTTCCCTGGTTCTTCACTAACAAAAGTAAAATATTGTATTCAATAGGGGTCAGCTTCACCGGTTCTCCGTCTACAGTCACTTCTTTCAGATCATCATTGATCATCAGTCCGCCGGCCACGTATACTTCCTGGTCGGCATGGCCGGCGGTACTGCCAAGCTGCGTATATCTGCGAAGCTGAGACTTGACCCTTGCGACCAGTTCCAGCGGGTTAAACGGTTTCGTCACATAGTCGTCCGCACCCACGTTCAATCCCAGGATTTTATCGGCATCTTCGGACTTTGCCGACAGAATGATAATCGGCATATTATTCTGCTCACGGATCTTAAGCGTTGCCCGTATCCCGTCCAGTTTCGGCATCATAACGTCCAGCACCAGCAGATCCGCTTTCTGGGTCTTCAACACCCGCAATGCCTCTTCTCCATCGTATGCCTTTAATACCTCATACCCCTCCTGTGTCAGATAGATATCAATCGCCTCTACGATCTCTTTGTCATCATCACATACTAATATCTTAGCCATTTCCATCACCTCCCTTATACTATACAAGAATAGCAGTTATTTTTTAAGACCAATTTACATAAATTATTAAGATATTATGAAAACTACCGATTGAGACTTATTAGTTGGACGTACGAATATGTCGAATTATATCTTAGTATGTCGAAAAGTTACTGTATTTGTCGCCTATGTTTCACGCCCTTATATTTTCGCTATAATGGCCTTGTAGCATGCTTTCCGTTTCTCAGTGTAAGTTTTGAGGATATTGTTATGGAGCAGAAAATCGAATACTTAATCCGTTCTCTCGGCATTGGAGCCACATACCGAGGGTACCGCTATCTAAACTATGGGATTCAACTGTGTTTAGAAAATGAAGATTATCTACTGTCCGTAAGTAAAATGCTATATCCCCAGATTGCAGAGCATTTCTACACAACAAGTTATAGTGTCGAAAGGGATCTTCGCACAGTTATCAAAGTATGTTGGGACAGAGGTAATAAGAAACTTTTACAAGAGATAGCTTTGAGGCCGTTGTACAATAAGCCACCGTCTAGTGAATTTTTCGATATACTCACTGCACACATAAAGCAAAAATCAATATCTACACCTTTGATTTAGGTTATCTTTTTAAAGTTCTTAAGTCCGTCTTAAGAATTTTTCTTTTTCTTTAATGGATTAAACATACTTTGGACATAATTATCTCTTATACTTATACTCAGATAGTTGATGAACATCACTATCTCCCCCCTCAATAAAGTATCGCCGTGCTGGAAAGCAGACGGTGTAATACTTTACTCTCATTCCTTTAGATAACTATAACCAGAATGGATTCCCGCAGGTCTTAGGACTTGCGGGAATTCGCCTCTTTGCCGCAGGCAAGCTTTAAAATGGGCGGATTTCGTAACAGTGAAGCCGGAAGGCTGAACTGTTACAATATTCTTAAAATAATTGTCATAAAATGTCGAAAAAGTGCGCGCCCTATGATATACTGATCTTGTGGATCAATAGTAAGGAAATAAGAGAACAGGATTTCTCTTTATTTGCTTGCTATTTTTTTGCTTAAAAATATGACATGAAGGAGGGAAAGATATGTTTCAATGGATGAGCGATGCAGTATCCTATGTCCAGTTTTCAGAGTCTTCCAGATGGGTTTTACTTTTTGTCAGTGCGGTTTTATCTGCTTTATTATCAGAAATGATCTTCAGGGACAGAAACTGGACCTGGCTTCCAAAACAGATTCTGGTAGTGTCAAGTAGTCTATGAAAAAGCTGAGCCGAAAAAAGTAGGCTCAGATGA
>CAJTVY010000023.1 GCA_910579925.1 uncultured Dorea sp.
ACTCTTGTTCTTTTCCTTCTCATCAAAAATCGCAATTTCCTATAAAGGAACAAAGTGGGCAGGCCCACTTCAGCTCCCCTAACCCCTCACTCATGAGGGGCCTGGACACTTTGTGCGCCGAGCACAATTGCGAAGCAATATTTTACCTCTTGTGCGAGTGCGCATCCTCCCGGAAGGTTTTTATAATATAGGGAACGAAGTTTCCTATATTACAAAAAAGCATGACCATACAGTCATGCTTCTATAACTTATTAAGCGAAGTTCACCTGCCCCCAGGGGCATACGTCGCAGGGAACCTCCGGGTATGATATCTGAAAATCAGATCCAACGACAGATATCCTTCATCCATCAAATATCAACACCGCAAAATTAAGCAATCAGATTGTAAGGCGAAAACATCAACGGCCCATACCGCTGACAAACGGGCAGACTCCCAGTCTATGAACCAGAAATCATTCCTGCAATATTTATTTTGCAATTTTCTCCATTACAATCACACTTAACATGCAACATCCCTCTCTCTACATTGAATCTCTGCTTATTGTACTGATAAAACGATGAATTGTCAAGCAAATTTTCTGCTTCCGCAGTAACAGATAACACTCCTTACCGGATGTCATACACGCTTCTGAGCCGGATTCCTCTGGCCTCTCCGGATATAATCTTTACCCGCTTCTCATTCCCGTTCAGGTCAAAATAATTGTCCGAGAGAATAAGATCTTCGTTTTCATTCAGGATTTCCACACTTTTTGCGTATGTACCCGCCCCAACGATAATCTCATCACCTTCCACCCTGAAAGAAAGCTTCGGGTCTTCATACCGGAAATATTTAGGATAGGAGAAGATCACCGTCCCGTCAGAGAGGGTTCGTCCATCCTTTTGCAGCTCATAGCTTACATATTCCGTAAAAATATCCACATCGGGCAGCAGCACCTTGTCAAGCCACACACTGGACAATGGAGGAACCTTCATCTCCTTCACGCCGCCGTCTCTCACAATTTCTGCCTTTGCATTGCGCACCGACCAGGAAACCAGTACACATTGCTCTTCCATCGTCTCATTCGCTACATTTAACCGGATGGATTTCTCGAATTCAAAATGTTCCCGGTTCATGTCAGCCTCCTGTGTCATCATACTTTCCTCCTGGCAGGAAAGCAGAAGCGGCGCAAAGAACCTTTTTTCGGCATAATGCAGCGCCTTCCATCTCCCGCAATAGTCGATGGACGACCACGAGATCACGGGCCAGCAGTCGTTTAGCTGCCACACGATCGCTCCCATACAGCGTCCCCGGTTTCTCCGAAAATGCTCGACCCCGTAGCGGATTGCGTCTGCCTGAAGCAGCTGCGACGCATAGATTAACGTGTCGAAGTCTGTCGGATAAAGATAGGTCTGCTGCAGATAATTCATAATCTTTCCGTTTGCGCCGCGATTTCTCTGGTGTTTTTCCATCACATAAGAAAAGATATTCAGATCCCCCGGATCATCCGTAAATGTTTCAATAGTCTTTCTGCTGGGAAACGACTGGAACCCGAATTCAGACGCATAACGAAAGAAATACTTACGGTAATCCGAAAACGGCCTGTTCCCGTGCCATACCTCCCAATAATGCACGTCCCCTTTATCCGGGCTGTTTGGCTCGTCAAAAGCCCCGCCCGACGAGGGGCTTGCCGGCCAGTAAAAGGTCTGGGGATCATACCTGTCCAGCACTTCCGGGATTAACTGCTCGTACATGATCACATAGTCCCGCACTTCTGTTTTCTTCGTTACCCAGACTCCCTCGTCCACGAACATCTCCATCTCATTATTGCCGCACCACAAGCCTAGGGAGGCATGATGCCGGAGACGTCTGACGTTGTCGATAAATTCCTGGCGGATATTGGCCTTGAATTCCGGCGTCAGTTCATATACGGCACAGGCAAACATAAAATCCTGCCATACAATAAGTCCCAGTTCATCACAGAGATCATAGAACCAGTCTTCCGGGTAATAGCCGCCGCCCCATACGCGTATCGCATTGTGATTCGCCGCCGCACATTGTTCCAGAAGCCTGCGGGTGGTTTCCGGCGTAACCCTTCCAAGCAGATGGTCTTCCGGGATGTAGTCTGCTCCCATGGCAAAGACAGAAACCCCATTTACCTCGTGGGCAAAGCTTTCTCCCCACTGATCCTTTTCGATCCGCATGGTCATCGTCCGAAGTCCGATCCTTTGCTCCCATACGTCCAGCGGCTTTTCGTCTGCAATAAGCGTAACCTTCACGGTATAAAGAGGCTGGCTTCCGTAGCCGTTGGGCCACCACAGTCTGGGGTGTTCGATTAAGATTTCCCTGGGGGACCCTGCATATTCCCGGATGGTTCCGTCCGGCTCCTTAATCTCAACAGTGTAGGACAACCGGCTGTCGATCCTCCCCGGCTCTTTGTCCAAAGGAACCTTGGAACTCTCTACCTGAAAATGCAGCACAACATTTTCATCCCGATGGTCCTGTCTGATAAAAACGCTCTCAAGCCTTGCCCTGTCCACTCCCAAAAGCGACACCGGGCGGAAGATCCCTGCATCCGGCAGATGTGCGCCCCAGTCCCATCCAAACATGCAGTGGGCTTTCCGTATATGGACAAATCCGTCCATGGCATCCTCAGACCCATGGGTCCGGCACTCTGCAAATGCTTTTCTTATATACTGCAAGGGTGAGTGAAGGACGATCCTCAGCACATTTCCTTTTTCTCTGAGAACGCCCGTTACGTCAAACTCCCAGATCCGGTGCATATTACAGGCGCAGCCTACATGCTCCTGGTTAAGATAAATATCTGCGATTGTATCCAGCCCGTCAAAGTGAAGCAGGATCTGATCAAGCATAAGCAGTTCTGGTTCCGGATCAAAGCATACCTCGTATTCATAGTCGCTTTCCATCAGAGAAAGGGCGCGAATCTCATTGTCTTTCCAGAAGGGGTCTTCCATACTGCCGTTGCGCAAAAGATCCGTATAAACCGTTCCCGGCACAACAGCAGGCTGCGCAGCTTCTCCCTGCCGGCGCATATACCATCCCTGATTCAAATTCTGTTTTACCATATTCTCTCCTATACCTTCGGATATTCATTACATAACAGGCGGTATGGTTCTTCGTCCTCCTCGATCTCGGGGAAACGGCCGATCGGCTCATAGAACCGGTTATCATGTTCATCGTCGTTGCACATGGACACTTCCCCAAGAAGCACGTCTCCACTTCCCTCTTCTACATGGAAATCATGATACATATAGGGATAGATGGTGATACTCTCACCCGGCGTCAGCCTTACCTTCGTACCCGCCGGCACCGTAAATTCACGCCCGTCACAGTTTACGGTAACATCCGTATCAGCAAACTCTCCGTCTTTAGTGGAATTATATACTGTAATCAGCACATTGCCGCCGCCCCTGTTGATAATATCCTCCATCTTCTTCCAATGAAAATGCATGGGAGCCATCTGTCCCTCTTTCACCAGAAGGAGCTTCTCTGCGTATGTCTTCGTATACTTATCTATTTTCAGATTCCCATTACGGATGGTAATCAGAGAAAATCCTACCTCATCGAATTTCCCCAGGCCATAATCCGTAATATCCCATCCAAGCATATTGTCCCGGATCTCGTTATATTCCGCTCCCTTCGACTTCCAGTCTTCTGCAGACCACTTGCAAAAAGGCGGGATCTCAAAACCATGAGCCTGTATCATCTCCTCCATGTGTCTGATTTCTGCGTTTATTTTTGATCGTTTCATTCCTGTCTCCTTCCTATTCATCCTGTCAAGTCCTATGATTCCTAAGATCCCTGACACGGCTTCACTCATTTACTTCATCCCTCTATTGTCGAAACTCTTCTGCCTTGCGCCTCTCGATCTCAAGTTCCCTGCCTGAAAGAAATGTAAGCACGATCCTCTTTCTCTCTGTAGCAAACGGCTCCATCTCATGCAGGCTTTTCTCTTCTATATGATACTGTTTCCCGTAAACACTGGAATTGGCCGGTTCCAGCCCAATCACATAATCACCGGACGCCACGGACTTCCACTGCATAAAATACGGCAGTTCTCCCACATCATATTCCACCTTAAGCCCGATCCCAAGCTTCTGATTCAGCACCGTGGCAAAGGTTTTCCCTTCCTGGTCCGCCGCCATCTCATGCAGGAAAACATATTCCGGCTCATGATCTCTGGGAGCCTCCATTCGGTTCCAGTACGCCACATTCTCTGCCGCCGTCTCATCCCTTGGAATGACCTTCTTCGAAGGAATCAGAATTTCTGAATCCTCGCACAGAAGGGGATAGCCTACATTAATATGATACAAAAGCATCATCGGCTCTCTGCGGAAACCCTCGTTTGTAATCTCATCCTCAATACAGATCCGGTTCTCCCCATAACAGGTAGTAATCTTCCTTCGAAGTACAAGATTCTCCCCGAAAAGTTCCGCTTCCCTCATAGTTCCCGACACCGTCAGAATATAATCGTCTCCCACCCACCGGGCGTCTGCACCCGCATGTTCCGCAGGCGTGGTGCGTATCCGTCCATGCATGGGAAACTCCTTACCGTCAATCTTACAGGGAGCACAGATATTCTCAAGCCCGCAGGTAAACAGCATCCCGCCCATGATACTGCGCTGCGCCTCCGATCCATTCGTGTCAAAATGATTCCGCCCCATAAGTCCTGGTTTTGCAAGGAAACTAACGTTATGTCCGCCAAACGACACATCCGTAAGATCCAGACATTTATCAGTCATCACACTGAATTTCAGAGGTCCGTTCTTGACCTCAAACGCCCGCATTCCCCTTGCTCTTCCTTCTTCATAAGTTACTGGCCGGACATATGCAAGCTGCTGCATACTTCCCACCCTGCCAAGCAGTTCTTTCCGATCTGCCATATAGACGTTACCTCCAGTCTCGTTTAAACCTGTCCACGCAAAATCATGCCTGCCCTTCTGATCTCTTCCCTGTCTGTACGGAAAATCTCAAATTCAGAAAACCCGGGAATCCCCATACAGACCCCCTCTTTCCGATAAGACATTCCACTGTCAATCTTCTGTTTTCCGGACATATGGAAACAATTCGCATGGATCTCTTTCTTCATCTGCCGGATCACTTCTGCATTTACTCCGCTTCCGATCAGAATCTCAATCCGGCCGTCAGCCTGCGCCATCAACCTTTTCAAAACCTCTTTCCCGGCCATACAGTCGGCTGCCTGCCCCGAAGTAAGAATCGTATCCACTCCCAGTGAAACGGCCTCCTCCAACGCACTCTCGGGATCCCGGCAAACGTCAAACGCCCGGTGCAGGGTAAACTGCAGCCCTTCTGCACACGCCCGTAATTCCCTCATCCTTCCAGAATCCAGGTTCCCGTCCGCACTTAGACACCCAACTACAATGCCGTCTGCACCCATCTTACGAAACATCTGTATATCTTCTCTGATCATCCGAAATTCCGCATCCGTGTATAAAAAATCCCCGGCTCTGGGACGGACCAGCACATTCAGCCCGATCCGGCACGCCTCCCGTATCTGTCTGAACTGACTCACCCCCGGCGTAGTCCCGCCGATCATCAGATTTGCACAGACCTCAAGGCAGTCTGCACCAGCCTCCATGGCAATTATTGCAGACTCTACCGAATCCACACACACTTCCAGTTTTGACATCATCTTTCTATCCATCATCCTCATTTCCCTAAGTATTTTTAAGAGAGGCAGCCCCTCCAGGACACATTGCGGGGCTGCCCTCTTTACTTATTCTACTTTGATGACTTCCATTCGTCAATCTGCTTCTGCATTTCTTCAATTACTTTGTCGATTCCTGTTGCCTCCAGCTTCTCCTGAAGTTTTGGCAGGTACTCTTCCGGATCCACACTGCCTGTATAGAGAGACTTACCGAATTCATCAAGAACATTTCCGAATCCCGCCACTTCTGTGCTGACCGGTTCCAGATCAAAATCGAACCCAAAGGAAGGAGCTTCTACAGAGGCTGTATTAAATTCCTTAAAGGTCGCCCATTTGTCAATCGGTTCATTTTCCAGAACATAGGTATTGAATAATCCGCCCTGTACCCAGTAGGACACAGAGTAATTCTTCCTGGTCTCTTCGTTCAGCTTAATCTTATTCTCGTACACATAAGGTTTTCCTTGTGCTTCTGCCTTCTCGTCCTCCGAAACGTCCACCTTGTCCCAGTGCTCTCCCTCAATCCCATAGTTCAGCAGGTTTCTTAAATACTCGTCCGTATTAATCAGATTCAGAAGTTCTACCGCCTTTTCGGGGTAATCTGTCTGGGCGTTAATCGCCGTCAAAGCGCCGCGGGCGGAAATATTGGTCACATAAGTATCCATAATCGGAGTCGCCACCACTTCATAGCCCAGATCTTTACCCCAGACCAGTTCTGCAAAGGGCTGTCCGTCGCCTTTTGTAACGAAACGCTTGACAGACTTGTCGTCAGAGGCCGTTGCAGCGTCCTTGTTGATGTAGCCCTCCAGGTAATATTTCCGCATGGTCTGAAGCGTAGACTTCATTTTCTCCGTCTCAAACAGATTCTTTACCGTCAGTGTATCGTCTCCATACTCGATTCCTACCGGGTTCTGAATCAGATCCATATAGATAGGTGCAGAATAACTACTGGTCAGATACATCGGAACTACGTCCGGCTCATTTTCCTTAATCACTTTAAGCCATGGCTCCAGATCCTCCAGGCTCTTTAACTCCTCTACCGGTATGTCGTATTTATCCACATACTCCTTCGTAAATACCCACATCGGCATGCTTCCGATCTCTTTCTCACTGGGGACGCCGTAAGTCTTTCCCTGTACCTGTGCAGCCTCCCAGAAACGCTCGTCAATGTTCTTGTACATGTCCGTGTCTTTGATATAATCATCAATCTGGAGAAATGCGCCTTTGTTGGCATTCTGTAAATAATTATTTGCCCAGGAGCAGGTAAAGCACAGATCCCAGTCGTCCCCCGTGTTGATCACCACCTGCATTTTCTGGTCGTAATCGCCCCAGCCTGCCGTATTGATCTTAAGCTTTACGCCGATTTTTTCCGCTATGTATTCATTGACCTTCTCAAGAACCGCGCCCTGGTCTTTCTGTGCATCCCCGATCTGCCACCAGGTCAGTTCCACAATCTCCTCTCCGTTGGAATTGGTCTCTGTCTTCTTTCCGCAGCCCGTTAAAAGTCCTGCCGTCATAACGACCGCAAGCCCCGCCGCCGCTAATCTTTTCCATATCTGAGATTTCATTCTTATCTTCCTCCTCTTAAAATTTTACTCTTTTACCGCACCTACCGTCAATCCGTTTACAAAGTATCTCTGGAAAAACGGATAGGCGAATATGATAGGCAGCGTGGAGATAACCACGATCGCCATCTTAATTGTCTCTTTCGGCATATTTGCCGCCGCTGTTATCCCGTCCACACCCATGGCGGCCTTGTTGCTGGCAAGCCAGTCAATGGAACTTTCAATCTGAATCAGCAGATACTGCAATGGAATCAGATCTCTGTTATCCATATACATCATGGCGTTAAACCAGTCGTTCCAGTAACCAAGCGTCAGGAACAGCCCGATGGTCGCAAGCCCCGGCAGCGCCATGGGAATAACGATCTGGAAAAACAGCCTCCACTCGGACGCTCCGTCAATCTTTGCCGACTCCACCACAGCATCCGGGATGCTGGTCTTAAAGAATGTCCTAAGCACAATGATATTAAAGGAATTCAGACACAGGGGCAGAATCAGCGCCCACAGGGAATCCTTCAGCATAAGCACCTTCGTCACAATTAAATAATTGGCAATCATACCGCCGCTAAACAGCATAGGAATGGTGATAACCGTCGTGAAAAACTTGCGGTATGCATAGGTTTTCCGGGACAATGCATAGGCATAGGTTCCTGTCAGCAAAAGACCGATGATGGTTCCTGTCACGGTGACAACGATGGTCACGCCATAACTTCTTAAAATATTCTCACCTGCGCTTATGATATATTCATAGGCATAGAGACTTAATTTTTCCGGGATGAACCGGTATCCGTTCATTGTAAGTGTCGCCTCATCCGTAAATGAAATGATAACCACAAAGATAAACGGAATGATGCAGATCAGCGAAAGAATGGTTAATATTATGTTAAATGCAACATTGGTGGGTGTCTTGATCTGGTTGTATCTGCACTCATCTGCTTCCATTTTTTTTATTTGTTTCTGCATTTTTCTCTCAGAAATCTTCTTCTCGGATTTTATATCTGCTTTTTGAATTTGAGTTGTCACACTCTTGCCTCCCTTCTGTACGTTTCATGATTGGACGGCGCCCGTCCCGCCCGGCAGGGGCATATTAAAACAGTGCGTTTTCACTATCTACCTTGGACACAATCTTGTTTGCGATCATAATCAGTATAAAGCCCACCGTTGACTGGAACAGTGCGGCGGCAGAACTCATGCCGATCTCGCCGCTTGTCTTCAATGCCCGGAAGATATATGTATCCAGAACATTCGTCACCGGATACAACGGGCCGGAATTCCTCGGAAGCTGATAGAACAGTCCAAAGTCTGCCTTAAAAATTCCTCCTACCGACATGATCAGAAGAATCGTGATTACCGGCTTAAGCAGCGGCAGCGTAATGTATCGGATCTGCTGCCACTTAGTCGCTCCGTCCAGAACTGCGGCTTCATAATAAGTTTTATCAATGCCGCAGATTGATGCCAGGTAGACTACCGTGTTGTATCCCATTCCTTTCCACTGGCTCATGAAAATAATGATAAACGGCCAGAACTTTGTCTCTGTGTACCAGGATACCGGCTTTCCTCCAAACTGCTGTATGATTGCGTTGAAGTAGCCTTTTTCCGGATTCAGAAATGCGAACACGCAGTAGCTTACCACAACCCATGACAGGAAGTAGGGCAGGAACATGGAACTCTGGTAGATCTTCATCATTCCCTTGTTCTTAAGTTCATTTAACAGCAGCGCAAGCACCACAGGCACCGCCACGCCTAAGATGATGAATGTAAGATTATAAAGTACCGTGTTTCTTACGATAATCCATGCATCGCCGCTGCTGAACAGGAACTTGAAATTATCAAACCAGACCGTCTCACTGGTGAACAGATTGTAGAAAAATCCGTCGCCGGATAACCGGAATTTCTTGAATGCAACCAGGATACCAAATAACGGCAGGTATGCAAAAAACAGAAACCAGACTGCTCCCGGCATGCTTAAAATCAGCAGTTCCTTATTCGCCTTAAGCCGGCTTATAAAAGTTCCTCTGGACTTTTCGGCTTTTGTTGTGTTAGATTTCAATTCTTACCTCCTCCTTTTCCCAGGTATTCCTGTACTGCTTTTTTGCGGCCGCATTTTTCTCTGGCAATTCTCAGGAATACCCTACTGTCTGTCAACTTACCGGTTCGTTAATCTGCAGTATTTTTTATCTATATCAACTATATCATTGTGCAGTTTGTATTAAAAGTTGAAAACTTTTAGGTTTGTTGAAAAAATTCTAGTGTTGTTACAGAAGTGTTTAAGCACAAAAAAATCGTGAAATAATTTGTTCATTATTTCACGATTTTGTCCATCAGGAAGCACTTAATATTTTTTCATCTCTCGCAGGGAAGCGGGAGACACGCCATAACTCTGTTTAAATTTACGATAAAAATAACTGGTGTCAGGATACCCTGCCTGTCTTGCAATATCATTAATCTTCATATTCGTATTCAGAATCAGATCCTTCGCAATCCCGTTTCTGGTATTGTTCAGATACTGCGCAAAAGAGCAGCCCACTTCCTTCTGAAAAAGCTGCCCCAGGTATGAAGCATTCATATGATACTTGTACGCCAGCGTTTTCAGATTCATGTCTTCTTTATAATGATTCTGCACCTCTGTTATAATCTGGCGTACCACAGGAGTATAACAGGAGTCCGCCTCATGCATACGCCCGATAATCTCCGTAATCTCTGCGATAAACACTGCCTTAATCCCCTGTATATCATCCGCACTGAAAATCGTTTCCATAAGTTCCGGAAGATCATGAAAACTTCCAGAATCCAGCTTATACTCCTTTTTCAGATCCTCAAGAAGCATTGCCGTCCTGACTGCCGTCTGATACAGAGAACTTACGGAAGCTTCCTTGCGTATATTGTTGATAAACAGATCTTCGATATAGTCAACCGCCGCTTCCTTTTCTTTCTTTAAAACAGATTTTCTAAGCCCTGCTTCATCCATATGAACGGACTCTGTTTTTCTGTTCTGAATCTGCTTCTGGCTGATACAGCTTCCATACCCTTCAATAATCAGATACTTCTGCAGCTTTCTGGCGCAGCGATAAGCCTTCGGAAGCTCTTCGATGTTCTGAAAAGAAGCTCCCACACAGACAAACGTCATAATATTGAATCGGCTCTCGATTTCATTCTGCAGTTCTGCAAAATATTCCTGCACCTGATCTTCATCCATTCCCGTTTCTTGTGCACCGGCTTGTTTCACGCTCTTTTCTTCCAGGATCATAAGCAGGCTGTCAGGGGGAAGATGAACAATCCTAAGCCTCTCTTCTTTCTTCAGTTCCAGAATCATATCCGTAATCTTCTTTTCTTTCAGCCCGTTCGTATTCCATTTCATCACGGCCGTATAATATCTTCCGACTTCCGGCGACAGGCCTAACATTTCTGCAAACGGAAGGAAATCGCCGCTTTCTTTCCCGGAAGTTCCGTTTAAGAAATGAAGCCATCTTGCCTTTTCGTCAATATAGCCAATTTTCTTCTTATCCATCTCCCGAAGCTTCTCCACTGTTTCCCGAAGCTGGCGTTTAAGTTCCTCCTCGTCGACAGGCTTCAATATATAATTCTCCACATCTAACCGCACTGCCTCTCTGGCGTAAGCAAATTCATCATACCCGGTCAGGATGATAAACCTTACATGTTCTTCCCTCTTGCGTATCTCCCGAAGAAGGGTCAGTCCATCCATCTCCGGCATGCTGATATCCGTAACCACGATGTGCACAGGCTCCTGCTCCCACATCTTCAGAGCCTCTATCCCATCATGAGCCAGATGGATAACCTTGAGTCCCAGAGCCTCCCAGTCGATAATATTACGGATTCCCTGTAAGATCAGTTCCTCATCTTCCACAATCATTACTTTCATCATATCCTATGCCCTCTCTTCTCCCCGCTTACTTCTGGTCAGACGATGTGTCTGCCTCCTCTTCATCCGGCTTAAACAGCAAGATCACCCGCAGCCCTCCTAAAGCCCTGGCCTCCAGACGGATACCGCATTCCTTTCCATAGACAGCCTTGAGCCTCCGATTGACATTGGCGATTCCAATAGAAGAATGTTTCTCCATGGAATCCTGCTGTAGTTCCTGGTTCTTCTGTACAATCGCTTCTTCTGTCATACCTTTTCCGTTATCTTCCACAATGATCCGATATCTGCCCCCCGCTTCTTTCTCCACGGTAATCTTAACGAAATTATCCTGCTCTTTCATCCGTATCCCGTGGATAAAATAATTCTCAATCACCGGCTGCAGTACAAACTTTATGATCCGTACCTGCAGATACTCCTCCGGACATTCCACAACGGCCTTAAACTGATTCTGATACCGAAATTCAAAAAGTTCCATATATTTCTTACAATAATGCAGTTCCTGTGCAAGCAAAATGATATCTGCCTCTTTAATCTGTGCCCGGAATGTAACCGCAAGACTGTAAAGCATTTTCCCAACTTCCCGGTCTCCGTTGCAGATGGCCTTCATACGAACAGCCTCCAGCGTATTATACAGGAAATGGGGATTGATCTGGCTCTGAAGCGCATCCATCTCAGCATTCTTCTGTTCAATCTCCGCTAAATACCTTTTCTTGATATGTTCGTCTAATCTGGCGCACATATCGTTAAAATATCGGGCAATCACATCCAGTTCATCCCCGTTTTTATCTGCGGGAATCCGTACCGTCAGATCCCCTTCCATGACTTTCGTCATCCCGTCCAGAATCCCGTCCAGCCTTCCGGCAAGCTGCTTCAGGTGGTATCTTACAAACATTTCCCCTAAAGCCATCACAACAATCCCCGCCATCAGAAACACCAGCACAACGGAAAAGGGAACGGCCGCCGCCCTGTCTTTCTCTATATAACTTAAGGTATGGTACTGCCCGTCCTGGGTCTGTTCCACATACGCCCCCAGTACGTCCTTTAGCGTACCCGCCTCATCCGCCTCCATGATTTCAGATATTCCATATTCTCCCGAAGACGTATATACGACGCTTCCGGCTTCACTATATACCATCAGTTCCGCACGGGAATAATACTGCCAGATTGACTCAAATTTCTTACTCTGAAACCCAATAAGCATACATCCCCTGACCTGCATAGTGGACGGATCACGAATTTCTTTCAGATAAGAAAAACTTTCCTCGTCCGTCAGATTACCGTCTTCCAGCCGCTTCTGAAATTCCTCGTCTTTGGTTCTTCGGTAACTCTTTCCGTCTTTCGTATACTCCGTAATCTCATTCTTCTCATAACTATAGAGCGCAATATGATTCAGACTGCTGTATGCCTGGTACGCATTCAGAAAAAATTTCTCAATTCCTTTATATTCTCTGATCTTATTTTCAATATAGGTATCCAGGCGGTACTGCTGATAGACGGCGGGCTCGTCCGCCATATAGTGCAGTGCGTCGTTTAATTCCATACTGGAATTATATAAGTCTTCATGAATATATTCCGCAATATCAGACGTCTCTTCGAGATAAGAGGCCGCAGACTCGCTCATCATCTCTGTGTAGGTCAGACTCTGTTCTAAGAAACGCTTTCTGGTACTGTTGAAGAAAAAAATGACCAGCGCCGAGATGGCGCAGACCAGAATCGTCGTGTAGATAAAAAACAATTTATGATATAGCTGCCTTGAACCTTTCATTTCCATGCTCTCGCACCTCCTTTCCACACGGAATTACTATAATAAAGAGCGCACATCCTCCGGGGGAGGGTTTGTGATACAGGAAACAAAATGTCCTGTCTCACGAAAAATAACCCCGCTGCAGGAATCAATATGCGTACCCATTGATTCCTGCGGGGATGGTATCTTTTAACGCCTGACAGCGCTTTACTTATTTATTTTCGTTCTTCCAGCTTCCTAAGCACACTCTGATTCATAAACATCACAAGAAATCCGTAAGCGCTTCCCATAAACAGCACCGTAGTGCCTGCCGAAATCTCGAATGCTCCAAGTACGAGCAGAAGCGCCACCAGATTTCCCAGGGAGAATACCGGCTTTGCAATCAGAAGGGTAACTGCGGTTTTTACAATCTGCATATTCCCCATCTTGTAGCGGCTTGCAAGCATATAGAGGTTCGGCGTCACGAGAACCGCCGCCGCTAACAAGATGGCAAACAGAATTGCCAGCGGCAAAATCCCTAACTGCACCGTGAAAAACTCCACATTCGTCTGGCATAACAGAATCACAAACAACTGCCCTGCGCCAAGACCTGCCTTCTGCAGGAAATCTGTACAGTATCCTTTCCGATAATCCCGCAGTGCGTTCCCTTCCCTGCCTTCGATCAGCCGGTTCATCGTATACAGAACCGCCGACAGGGCCGGGGCGGCAGGCAGCAGGCATAAGAGAAATAACGGAAGGCATTCCCGAATCTGTCCCGCTCCAACGAACAGAAGAAACATCAGTATCGAAATGTTTGAAATGATAAACAACAGATTTACAAGGAAGAAATAGCATATCTTCTCACAAAATCCAAGTACTTTCTCTATATTAAATAATTCTTCCATCTTCGATCTCCTCTCCTTTTTGCGGCATATTCTACAGAAATTACACGTAACAGGGCGTCTTGTCAGAGCTGTTACAATTATACTTCAATCAATATCGTCTTAATCTCATACGGATGGAGATTCAGAATGATCTCTTCCCGGGTAAACGCCGTCACCGGACGTTCACGAAGATCGCATTCTGCCCATGCCTGGTACGAAAATCCTGTCTTTACCGCCACATCCTGCCTTGCCCCGGCAAACTCATGGAAACGCACCACCATATACCGGCCGTCCTCAGACTTCTTCACGGCATCGAGTTCCACCTGTTCGTTATCAAAGGACAGAAAGCTTTCATAAGGCAGAACTCCCTTTCCTTCCATAACCAGCATAGGCTCGTTCAGCGCGACTGCCTCCTTCACAACATTTCCTTCCACAAAATCTCCTTTATGAGGAAGCAGCGCATAAGTAAAGGTATGCTCTCCCTGGTCCTGCAGATGGTCTGGGTGGGTTCCGGCCCTTAACAGGGAGATCCTCAGCACGTGATCCTTGATATCATGTCCGTACTTGCAGTCGTTTAAGATACTTACACCATAATTGCGCTCTGACAGATCCGCCCATCGGTGGGCCACTGTCTCGAATTTTGCCTGGTCCCAGCTTGTGTTCCAGTGGTTGGGCCGCCGCACGTTGCCATACTGTACGTCATAAGTACCGTAGGTAGAGCGGATGTCTACCGGGAATGCAGCTTTCAGAAGCTGGTGCTGTTCATGGAAATCTACTTCTGTTCTGAAATCAATCCGCCTGTCGTTACTATAAAGAATCATGTCCTGTCTGATAACAGACTGTCCATTCTCTGACGCCCTTCCCTGCTCTGCTGCAGCGTCCATCCGCGCAAAGTCCCACTCCATATGAATCGTCATACACAGCGGCCCCATTTCCGAAACTTCAAATGCAGTAAGATTTGTAATCTCCCGCATTTTTTCCTGGTAAAAAATGTCAATATCCCAGGCGTCGAAGTCAAGGGGTTTGTCTTCAAATAACTGAAGTACGTTCGCCCGTTCGCCTTCCGGAATCACGCTGCGGTCATATGTTTTATCATACAGCTTCGTGATCTGACCATACTGATTCAAGGAGATCTGGTAGAATGGTGTTTCTATCTCTCTTTGCATATCAGAAACTTCTTTATAAGTAAACTTTTCCTCCACCGAAACGTCTTTTGCGCCATTTTCAAACGAAATGAGTTTCATGCCCATTGACGGAACATCTTTTACTTCCACATAAGTGACTCCCTGCCCTCTCTGGGCCGTCAGCTCCTTTCCTTCTGCGTCCCGGTATCTTCCTTCTGCCTCTTTCGGAACTGCTACAATCTGATCCATGGTCCACCCGGTATCATTGAACACCGTATAGGTCTGCTCCTTCTGTTCTAATACCTGTTCCAGAGCTTCACGCTCCACTTTGCGGGCTATGCCCTCAATATATCCATAATCTTTCCTGGAATCCTCGTAAACCTCATGAATGGATGAACCGGGAATAATGTCATGGAACTGGTCTGTCAGAATGTGTTTCCATCCCTTGGTCAGTTCCTCCTGATTCGCCTTCCCGATCTCGTCTGCTTTTAACGCAGCTACCACGGTCAGCCATTCGGCTCTCCGGTACAGAAGTTCCATCTTACGATTCATACGCTTATTATACGCCTGGCTCGTGTAAGTACCCCGGTGATACTCCAGATACAGTTCCCCGTCCCAGGTATGAACATACTGATCCGTATGTTCCACAGTATCATGGAGCTTTCGAAAATATTCTCCTGCCGTGGACATCTTTACATTGGGAAGCCCTGGAATCTTATCTAATCTTCTCCTGCACTCCAGCATATCACGGTTCACCCCGCCGCCGCCGTCGCCGTACCCGAAGGAAATCAGCAGATCCTGGTTCATCTCTTTGTCCCTGTATGCAGCCCACACGCCTTTAACCGTTCTTGGAAGAAGCTGCCCGTTATAGGTATAAAACCAGGAATCCCGCTCTCTCCATGGCTCGGGCGTGGTGATAAAATGGGTCAGAACCTGGCTGCCGTCAATTCCTTTCCACCAGAATGTATCGTGAGGCATGCGATTATACTGGTTCCAGCTTATTTTGGTAGTCATAAAGGTATTGATTCCGGCCTTCTTCAGAATCTGGGGAAGTGCCCAGGAATAACCGAATACGTCTGGCAGCCAGAGATATTCCACGTCCTTTCCAAACTCATCCTTGATAAACTTACTTCCCATAAGAATCTGCCTGGTAAGGGACTCCCCGCTCGTAAGATTGCAGTCAGCCTCCACCCACATGCCGCCGTCAGCCTCCCAGCGGCCTTCCTGTACCCGTTTTCGGATATTCTCGTAAATATCCGGAAATTCTTCTTTCATATACTCGTATAACTGTGGCTGAGTCTGAAGAAAGATGTATTCTGGAAACATTTCCATCATGCGGAACACCGTAGAAAAGGAACGGGAACATTTTTCTCTTGTGTGTTTCAGCCGCCACAGCCATGCCACGTCAATATGGGTATGGCCCACACAGTATACGTTTATCATGGAACTCTTATCCATATTGTCAATGCTGGCATTCAGTTCATCGTCTGCCCGGTACACCGATTCATAGAACTCTTCACTTCCAGGATATGTCCATTCAATCTGACGGCATGCCCGGTTCAGCGCCTTACGCAGTTCGTGCTGCAGGGGATTGGAATCTTCCAGTTCTTCTAATGTCTGCCTTACCATGGATGCCAGATAGTAGAAATCATCCACCTTCTCATCCAGCCACGCCAGATCAGCGCGGGCAATCCGATGTTCCTGCTCTGTAGGAATACCGCCTCCCTCCAGCCCCGACCACAGGCGGAAGACGACGTCTACGGTTGTCCCATAAAGATCTTCGTCAAAAAACACCTCCTTGTGGTTTACGTCCACTCCCTGGTACATTCTTCCATTCAGATAGACCATGGATTCAAAACCAGAATTATTCCCGCCGCCGGTATTACCGAAATCAAAGACTCCGACAGCCTTTTTCCCCTTCCATTCCGCCGGAATCTGCACTTCCTTGTAAAGCCACAGAAAACGGTCTCGTCCTTTCCAGGTTTCCCCTGTCTGTAAGGGATACCATTCCAGATCTGTTCTTTTTGAATCTCCCATGACAGGAAGTATGGGATTTACCACCCCCTGCTCCTCTTTGGCCGCCTCAAAACTTTGAAGTTCAATCCTGTCCCGATACCGGTATTGTTCCAGTTCTTCGATACGTCTCTCTAATTTTCTGTCTGTCAAAAACATAACGTCCTCCTTGTTATCGAACCATCTTATGAGACTATTGTAGTATGCAGGGCAGAATATTTCAATTTAAAGAATTCTAGTTTTGGTGAACTTTATTCATTGTAATGAATAAATCTCTGAAGCGACTTACTGACCGCCGCAGCGTATTCTTCGGGCTTCTGCTCCATTCCCTGCTCAATATAGCGCCAAAGAAGCTGGGTAAATCCCCCGGTGGAATAGTCTGCAAAATATCTGATTTCTTCGCAATCTCTATACTCTCCGACTTTAATACGGGATTGTATCACAGACAATGCCGCACGGTTGATCTCGCTGCAGACCCTCTCCCCCAATCCCTGCCTGTACATCAGAAGCAGAAAATCCTTATACTGATACCAGAACGAAAAATACTCCTGGGAAATCTGGCTGATATCATATCTGTCTAACGAAGGGACTTCATCCTGGTATCTCTGACACAGTTTTTCCAGATAGCAATGCAGAATTTCGTCCTTTTTGCGGTATAACCGATAAAATGTCCGCCGGGATATTTCCGCTTTTCTGGTGATCTCGGATACTGTAATCTGTGTATATGGCTTCTTCTCCATCAGCCTGAATAACGCATTCTCAATCATCCTTGCGGACTCTCTGATACGGATAATCCAGATAATATCGCTAAAATCCGTTCCTCCCTGGCCGGCTCTCTTCCGAAGGAACTGGCAGAACAGGTTCATTGCTTCCATCTGCGGGGCGGAATCGATTATTTGCGCCTAAGTTTTGTGCACAGGTCTATGATGGCCATGCTCTGTAAGATGTTACGGAAGAAGGGGGAAGATGCCATCAGCGATGAGGACCAGCAGATTCTTAAGACTTATGGGAAACAGCTTGATTTTACAGAACGAGAAAGTATCCGGCCCCTGGTAGAGTATGCTTCCTCAATGTAGATTTTTCACAGTCTGTCAGGGAAAATATTTATCTTTACAATTTTACTACTAAATAGTATAATCCTATAAAGGAGTGATTTGCAATGGAGATTCATGGAGGGAATACCGTTTCACAGATTAAACATCTCAGCGACCGGATTTTTGAACGGATTCTGGCAAAAAAGGATATCGACGCATTCAACGGAGCGCAGGGAAGAATCCTCTATGCGCTGTGGCAGAAAGAATATATTTCTTTAAGAGAACTCTCTGACAGAACCGGTCTTGCCCCAACAACGCTTACCAGTATGATCGATCGTATGGAATCCTCAGAGCTTGTCTGTCGGATCCCGGACAGGAATGACCGACGTAAGACCCTGCTTGCGCTGACAGACAGGGCGCGGTCCTTACAGCAGGATTATACGGAGGTTTCTGCCCGGATGACCGAGATCTTCTATGCGGGTTTTACAGAAGAAGAAATCTGTCAGTCTGAAAAGATACTGGCCCGGATCCATGAGAATCTGAAGCAATATCATTAAATTCCTCTGAATATGACGTCAGAATATGCATGTATGAAAGGAGCAGACATTATGAATGCAGAAGTAAAAGAGTATGTAACCCGGAAAGTCAACGAACTGATAGAGGCGCCTTCCTGCTGTGCCGAGGCAAAAGAAGCTGCCAGAGGCTGGCTGAATGCAGCAGGCACGGACAAGGAAGCCGAAAGCTCAAAGAATCTGATTGCAGAACTGGAAGCAGACATTATGCCCATAGACGGTCTGATCGCATTCGCAGGATCAAAAGCCGGCGAACAAATTTTTGGCCCAGAGACGGCGAAGAACGTGCTTGCCCATGGACAGGAACTGAAAGCCTCCGGTGCAAAATACTGCGACTGTGCGGCTTGTGCCGCCTGCGAGGCAATTCTTGAAAAGAAGGAAGAACTTTTATAGACTTTACAGGCTGCCAGGAAATATCATGTTTCCCGGCAACGCTGTTTTTACTTTTTCTTGACACTGCCCTCTTTGTATTCTATGATGTACAGGTAGTTAGGAGATGAAAATACATGCTTTATTTAAGACAATTCTGTATCATCCTGTTTGTCTCGTTTCTTGGCGAACTGCTCCACGCCATGATACCTTTTCCGATTCCCGCCAGCGTCTATGGACTGATTCTCATGCTTCTTGCGCTGTGTACGGGAATCCTGAAACTAAAACACGTCAGAGAAACCGCCGGATTTCTGATTGAAATCATGCCCGTCATGTTTATCCCGGCTGCAGTGGGGCTTCTGGACTCCTGGGATTCGCTGAAACCCGTCTGGATTCCCGTTATTCTGATTACGATTCTTTCTACCATAATCGTGATTGGGGTAACCGGGCAGGTAACCCAGAGGATGATACACAAAGAAAAGATGAATGGAGAAAAAGATGAAAGAATTTCTGGTTAATTCTGTATTTTTCGGCGCGATCGTAAGCCTTGCCGCATACGAAGCGGGGCTTCTGCTGAAGAAACATTTCAAACTGGCGGTCTTTAATCCTTTACTGATTGCCACCGTCGCGGTCATGGCCGTACTGACGCTGCTGAACATAGAATACAGACACTATCACCAAAGCGCAAAATATATCAGCTTCCTTCTGACTCCTGCCACCGTATGCCTTGCAGTCCCTCTCTATCAGCAGATAGAACTGCTTAAGAAACATATCAAAGCCGTAGCAGGCGGTATCACCGCAGGGGTGCTGGCAAGTCTTCTCAGTATCTTCCTGCTGGCTAAATTATTTTCCTTAAACCACGAGCAATACGTGACCCTGCTTCCTAAATCCATCACCACTGCCATCGGAATGGATCTCTCAGAAGAACTTGGCGGGATTAAGACCATCACCGTTGCCGTCATCATTGTTACGGGAATCCTGGGAAATGTCATGGCAGAATTTATCTGCAGAATATTCCGGATCCGGGAACCCATTGCCAGAGGTCTTGCCATCGGCACGGCCTCACATGCAATCGGCACGGCAAAAGCCATGGAAATGGGCGAAATCGAAGGCGCCATGAGCAGCCTTGCCATAGCGGTGGCCGGGCTTATGACGGTCTTAGGCGCCTCTGTATTTGCCGCGTTCATGTGAAAAGGAATCCTGCACAGCAGGATTCTCCTCCTGCGGCGGGCCGCATAAGCGGCATCATTCCTTTCCGCCACAGCGTACAGATCTTATAAATTATAATAAGAAATGCACGCTGTAATGATCTGACTAATTTTCATCTCTATACAGGGTATAATAATCTGATTCTAAATGATCCATCATCTGGCTGAACCATTTTTTCGCATCATCCAATGCTCTATTATAGATTATGGGCGCCAGCTTCTCCTGGAATAACTCTAAAATCTGCATCTGTTCAATCATTCCGATTTCTTCTCCGCGTACGTCCAGATAGAATGCCTTGATTTCGTCATTGAGTTTTTCTTTCTGTGAATCTGATAACTTGATTTGTGATAAAGGCTGTCTCTTTCTCATATTGATCTTTGACCTGCTTTCCTATGCTTTCGTGTCGATCAGACTGACCGCTGCCGGAATGGCGCTTAAATTATGAATGTCCACTCCGTAATCTGCCAGATTCTCTGCATTGGAGGCGTCCACGGTCACTTCGTCCCAACTCCAGAGAAGCCCGTAGGAGCCTATAGAGTCTGCATAGTCTCCTTCTGTCCGGTATTCATATCCTTCCAGAACTTTCCCTGTATACTCCTGGTATCTTCCTTTCAGTTCTTCGGCAAGATCTGTAAGCTGCTCTCTTGCCGCCTCCAGATACCGAAGCGCATCATCCGTTCCGTCTGCCCCTTTCAGACTATCTGCAATCGTTCTGATCTTATCCGGTATGTCTCCAAGCAATGCCTGGTATTTCTCGCCGAACGGCTTCCCATACACACTCTCGGCCTTACGAATACTGTCGCCCAGAACATCTGCCGTATAGTTCAGGATATCCGCCGCATCCCGATATTCCGATTCCATCAGTTCTTTCATCTTCTCCCCATGCTTTAAAGAACCGTCCGCAGAAATCTTCTCATACTCGGACTTAAGATATTTAAGCCGTGCTTCTTTGTATGTAATACTGTCCGTAAGGGAACCCGCAGTCTGGTAATATTCCTCCATCTTCCTGGCTGCTGCAGCCGGGACATCCTCTTTGGCAACTTTAAAGGAAGACAACGCTGCCAATCCTGTATTCTCAAGTCCCGTCTCCGCCGGCTTTCTCCCTGTTCCATTGGTCAGCGCCGCCGCTTTCTCCCTGATCTGTCTTTGCTCTAATGCTTTCCTGGTATCTGCCGACCTTGCCGATGCAGGCAGTATCTGGTTCATGGTCTTCTGGCTGTGCGACGGGTTCATCCAGAACATATTCTGTATATTAATCCTCATGGTTCTCCTCCTTGTCTGTCGCTCAAACAAACTGCCGTTATTTATATTATCGACTGCCAGGCAGGTATTCTTAACAATCTCTCCCCTGACTTCGCCCATTCACACCAAAAATCATCCCGTCTGGACAATCGCCTTGTATTCGTCCATGATTTTCACTATAATGCATCATATAACGAAGAAGGAGTGTGCGAAAATTGATTCGGATCGCAATTTGTGAGGATGAGCAGATTCTCCTCAACCGGCTTGCAGACCAGGTGAAGTCCATCCTGGACAGACATTCTATTGAATATACCATCGAACTGTTTACCAACGGCAGCGCGCTATTCATCCGCGAGGTCTTCGATCTCCTGCTGCTCGACATTGCAATGGAACCCATAAACGGTCTGAAACTTGCGGAAAAACTGCGTATGCGGGGCGACGACAGCAAACTTATCTTTATTACGGCACATCCCCAGTTCGCCATAGATGCATACGACGTTCAGGCATCCCACTATCTGACGAAGCCTGTGGATAGGGCAAAACTGGAATCCGTACTTCTGAAACTCTGTGCTTCCATACGCTCGGAACGCAAAAGTGCGATTGCCATCCGGCAGGGAACGGCGGTAAGAAGAATTCCTTTTGAACAGATCTTATATCTGGAAGTCATCAACCGGAAAATCCACCTGCACACGGAAAATGAAATCCTTCCATTCTATGGAAAGTTAGAGGATCTGGAACCGGCCCTGCCAGAGACGTTTTTCCGCTGCCACAGAAGTTATATTGTGAATCTGAGCCATGTGCAGCGTTACGATAAAAAAGATGTCTGGCTTTACAACGAAGAGCGGATTCCTCTCTCCAAGCGCAGATATACGGCCTTTGGACTGGTTTTCATGCATTATCTGAAAGAAAGCGGGGATGTCTTTTGAACACTAATGTAACGGAACATATCATCTATAACCTGTCTGACCTGATTATGCATTACGGGATACTTTTTGGATACAGTCTTCTGGATATCTTCCTGAGATGCCGCTTTTTAAAGAAAATGCTTGGGATAAAATATCGTTATACTTATCTGTGGTATTATCTTGGCTGTCTGTTCTATGGACAGATGAATGTCCGTTTTACCCTGGCAGGCACTTCCTTTGGAAATCTCATCTATCTGTGCGGCTGCGCATTCGTCCTCAACATGCTTCTGTTTCGCGGAAATGCCGTCAAAACAGGATTCTTCACCCTGTGGATGTACTGCGCTCCGGAAGTTGCCTATGGCATACTCTTCCCCTTATTCCATGGACTGGCAGTTGTAAACGGGCAGACGCATTGTTCTTATACGGCTCTGAAAGTCATCGAACTGACTGCATACCTGACGCTGTATCTTATGATGGAACTGCTGCAGCGAAATCTCCATGTACTGAAACAGGATTTCCAGGATCAGGACGCCGTTTATCTGATGTGTATCATTGTATTTATCTGCGCAGCTGTTGATCTAATGATGAACCTGTTTACAGGAATCGGGGACATGAACCCGGACACTGTGTTTCACATTGCCATCCCATGTAGTCTGACCGCACTATGGGGCGAGATCCTCTCAATCTATTGTGTCGTCAGGCTGGAACATTGTGTGGTAGAACGCCTGGCAAAGCAGCAGTATCAGATGCTTGAAAGACATCTGGAAACTTCCAGAGATCAGTATTACCAACTGGTGAAAATCCGACATGACATGAAGAATCACGGCCTGTGCCTGGCACAGTTACTGGCGGACGGAAAAGCGAAAGAGGCAGAACGCTACCTGGAACAACTGAATCTGCACACAGAACCTGGGGAAGCCATGATTCAGACTGGTTCTGTTTTCGCAGACGCTTTGCTGAATCCGAAGTGCCTGCATGCCAGAAAACTTGGAATCGACCTGACTGTTCAGATGACTGTCCCCGGCGAGGAACAGATTGCTCCGGCCGACCTATGCTGCGTATTGTCGAATGCATTTGACAATGCGATTGAGGCCTGTCAGCGCGGGATGGAAGCCGGCGGCCCCGCCGGTTGGATCCGGGCCATTTCTCAGATACATCATCATTACTGGATATTTGAAATCAGCAACAGTCTTCATACGCCGGTGGCCTGGCAGGATGGAGCGCCGCTTTCTTCCAAACGGACGACACTGCGCGGCGTTGGGCTTCAAAATATCAGGACTGTTGCCGAACGGCATGGAGGAGTGCTTGATCTGCAGAGCAAAGGGGATTTTACATTGAGCCTTATGCTGCCTTTGACATCAAAAAAGAGCCCGCCTGCATCATAAGGATAAATCTCACAGAGAAACCTGCCGATACTTCAGACAGATCTTCCTGGAACCCGGTTTTTGAAATGAATTTGACAACCGGAGTTCCCGAAGAAAAATACAGATATGGGGGCAGGAATTATGCGGATTACTTTTAACCAGACAAATGGATTTTTACAGACAGGAAACGAAAGCCGGGGATTCAGACAGAATATTGCCGGTCAGGATCAGAAGAACGGAGCATTCATGCGCAGCGACAGGGCCGTCTTCTCACCACAGGGCAAAATGGCAGGCCGCCTTGCGAACCTTATGAGCCAGAAGGAACTGATTCAGATGAATAAAGATTCTCTGCTTAAGCAGACTCTGGACGAAGAAAACGGAACCGGTTCTGCAGGTCTCAAAGAGCAGTTGGAAGAGTATGAGGAACAACTGGATACACTGAATGAACAGATTGCCGCAGAGATGGCAAAACAGGCAGAAGAGACGAAGGAGCAGGACAAGATTTATCAGAAGCCTCAGAATACCCCATCGCCGGAATCTGTAGACGACAGCATTGCCAGACTGACAGAATTATCAACGGATTTAGAAAAGGCACAGATCCACGGACAGGCCAGTATCAGACGGGAAGGTGAAAAGAACGTGTACGAATCAGAGATCAAGCTGGGTTCTACGGCTGCAAAACGGAAACTTGAGAAGGTCAAAGAGATGGAACGTTATACCGGTCAGCTTGGAAAGATACTTCGATAAATTTGTGACTGATATTTTCCGATGACCTTGCCGCACCAGGCAGAAAGCGGTTTCGTAACTTAAGACTGCCCAAAGCTGCAAGCGTCATCATTTTTACACTATCCGGGAGGATTGACTGCCCTATTCATCTGTTCCGGATCATATCAGTGAGTAAGGGGATTTTTCTCAAAGTAATCGTCAATCTTCTCCTTAATCTCTCCCGGCTTTAAACCTTTTACGAGATATCCGTCTGGTTTTAAGGCTACTAATTTCCTGACAGTTTCCGGGTCGGCCCTTCCGGTCAGAAAGATAACCGGAATATCTGCCATCGTCTCCTCCGAACGTATCATTTCCAATACCTGCCGGCCGTCGCAGACCGGCATCTCATAATCCAGCAGAACGAGATCCGGCTTATCAAGGATCATACACCGGAATGCAGCCGTTCCAGACTGGGCAAGCGCCACGTCATAATCCTGACAAAGCAGGTTTTTAAGCCCTTGTCTCATCGTAGCCGAATCGTCCACCACAAGTACCTTATGCTTCAGGCGGTCTTCCCTCTCCACCAGATATTTCTCAACTTGAGCAAGCGCATTATGTCTGCCAATAGGGGCCGCAATCCCCTTCTTTACCGGGTGCTTTGCAACCGTACAATAAGAAAAATATCCTTCTCCTGTATCAAACAACAGACTGATCTGCAATTTCTCATGCTCGAACACCTGCTGAAACTGTTCATAAGTCAGCAGGTTCTCTTCCTTTAACTCATATCCGTTCATATCCGGCAGATGCTCCCTGACCTGCTCCGCAAACTGACGCGCCATATATCTAGCGGCATTCATTAGCAGGGAGTTAAGTTTATTCGTCTTAAGTCCCATGACTTTACCCACCGTATTAATCAGAAGTTTTTCTTCAAAAACCAGAAATATCTCATATTTTTCTTCTTCCTGATCTGTACCGTAAATCAGACGGTGATACACTCCTCTCCCGAATTTTTCACCGCCATATGCGTCGCTGATCACATAAGACTCCAGATGAAACAGATCATACATCAGCTGTAGAATCACCTTTCTTACCGCCTCCTGTTCCTTTCCTGAAAGAAGTTCCATCCACCTGCTTCTGCTCTTCCCCGTGATCGCACGATCTTCCATCATCGTATGCCCCACCAGCCATCCGGCACAGACTCCAAGGAAATGTTCTACAGAATCTGAACCGTAATTAGTCTGTTCCAGTTCTTCTTCAAGGGCCGGAAGGGTTCTCTCCCGGAATTCACTGTGAATATGCATGTGTACGCCAAGTCTTTCATAATTGATAGAGGCCATATATTCTTCTTCCTCTGTAAAATGTTTCAGCGCATGGTCTTTAAAAAATTTAATTCCTTCCTGGCACGCCCACCGGCTCTTCTGTTTATCATCGGTAAACCGGAATAATTTATTGATGATCTTAAAAAGTCTTCTATGCTCTCTGTCAATGATGTCTACACCAATATTGTACTCGTCTTTCCATACTAACTGACCTTCCATGTGTAATCCTCCTATAACTTATACTTACAGGGTCATTATTCCTTTGTTTCACCTGTGTATACTGTTATAGTATTCATCAAACACATTTTCTGTACGTCTGTCACTCCTCTTTAAGGCAGTTCTCTGATCCGCTTTCTTAGTGGTAATACCATAGAAGGAGAGACCGATAGTTCATCAATCCCCATCTCTGCAAACCTCTCTGTCAGTTCAGGGTCAGCCCCCAGTTCTCCGCAGATGCCGACCCATTTCCCATACTTATGGGCAGAATCAGCCGCCATTCGGATCATGCGCAGTATCGCCTCATGATGTGGATTATAAAAATCATCCAGCTTCTCATTCTGCCTGTCCACGGCAAGAGTATACTGCGTAAGATCGTTGGTTCCAATACTGAAAAAGTCTGTCATCCGGGCCAGTTCGTCGCTAATCATGACCGCCGCCGGCGTCTCGATCATCACTCCCTGTTCCGGGATCTTATATGCCGTCTGTTCTGCGCTTAATTCTCCCTTCACTTCCTCCACGATCTTATAAATCTTCTCGACCTCTTCCGTGGAAGTTATCATTGGATACAT
This sequence comes from uncultured Dorea sp., assembly GCA_910579925.1. Lineage (GTDB taxonomy): Bacteria > Bacillota > Clostridia > Lachnospirales > Lachnospiraceae > Sporofaciens. Next base: position 26,357 of record CAJTVY010000023.1, read on the forward strand.
CACGCAGAGATTCCCGTGTACCGCCGCCCGGAACAGGGCCCGAAGCTGGGTCTTGAAAATGTCCGGCTGCTTCAGACAAATACGGATCGCTCTGTATCCCATCGCCGGATTCTGCTCTTTCTCAAGTTGAAAGTAATCCGCCTGTTTATCAGCCCCAATGTCTAACGTACGGATAATCACCTTCTTTGCGCCCAACGTCCTAAGAACCTGTGCGTACGCCTGAAACTGCTCTTCTTCCCCTGGAAAATCATCTCTTTCCAGGTACAGACATTCACTACGGAATAAGCCGATTCCGTCTGCGTCGTTCTCAAGAACGCTTTCTACGTCGCTAATGCTGCTGATATTGGCACAGATCTTCATCTTTCTTCCGCTTCGTGTCACAGTATCCTTCCCCTTCATCTCCTGAAGAAGCTTCCGCTTTTCCTGCTCTGACCATATTCTTTTTCTTGTCTCTTCGCACACGGATTCATCTGGCTCAAAGATGACTTCCCCCTCTATACCGTCAACCACCGCCCTCATTCCCGTCCGGATTTTACCCAGATCCAGAGGAACGCCGATCAATGTGGGAATATTCATCATCCGTGCAAGGATTGACGTGTGAGAGTTTAATGAACCGTGGATTGTTACCAATGCCAGAACTTTTTCTTTGTCCATCTGTACCGTCTCACTGGGACTCAGATCATCTGCTATGATGATGGCCGGTTCCTTAAAACGGAAATCCCCCTCGCCCTCTCCGCTCAGACAGCGCACCAGACGGTTCGATACATCCCTGATGTCTTCCGCTCTGGCTTTCATATAGTCGTCTTCCATTCCGGCAAATATGGCTGAGAACTGATCTCCCGCCATGGCTGCCGCATACTTGGCGCTTACCTGTTTTGTACGGATCAGATCTGTAACTGCGCCCAGATACTCCTCATCTTCCAGCAGCATCTGATGTACGGTAAAGATGGCCGCACCGTCCTCGCCTGCCTCTGCCGCCGCTTTTTCATACAATGTCTGCAGCTGCCCCCGCGCCTTTCTGATTCCCTGCTTAACCCTCTCAATCTCCATGTCGGGGTCGCTGGATTTTCTGGAGTTTATATTCTTACTCTTATGTTTCAGTACCATAACCGGGCCAATCGCAATGCCTTTATACACGGATTTCCCATAAAATTTCTTCATAGCCCCATACCTCTGCAATCCTGTTTCTATGCATATGATTGATTTTATTCATATGATTATCCTACTCTTCCCAGCGTTCCTTTTCAAAATATATAGCCGTTCATCTTCAGAACGGCTATTCGAAACTAATCTATATTTTTCTTTTGAAAATAAGCGTCGATCTTCTGCTTAATCTCTCCCGGCTTCAGATATTTCGCAAGATATCCGTCCGGCTTCAAAAGTACCAGTTTTTTCACAGTCGCCGGATCTGTCCTGCCAGTCAGAAAGATAACCGGAATATTAGAGAAATCCTCCTCTGAACGAATCATCTCCAGTACCTGTTTTCCGTCGCAGACCGGCATCTCGTAATCCAGCAGAACCAGGTCCGGGCGGTCCATGGCAATGGAGCGGATTGCAGACATTCCCGATGCTGCCATTGCAATCTCATAATCCTCGCACAGCAGCTGCTTCATCCCCTGACGGATTGTCATGGAATCGTCAACCACCAGGATCTTCTTCCTCTGAGGTACATCTCTCTTCCTAAGATATTCTTCAACCTCTGTCATCGCATTCTCTACACCGATAGGAGTCGCCGCGCCCTTTTCCATCATATGAGGTGCGATGACGCAGTAGGCAAAATACCCTTCCCCGGTATCGAAAAGCAGGCTGGCCTGCATCTTCTCCTTTTCGAACACATCCTGGAACTGTTCATATGTAAGCAGATTCTCCTCCTTGATCTCGCACCCTTCTGCATCCGGCAGATGTTCCATCACGCGCTTTACAAACTGCTGCGCCGTAAGTCTGGTGGCATTGACAAGCATGGTATCCAGCTTGTTCGTTGCGATTCCCATCACTTTTCCCACTGTATTGATCAGAAGTTTTTCTTCAAAGGCCAGGAATATCTCTCTATTCTCTTCGTCCTGCTCCGTTCCATAAACCAGTCGGCAATACAGTCCTCTTCCAAACTTTTCTCCGCTGTAGGTATCGCTTACGACATGGGACTCCAGCTGGAACATATTATACAGCAGCTGAATAATTACCTTCTTCATCGCCTCAAGTTCTTCATCCGGCAGAAGGTCCACCCACTTGCTGATCCCTTCTCCTGTAATCGCACGGTCCTCAGTCAGCGTATGCCCGATCAGCCATCCGGCGCAGACGCCTAAGAAATGGTCGACTGCATTTTCAGAATAATCCGTCTGTTCCAGTTCCTTCTCAAGCGCAGGCAGCATCTTTCTTCGAAACCCCTGATGAAGATGTCTGTGAGACTCAAGTCCTTCGTATCCGATAGACGCCATATAATTCTCTTCTTCTTCAAAATGCTTCATCGCATGGTCTTTAAAATACTTGATCCCTTCCTGGCATGCCCACTGGCTCTTCTTCTCCTCTCTCCCGAACGCAAACAACTTATTGATAATCTTAAACAGTCTCTTATGCTCCTTATCAATCATGTCTACTCCGATATTGTACTCTTCCTTCCATACTAATTGATTCTCCATATGAAACCCATCTGTTCCACAGACCTTCTTTTATTTTCTGTGGAATTTCACTCCTTTCCTGAATTTGCAGACGATCTCTGCTAAGTGTTACTGTTCATATAAAGCAGTAAATCTTGAAAAATACTATAAATGAGCAAATTTGAAAATTTCTCAATAATAGTATATCATATATCTCACCGTTGAAAGAAGTATAAATGGTAAAATAGAGAAATTTCTGGTAAAATGGGGGAGTCAAGCTTTAGCACATGCGGATTTAACCATCTGAGTTACTTCACCAAGATGTTTCAGCACACATATGGGTGTACGCCTGCGGAATACCGGAAGCTTCATTCCAGACATCAATGAAAATAAATATCCGTCATCATTGTTCTTTCCATTACACCTTACATTTTAGAAAATGTAATCTTAAAAATACTTTGACATATTTTTAGAGATTCTTCTTTCGATTTATCTAAAAGCTTTTTCCTAAATAATTCTACGATTAAGTTGTTATACTCATATGATGGGATCTTCCCTTCATGATCTATAACATTTCTGACAAAATCAAACAACTGGCGAGAACGGTACTTCGGATCATTCAGACGGAATCTCCTTATATGGGCCTCAATAAACTCGACTTCCTTTCTTGAATATGTATATTTGTCTTTTGCAGGTTCAAATTCCATATTCAAAACATTGTACTGCAGGTTCAGTTCCTCATTCGTATCGCACCCTTTTATTCCCATTGGCTGTAAGACAATTTCTGCCTCTGGCAAAGCACTGTAATTCTTCTGTAACGTTCGTAATGCTTTGCATGGTATGGTACATTGCTTTCGCTTTTCAATGGAACATCTGCTATTCTTTTCAAATTGATTCATCACGCTTTCTAACAGTTTTCTCTTCTTTTCTCCTATACGCTTAAACGTCTGGTTACACACCGAACAGGAGAGACCAATATTCGGGATACATTCCGTCAACTTCTCTGAATTTCCTTTTTCAATCGCATGTTCCAGATTAGCATATAACTTTCCATCTACTCGTATTCGTGAAAAGCAGTACATACAGTACCCCTCTGTACTCTCCTCTAAAACCTCTTTTAATTCAGCCTTTTCTTTTTTGTTTATATATCCATACTTTTTCCATTTTTTATATTTAGGATTAAAAACCGGTAATTTAAGCACAAACCAATCTTCCATCACGATCACCATTCCTGTATCTGCCGAACAATCATCTGCTGAGATGCAGTCAGTCTCTGTCTATTCAACTGTGTCAGACATACTTCGTCTTCTTCTCCCCACGCTTGATTTATTTTATTGTTAAGAAGTCTTCTTAATATATTTTCCACCGGGGATTCTGGCTTGTCATGATTTCCAAATAGCCTTTCAAATATAATTCTGACTTCCGAAACCGATGAATAGTCATTAATATCAATAGTCTCACAGTTACTTTCCTCTAAAACAATTAAATTAGCATTCTGTGTACGTGCTACCAGATCGCAGGAATGAGTTGTCACAATCCATTTACCCCATGGAAATTTCTCCTTAAGAAATTCCAAAATAACCGCTGAATATCTAGGGGACAAAAATTCATCCAGTTCATCTATCACGATCCATGCGGAAGAAATCTTCATTCTTCTAATTACCATATCCTGATAATACAACAATTCAACCAAAAGACGGATTATGGCCTGATATCCACTGGAAAGAACTGCTCTGCCATTTCCAAAATCCACTTCTCCCAATGGATTATCGCAAGGTATCTCAAAGCGATCATTTGTAATGTCACAAAACAGATTCTGGAGTTCTTTTTCATAAAGAAGGTAAATCATCTCTATCCGTTCAGTTAATGTCCCAAAACAATTGAAAGAATCCACAAGATTGAAATACTCTTCCTGGATTCTTGTCTGCAAAATCGTTTTTTTATATTCTGGTTTTTTCTCAGTTTTCGAAATCTTCCTTACATCAAACCCTCGATTTACCGTATCAATAAAGTATACATGTTGATCGCATGCCTTTTCTATAAAAAGTCTCAGCAATAAAGTTTTTCCGCTGGAATTATCACCCACAATCACATGATCCGAATACGGCAGCTTGTCTGCAAATATTTTCTCAACAATATTATTCATCATCTCCAGTCCAAATGTCATATACCGCCTTCCACCTTTCATTCATACTCTTCATTTTTACAGTACCCTGCCTCGCATGATTGATATATTGCGGACTATTTAATACACAATTATATATCTGCGGTGTTATGAGTCTGCAAACTCCCATTTTCTCATATACCACGTAAAAACTTTCCATTAATGCTACTTTTGAGGCCTGTGTGGTATTTAATGCAAATAACTGAAAAAACTGAATCAGACTGTTCTTATACTCTTCAATCTGCTCTGGTTCAAATTTCATTGCTTCTTCTGAAAACCGATCCAATAATTTTGCATAAGAACTATTATATCCCTCAATAATGAAATCATAACTTAGTAAACTGTGCCTTTTTATACTGACGTATTTCCTCAATGCACAAAACCTAAGCAAAGTTTCCATATCACGCTCTTTTGCGTCTTCTCTCCCCCAGATTTTACGCCATCTTTTGTCATGCCTATTTAAATCCTGCAGCATATCGTAAAAATTACAGGCAAATATTCCATTTCTTTGTTCCTGTTGTGATAATAAAGAACCACCTTTATTTAAATTTGCAAATATCTGTCTTAAAATTTGCGGCTGCTGTTTTTTATTATCGATTCTTATTTCTATGATTGTAATCGAGGTATAATCGACATTCCTTTTTATTTCTAATGGAAGCATATCATAGTCCACACTAACAGATTTATTTCCATTTCCTTCTAGTCGAATATGAAGTTCTTCTAATTGAAACTGGCTCATCAGAGCTTCCTTAAATGAATCTTTTCCCGTCACAAGTTCTGAAAAATTAATAGAACTGTTTTTTTTCTTATTCAGATAATGGCCAATATAGTAGAAAAAGAGACTCATGACACGCTGCTGTCCATCCAGTATTTCCAATTGATTTTTTTCGTTTCTGCATGTATAGATCGGTGGAATCGGCAGACCACAAATTAAGGATTCTACCAACGAGACAACCTGTTCTCTGGTCCACCGATATTTTCTCTGGTATTTAGGTATAACATATAAATTATCATTTACCCCTTCTACAAGCGTTCGAAATCCAACGTCTGTCTTATACTGCTGAATTCCCATCCCTTTTAAATTGTTCATGAATCCATTCCCACTCAAAATCTTAGCCTCCTTTCTTTTATATTATTATTATATTTCACCTATCTAAGTAATTCAATACTTTAGAATACAGAATTTACACCGGTCTCTTTGGCCGTGTAACTATATTGACTCCACACCAATCAGCACAGTGTTTAATATAGGTATGAAATTACAAAGCCGCTTTCATCTTTTTTCTTCATGCATTTCCACCAGGATGATATCTGCTCCGATCTTTTTAATACATTTAAAAGGGATGATATACTCTGAACCATCGCAGAAAAATCCGCATAATTTCCCCGCTTTCGGGATTACCATGGCTTCGATGCATCCGTTACATTCATCTATAATCAAGTCAACGATATATCCCAGCTTTTTACAGTCACAGGCGTTAATGACCTCCTTATTCTCCAGTTCACATAATCTCATCTCACACCGTCCCATCGCCCATTTTCCTGCTGCCAGCAAAATTCAATATGATCTCCCGACACAAAAAAACCGCATACACTACTTATTTGCAGTATATGCGGGTCAGAAAAAATCGTGAAACAGCTACTCATCAATGTCAATCACAGAAACTGGACAGTCGTCTCTTGCCTCTGTGGCTGTACTCTCGTATTCCGGCGCTACATCTGTATATGCTTCCGCAATGCCGTCGTCATTAAACCGAAATACTTCCGGGCATGTGGCTACACATGCGCCGCATGAGATACATCCATCGTTTACTCTGGCTTTCATGGGTTATTCCTCCTTGCAGTTTTCTATATTCCTGGTTATTATGATGGCAGATGCCGGTAATTCCAGAAATATTTTTAAGTAGTATAACCATTTTTTTACTGTCTATTCATCCGATATAAACATTATCTGATATATGTCCCTGTCCTGCCTTTCAGAGCCTCTTTCAGCTTGTCAAAAGAGGTAATCAGCGCACTCCTTCCCTCTCTTTTCTCAATAAAAGCCACGGAAGCGCTGAATTTCGGAAGCATATTATACTCCCCGAAATGCCCTTCTTCCATGTATTGTTTTGCCTGTTCCAGACTGATCTCTCCAAGTTCCTCTTCCTTTGGCCTCCCCATATTGAGTTTTACTTTCTCGACGCTGGTAAGAATAATCAGCTGGTCTGCATCAATCTCTTCCGCCATCTTCCCGGCGGCCAGATCCTTCTCAATCACGGCGCTGGCCCCTCGCAGATGGTGATCCTGTTCCAGAACCGGGATTCCCCCACCGCCGCAGGCAACCACAATCTGATCTGCATCCAGAAGCGCGCAGATGGCATCAATCTCCACAATACGAACCGGGCTGGGCGCAGATACAATACGGCGGAAGCCTCTGCCTGGCTCTTCCACGATATAGTTCCCCCTCCTGCGCTCTTCATTCGCCTCTTCCACATTCATATAGCGTCCAAGAATCTTGGTGGGAGTATAGAACGCCTCGTCATAAGGATCTACGATCACCTGCGTCAGAATCGTACTGACCGTCCGGTAAATCCCCCGATCAAGCAATTCCTCTCGGATTCCGTTCTGCAGATCGTACCCGATATACCCCTGGCTCATAGCTGAACATACAGACATGGGCGCAGGCGTATAATCCTGGTGCGCTTTCCCGAACTCATTCATCGCCGTATGGATCATCCCCACCTGTGGTGCATTACTGTGGGTGACCGCCACCTGGTAATCTGCCTCGATCAAGTCTGCGATTACCTTTGCCGTCTTTTTAACCGCTTCCTTCTGCTCTGGAAGCGTGGTTCCAAGCGCACGATGGCCTAATGCAACTACAACTCTCTTCTTCATAGTCTGTCCTTCTTTCATTTCTCCTGCCGGATAAAGTTCGTCCATACTTTCTCTTCATTCTCCGGAAGACCGAACTCTTTCTTACCGAGTGCAATGCTCTTCATCAGAAATGACATATTTCTCGCAAGAATACGCATAACCTGCATGCCTTCACCGTCTTGTTCTGCCTCGGCTGCATTGTTTCCATGGATGCTGTTCCAGTAGCGGCTGGATGCAACCGGCATTCCGCTAATGGTAAAATATTTGTTCAGTTCGTCAAAGGTGGCTGAAAGTCCTCCCCTTCTGGCTGAAACAATACCTGCCCCTACCTTCATGGTCTTGTCAAAATGCGTACTGTAGAAAAGACGGTCTAAAAATGCAATTACGGTTGCATTGGCAGAAGCATAGTAGACAGGGCTTCCTACTACAAGGCCGTCACAGTCTCTGAACTTCTCTGCAGTTTCATTTACCAGATCCTGGAAGACACATTTTCCTGTCTTACCGCAGGAACCGCAGGCAATACAGCCTCTGATATTCTGTCCTCCTGCCTGGACTAATTCTGTCTCAATGCCCTCCTTAGCAAAAATCTTCTCCATCTCTTGTAATGCAGTATATGTACTGCCCTTTGCGTGTGGGCTTCCGTTGATTAATAGTACTTTCATGATCCTCTTACCTCCATTTTATTATTGTATCATTCATGGAAACATTCGGCAAGAGGGCGGTTTTTCTTTTGATTTTTGTTCTATCATGTATTATACTGGTATAAGGAAAGTACAATAGTATAGAAAACTGATAGAAGAAAGGATCGTATTATGAAAAAATCTGTTGCAACAATACTTATTTCCGTAACCCTTTTAGGAACCATAACCGGATGTGGAAGCAGAGCGGACATAGGGAAGGAAAAAGCCGCGGAGATTGCATTAAAGGATGCCAGTCTCAGGGAATCAGATGTGACGCGCCTTCACATCTCCAAAGACACAGACGACGGGCAGCGTATTTATGAAGTATCCTTCATGTGTGGAGGGACGGAATATGAATACGAGATACTTGCGTCCAACGGAGATATCCTCAGCGCCGACTATGACGGACCCAGTCCTCAGAATCAGAACGGACTGCAGCAAGGGCAGACGAACCAGACAGATCAGATCGGGCAGCAGGATCAGACGGGACAGGCCGGACAACAGAGCGGAGAGACTCACGGACATTCCGGTCAGACACAGAATTCCCAGGCTGATGTCCTGGTTTCTATGGATGAGGCAGCACAGCTTGCTCTTGACCGTGTACCAGGCGCTTCCGCCCAGGATCTGAAGATCGAACTGGATTATGATGACGGATACTACAAATACGAAGGCGATATTATTTATGATCAGAAGGAATATGAATTTGAGATTGACGCAGATACCGGAGATTTTCTGGAATGGAAAGAAGAGAGGCGATAACCTCTCTTCTTTCTTGTATATTACCGCTACCATGCTCTTCCATGCTGCTTTCTGAAAACGTATTGCTTGATATCTCTTTTCGCTCCTTTTGGCAGTCCCGTGAACTCGCATCCATACCCATAACGACCGTCCCGAAAGTCTTCTTCCCGCAGAATAATGGCTTTCAACCGGTATTCTGTTTCCACAAATACATAGTCAAATTCTATCGTATCATCACAGCCGAGTCTTGTACCAGTGATAAAATACAGGCCGCCCTCGCTGATATTCTGGACATCGCCCCTGCATTCGCCCCGCTTAAAAGAATGAATGACTACTTCTTCTTCCATCTTCACCCGCAGATACCGCCGTCCCTGCACGATCTCGGTTACTTCCAGTACGCCGCAGTCTGCGATCCATGGTTCGGGTACGGACGAATCATAATTTCTTCGGACAGAGATTTCACAGTATGTACGGACACATCCGATCTGCCCGTCAAAAAAATCAATCCGCATTCTCTCTGAATCAGACAGATCGTTTTCCCGTTTCATGTAGATTGTAATCTGTTCTCCATTGCATTTTACACGGAACCTCTTTTGAACGGTATCATCTGATTCATAGATGGAACATACGGTACAGTTATTCAGAACCATTAATTTTTCTCCCCCTGCTTTTCTGTATTTTCTGATTTACTTCTATCTTATCCAGAATCCCGTTGACGGTAACGCCTGGATGGGTGACCCGGATCCGGCAGATGTCTTCCACAAAATCCTCTTCCAGATACCAGTGCGAGTGTCCGAAGATGGCTGACTGGCAGTCCTTCAGATTCTGCGGCAGATCTTTTTTGTCATGGACCAGGCAGAACTTTATGCCGTCCAGAATGAACTCCAGACGGACCGGAAGATGCGCCGCCCATTCTCCATCGTTATTTCCTCTTACCAGGTATAGGGGAACGCCCGATCCATACTCCCTGAGCAAAATCCCTCCAGATCCAGGGTGATATATACATAGCCGAGTTTTTTCAGAAATTCCGTAACCTTTTTTCTGCGCTCCGTAATAATTGATAAGTCTCTAAGATCCACCTCAATTCTCACCAGTTCTCCATGGACTCTCAGACGGACATTATATAGTCCCAGATTACGCAGAAATGTCTCGGCTTCCTCTACTTTACGCATTTCTGTATAAGAAATGGGCGTTCCATAAGGGAAACGGGTCGCAAGACATGGGGTGGAAGGTTTATTTGCTGTGGAAATCCCATATTCTTCCGCCATTTTTCTGACTTCCGCCTTGGTAAGCCCCGCCTCTGCCAGCGGGCTTATGATTCCCAGTTCACGGACTGCCCGGATTCCGGGACGGTATACGTGGAGGTCGTCTTCGTTGGTCCCTTCCAGAATCCGGGATACTCCTAATTCTTCTGCCTGTGTTTGAATTTCCTTGAAAAGATGACGTTTGCATCGGTAACATCTGTCCACGGGATTATCCTCGATCCCGGCCCCTTGCAGTTCATCAATCTCCAGGATCCGAAAACCGGCTCCCATTTCCCGGGCCAGCTTCTGTGCTTCCTTCGCTTCCTTTGCAGGATGGAGCATGGTATACAGAAAGATTCCGTAGACGTTCTTTCCGGTTTCTTTTGCGGCATCACATGCAAGCTTTAATAGAAGGCTGCTGTCTACGCCCCCGGAAAAAGCTACGATCAGATCTTCTTCGACATATTGTTGTATCTGTTTTCTTAAATTCTCCTTTTTTTCTTTATAATTATCCATAAGGCTGTCCTTTTATCGTATTTTGAGTACGGAAAGATTTCTCTGATTCACAATACACAAGATAACACAGGTTCACAGAAGTTGCAACAAAAGATTGCATTGTACAAAACTCTGCCCTATAATTGAATATATAGAGGTATCAGCACATATACAAACATGTTTTTACTCCAAAAGATGTAACAACCGCCGAATTCCTCTTAATATTAATACTATAATAATAAATACAGGTGGTGACGGATCATGGATGTTCTGACCAAGGAACAGCGTCATAAAGCAATGAGCCATATTAAAAGTAAAGACACAAGCATTGAAGTCACTCTTCGCAAAGAATTATGGGCGCAGGGATACCGCTACCGAAAAAATTATAAGTTCTTACCCGGAACACCGGATATTGTATTAACAAAATATAAAATCGTTATATTCTGTGACGGAGAATTATTTCACGGAAAAAACTGGCAAGTCCAAAAAAACAAACTTCTACGAGGAAACAATCCTGACTTTTGGGTGAATAAAATTGAGAGAAACATGAAACGAGATCATGAAAATAATCAGAAGCTTTTATCTATGGGATGGACAGTCATCCGTTTCTGGGGAAACGATATATTAAAAAACCCCAGGCAATGTGTAAAAATAATCGAAGAAACCATATTCGATAACTTTGAAGATGATTTTTTTGATTTTTAACTTGATAAACTTTGCAGGAACAGATAGAATAACCTACAGTAAAGGAGTATATAACATGCAAAGACAAGTTTTAAGACTGCTTTCATTATTTTCAGGCTGCGGAGGAATTGATCTGGGATTCGAGGGTGATTTTAATGCTTTGAAAAAATCAGTCAATCTTGAAGTTTGCCCGACATGGAAAGCAGATACCGTTGATGACGTCTGGATTCATCTTGGAAAAACAAGGTTTCACACGATATTTGCTAATGATATCAAACCCGAAGCACGAGCAGCATGGACCAATTATTTTGAAAGACGGGGTATACAAGCAGGCAATTATCACCTGGACAGTATTGTCAATCTTGTTAAGCTACAGGAACAGCATACAGCCAAAATTTTCCCCACCGATGTTGATGTTTTAATTGGCGGATTCCCCTGCCAGGATTTTTCTATTGCAGGGAAGCGTATGGGTTTTGAATCTGACAAGGGTCATAACGGAGAAAGAATCAGTGAAGATGAACCAACCGCAGAAAACCGCGGACAGTTATATATGTGGATGCGCAAGGTCATCGGTCTTACAATGCCAAAGGTTTTCGTGGCAGAGAATGTAAAAGGTCTTACGAATTTAAAAGATGCAAAAATAGTTATAGAAAACGATTTTTCGTCCATATCTAACGGCGGATACCTTGTGGTACCTGCAAAGGTTCTGAATGCAGCAAACTATGGCGTTCCACAAGGCAGAGAGAGGGTAATTTTCTTTGGATTTAAAAAATCTGCTCTGACCAGAAAAGCTCAAGCAGAACTGTCAAAAGACAATCCTTCACCAGAATATGATCCGTACCCCAAAATAACACATTACCTACCAACCGAAGCGCCCACAAAAGGATTAAAACAATACGTGACTGTAAAAAATGCTTTTACAGGACTAAAGGAACCAGAAAGTTCCGACGACTTAAGTCAACGGAAATATTCAAAAGCAAAATATATGGGCAGACATTGCCAGGGACAGCAGGAAGTGCGTATGGATGGAATCGGCCCCACGATCAGATCAGAGCATCATGGAAATATAGAGTTCCGAAGATTGTCCAAAGAGCATGGAGGCAAATACCATGACGAACTTGCGAACGGTTTAAAAGAACGCCGGTTAAGCGTGAGAGAATGTGCACGAATCCAATCATTTCCTGATGACTATGACTTTGTAATTCCAGCCCGGAACGGAAATAAATCGGTCTCCGGTTCGGAAGCTTATAAAATAATTGGAAATGCCGTTCCGCCGTTGCTTGGATACCATATCGCAAAAAGGCTGGAAGATAATTGGGAGCTATATTTCGGAAAAGGAGAAAAACAGCCAAATGATAATCTCAACAAATAAGGAACCCTCTTTAGAAGAATTTGAAAAATTATGTAATGATGCATGCCGATTGATGAATGCACGCGCAAAACAGTATCCGAATTATTATCTCTCCAAGGGAAGACAGAAATTAGAGAAAGAAGTAAAAGAGGAACTGGATCATGCGGCAAAGGGTACGAAATTTGAAAATTCGATTGAAATCATCAGTGGCCAGCGATTTCCTGATATCGTAGCGGCAAAGTACTTTGGAGTGGAAGTAAAGTCTACAAAGGAAGACAAGTGGACACTTATAGGAGGCAGTGTCGCAGAAGGAACCCGGGTGGAAGATGTAAGGCATATCTTTCTTTTATTTGGCAAATTACATAAGCCTGTTGAGTTTAAAACACGCAGATATGAAGAATGTCTGTGTGATATCGCCGTAACCCATAGTCCCAGATATAAAATTGATATGAATCTCCCAAATGGAATGACCATTTTTCATAAGATGGGAATCTCATATATGGATATGCAAAAAATGAAGAATCCCATACAACCCGTGGTTGAATATTTCAGATCAACCCTTAGACCGGGAGAATCTCTGTGGTGGGTAAACGGCGAAGATGCCACCTCGGGTTCGACCCCGGCAAAAATCAGAATGTGGAAAACTCTTTCAAAAGAAGAACGAAATGAATTAATCGCACAAGGTTTCGCATTGTTCCCCGAACTATTCGGGGACAGTAAAGATAAATACGAACGCTTCACACTTTGGCTCGTGGCAAATCACGGCGTTGTGTCTTCTTCTATGAGAGATCCCTTTTCAGCAGGAGGTCAGTTTGATCTGGATTTTCATGGTATCCATTATGAACGGCTTCCTCAAAAATATCACCAATTATTTTTATACCGTTACCAGGTGAAAAATACCATAATGAATATCGAAGATGATATTTTATATACTACATGGGGAAACAGCAATAAAAATCTGACAAACCGTTTGACGCAATGGCGAAATCTGGTTATAGGATTTGCAAAGAATGAAAAATTCGACGTTTCAGGATTTTTAGAAAATATTTTTTCAGAAGAGTAGCTCATAAAAAAGGTGTTGTCGGGAAATGAAGTATCTGATACCACACTTCCCGACAACACCTTTTTCATGATTCCTGACGTTCCCTATCTCTTTATAATCTTCTCCGCAGCCTCAAGCCGGATCTGTTCCCACGCCTCACGATAAGCCAGACCCTTTGCTCTGCAGATCGCCGCCACGCTCTCATATTCAGGATATACCTTAATATTCCCATCCGTCCCGCAGACCTTGACCTTTGCCTCCCCAAGGGATGTGGCTATTGTGTCGATCCTGCGCTTCAATACCGTGCGTTCTGCCTTCATTCTGCGGATTCCGATCGTAGTCGTCTCCCGGAAAATAATTTCCTCCATCTTTGGAATCATCTCTTCACTGCACAATACCTGTAACTGATATGCCGGCCGGTTCTTCTTCATATATACCGGGCTGTAATGCACATCCCGCGCCCCTGCTTCCAGCAGACAGTCCATAGCGTATCCCAGAGCCTCGCCGGTGCAGTCGTCAATATCGCTCTCCAGCATATAAACAGAATCCTTCTCCTGCGCCTCCGGCTCTATCAGCATTCCCCGCAGAATACTGGCTCTTCCATAATCTCTCTTTCCTGCGCCCATCCCGGTCCGTCTGATCTGATATCTGCCCGGAAGTTTATCGGAAGTCCGCACCGCCGCCACAATTGCAGCCCCTGTAGGCGTTACCAGTTCTGCCTCTGTATTTGTCATATGCAGAGAGATTCCATGTTCTCCGACGATATTAACCACCGCAGGAACCGGAACCGGGATCACTCCATGCTGACATCTGATCGTTCCTCTTCCTTCATACAATTCCGGCACGATTACTTCTGTGATGTTCAGATTATCCAGACAGACGGCTGCCGCCACGATATCGACAATGGAATCTACTGCTCCGACTTCATGAAAATGTACTTCTTCCATAGTCGTGCCATGGGCTTTCGCTTCAGCTTCTGCAAGGACCGTAAAGATCTCCACTGCAATTTCCTTTGCACGCTCAGTCAGCCCGGAATGGAGAATGATAGATTTTATCTCCGGAAGTCCTCGATGTTCATGCGTATGGCTGTGCTCATGTTCGTGACCTTCCTCATGCGTATGGCTGTGCTCATGTTTGTGACCTTCCCCATGCGTATGGCTGTGCTCGTGTCCGTGACCTTCTCCATGCATATGCTCATGTCCATAAAGATATTTCATATCATGGTCATGGTTCTCATGTTCTTCGTCCAAAATCACCCGGAAGTCACAGGCATCGAGCCCGGATTTTTTTACTCTGTCAATCTCTATCCGAAATCCCTGAACCGGAAGGGTATGAAGCTGGTTCTCTAAAAGTTCCCGATCCGCACCCAGGTCAAGCAGCGCCCCTACCGTCATATCGCCGCTGATTCCACTGTAGCATTCCAGATATAATATATTTCCCGATTTATTAGACATCTTCCTCTTCCTCCTGAAATTACGAACGTTTTATTAAATGCTGGATAACTCCAGATCTTTTTAACTATAACACATTGAGAAAAAAGTTGAAATAAAAAAATGTGACATAGAGAATGAAGTTCCCATATCATAAAAAAACAGACAGGATACCTTTACGTCCCATCTGTCGGTTTTGTTTCTTCTTCATCAATTCCCATCACTCTTCTCAAATATTTCTGCGCCTCCTCAGGCGCCTCTGCGCAGAATCCGGCCAGCCATTTCTCCTGGATCCCGGAATCGTCCGTATATTCTTCCGGTTCCTCCTGCTCAATCAGCCGGCAAAATGCATCTAACTGTTCTTTAAACTGCCCGGACAACTGATTACAGATCTCTATGTTAAGACGAGACAGCCCCAGATAATCTGTAATATAGGATAATCTTTCAAAATCTGAAAATTTCATCTTCTCCTCGCCGACAATCAAAGCTTTGTCTCTCTTGCCGCACAGAGAAAGGAACGCAAATCTCTCCATATCTTCCTGTCGCATAATCTTTCCCCTTCTTTTCTGTCATCATCCATAGTATCACTTTTACAACCAATTTTATATGGTCTTTTCAATAAATGCAACATAAAAAAATGCGGTCAGAAAAATCAATATTTTTAGCTGATGTGTTTTGTTTTCTTTCCATTCGCCGATATATAATATAACAGGAAAATCACAAGATTGCACAGGACAACAAAGAGGCTTAAAATAAAAACAATAGATAACGGAGGCATACTTTTTATGTCAGCTACTTCATCCACTCTTATGACAGACGGCCCTATCTGGAAGCGCATTGTAACATTTGCGTTTCCTCTTTTTTGGGGAAACCTTTTTCAGCAGCTTTATAACACGGCAGATTCTGTGATTGTCGGTAATTTTCTTGGCGATGCGGCGCTTGCGGCCGTCAGTTCTTCCGGCAGTCTGATCTTTCTGATGGTGGGATTCTTCAACGGGATCGCAATCGGTGCGGGAGTCGTCATTGCCCGTTTTTTCGGTGCGCGGGATTTTGTCAATCTTCGAAAATCGATCCATACCACGATTGCCTTCGGTCTTATCTGCGGCATTGCCCTCACGGCTGCAGGCGTGTTTGCCGCACCCCAGATCCTGGTGTGGATGGGGACGCCATCGGCCGTGCTGCCTAACTCCGTCACCTATTTTCGCATTTATTTTTCCGGCTCGCTGGCATTCGTCATGTATAACTTCTTCGTGGGGATCCTGCAATCGGTGGGGGACAGCCGCCATCCGCTGATCTACCTGGCGATCTCCTCTGTGGTCAATATCGTTCTGGATCTGGTACTGATCGGTATCTTCCATTTTGGGGTGGGAGCCGCAGCGCTGGCTACGGTGATTTCCCAGTTTATCAGCGTATTTCTGTGCCTGTGGCAGTTGCGGAACAGTCCGGCAGAATTTCGAATCTCCTTTCCGGAAATCCGTCTGGAACGGGAAATGCTGCGGCAGATTCTCACAAACGGGCTTCCCGCCGGGTTTCAGAATTCCATTATCTCTGTAGCAAACGTATTCGTCCAGGCAAACATCAATCAGTTCGGACAGATGGCGGTTGCGGGCTGCGGCGCTTACTCAAAAGTACAGGGATTCGGCTTTCTGCCGATCACCTGCTTCTCTCTGGCGCTTACCACCTTCATCAGCCAGAACCTGGGCGCAGGGAGATATGACCGGGCCAGAAAAGGGTCTGTTTTCGGCGTGATCTGTACCGTCACGGCTGCAGAGGTGATCGGAATACTGATCTATTTTTCTGCACCGGCGCTGATCTCCATTTTCAATGATACTGCCGAAGTCGTTGCTTTCGGAACCGCCCAGGCCCGGACAGAGACCTTTTTCTTCTTTCTGCTGGCATTTTCCCACTGTATGGCAGGGATTCTTAGGGGAGCTGGGAAATCGATCGTTCCTATGCTGGTTATGCTGGTCTTCTGGTGTATTGTGCGGATTGGGTATATCTCGATTGTAATCCACTTCACTCCAGTAATTAATGTGGTATTCTGGGCTTATCCCCTTACATGGGCCTTGAGTTCCCTGGTATTTGTCTTCTGCTATCGGAAATTAGACTGGGTTCGGAATCCAAATTTCTCTTGACATTCTGAAATATTTTTCATATGATAATCTTGTATTAGGCGCAGCCTCGATCCACGTCTGTCAGGGAAAATTCCTGGCAGGCGTGTTTTTTTATTAGAAAATCCAGATTTTATTTAATAGAACGTAGGAGGGAATGAATTATGAACACTGTTTTGTCACTGATCTCTGTAGTTATTGGAAATTTTCTGTACGCCCTGACCGTAAAGCTGTTTCTGCTTCCCGCCGGGCTGGTAACAGGCGGAACGACCGGCATTGCGCTCACCGTCAACTATCTGACAGACGTTTCTATCTCGTCCTTCGTCCTGGCCTTTAATATCCTGATGCTGGTTCTTGGCTTTTTCTGCCTGGGTAAGGCCTTTGCTGCCACCACCCTTGCCAGTACTTTCCTCTACCCCTTGTCGCTGGAACTGCTTGACCGGGTTCTGGGCGATTATGTGCTGACCCAGGACATCCTGCTATGTACCCTCTTCTCAGGGCTTGGAATCGGAATTGCTCTTGGGATCGTCATTCGTTCCGGGGCCTCCACAGGAGGCATGGACATTCCGCCGCTGATTCTAAAGAAAACCCTGCGGACCCCTGTTTCCGTCAGCATGTATGCGTTCGACGTATGCATTCTGCTGTCACAGGCATTGTTTCGTCCGGCAGAAAATATTCTGTATGGAATCGTTCTGGTTCTGATCTATACTCTTGTTCTGGACAAAATGCTGCTCATGGGGGCAACCAGAACCGAGATTAAGGTGGTCAGCGAGAAATCTAATGAAATACGCGAAGCCATACTGACTCAGATTGACCGGGGAGTTACCATATTAAATGGGGAGAGCGGCTATCTGCATAACCCCTCTCCCGTTATCCTAAGTGTGATTTCCAACCGGGAACTGCCTAAGGTAGAAAAACTGATCCACATGATCGACCCGGAAAGCTTCATCATTGTCAGCAGAGTAAGCGAAGTACGGGGACATGGCTTTTCACTGAACAAACGCTACCAGTAAGCGGACTATGCTTCATCGGCACGCCAGTCTGCATCTGATTTCCACTGGCAGTCTGTAATCTGCATTTCAGAAAACGTTGCTTTAAAAGAACCTTCCGTGGGACTACAGGCATAAATTCCATAGGTAATCTTTTCGGCTCCTTCCCATATATGGAAAATCCTCATCTGCCTGTAGTTCTCGCCATCCTCGCTGCATTCAATACAATAATCACTATTCCTGCGCGAAAAGCGATACCACATGCTTTTGATGTCCGAGGAAATATCCGTAGTCGCCCAGTCGGAATATCCATGGTTCGTTACAACGCTGCCAAGCCTCTGTATGCTTTCATTTTCATATTCAATAGAGGCTTTAAACCAGTTGTCACTGTCCAGATACATAACCACTCCACACTGATCAAAACGGCAGGCACTTTCAAACTCTGTTTTGACCACAAAGGAAAAAAACTTGTCACTTGTCTCAATCTGCAGGACAGGGGCATTATCATTCTGGAAGCCATAATAGGTACGGGCCCACAGATCCGTCCCCTTTTCTGTAACAATTACAACTTTGTCCTCACTGATCATTTCCTGTTCTGGTTTCCTTGTCCATTTTGGACTACACTTTAAAAAATCCATCTTATTTTCCTCTCTTTCTTTTTATTCTTTTACTCTGCGTTTTTCCTGATAAGAAAAATTCCTCCCAGCAATAATACCGGGAATACAACGCCTGCCAGAACGCCCATCTTAAGGTTATCGCCCAATGCATCTGACACCATGCCCACCACGGTAGGTCCCCCGGAACATCCCACGTCTCCGCCTAATGCCAGCAGCGCAAACATCGCTGTACCGCCTCTTTTAAGAGCCGCAGACGCCTTACTGAACGTTCCCGGCCACATGATACCAACCGACAGTCCGCAGACTGCGCAGGCTGCCAGACAAAAAGGAGGAAACGGGATAAGCGCAATTCCCAGATAAGAGAGAATGCACAGGATGCTGCTGCAGATCATGAAACGTTCAAGATCAATTCGGTCGCCATATTTTCCGTAGAACAATCTGGATGTGCCCATCAGAACCGCAAACGCCATCGGCCCCGCCAGATCGCCTGCCGTCTTGGAAATTCCAAGCCCCTTCTCGGCAAAGGCAGAGGCCCACTGGCTCACGGCCTGCTCGCTTGCGCCTGCGCATACCATCATTACCAGCAATATCCAGAACAATCGGATTCGAAACAGTTCTTTCAACTGAAGCCCTGTCTCCCCTTCCTCCATCAAAGAGGCAATCGGAACTTTGAGAAACACAAAGGCATTACAAAGCGGGATCAACGCCCATGCCCATGCAAGTATTTTCCAGTTTCCAATGCCTGCCACATGAAAAAACAAAGTTGAGATCAGCACAACGCCCGCATGTCCCCAGCAGTAAAAAGAATGCAGCATACTCATTGCTTTTTCTTTGTTATCTGAGGGGCAGGCTTCCACCACCGGACTGACAAGAACCTCCAGGAGCCCCCCTCCAATTGCATAGATCATGACTGCAGTCAGTATCCCCGCAAAGGGGGAGGCCGTCACCTCCGGCAGAATCGTAAGAAGAATCAACCCTGCTGCCGATAACACATGCGCCGCCACCATAGAAACACGATATCCGATCTTATCCACAAAGCCGATCGACAGAAGATCCACCAGAAGCTGTATTCCAAAATTAAAGGTCACTAACAATGTTATCTGTGAAAGCGGAATCTGATAACTTCTCTGAAAAGTCAGAAATAAAAGCGGGACAAAATTATTGACAACAGCCTGTACGATATATCCCACAAAACAGGCTGTGACTGTTTTATTATATTGATTCTTCATCTTCCTTCCTCCTTCTTTCATTGGGATTATATCGCATTTACTTTCCTAAATCATTGCACATATTCGCATATTTATGGTACAATATCACAAAATTCATGGATTTATACACAGGAAGGAGGCTGGCTCTTTATGAATACTTTCAAAATCACAACGGATGACACGCTGAGAGAAACCGTCCGCCACGGAAGCGGCGGTTTCCCATTTGCCTACTATCCGGAGGATATCTGGCAGTTTGATTTTCACCGCATTGACTGGCACTGGCATCATGAACTGGAATTCCTGGTCGTCACAGAAGGTACTGCCCGATGTCTAGTGGATACGGATACGCTGGAACTTCCCAAAGGCTCTGGCATTTTCATCAACAGCGGTATTCTTCACCGCTTTGAGGCCGGAAGCAGCACTCTGATTCCCAACATTGTATTTTCTCCGGTTCTGCTGGCGCCGGAAAAGAGCCTTGTATATGAAAAATATATTCAGCCGGTAATAGACTCCTCTGTTACATACCAGATCTTCCGCCCGCAGACAGAATGGCAGAACCAGATCTTACAGAGTCTGACACAGATTTTTACTTTGCAGGAGTCTGAGCAGAAAAATGAGCTGCATACGATGCAGCTTCTTTTCCAGATATGGAATACTCTCTTCGGGCGCCTGGACTTAACCTCCGATTTTGCCGAAACCAGGCGTTTAAACCACCAGCAGGCACGGCTTCAGGCTATGATGCAATTCATCCATGATCATTACATGGAAGAACTTACGCTCGAAGAAATAGCAGGGGCTGCCTCTGTCAGTAAAAGCAGCGCCCTGCATATTTTCAATTCATATATCCATATTCCGCCTGTAGCTTACCTGATTCAGTATCGTCTGACACAGGCTGCCTGGCAGATTCAGACCACAGGAAAATCCATTTCCTCCATAGCAGAAGAAAACGGTTTCACAACTGCAGGATATTTCTGCAGAAAGTTCAGACAACATTACCACATGAGTCCGAATGAGTATAGAACGAATACTTTCAAGGGCAAACCGGTTATATAATCTGTTTGAATTTCGTTTTCACATTAATATAGAAACACCTTCTTCTGTTTCATATCCACGGCTGCAATAGCGCCATATTGTAATGCACATCTTGGCGCTGCATGTCCAAAATTCATATTATAAACAATGGGAAGCTCCTTATTATCCACCACTCTTTTAAGAATAGATTGATATTCCTCATAATATGTTTCATCTTGGGGCTTTCCAACCAGAACCCCGCTTATGACATCAAATACGCCTTTTTCCTTAAGCGCAGTTATCTCTTTTTCAAAAAGTTCCGGCGCAGGCTTTTCTTCGCATGTTTCGATAAATAATATCTTTCCAGTCCACTCTTCCTTATCTGGAAAAATCCCGTATTTCTCACAGATTTCTTTTTCATCTGTATATCTGTTCGTTTTCAGTATATCATAAAGGCTTTCCAGGCAGCCCCCTAATAGCCGGCCTTGAAAAATTTCCTTCCCTTGAAGAAGTTCAAACCCTCGTTCTTCCCTGTGCGCCACCCTCTCCGTTCCAATTGCCGCCCTTGAAAAATCGGTTCTTTCTTCATACCAGATTTCACTGGATACGATTTCATGATATTCATTTCCTTCTAAGTAACTTTCAAAAGCTTTTCTGGTGTACGGAAGCATCTCATCCCCAATCTCGCCCAGATCACAGATGAAATTCGGACCATAATAGGTAGATAATCCCAGTTTATAGAACATCAGATGATTAATCGTAGTATCCGAAAACCCAGAAAATAATTTCGGATGCTTTTTTACCGCTTCAATAAACTCTGTATCTTCCATCAGGTAAGGCAGAAGTCTGTATGTATCATCACCGCCTATGGCGCAGATAATCCCTGCAACTGAATCATCCAAAAAAGCATCTTTTAAGTCCTGGGCTCTCGCCTGGGGATGTTCCGCTAAATATGCAGTCCCTTTTAAAGTATTGGGCATAAATACAGGTTCCAGGCTGTATCCATATGATTGTCCGAATTCCTTTTCTGAAAAGACAGAGACGTCCACTCACATAGAGATGCTAAATCAGTTCCAACGCTCTTTTATACAATGGGTCAAAATCACACCCACAACTTCCACATTCTTTATCTGCCTGTTGGATTGCCGCTGTTAATGCGTCTTTATCTGCGTTTCCGTCTAACCATTGTTTCGCAGGCACAGCAATTAAGTCCCACCCTGATGACGCAAATTTTTCCATAATAGTTTTCAATTCTTCCATAATATTGTCCCCTTTCTGATTTTATTATCTTTTACCTGTTTGTATTACTGCAAATCATCAAAAACAAAGCTTTCCGTTTTCAGGTCAGAATAATATCTGCCTTTGATTGCCGTAAATTTCAATACACAATAATCTGGATCCGTAACCCCCTGCCGGTAATACAAGGTATCCCCTGTATGCCAGATTTCTTTTTTGATTTCATCATCCTGTAATACTTCCATCGTTCCGATGAGCATAATCCCTTCATACTTAAAACGTCCCCGATGATAAAAGTAGATGCTTGCTTTGGGATTCTTCATAAACTGCTGCGAGCGCATGGAAGAGGTATTGGTTGAAAAATAGAAACCATTTCCATCTATCTTACGCGGGGTAAACATTGCTTTAATATTCGGGAACCCCTCTTCATCCACAGAACTGACAAAAGCGGTTTTCTGCTTCTGGATGAATTCAATCATATATTCTCTTGTTTTCATGGAAAATCCTCCTCGCTTTGATCTCATTTGTTCGTATGCAGATTCCTTATCAAGGTATCAAGTATTCGCGCAAGATAAGCTTCGAATTGCTGCTGCTCTTTTTCTGTAAAACCTTGATAAAATAATAGATTCATCTGCTGAGATACCACTTCATATTTCGTCTGCAGAGATTTTGCGTATTCTGTAAGTGAAATAATGGTCTGTCGGCGATTCTTTGGATTGATTTTTCTTTCCACAATTCCTTTCTGAACCATTCCGTTTATGACGACCGATACTGTATTTTTTGCAAGCGAAGTCTTTTCACTGATCTCGCTGATTGTCAGATGATCCGATTTCCATAAAATAAACAGAATCCTTCCCTGTCCGCCGCTGATTTCAATACCATTTTCAAGTAACAGCCTTTCAAAAATCCTGTCCTGGAGCTGTTTGATCTGTGTAATATAAAATCCACCTTTTGTTTCCAAATAAGTACCTCGAATCCTATTAGAACATTTCTATATAGAACAATTGTAAGTTTACCATAGTTTACAGAGAAAATCAATACAAACTCCATTGTTATGATGTTCTAATATTTCTTTAGTTATTATGAATGGAAAATTCGCATTTAAAATCAAGCTTTAACAGCTTCAAAAAACGCCCTTGCCATGAGTGATTACCCACAGCAAAGGGCGTTCTAAGCAGCTTCCCGATCACAAGAAACCGTCGGACTATGTAAGTTTATCCTTTCAGATTTTTCAAAGCGTCAGGATGATCCGAGATTATCTCCCCAATAGCCTGACAGGTTTCTATATCTGGACAGTCCCCGCATGTGATCGCACCTTTTTTCAATGCACACTGGCGAATAACGCAAAGGCACCCACAAAATACTGTTTTAACACCATCCACACGACAGCCCTCATATCTGCCTTTTTAATAAACCTGAAATAAGAATGAGAAATGCTAAGACAGCCATTCCAATTCCCATTGTTCTACATAGGCGTTTTTCGTTATATTTAGCCTTTTCTTCTTTTGTCGCTACATTATAGCCAGAAATCAGTCCGCTTCCATGTCCTGAAATTAAGACTGCGGAAAGTATTACAAAAATCACAAATATCACCCATACAATCCAATCTGGTCCATTCGATAGATCCGCTAACTTCATTACTCAAAACGCCTCCATTCTCACAATTCTAACAATGTATTCTGTTTTTCCTAAGATAATCATAAAACCCACACAGTTTTCTCTTGCATATAATACACAAAGAGTTTTACCGCCCCGACGATATTTATATTCATATTTCCATGCTTTACCGCCTTTATCCCACAAACAATCCATTTCGTAGTTTTCATCGATGATTCCGATTTCTCAATCTGATTTCTTTTTCTAAGTATACAGGAAATCACAAACAGAATTGTCAATACCAGATATAATGCAGACACTACACTAGTTTAGCCGTGAAAGACCTTCTACGCCAAAGCGGTTACCATGGTCGATATTGCAAAGTTCATGATATAATTGCATGGCTTCTGGTAGTCTATTCATGCTTTCATATAACTTTGCCAGCACTGATCGAGAATGCAAATTTTTAGGATCAATCTTTATAACTTCCAGCAAATATTTCTCCGCTTCCTCTTTGCGTCCTTTTTGCCTTGACAGCAGCCTCCCTAATTCTGTACGTGATTGTATATGTCTAGGCTCAATCTTTATTGCTTCCTGCAAATATTTCTCCGCTTCCTCTTCACGGCCTTTTTGCCTTGACAGCAGCCTCCCTAATTCTGTATGAGGGTGCAAATTTTTAGGATCAATCTTTATTGCTTCCTGCAAATATTTCTCCGCTTCCTCTTCACGGCCTTTCTGCCTTGACAGCAGCCTCCCTAATTCTGTA
>CAJTVY010000024.1 GCA_910579925.1 uncultured Dorea sp.
GATTGTTTCGTTGTGGTGACTTAACAATACTACTTTTAGGACTTGCTTTCCACTGCTTTTGTTATAGAAAACAGAAAATCGCTATGCCACAGCCTTGGCAGGCCATCGCGCAGCGATTTTGTTCAATTGATATTTTCCTTGTTAATGTTATTTATACATGGTGATAGAACCATATAATAAGGGTGGATAAGGAGAAAATCGGTATTTTGCTGCTGGCTCTTTTTTTGCTCTAAAATTTTTCAGAACAGTAAAAATATAGTGTCAAATTTTTATGGAGCTTTCCGAGAAATCGGAAAGCCCTTTTTAAAAATTGGCACCATTTTCATCGGAGTTTATCTTTTAGTGGCAAATGAAGCTGGGAAGAGGTATAATCTATCGTAAATAGAAGCAGTTTGCTGAAGCACACAAGTTGATACAAATTGTAAATTTGTGGAGGTTTGAAGATGAAAAAACGAATTAACTAATCAGTACAGTTGATAAAAACTGTTAGCAGATTGTACTGAGGGAAAATAACTTGCTGGCAGTCACAACTGTACGGATTATCTGAAGAGGCATTGATTTCATTGGATTGTAAGTGCGAGTATCTTTTTGGCGGAGATATTTTATCCCTTACTGGATTGACTGGTTTTGAAAATTCCTTAGCATTTGATGAAAATGGTTCTACATCAGCAAAAGGTGTTCATATTGCAAAGGACAATAATAAAATTATTGGAGTAGCAGACGCCGCAGAATCATCAACAGATAGCGTATGGGAAATAGGTATAGATGTCATGGAAGAAGATAGAAATGCCAGATTGGGAACGCATTTAGTGAGGGGATTGACTAAAGAATTACTGGCACGGAATATTATTTCATTCTATTCTACTTCTATAACGAATATTGGTTCGCAGATGGTAGCAAGTAGATGTGGCGATATATCATTATGGGTTGATACATTCGGAACTATTCTTGATGGAAGTTCAGTATATAATGACATGATTAAAGGTTTATCATTGGCATTTGCTGAATGAAAAGAAAGGAAACCAAAAGAACTAGAAAATTCTTGTCAAGAGACTGCGCCGTAAATATATGGAATAGTAAAAAGATGTTACATAAAGGAGAAGACGATAGTGTACAAAGAAATAATTGCATATGAGATGTCATTTGATAAAATACCAGAGTATCCAACGGATGTATGTTGTGTCCCTTTTCAAGAACAGTATTGGGATGAATAAACTTTATAATGATTGCTTTTATGAAATGAGAAAAACGTTAGAAGTTGAACCAATAAATTTTTATTCTGACTATTCTCAGATCAAAGATAAAATAAATGATATTTTTTTATATTTGCAAAATGGAATAATTGTAGGTGCTGTTTCTTGCTATGGAAATGAGTTAGATGACCTAATTGTGGCGAAATCGTTTCAAGGACAAGGGTTAGGGCAGAAATTGTTATTATGGGGAATGAATCATATAAAAAAACAGGGTTATGAAGAAATTATTTTACATGTAGCTGAATGGAATCAAAATGCTGTGAAGCTGTATCTGAAAAATGGATTTCGTATCAAGAAAAGGGGCAAGGTTCGTTAGGGACAAGTTTCGTGGGGGCTTTGCAGCGTGTTGCTGGTCGCAGAGCGAACAGTAATAGTGTGTGACATGGCTGTTTCTGTGTCATAGATATTATGGTGGTAAATAGTGTCTGGAAATGGTATAATTCAAAAAGTAGTCTAGAATTAGAATATTCAGATAGGAAGGGTGAATGGAAATGGTACGACTATATGGTAAAGCGCCTTATAAAATAGTGTTGGTTCATGGCGGTCCTGGAGCAATAGGGTCACTAAAAGGATTCGCACAAGAATTGGCGGAATTATCGCAAATAGGTGTTGTGGAAACTTTACAATCAAAATATTCCATAGCCGAACTTATTGAAGAACTATATATTCAAATCAAAGATAATTGCAGTAATAAAGTAACTTTAATTGGGCACTCCTGGGGGGCGTGGCTAGTAGCGTTTTTGGCAGAAAAATATCCGGAACTGATTGAACATTTAATTTTAATTGGCAGCGGACCGCTTGAAGATAAATATGTTTCGGAAATAGGTGCTCGTAGATTTCAGAATTTATCTGCAGAAGATGGTGCAATATTGCAAAGGTTGATTGACAATCAAGCAACAGATGAGGATATGGAGAAAATTCCAAACATATTTGAAAAAACAGATAATTATTGTCTTGAAAGCAGAGAAGAACATAAGGCAGATAAAACAGATAGCGAAATGCATAATAAGGTGTGGAGCGAAGCAGCTAAACTAAGAACTAGTGGGAAATTACTGAAATCCTTTCAGAATATTAAGAACAAAATATATTTAATACAAGGGAAAGTTGACCCTCATCCAGTAAAAGGTGTAACAATTCCACTGCAAGAAAATGGAGTTTTGTGTGAAACTTATGTTTTAGAAAAATGTGGTCATAGCCCATTTATGGAAAAATATGCAAAAGATGAGTTTTATAAAATTCTAACTCAAGTAATTGCATAAATATCATTTTGAAGAGGAATAGAATGTTTATCAACTTTTTCCTTAGTGATATAAGCCGTAATAGGAGGTTTGAACTTGGGAACCGCAAAAGCGTTGAAAGGAAGCTGCTTTTTACCGAAAAAATACTTTAAAAATATTCTATGAAAAAAGAAAATTTATGGGAAGAAACTCGTGAAGAATCAGGCATTTCGGAGGAATTTTTTAATGAATATTTAAAAAATCAGAGACGGGCCTGTGCCTATAAGTTGGGAAAACCGGTACGGTATGAAGTTCCTATGGAATTAATAAGGATGGGAATCAATTATGTACCGCAGTCCTATGTTTATGTTAAAACAAGAGAACTTAATGGAGCAGAAGCGGCGGGGGAGCAGACAAAAATCTGGACTGGTTAAGCTGCCAACCAAGACTTTGTCTCCCGCCGAGTGTTCTGACCGCATTATATTCCGACAAACCTCCTCGTGTGCTGACACATTTACATTTCGCTAAATGACTTGCCTGGATTTCCATCGGACTTAAAGAAACATAAGAAAGCCTTACTGTTGATTTTTGAGAATACGAAATTGACGTGCTTCTTCCTGTGTACACGCTTCCTTTCCATAACGCGCCTTTTCATATAATCCATGGATTCTGGCCATATCCAGGTTCTCCTTTTCATAGAGCCCTGCCTTGTATTCCAGTTGAAGCGGCGTCTCATTTCCAACCGGCTTCTCCTGCAAAGTCCGTCGGATCATTTTTTTATATAATCTCCGGATCTTTCGGTCGGGTGAACGGTAAACATCTTTACTGCCAGACTTAATCAGCCGTGTCTTTTTTTCTATGTCATTATCTTCTTTTCCAAGAAAGATAATCTCATCTTCCTCGTTGCCGGCAAATGATTCCATAGCCTTTCGGATTGCCTTGAAAATAATCTTCACTACTGCAAAAAGCATACCGGCCAGTGTAAAAATATAGAGAGCTTCAGAAGCCGTCTTCATCCATTCCGGCGTTTCTTTTGCCTGGGATTTTAACCACAGAAGTTCTTCCATTAAGTAGTCCGGCTCGGTATTTTCTTCAAAGAATTCAGGCATCTGCACTCCCGTATCCAATGGTTCCAACCGGAGTTTTGAAAGAGGTTCTTCGTGATAAACGGCGGCTGGAACCATGAATACAACCAGCCCTGTTAGTCCGGCAAGAAGAATTGCATTCCCGATTTTTCTCATGGCGCTGGCAGGAAGGTTCGCAACATAGATGTTTTCCCTCACAAACCCGTCCAGCCGTTCCAGATAACAGTAAGCCATACAGACGCATAAGTCTGCGGCAAGGAGTCCCAGCATAAGGTTGAGCAGTCCCTTCCGGTGAAAAGTAAGCAGACCCAGATACATTGCTGCAAGAAGCAGACAGTAAGGTATTCTGGGAGTGTCCAGAAGCGTGGGTACTTCCCAGGTGTCAGTATCTTCCTGTGCCCCGGCTTCACCCGGCATTTCTTTCATCTTTCTTCGTATTTCCCACTGTTTTATCTTCACATAAAAGCGGAACGCAAAGACGAAAGCGGTGAGAAGTCCGGTAAGGATCGAATGGCTGAACGTCCACATTCCCCAGGTAACGATCAGGGAAACTACGAGGAAAATCCAGAGATTCCGGCACCTTCTGATCGCAAGAAAGGAAAGAATTACGGGACAAAGCATGAAAACCCCGTTCAAAAGAGTGTCGGCAAGTTCCTGTCCGCGGCAGTTTAAAATAGCGGCGGCAAGTGCATAGATGCCCTCAAAAATCAGGATATCGTGTATCCATGAAAGCAGAATTAAAACAGGACTTTTTTCTTTCATTATCCATTCATCTCCCATTTAAAAATATTGACGCCCCTAATGGTTCCAACCGTATATTCAGAAGAAGCCTGTACGGGAATAATCCATAAGACCGGACTGCCTTTTTCTGCCATGGAGGCGATTGCTCTGACGTTCTCTGAGTCCTGGTTCATGGAAATGATTACATAGATAACGTCTGACTGCAGATGTTCTCTCTCTGTTCTCAATTCTTCCCCCAGTCTCTTTACGGGCTTACGGGTATTAATGCGGGAAAGTTCCTGATAAAGTGTCTGTATCTGCCCGGCGCCTTCCTTCAGACAGATCGTCTTGAATCCATTCCCGGCGACCGTAAGTTCCATCCGCTCCTTTACGACACGGGAGGCAAGAGAGGCCGCAATGCGTATCCCTTCCTCTGTCAGTTCGTCATGGCGGAGGATGCCGGAATCTTCCGTATCCAGTATGATTTTTATACGGATGTTAGTCGTCGAGTCAAACTGATTCACCAGAAGACCCTGGCCTTTGGAAGACGCTTTCCAGTTAATGTGATGCATAGGATCAGACGGATGGTAATCCCGGATTCCGGAAAAACAAAAAGGGTCTGGAAACAGCCGGTTCTGAGTTACGATCATACCAGAAATCGCCTTGTTAAGCAGTGAAATTCGCTGGGTAGAAAGCAGCCTCGGATAGACATACAGTGCGGTTTTTAGCGTCTGGCTTTTGTGGAAACTGTTGCGGAAAAAGAAATCATATCCGATTACATCGGCGGTTGTAATCTCATAGTATCCTCTCTTTTCACACCGGAAAGGAAGGCGGCGGATGACCTTCTGCCGTGAAAAGAGAGAAAAGATATCCCTTCTGTAACTCTGATCCGTTACATTGGCATTTTCTTTTGCTTCCCCTGAAAATTTCAGTGAGCGGTCCATTGCAAGATTGACTTCCAGGGCAGGCAGCGGAAGAGGCTTATCATTGGTAATCTCCTCTCTGAGATAGGAAAAGTCTCCCTCATAGGAAGAGCGGGCCTCAAAATTCACTGTGATGGCAAGCCCTGCGTTCCAGTATTTTCTGTAAATAATATGCTGAAGCAGATAGAAAAACCCGGCTCCGGCTAACAGTAATAATAACATGACTGTCTCTCCTTTACCGTTTATCCCAGTCTTCTGAAGGAACAGGCACTGAGTTTAAGATCTCCAGGAGGATCTCTTCTTCGTACTTTGCGCCTTCTGCAGGGACGGCCAGAGTGAGCCGGTGGGAAAGAACCGGAATGGCAACGCTTTTAATATCCTCTGGCGCCACATAATCCCGGCCTTCCGTCATTGCAAATCCCTGTGCGGCCCGTACAAAGGCAAGGGTTCCTCTGGGACTGATGCCCTGCATGATCTTAGGGTGATTTCTGGTAGCGTGTACCGTCTCAATCATGTATCTGAGCAGATCTTTGTGGATATAGATGCCACAGCACTGCTCCTGAAGTTTTACCAGTTCCTCTTTTTGACAGATACTTTCAAGTGCAGTAAGAGGTTCGTCCATCAGGAAACGTTCTACCATGGATAATTCCTGCTGCTGCGTCATATTCTCCATACCAATCCGCATAAGAAAACGATCCGTCTGCGCCTCTGGCAGAGGGAAGGTGCCCAGGTTTTCCAGGGGATTCTGGGTAGCGATGACAAAGAAGGGCGTCTCTAAGACTCTGGTCTTTCCGTCTACCGTGACCTGTCCTTCGGCCATACATTCCAGAAGACTGCTCTGCGTCTTTGGCGTGGCGCGGTTGATTTCGTCTGCAAGCAGGATATTGCAGAATACCGGACCTTCCCGGAACTGAAACTCACTTTTTTTGGAATCGAAATAATTAAGACCGGTTACGTCTGAGGGAAGCAGGTCAGGAGTAAACTGAACTCTTCCAAACTGCGCCTGAACTGATCTGGCGAGAGATTTGGCAAGCACAGTCTTTCCGGTTCCTGGGACGTCCTCTAAAAGCACATGGCCTTTGGCCAGGATTGCAGCGATAATAAGCTTTATGGTTCTTTCATTTCCGATCATGACTCTGGAAATATTGTTTTTAAGGTCTTCAAGCAGTTTCAGGTTCATCTTTTGTATTATCCTCCCTAATTCATTCATTGCTTTCAAGTAATTCTATTCTATCAAATTTTCTGACAGATATCAATTTGTTCGTAACAGTTCAGCCTTCCGGCTTCGCTGTTACGAAATCCGCCCATTTTAAAGTTTGCCTGCGGCAAAGAGGCGGATTCCCGGCTACTCCAATTCATTGGCTGCTAACTGCGCAGCAAGTGCGCAGTTGCAGGCTGAACTGTTACATTTGTTCAGACCATTTAAGTCGATAGAATAGACAAACATTCGTTGAAAATGTTATGATAGTCAAAGTTATTACAAATAAGGAAGAATTGCGAGGTAGATGAACATGAAATTTCACAATGGATGCTGGTTAATGAAGGAAGGATATGGATGTTTCTCTCCTGCTCATGTATATGAAGTAAGAAAGGAGAAAAACCAGGTGACGTTATGTGCGCCGACTTCCCGGATCAATCGGAAAGGAGATACCCTTGGAGGGATGAATCTGACGGTCAGAATTTCGGCGCCGGCGCCAGAGGTTATCCGGGTGCAGACATTCCACCACAGAGGGGTGAAGCCGGATGTCACACGATTTGAACTGGAACTGCCGGAAGAATCCGATTGTTTCCGTTTGGAAGAGGAGAAGGATAAGATTACTGTCTTAAGCGGACAACTGAGCCTGGTTATCAATAAAGAAAACTGGTCCATGCGTTATGAGCGGGGCGGTAAGCTTCTGACCAGGAGCGGGATGGGGGATCTGGCCTATATGAAGACGGACTGGAAGGGCGCTGCATATGACCATGGAAGCGAGAACGCTTATATGCGCCAGCAGCTGGGACTGTCGGTGGACGAGCTGATTTATGGACTTGGCGAGCGTTTTACCCCCTTTGTGAAGAACGGGCAGTCTGTCAGTATCTGGAATGAGGATGGAGGAACCAGTACAGAACAGTCCTATAAGAATATTCCTTTTTATCTGTCCAACAGAGGCTACGGGGTGTTCGTCAACCACCCAGAGAAGGTTGAGTTTGAAGTAGCGACAGAACAGGTTGCCAAAGTCGGTTTCTCTGTAAAGGGAGAGAATCTGGATTATTTTCTTATCAATGGGCCGACCATGAAAGACGTGCTGATGCGTTATACGGATATCACAGGCAAACCGGCGCTGCCGCCTGAGTGGACGTTCGGGCTTTGGCTTTCCACTTCTTTTACAACAGATTATGATGAAGAGACGGTTATGAGTTTTATTGACGGGATGATCGACAGGGGAATTCCGCTTAGTGTCTTTCATTTTGACTGTTGCTGGATGCGCGAGTTTCATTGGACGGATTTTGTATGGGATGAGAGGGTATTTCCAGACCCAGAGGGAATGCTGCGCCGTATCAGGGAGAAAGGGATTAAGGTTTGCGTGTGGATCAACCCATATATTGGACAGGAATCGGTATTGTTTGACGAGGGGATGGAGAAAGGGTATTTCCTGAAACGTGTCAATGGGGACGTATGGCAGTGGGATATGTGGCAGCCTGGGCTTGCAGTCGTGGATTTTACGAATCCAGAGGCCGTGAAATGGTATCAGGAAAAACTTAAGGGGCTGCTGGATATGGGGGTTGACTGCTTTAAAACGGACTTTGGCGAGCGTATTCCGACGGACGTAGTCTATTACAATGGCGCAGATTCTGAGAAAATGCATAATTTTTATACCTATCTTTATAACAAAGCAGTATATGATGTGCTGGTGAAGTGCAGGGGAAGAGAAGAAGCTGTGCTGTTCGCCCGTTCCGCTACCGTGGGAGGCCAGAAATTTCCGGTTCACTGGGGCGGCGACTGCTGGTCTGATTATGAGTCTATGGAACAGAGTTTAAGAGGCGGCCTGTCTCTGACCAGCAGTGGATTCGGTTTCTGGAGCCATGATATCGGCGGGTTTGAGAGTACGTCTACGGCGGACGTCTATAAGCGATGGGCGGCGTTTGGGCTGTTGTCTACCCATAGCAGATTCCATGGAAGTAAGTCTTACCGTGTGCCATGGCTGTATGATGAGGAAGCGGTAGATGTGGTACGTTTTTTTGCAAAACTTAAGATGGAACTTCTGCCCTATCTTTATAGTAATGCTTATATGACATCCAGAACCGGAATTCCAATGCTGCGCAGTATGCCGCTGGAATTCGAGGATGACCGCAACTGCCGTTTCCTGGATAAACAGTATATGCTGGGGGACAGTCTGCTGGTGGCTCCGATTTTTAATGAAGAGGGGCAGGCGGTCTATTATCTTCCGGCTGGGTTGTGGACCAATTATCTGACCGGAGAGCAGGCGAAAGGCCCGACCTGGCGGGAGGAGTATCATGGTTATCTGTCGGTTCCGCTCTGGGTGCGGGAAAATAGTATTATTGCCACAAAACTAAGGGGCGAAGACGGGGAGACACAACTGGAGATGAAGGTATTCGGGCTGACCGGAGAGGCCCGTGCACAGGTTTATCAGAATGAGAAGTTATGTACATCTGTGACGCTGAGACGGGAAGGCGATAAGATTCATGGAGAGGTCAGTGGGGATACGAAGGTGAAAATCCGTTTTGTGGACGAGCCGGCTTTGAAGACGGATGCGGCAGAGATCCGTGTAAATGAAAAGGATTCGGTTCTGTGTCTTTCTGAGAAAAACGGCAGGTTTATCTGTACGATCGGGGAGACGATGTTTAAAGAGCGGGAATAACAGCGCAGCGTTGATCGTATCATTTTAGTATCACACAATACAACAGGAACCCCACAATCCAATGAATCGTGGGGTTCCTGCCGTTGTTATAGTTATCTAAAAGGAATGAGAGTAAAGTGCGGCACCCGGGAACAACCCTAAGGTGCAATACTTTGTGAGGGGGGAAGATAGTTGATATGTACTTCAACTATCTGACTCTTAGTATAAAAGATAAATGTGTCTAAAATATGTTCATTCCCTTAAACAAATCGAAAGATTCTTAAAACCATATTAATGATACCAGATAGTTGGCTTATGGAAGTGAAAATGCTATAATCAACAAGTGAAAGAGAATCAAAAACAGGAAAAGCGGAAGAAACAAGATACATAAGGAGGAAGCATGACGAAGAAGAAACTTGCTTTGGAGATTATTGAACGGTTGAAAAAGGAATACCCGGATGCCGGATGTACGCTGGATTATGATCAGGCCTGGAAATTATTAGTCAGTGTCCGCCTGGCTGCCCAGTGCACAGACGCAAGGGTAAATGTCGTGGTAGAGGATTTGTATAAAAAGTTCCCAGACGTAGATGCGTTAGCGGCGGCCGACCCTTCTGATATAGAAGAGATTGTAAGGCCCTGCGGCCTTGGGAAAAGCAAGGCCAGGGATATCAGCGCCTGCATGAAGATTCTGAAAGAAGAATATGACAGTAAGATACCGAAAGATTTCAATGCCCTGCTGAAACTTCCGGGCGTGGGCCGCAAGAGTGCGAATCTGATTATGGGCGACGTCTTTGGAGAACCGGCGATCGTGACGGACACCCACTGTATCCGTCTGGTGAACCGTATGGGGCTGGTAGACGGGATTAAAGAGCCGAAGAAAGTTGAAATGGCGCTGTGGAAGATCATTCCGCCGGAAGAAGGAAGCGACTTCTGTCACCGTCTGGTCTATCATGGGCGGGACGTCTGTACGGCAAGGACGAAGCCGTACTGTGACAGATGCTGTCTTAAGGATATCTGTAAAAAGAACGGCGTAGAAGCATAAAGGATGAGAAAATATAGAAAAGGCCGAAAGTATAAGAGGCAGATAATTTCCGAAGAAAATATCCGACCTCTTACAAGGACTTTTCAGCTTTGACGGAGTGATTTTAAACATTCGATAAATTCCAGATCTTCTTGCTTAATCTTTAGATTGGAGCAGTAATTTCTGCCTTCCGGGGTGGTGACGTTAATTTCCACAACAGCGCCCTCTATGAGTGCGTCCTGGGAGATGGCGTTTAGAAATAAAGGGAATTTGGGATGGTTGATACGAAAGCGGTCCATTCCTCCTTTTAATTTCTGGATGAGCGCTATCTGGTTAAAATTCATATTCAAGATCAAATACCTCCATGATTCTGATTTTATTAAATAGTATACTGAGATAGCGGCGGATAGTCAAAGGAGATTTTATTTTTTTAGAATTCAGGAAAGGATTAAAAATGGATTTACAACATGCAAAAAGAGAATTTGAGCGATATCTGGACGGTTATGACAGGGACGACGACAAGGTGCGGCTGAAAATCGTGCACACCTATGGCGTCACAGAATGCAGCCGTAAGATTGCAGAGGGAATGAAACTTCCCGAACAGGAACAGGAACTGGCGGAACTGATCGGGCTTCTGCATGATATTGGAAGATTCGAACAGTTGAAGAGGTTCGACAGTTTCGAGCCGAATACGATGGATCATGCGGGGTTCGGCGTAAAGATTTTATTTGAGGAAGGAATGATCCGTAATTTTGTCAAGGAGGATACCTGGGACGAGGTGATCCGCACGGCAATTGCGAAGCACAGTGATTTCCGTCTGGAAGGAATTCAGGACGAGTTTATATTAAGGCATGCCCGCATCATCCGTGATGCCGATAAGCTTGATAACTGCCGGGTGAAATTAGAAGATACGATTGAAACCATACTGGACACTTCGGCCAGCGAAGTAGGAAAAACGGTAATCAGTCAGGAGGTTCTGGAGCAGTTTCGAAGGAAAGAGTCGATACGTTCCTCTATGAGAAGAACGAAGATGGATTACTGGCTGTCGTATCTGGCATATTTTTTTGATATCAATTACCAGGCGGCAATGGAAATGATTCGGGAAAATCATTATGTGGTGCGTCTGATCCGGCGGATACCCTACTCTGATCCACAGACCAGGAGTCAGATGGAAGAGGTGGAGGAGACGCTGTGCAGATATGTGGATGATTTTTGTGAAAGATTTAATAGTTAGATATTCAAAACCGGCTGAAATGTGGTATACTATAGACAGGATTTAAGAAGCGTAAAGGGGGTAATTGAGATGACGGGAGAATTAATTAAAGAAGTAAAGCATATTCAGCAGTGTCTGGTGAACAAGGACATGGAAGGTGAAGAATGGGAAGAAAAGATGGAGATGATTCATAAGCTGGAGGATGTGGTCACTTATCTTAAGGATGCCATGGGGCGGGGGATTGAGTTCTGATGTCCCGCACAGGCCAAAGGCAAAGCGGGCTGAAGATACGGACGTACAGAAGGCTGCCGGAAACGATATGATTTTTCAGTCATGTCATTTCCGGCAGCCTTTTTGTATCTCTCTGTATCTCTGATGAATTACTTCATCTCCCACCTGCCGGAGGCCCCGCATGGGAGAAAGAGACCGGTGAGACTTACCGGAAGTCCGATCTCTTGAGAAGTGACCGTACCCTGGTATTGTTTCAGTTCTATGCTTAACATATAAGTAAGGACAGCCGGCGCAAGGCCGGTGGTGTACGAATTGACAAGGAAGAACAGGGGGTTGTCTGATAAAAGTTTCGCACACAGGCGAATCAGCGGATGAATGGCATCTTCGATTTTCCAGATCTCGCCTTTGGGTCCCCGTCCGTAGGAAGGGGGATCCATAATGATTGCATCGTAATGATTACCCCGTCGGATTTCCCGTTCTACGAATTTTACACAGTCGTCTACCAGCCAGCGCACAGGCCTGTCAGACAGGCCCGAAGAAGCGGCGTTTTCTTTGGCCCAGGCAACCATGCCTTTCGAGGCGTCTACATGGGTTACGCTGGCTCCTGCGGCAGCGGCGGCAAGGGTGGCTCCGCCCGTATAGGCAAACAGGTTCAATACCTTTACCTGCCGTCCTGCATGACGGATCTTCTCTGAAAACCAGTCCCAGTTCGCGGCCTGTTCCGGAAAGAGCCCGGTATGTTTGAAACTAAATGGTTTTAAGTTGAAGGTCAGGTCCCCATAATGGATCTGCCACTGTTCGGGTAACTGAAAAAACTCCCATTCACCGCCGCCTTTTTTGCTGCGGTGATAATGTCCGTTTCTGCGGATCCAGCCCTCGTTCGTCCTGGGCACATCCCAGATGATCTGGGGATCCGGGCGAACCAGGAGATATCTGCCCCACCGTTCCAGTTTCTCGCCTTTGCTGCAATCTATGATCTCATAATCTTTCCAGTTATCTGCTATCCACATGGTTCGCATTCCTTTCCTGCTTCACAATTTCTAAGTCTTAAGTATATCTATTTTTATACTGAAAATCAAGTATTGAAAGAAACTCTTGATTATACCTGTTCAATAGGCTATAATATTCTTGAAAAATAAATAAGTTCTTCGGGGCAGGGTGTGATTCCCAACCGGCGGTATAGTCCGCGACCCGGTGCATTGAGACTTTTGTACCGGCTGATCTGGTGAGATTCCGGAACCGACAGTGATAGTCTGGATGAGAGAAGGATTTTGCAAGGATATAAAGGCTGTAAGGCCATGAAGTTTCCCCCGGTATCACGTATCGGGGGTTTTTTATTTTACAGATAAAAATAATATGCAAAAAGGCTTTCCGAAGAATACGAGCTGTCTGAATGTCTGGGGCAGGCGGCGGGTGAAGAGGATGTTTTGGAAAAGGAGAGGAATTATGAGTACAGATGCAATGACGTCTGCAAAGACGAAATCAAGGATGAATGTAAGGCAGATGGCGCAGATGGGGATGCTTGCCGCCATATCGGTTGTGTTAATGCTGTTTGACATTCCGCTGCCCTTTGCGCCGGCGTTCTATGAGATTGATTTCAGCGAAGTGCCGGTCATGGTGGGGTGCTTTACGATGGGGCCTCTTGCCGGGGCGGTGATAGAATTTCTGAAAATACTGCTTAATTTTGCTATAAATGGAACGGATACGGCGGGAGTAGGCGAACTTTCCAATTTCCTGATTGGCTGTTCCTTGGTAGTTCCGGCGGCGATTATTTATAAGAAGAAGCGTACCAGAGCCGGGGCGGTGCTGGGGATGGTGACGGGAACCGCTTTTATGACGGTTGTCGGCTGTTTCCTGAATGCATTTGTATTACTGCCAACTTATGCGAAAGCCTTTGGAATGCCGATGGACGCACTGATCGGAATGGGGGCGGCGGTAAACGGCTGCATTACGAATCTGACCACGTTTGCAATATTTGCGGTGGCGCCGTTCAATCTGCTCAAAGGCTTCCTGGTTTCCGTGATTGTGCTGCTGATCTATAAGAAGATCAGCCCGATTCTTAAGAACTGTATGTAAGGCGTCATTGTCCGTCAGAATTAGACGATGTCATTAAAAATAGGCCGGTACACGGCGCGCGGGGCGAAGATGTCCGCCTGGCACATCGTGTACCGGCCGTTCTGCCAGATTACTCTGCAGGGCAGATCTCAATCCAGTATCCATCCGGATCATTGATAAAATATACGCCCATGTCCGGGTTCTCGAAGCATACGCAGTCCATTTCTTTGTGGAGCGCCAGAGAGGCGGTCATATCGTCTGAGTGAAACGCGAGATGGGATTCATTGTCGCCCAGTTCATAGGGTCTGTCCATGTCGCGAAGCCAGGTGAGCTCAAGAAGGTGAGGGGTTGTTCCGTCGCCCAGGAAGGCCAGTCTGAAGCTTTTGTCTTCTGCTTCAAATTCTTTTGTTACTGAAAGTCCCAGCGCTTTCTGATAGAACTCTACCGACTTATCCAGATTCAGTACATTGATGTTATTGTGGTAAAATGTAAATTTCATGTAGATTTCCTCCTTTCTGATCAGATAAAATTAGTATATCATGAGTGGCGAAAGAAGAAAAGATGTGTTATAATGACGTGGCGGGAAAAATGGAAGTGAAATAAGAGAGGATATTTCCTATGGTAATAGAAACGAATACGGAACGAGAGACGTATGAACTTGGCGTTAAGATGGGCGAGAGTTCTCTGGCGGGGCAGGTGTATACTCTGGTCGGGGATCTCGGCGTCGGAAAGACGGTGTTTACCAAGGGGCTGGCCGCAGGGCTTGGGATAACGGAGCCGGTCAGCAGCCCTACGTTTACCATTGTGCAGATCTATGAAGAAGGGCGGCTGCCCTTTTATCATTTTGACGTGTACCGGATCGGGGACATAGAAGAGATGGAAGAGATCGGTTTTGAGGATTATATTTACGGTGGGGGCGTATGCCTTATCGAGTGGGCGGATCTGATTCGTGAGATTCTGCCGGAACATTTTACGGAGATTAAGATAGAGAAGAATCTGGAGGCCGGATTCGATTATCGGAGGATTAGTATATGCGAATATTAGCAATGGACAGTTCCGGGCTGGTTGCCAGCGTTGCGGTGGTGGAGACGGGGCCTATCGAGGAAGTGACGGTTGCGGAGTATACGGTGAATTATAAGAAGACCCATTCTCAGACGCTGCTGCCAATGCTTCATGAAGTGGCGAAGATGATTGAACTTGACCTTGACAGCATTGACGCTATAGCGGTAGCGGCGGGGCCAGGGTCGTTTACGGGTCTGCGTATCGGCTCTGCAACGGCAAAGGGGCTGGGGCTTGCGCTTTCGAAGCCGCTGATCCATGTGCCCACTCTTCATGGGCTTGCCTATAATCTGTGCGGCACGGATAAGATTGTATGTCCCATTATGGATGCCAGACGCGGACAGGTCTATACCGGGATCTATGAATTTGAGGGAAATGACCTTGTGGTCCTTCATGATCAGATGGCAGTCAGTATAGAAGAACTGGGAGAGAAACTCTGCGCTTATGGCCGGGAGGTCATATTCTTAGGCGACGGAGTTCCGGTATTTTGCGAGGTTCTTGCAGAGCGGATTATGGCGGATGGCAGGATTTCCTTTGCTCCTGCGCACATGAACCGGCAGAGGGCGGCGGCAGTCGGTGCGCTTGCGATCCGATATTACAGGGCGGGGAAGACGGAGACTGCGGCGCAGCACCGGCCGGATTATCTTCGTATGTCCCAGGCAGAACGTGAAAGAAGGGAGAGGTCAAAAGCATGATCAGATTTGAGTGTGATTATCTGGAGGGGGCGCACCCCTTAATCTTAAAGAGGATGGAAGAGACGAATTTTGAGCAGACGGCGGGGTATGGCGCAGATCCCTACTGTGCTGCCGCAAGGGCGAAGATCCAGGCGTTATGCGGCGGTACGGACGTAGAAGTACATTTTCTCGTGGGAGGCACGCAGACGAATTTTACGGTAATCAGCGCGGCTTTAAGACCCCATCAGGGCGTACTGGCGGCTTCAACCGGGCATATTAATGTACACGAGACAGGTGCGGTCGAGGCCACCGGACATAAGGTTCTTTCGCTTCCAAGTGACGACGGTAAGATTTGCGCCGACCAGGTGCGTAAGGCATATGAGGCGCATTGGAATGATAAGGATCATGAACATATGGTACAGCCTGGGATGGTTTATATTTCACATCCCACAGAGAACGGGACGCTTTACAGTAAGGAAGAACTTAAGGCATTACATGACGTGTGTCGGGAACTGTCGCTTCCTTTGTTTCTCGACGGAGCAAGGCTGGGATACGGACTGATGTCAGAGGAAAGCACGCTGACGCTAAAGGATGTTGCAGAACTGACGGATGTATTCTACATCGGAGGTACGAAAGTCGGCGCCTTGTTTGGAGAGGCAGTGGTGATTGCGAATCCGCTGTTGCGAAAGGATTTCCGGTATTTTATTAAGCAGCATGGGGGGATGCTTGCAAAGGGGAGGCTTCTGGGGCTGCAGTTTGACACGCTTTTTACGGAAGGACTGTATTTTGAGATTGCAAAACGGGCGGATGAACTTGCCATGAGGCTTAAACAGGCGTTTGTGAAGAAGGGGTATGAACTTCGGTATGATTCTTATACGAACCAGCAGTTTCCGATCCTGCCTGTCGGCCATATGGAGAAACTAAAAGAAAAGTATTCCTTTGCTTTCTGGGAGGCCGTGGATAAAGAGCACAGTGCGGTGCGGTTCTGCACAAGCTGGGCCACGAAGGAAGAGGCTGTGGATGAACTGATCCGGGATATCGAAGCGTTGTAATAGAAATATGCGGGAAATGTGGATGATCCGTAAGATCAGTAAGGAACAGGAGCGGGATATTGCGGCTCTTGCGGCCTTGGAGAAGAGTATATTTCCGGATGCGTGGACCAGTAAAGGAATTACGGAGACGTTGCGCCAGGATCATACGATGGCGCTTGGAATCTGGAAGGAAGGATTCTTTGCCGGTTATGTGATCCTATACTATGTGCTGGACGAAGGTGAGATCGCAAGGATTGCGGTAGACCCGTCCTGTCGCCGGCAAGGGGCTGCCGGCCGGCTGTTTTGCCAGCTGGAAGAAATATGCAAAGAGAAAGAAATCGGCCGGCTGCTGCTTGAAGTCAGGAGGAGCAACAAAGGGGCGATTTCCTTCTATCAGAAACGGGGATTTACGGAAGACGGAATTCGAAAAGACTACTATACCAGTCCCTGTGAGGATGCGGTTCTTATGAGTAAAATATTAGATCCGGAAAATCCGGACTGAATGTGAGATTTTTGGTTTTCTGGAAGATCCATGGCAGGCATGACAGCAGTTCCCACTGGAAAGCAGGACAGGAAGACGATATAATGTAGGCGTAACAAGATTGAAGAAGTATCTTGCGTCAGGTTCTGGATATACCAGAGCGCTGCGCAGATTACGGGATACCGACAGGAGGAATTGTATGCGCCAGTATAGAACAGAGTTAGAGAGAACAAAGAACGTTGAGAAGATCATTTGTAATAAATGCGGCAAGGAAATCCTGGTACAAAGAGGGGTTCCCCAGGAGGATGTGCTGGAAGTTGAGAAGCGATGGGGATATCACTCCAGAAAAGACAATCAGGTAGACCAGTTTGATCTATGTGAGGACTGCTACGATGAACTGGTAGAAAGTTTCCTGGTTAAGATATAGAAATTGTGTAAGACAGAGGTTAGAATATGTTAGATGTATGTTTGTTAGGGACAGGAGGAATGATGCCTTTGCCGTACCGGTGGCTTACAGCGCTGATGATACGGTATAACGGAAGCAGTGTGCTGATTGACTGCGGGGAAGGGACGCAGATTGCGATTAAGGAAAAGGGATGGAGTTTCAAGCCGATTGATGTGATCTGCTTTACGCATTATCACGGGGATCATATCAGCGGGCTTCCGGGGCTTCTTCTTACCATGGGGAATGCGGAACGGACGGAACCGCTGACGCTTGTGGGACCGAAGGGGCTGGAACGTGTGGTGAAGGCGCTGCGGGTGATTGCGCCTGAGCTGCCTTTTCCGATCAGATATATGGAGATTACTGAGCCGGAGCAGACATTCGAGATGAATGGCTACCGGCTTAAAGCATTTCGTGTGAACCATAACGTCCTGTGCTATGGATATACGCTGGAGATTGACCGTGCTGGCCGATTTGACGTGGAACGCGCCAATGCGGCCGGGATCCCACAGAGATACTGGGGAATTCTGCAGAAGGGCGGGACTGTGGAGGATGACGGAAATCTGTATACGCCGGACATGGTGCTGGGGCCTGCGCGCAAGGGACTTAAGATTGCCTACTGTACAGATACAAGACCCACAGATTCCATTAAGAAGAATGCGGCAGGCTCGGATCTGTTTGTCTGTGAAGGGATGTATGGGGAGAAGGATAAGCTTAAGAAGGCGAAGGAGTATAAGCATATGACATTTTATGAGGCGGCCTGGCTTGCCCGGGAATCAGACGTAGGCGAGATGTGGCTGACTCATTACAGCCCGTCACTTACGAAACCGGAGGAATACATGGATGAAGTGAGGGCCATCTTCCCACGGGCGGTCGCTGCAAAGGACAGACGGTCGGTGGAACTTGTATTCTCAGATTAAGCGAGTCTTAGAAAAGAGGGCTAAAAATATGTGCGAGAAAAAAGATATACTCATCCTGGCGATCGAGAGTTCCTGCGACGAGACGGCGGCAGCGGTGGTAAAGAACGGACGTGAAGTGAAATCAAACGTGATATCTTCCCAGATTGCACTCCATACGCTCTACGGCGGCGTGGTTCCAGAGATTGCCTCAAGGAAACACATTGAGAAGATCAACCAGGTCATCGAGGCGGCTCTTGAGGAAGCGGATGTCTCCCTTAAGGAGATAGACGCTGTAGGCGTTACCTACGGGCCGGGGCTGGTGGGCGCGCTTCTGGTGGGCGTTGCGGAGGCGAAAGCGATTGCATATGCCGCAAAGAAGCCCCTGGTCGGAGTTCACCATATTGAAGGGCATATTGCAGCAAATTTTATCGAACATCCAGACCTTAAGCCGCCCTTCTTTTCTCTGGTGGTATCCGGCGGACATACACATCTGGTGCGGGTGAAAGATTACGGGAAGTTCGACATTATCGGCCGTACAAGAGATGATGCCGCAGGAGAAGCGTTTGATAAGGTGGCAAGGGCAATCGGCCTTGGATATCCCGGAGGGCCAAAGATAGATAAAGTGTCAAAGGAAGGTAATCCGGATGCGATTGCATTTCCAAGGGCCCGCATATCGGACGCACCTTACGACTTCAGCTTCAGCGGTCTGAAGTCGGCGGTGCTTAATTACATTAATGGATGTCGGATGAAGGGGATGGAATACAGTCAGGCAGATGTAGCGGCCTCATTTCAGAAGGCAGTTACCGACGTTCTTGTGGAAAATGCCATGCATGCGGTGGAGGAGTACCATGTGGATCAGTTTGCAATTGCGGGAGGCGTAGCGTCTAACAGCGCCTTAAGGCTTGCGATGAAAGAGGCCTGCGAAGCACGGGGCGTGAAGTTCTTCTACCCGTCTCTGGTCTATTGTACGGATAATGCGGCCATGATCGGAGTGGCAGCCTATTATGAGTTTATCAATGGAACGAGACACGGATGGGATCTGAATGCCGTTCCGAATCTGAAACTGGGGGAGAGATAGACGATGGAAGGTAAGAAGCGGTGCGCGGCAGTTGTTCTTGCGGCGGGACAGGGAAAACGAATGGGAACTTCTGTTCAGAAACAGTATATCGAATTAGATGGAAAACCGCTGATTTATTATGCGCTGAAAACGTTTCAGGAATCAGAGATTATTGATACTGTGGTGCTTGTGGTGGGAGAAGGCCAGGTATCTTATGCAGAATGCGAGATCGTGAGGAAATATGGTTTCTCCAAGGTGACTTCAGTGACTGAGGGCGGAAAAGAGCGATATGATTCTGTCTGGCAGGGCTTAAAGGCGTTAGATAAGGACCCGGAAACCGCTTATGTATTCATTCATGACGGGGCGCGTCCCTTTGTTGATGAATCCATCCTAAGACGGGGATATGAGACGGTCTGCCGGTATCGTGCATGTGTCGCAGGAATGCCAAGCAAGGATACCGTTAAGCTGGTGGATGAAGAATCGTTTGCGGTCAATACGCCCCGGCGTAAATATGTGTGGACAGTACAGACGCCTCAGGTCTTCGAGAGACCGCTGATCGTAGAGGCGTATTCCCGGCTGATGGCAGCAGAGCATACAGACGTGACGGACGACGCCATGGCGGTAGAGATGATGATGAAAGCGCCGGTGAAGCTGTTTGAGGGATCTTATGAGAATCTGAAAATTACGACGCCGGAGGATTTAAAGATAGCAGAGGTGTTTCTTGGATGGCAAGTATCAGAGAAGTAGCGCAGGAAGCTGGCGTAGGAGTCGGAACGGTATCAAGGGCATTGAACGGGTCGGGATATGTTTCGCCAGAGACGAGAAAAAAGATTGATAAAGCGGTAAAAAAGCTAAAGTATACGCCGAATGAGC
This sequence comes from uncultured Dorea sp., assembly GCA_910579925.1. GTDB lineage: Bacteria > Bacillota > Clostridia > Lachnospirales > Lachnospiraceae > Sporofaciens. The sequence continues at coordinate 20,074 of CAJTVY010000024.1, forward strand.
TGGCAAGGAATCTGTATCATAATAAGACGGGGATCGTAGGAGTGATCGTGCCGGATCTGGATCATCCGTTTTTTTCGGCTCTGGTGAAGCATATAGAAATGGAACTCTATAAGCAGGGCTATAAGACGATGATCTGTAATACCGTAGGGATCAGCAGGCGGGAGCAGGAATATCTGGATATGCTGGAACGGAACATGGTGGACGGGATCATTACGGCTTCTCATGGCCTGGAGGATGAAGAATACAGGAAGCAGACAAAGCCGATTGTCTCCATTGACCGGGACCTGGGGGCGCAGATTCCGCTGATTGGATGCGACCATAAAAAAGGAGGGGAGATGGCGGCGGAACTAATGCTTAAAGCCGGTCGGAAGAAAGTGTTTCTTGTTGCCGGAGTGGCGCCTAAGATTATGGCTAATGACAGATACACTGTTTTCAGGCAGAGACTGGAGGAGAATAACGTTACCGTTCTGCAGGAAGTGATGGAGTGGAACATCTTTAACTGGGATGCACATTGTAAGATGGCAGAAGAAATATTTCGGACCCATCCTGATATTGACGGGATATTTGGCGGCGACCTGGCGGCGATTGCCTGTCTGAATATGGCGCAAAGGAGAGGAATGCAGATTCCGGAAGATATTTCTATTATTGGTTTTGACGCAATGTCGCCGGCCAGTATGGTTTATCCTCCGCTGACGGCCGTTAAGCAGAATGTAGAATTATTGGCAGAAGTTTCAGTGAACACTCTTCTTGACATGGTGGAACAAAGAAAAAACGTGCCTCACAGACTGATCCTGGATGTAGAAATACAGCATGGAGGAACGGTATAAAGGAAAGCCGTTGGTAATATTGCAAAAAAAACGGAAGATAAATTTGGTGAAAATAAATAAGGAATAGTGGGAAAAGAAGATTTTATACAAGATGCACAATATAAAATCTTCTTTTTTTGTTAATAAGGGAAAAATGTCAAACGGACATTGACAAAATAGGTAAATTATATTACAATCATTTTATGGAACGGGTTCCATAAAATATTGCGTAATATGTGGAAATAATACGAAATATCTTTCGTATTAAATGGATATAGTTTTGTGGAATCGGTTACACAAAAAGGGAAGGAGAAGGTAAATGAATACGGGAAACTATACAAAGCTGGAGATATTTGCCAGAGCCTTGGGGGCGGGGGGAGGCATCCGTGTGCTTTCTGGAAGAGAAGAATGCCGGGAAAGTGCGGGAAATGCGTATTACAGATGGATTAAAATACCTGTGGAACAGAATACGGAGTATGAGATTCTGTGCGAGGAGTGTCAGGTTTCGCTCTGCTATCTGAGTGGCTGTGAGAATATTCTGGACCAGGGCGTCTGCTATCTGGAGCAGGAGAATGGTATATTTGTAAAACGCAGGGAGCCGGAATGGTACGATTCTCCGATTCGCGAGGCGTATCATTTTACGCCATGGAAGAACTGGATGAATGATCCCAACGGACTTTGCTGGTTTCAAGGGTATTACCATATGTTTTATCAGTTTAATCCCCACGGTCAGAAATGGTCCCATATGTACTGGGGGCATGCGGCAAGTAAAGATCTGATTCACTGGACGCATCTTCCCGTGGTTCTGGAACCGCAGAAGGAACTGTTAAATAACCCGGAAGAGCTTGCGGGAGGTGCGTTTTCCGGTTCTGCGGTTGTGCGGGGAGAGGAAGTCATGTTTTTTCTGACCAGAAGCCTTGGGCCCTGCAATGACGATGATAGTACGGTGCAGCAGCAGTGGGTCATGAGAAGCGGCGACATGCTGCATTTCACAGAAGAAGAACTGGTGATTAAAGAACCGCCCAGAGGAGCCTCTTTTGATTTCCGCGATCCAAAAGTCATGTACGGAGGCGGGAAGTGGTATATGGTTCTTGGCAGTTCGTTGGAAGGGAAAGCCGCCATCCTGTTGTATGAGTCTGAGGATCTGGAACACTGGGACTATTCCGGTCCGCTGCTGACGGAGAACGAGGAGGGGATCCGCTGTGTGGAATGTCCGGATTTTATAGAACTGGATGGGAAATACCTTGCAGTCGGTGCATTGATGCATCATCAGGATCCTTTCGGAAGATATCAGATGAGCAGATATTATGTGGGCGGTTTTGCGGATGGCATCTTTACGGAGGAGGGCAGAGGATGGTTTGACTTCTGTGGTAACTGCTATGCAATGCAGAGCTTTGAACATGAGGGACGAAGGATCAGTATCGGGTGGATTTCTGATTTCTATGGGGAACATCTTGAAGTGGAAAATGGCGTTTGCGGGAGTATGACGATTCCCAGGGAAATGCGCATCAGAGAAAACCGGCTGTATCTGACTCCCGTCAAAGAAATCGAATCTCTCAAGAGTGGAATCCTGTATCAGGGACAGGGAGAAGAGATCTGTCTGAAAGATATTACGCCTAATACATATAAAGCGGAACTGGAATTGAAAGAAGACGTTCCGTTTTCTATCTGTCTGTCCGAAAGCGAAGATGGTAAGATGCTGCTTATTAATGATGGGAAGGGACTTCGTATCAAGACGCATGGAGTGAAGAGTGAGCATGTTACATTTCCGGCAGACGTGGACAGAGTGGAAAAGCTTGAGATATTTGTGGACCGCCGTACCGCGGAGGTATATGTTAACGATGGAGAGGCGGCGGGAACCAAGTTGTTTTATGACACATCAGATGCCGGATGTTTCATATTACATACAGACACACCTGAATGTATCGAAAGGGCAGAGATTTTCTGCATGAGATCAATCTGGGAAAGATGAAAAGAGAGGAGCGGGAAAGATGAGAAAAAGAGTGGTTGCGGTTTTGCTTGTGGCCGTGATGGTATCGGGCGTCTTTGCGGGGTGCGCAAAAACAAAAGAACGGGTTAATGAAGAAGGCGAGTCTGTGATAACCGTATGGAGTCCCAGCGATGAACCGGCTATTGAGGAGTGGTGGGTCGAGAAAATCGACGAGTTTAATCAGGCGCATGAAGGAGAGATCGAACTGCGCCGGGAGGCCATCGTACGGGCGGACTCTTATGCGTATGAGGATAAGGTAAACGCGGCGATTACGTCTGACGACCTTCCGGATATTCTATACGTGGACGGACCGAATGTGTCAATCTATGCGGCAAATGAAGTGACTCTTCCGCTGGATGATTTCTTTGCCGAGGAAGAATGGGATGATTTTTTTGATTCATCGAAACAGCAGAACACTTATGACGGACACATTTACGCTGTAGGTGCGACGGAAAGCTCCGTGGCCTTATACTACAATAAGGATATGCTGGATAAAGCGGGGGTATCTGTGCCGGAGAACAAGGAGGAGGCATGGACCTGGTCTGAATATTATGAGGCGGCGAAAAAGCTGACAAAAGACGGGGTCGTGGGAACGAACATTATCATGGATAAAGGGGAGGGACTTTCCTATGTGCTGGAACAGTTCTGGATTTCCAACGGCACGGATTTTGTCAATGAGGACGGAAGTTCGGCAAAAGGTTATCTGAACAGTGAGGAAGGAGTGGAAGCGGCACAGTTCCTGAACAGTCTGATACAGGAGGGCTATGCCAATATTGACCCGATCCAGAAGGAATTTCACAACGGTAAGGCGGCGACTATGCTGGGTGGTTCCTGGGAAGTGGCCACGCTTGAGAAGGATTACCCGGACCTGAACTGGGGAGTTACCTATTTCCCGGTGGCAGACGGGGACGGAATTCTGACTTCGCCCACCGGTGACTGGGCGGCTTCTGTCACCAAAAACGTCCAGGATACGGAAGCGGTAAAGGAAGTGATGAGATTTCTGTTTTCGGAGGAAAATGTAACTACCTACGCACAGGCGATTTCAAAGCCGCCTACAAGAGTCTCCAGTTATGACGTCCTGGAGGAATATAACGAATATCCTCGATCTATATTCAAGGAACAGCTCATGGAGACGGGACATCCAAGACCGAGAACGCCCTCCTACAGTGTGCTGACGGCGGAATTTGCAGAGGCAATGCTGAATATTTTTACTGGCGTAGACCCGCAGGAGGCGCTGGACGGAGCCGCAGAGGCCATGGATAAGGATTATAACAAATATTATGCGAATGATTAACGCAGAAAAGGGGGATTAGTTATGCAAAAATCAGTAAATAAAGCGAGTGAGAGAAAAGCGGCTTATATATTCATTCTTCCGGCAGTGGTCCTGCTGGCGGGTTTTCTGATCTATCCGTCTTTACAGACAGTCCGATATGCCTTCACGGATTATAACATCATGCGTCCGGATCGGATTGTATTCTGTGGATTTAATAATTTTACAGAACTGTTCCAGGATAAGGACTTCTGGATTGCGGTAAAAAATACGCTGTATTTTACCGTGCTGGTCGTACCTTTTCAGACGGTGCTTGCCCTTGCGCTTGCCCTTCTGATTTCTTCCCGGAGAAAAGGCGTGTCAATCTTCCGGGCGGCGTATTTCAGCCCGCAGGTTACGTCCATGGTAGTCGTTGCGATTCTCTGGACCGTAATGTATAATTCAAGCCCGGACAGCGGTCTTCTGAATGCGTTGCTGGTAAACCTCGGGCTGGAACCATGCGGATTCCTGAATGATCCGGATACGGCGATGAATTCGATTATATTTATGTCTGCATGGCAGGGAGCCGGATATCAGATGATGATTTTCCTTGCGGGGCTGCAGGGAATTTCCCCGGAACAGTATGAGGCGGCTTCCATAGACGGCGCAGGAAAGATCGCAAGCTTCTTCTATGTTACGCTGCCGGGACTAAAGAACGTTATCCAGTATGTCGTTATGATTACGGTCATCCAGGCGATGAAGCTCTTCACGCAGCCTTACGTTATGACCAAGGGAGGGCCGCAGAATTCTACCAGGACGCTGGTGTATTACATCTATGAGCAGGGATTCCAGAAGAGGAATTTTGGATATGCCTGTGCGGTAGCCGCTGTTTTCTTTGTAATCGTCATCAGCCTGTCATTGGGTATGAAGAAAATTATCAAAGCGGATTAGAATTGGGAGGTGAATACTATGACGAAGAGAAAAACGTTTGGAAATGTTGCATTTTATCTTGGCAATACGTTGATCGCATTGATATTCGTGTCACCGCTGATCTGGATGATTGCCTCTTCGCTGAAGCCGGAAGCACAGATTTTTAAGGGGCTGAATTCGCTGTCTACGTTTATCCCCAGCGGAGCTTCGCTTAATAACTACATAGAAGTATTCCAGAGAATCAATATGTGGAAATTTATCGGGAACAGTTTATTTTATGTCCTGGTCATTATTCTCCTTGATCTGCTGGTGAACTCTATCTGCGGATATGCGCTGGCCAAATTCGAATTTAAAGGGAAGAATCTCCTGCTGACGCTTGTTATCAGTCTGATGGTATTTCCGGCAGAGGCAATCATGCTTCCGATGTACAGAGAAATGGCTGACCTGGGCTGGATTAACTCCTGGGCGTCTCTGATCGTGCCGTTTGTGGCAAAGTGTTTCAGTATCTATATGTTCCGTCAGTTTTTCCTGGATATTCCGGACGAACTGCTGGAGGCGGCTTCGATAGACGGCTGTGGACCGGTTAAAACCTTTTTTAAGGTAGTAATGCCTATTTCGGGCACTGTGTATGCAACGATCTTTATTCTGGATTTCGTTGCTCACTGGAATGACTTTATGTGGCCGCTGCTTGTGGTGACGGGAGAGGAAAAGCGGACGATTCAGCTGGCAATCCAGACCTTTTTCGGATCGAAGCCGATCAATTACGGCCCTATCATGGCATCGCTGACGATATCTGCAATCCCGATGCTGCTGATGTTTATCTTTCTTCAGAAATATTATGTGGAAGGGATTGCTTCTACGGGAATTAAAGGATAAAAAATGGAGGGAAAGACATGGAAGGTGTATTTCGTTTTGAAGGCAGGATGTTTCGGATGGCAGAAAAGGCGGGAAATCTCATTAAGCTGAATCTGATATGGATCTTGTTCTCCCTGCCTCTGATAACGGGCGGCGCTGCTCTCTGCGCTCTTCATGTTACGGCTGTCAGAATTCTGAAAAATGAAGAAGGATATGTATTCCGCGATTTCTGGACTGTGTTTCGGAAGAAAATGATACCGTCTATAAAGCTCTGGATTCCGCTTCTGGCTGCTGCTTCGGTTCTTGTCTTTGATTATGTGTTCTGGAAAAATGTGGACGGGAATCTAGCTGATTTCATGAGAGCCTTTGTCTGTATACTTATGGGTATGTGGACGGCGCTGGTGTTCTATGTCTTTCCGCTTGCCGCAAGAATGGATACTTCGGCTGGAACTACGCTGCGTAACGGGTTCCTTCTGCTATTTAAATATCTTCCGCAGTCCATGTATCTTCTGCTTATTACTGGTATTTTTCTTGCGGCAGGGCTTCTATGGACTCCGGTGTTCTATGTGATAGTATTGTCGGGCGGTTCTCTGACGGCCGTAATTCATGGAAAACTGCTCTTGTGGATATTTAGAAAAGAGGCTGTTTAATACGTTTTATCCAGATGTTGAACAGACGTCGCGGAATGTTCGCAAAGATATCAACGATATTACTTTCAAGATTCGTCTCATTGTAGTATAATTATAAAAGAATGAAATTCTGCTTCGGTATTGCTTGCCATTCTTGGGAAGACGGAGAAAGTAAAAACAGGAGGAACAGACTGATGATAAATGTACTTTTTGTATGTCTGGGCAATATCTGTCGTTCGCCCATGGCAGAATTCGTGTTCCGGGACATGATGGAGAAACGCGGCGCAGCCGACCAGTTTCATATCGCCTCTGCCGCAACCAGCAGTGAAGAACTGGGCAACCCTGTCCATTATGGAACAACGAACAAATTAAAAGAATTCGGCATCAGTACAAAGGGAAAATATGCCGTCCAGCTTAAGAGAAAAGACTACCGGGATTATGACTATATTCTGGGGATGGAGTACCGGAACATTCGCGGCATTAACCGGATTATTGGTTCGGATCCTGAACATAAGGTGTCCAGGCTTCTTGATTTTACCGGGAATCCGAGAGATATTGCAGATCCATGGTATACGGGGAATTTTGACAGGACCTATGACGATATTGTGGAAGGCTGTGAAGGATTTCTGAATTATCTCATTAGCCAGAACGTAGTGAAATTATAAGTATTCAGGAGGAAACGGAGGAGAAACGGATATGTCTATGAAGATAAATCACAAACTGCCGGCTCCAGAGGAGTTAAAAGCTCAGTATCCGCTTTCTGAGAAGATTAAGGAGAGTAAGCGCAGGAGGGATGAAGAGATCCGGGATATCTTTACCGGAAAGTCGGATAAATTTGTCGTTCTTGTGGGTCCTTGTTCTGCGGATAATGAGGAATCTGTCTGTGAGTATGTGAGACGCCTGAAATCAGTGGCAGACCGGGTGTCTGACCGTCTGATGGTGATTCCAAGAGTCTACACCAACAAACCAAGAACTACTGGGGAAGGGTACAAAGGAATGCTGCATCAGCCCGACCCGGAGAAAGATCCCGACCTTCTGGCAGGTATCATTGCAATCCGCAGGATGCATATCCGGGTGATGGAGGAAACCGGACTGTCTGCTGCGGATGAGATGCTCTACCCGGAGAATCGCAGCTACCTTGACGACGTGTTATCTTATGAGGCAGTGGGGGCAAGGTCGGTAGAGAACCAGCAGCATCGTCTGACGGCCAGCGGCATGGATATTCCTGTCGGAATGAAGAATCCAACCAGCGGCGATCTGTCTGTGATGCTTAATTCTGTCACCGCAGCACAGCGCCCGCACCGGTTTATTTACCGGGGATATGATGTGGAAACCGATGGAAATGAACTGGCGCATACGATTTTAAGAGGTGGGGTGGATAAGTATGGAAAGAATATTCCCAATTACCATTATGAGGATCTTTCCCGCCTTGCGGAAATGTATGGGAAATGGGAACTTAAAAATCCGGCTGTTATCGTGGATGTGAATCATTCTAATTCCAGCAAACAGTACAGGGAGCAGATACGGATTGTCAGTGAAATCATGCACAGCAGAAACTATAATCAGGAACTTAAGAAGCTGGTAAAAGGGGTTATGATTGAAAGTTATCTGGTAGAAGGGAGACAGGATATTACGGATAACCTGACGTACGGGCAGTCGATTACGGATCCTTGTATCGGATGGGAGGATACGGAACGGCTGATTTATGATATTGCGCAGAAATGTTGAATGCGGTCGATGAATTAGAAAAAGATGCTTATAAGATGTTCTCTATTACCAGGAGGTTAGAAGAACATCTTATTTTTATTTATACTGCCATAGTATTAGTGCGCTGACCGCATTAGTGCACAATTTTTTTGCCAGTTTAGTGTAACGAAAAATTACTTTTTAGGATATATAGATAGAACGTTCACAAAGGCGAAGAACACAAAGTAAAGCGAGGTGAGGCCATGTTAAATTTGGATGCAGCATACAGGGAGCATGCCCGGATGGTATACTGCTTCCTAAAGTCTTTGTGCTATGATAACGAGACGGCAGAGGAGCTTACGCAGGAGACCTTTTATCAGGCGGTAAGGTGTGCAGACAAATATGACGGGACATGCAAGGTATCAACATGGCTGTGTCAGATTGCGAAGCACCTATGGTATCAGGAGCAGGAGAGAAAAAAGAAGAAAGGTACAAAAATACTGGACGATAGCCTGGTGTCTGATAAGAAGCTGCCGGATGAGGAGATGTGTATCCGGGAAGAAAAGATGGAGTTATTTCGAAAGGTGCACATTTTGGATGAAACAGCGAAAGAGGTCGTCCTCCTTAGGGTGACAGGAGCATTTTCCTTTCGGGAGATCGGGGAGCTATTCGGAAAGAATGAAAACTGGGCGAGAGTAACATTTTACAGGGCAAAACAGAAAATTGTGAAAGGGTGACGAATATGATGGAATGTGGAATTATTAAGGATCTGTTCCCAAGTTACATCGACGGGCTGACAGGCAAGGAGAGTAATCTCAAGATTGAGGAGCATTTGGAAAAATGCGGAGAGTGCCGTGAGTATCTTGAGGCGATGAAAACGGAGCTTGCATCGGGGAGATATACAGAGATCAATAAAGCACAGGCAAAGGCGGAGATCAGGGCGTTTAAGAAACTGGGAAGAAGAACGTTTTATGCAGTGATTATAACTGCGTTTATAGTGGCTTTTCTCTGCGGCGTGTATGAAGCTTATTTCTGCGTCGGAGTAAGTACCATGTCAAACGATGTGGATATTACTTATGAAAATGTAGACGGAGTAGTCAGAATCGGATTTGTACCTAAAAAGGATAATATCTATATCGGAGGAAAACTAGGGGGATCGGATCTGGATATAGAAGAGGCAGACAAGAAGATTTTGTTGGTAAATTACCATGTGAATCCACTGAAGAACAGAATGGATTATCAGGTAAACATGGTGGACGGGATGCGACAGAATGCGCTGTACTTTAACTATATATTTATAGATGAAGATACGGTGTTATGCGTTAGTGAATCTGATGAAATTGTAAGGCTTAAAGGAAATGAGAAGCTGGCTGTAAAATATGGGGATAAAACGAAGGTGATTACGGTAAATGATCTTCGTACAGAGGCAGGGATTAAAAAGTTAAAATAGGATGGTAAATTGTTCAATGGAAACTGATTGCGAAATGTAAATGGATGGGTTATAAGGATCCTTTCCGCATCCATATTGGATTAATACCAGTTCTAATGATATTATAAAGGAGTCTTAGTGCACGGATCGTGACTGAGGAGTGGTTTTGTTTTTTTATATTTGTGAAATAGGGAGGGATAGGGTATAATATTGAAAACCAGTACGGATTGAGGAATGGATAATAATTTTAATTTTGGCATATCAAATGAAAAACAGGGGTGGAGGGAGGTGGCATGTTGAAAAAAGCATTGCCAGTTGGCGTGGAAAATTTTGAAGATCTGATAAAATCGGAATATTATTATGTAGATAAAACAATGTTTATAAAAGAAATGTTGGATTTGAAGGGAAAGGTGAACTTATTCACCAGACCCAGGCGTTTTGGAAAAACATTGAATTTAAGTATGCTTCGGTACTTTTTTGAGGATACAGGAGACAAGGTAAAAAATGAGCAGAATAAAGAACTCTTCTGGGGTATGAAGATTACGGAAGCCGGAGAGAAATATACGGAGCAGATGGGAATGTACCCTGTGATAAATCTGACATTAAAATCAGCCAAACAGGAAGATTTTGAAAATGCCTATTATACGATGCAGGTTGAAATAGCATCTGAGTTTGACAGACATAGAAGTGTGATTGAAACAGGCAGAGAAAAACTTACTCAAAAAGAATATGAACAATATATACGAATTGCAGATGAAGAAGCGGATGAAAAACAGGTCAGAGGTTCGTTAAAATTATTTAGCAGATGTATGTATAAAATCACAGGTAAGAATACGGTCATTCTAATTGACGAGTATGATGTGCCATTGGAGAATGCATATTTTCGGGGATTTTATGAGAAGATGGTGATTTTTATCCGTTCATTGTTAGAGTCTGGGCTAAAAACAAATGATTATCTACAGTTCGCTGTCATTACGGGGTGCTTGAGAATCTCTAGAGAAAGTATTTTTACCGGATTAAATCATTTGAAGATTATATCCATACTTGACCAGCAATATAGTGAGCATTTTGGTTTTACGGAATCAGAGGTGCTGCAGATGATGCAGTATTATGGTGCAAAGAGCCGTTTTTCGACGATGAAGGAATGGTATAATGGTTATATATTTGGTGATACGGAAGTTTACAATCCGTGGAGTGTAGTTAATTATATGAGTGATCTGAATGTTAAGCTGGCTGTATTTCCCCGCCCGTATTGGATCAATACCAGTTCCAATGACATTATTAAAGATCTGATTGTTTGCGCAGATCGAGAGACAAAAAGCCAGATTGAGACGCTTTTAAAGGGCGATACGCTGGATATTCAGGTGCATGAGGAAGTGACCTATGGGGATATGCATAGCAATAATGAAAATTTGTGGAATTTCCTTTATTTTACCGGATATCTGACGAAAGAAGGAGAATATTTTAAAGAATCGACTATTTTTTTAAAGGTGCGTATTCCAAATATAGAAGTAAAGACAATTTATCAGAGTACGATTCTAAATTGGATGAAGGGAAATATCAAAAAAGAGAATTTCCATGATTTATATCGAGCGCTAGAGGATGGAAATGAGGATAAAATGAGAGATATTTTGAATGGCCAGCTTTTTCAGACGATTAGTTTTTTTGATAGTGCAGAGAATTTTTATCATGGGTTTCTTACCGGGATACTAAGTCAGAGTGAGAATTATCTGGTCAAATCTAACAGGGAATCTGGAGATGGGCGGTCAGATATTACGGTGAAGAGCCCGTCTCTTCGGGGCAGGTCGTTTGTCTTGGAAGTAAAGGTATCGGATTCGGTTGATAATCTAGAAGTGGATGCGGAAAGAGCATTACAGCAGATTTATGATAGGAACTATATGGAGGAACTTAAGACAGAAGGATATCGGAAGATAGATTGCTATGGAATATCATTTTATCGAAAAGATTGCGAAGTTAGATTTGGAAACGGACAAAAGTGAGTTTATGATAGGACAGAATACAAGAAAGTGTAGAAAGTTTTAGAATTAAAGGAACTATAGAAATAGGCAGAAGAAATTCCGGTTTGATAACAACTACAAGGAATATGAAAATAAACCTCTGCATACATTGTAAAAACAATGAGTGCAGGGGTTTTGTATGAAAGATTATATTGAGGAAAGGGCAGTAGAGATTGCATATTATATCATTGAAAATAAGGCGACAGTGAGGCAGACGGCGAAGGCGTTTGGGGTCAGTAAGAGTACCATACATAAAGACGTAACGGAACGCCTTCTCCAAGTCAACCCGTCTCTTGCTGCGGAAGCCAGGAAAATACTGGATCTCAACAAGTCCGAGCGTCACATCCGCGGTGGACTTGCTACCCGGGAGAAATATCTTCATCTGGAACACGGCTAAAAAACCGTGCTTCCCATCATCATGTCTGGAAGCTATACAATCCAATGCCGGATGTCTTTTGCGCCGGCATATTTTTCCAGATATGCCTTTCCATATTCCATTACCAGATCCAGGTCCTGGTTCTCGGAAAAGGAATAGACCAGTGTGAGGACTTCTTTCGTCTCATCCGTAATCATGGCGCGTTCGGAATCACTTGTAGAACTTCCGACTGCCCCGTCATCGTCCGCAAGCACGGGGAGTCCGTCAATACTGATCTCGTCTTTTCCGATTCCCTTATAAGTTTCTCCGCTTCTTCCCACACGGAAGATTAATTCATTCCCGATTCTTGCAGCATCATAGGAACCCACAGAGAATCCGGACTCAATAGAGATCAGGTTATTGACGTCTACCACGGTATTTACCTCGTATAGCCCTTTTCCCTGCCCGATTCTTCGAATCAGCGCCTCGGAGGAGACTCGGTAGCGGCTGGGATCTTTCCCGAACGCTTTGTATGCCTGGCGTGCTTCTTTAATATTGGGGATCTCGTTTATGCCGTAATCAAAGATCGCATCCTTTGCCTTCCTGAAAATATCCTTCTTAAGATATTTCCACATCTCTTCATTCTTCTTCTCCACGTTAACCTGGTACTGGAAACATCCAACCCTGGTTGCCGGCCAGAGAGTTTTCATTTCCAGGTCAATCTGTAAATGCTTCATTTTACCGACTCCTTTTCATTTTTATTATCATAAATCTTTTTACGATATCTTGCAATCGTTAAATTTTAGATGTTTTTTCCTGTAAAAATAGTAAAGTATCAGCAGCGCAGCCGTGGCCACCCACGACATGGGATAGCTGACGAGTATTGTCGAGAGCTCATGTTTTCTTGGAACCACCAGCAGGATCCATGGAAGACGCACGACACACACGCCGCCCAGAGTGATTAGGGTCGGGAACAGTACATCGCCGATTCCACGCAGTGCGCCGGAAAGGATCTCAATAAAAACGAAAACAATATAACTAGGCGTAATATACCGCAGCATATAGACTCCGATTTCCACGACATTGATGTCTGTCGTGAATATATGATACAGAGGTCTGCAGAATACCATCAGGAAGACCAGAAGGGATCCGCATATACCAAGGGACATTAAAAGACAGATACGGACGCTTCTGAAAATCCGGTCATATCGTCTGGCGCCGTAATTCTGCCCGGCAAATGTGGTGATGGCAATGCCGAACGCCCCGCAGACAGTCCAGAAGATGGCATCCAGCTTGCCGTATGCCGCCCATGCGGCAGCAGGGTCCGTGCCGAATCCATTTACTGCTGCCTGAATGATGATATTGGTAATTCCGTACATGCAGGACTGCAGGCCGCTGGGAAACCCAATGCGAAGCTCGGCTCTTAACATGGAAGGAGTAATGCGTATGGCGGCAGGTAATAATTTCAGTGAGTCATATCCGTTCATCAATGATCTTGTGACCAGCAGAGCGCTGACCGACTGTGAGATGACGGTTGCAACTGCCACTCCCATGATGCCAAGATGAAAAACCAGCACCATGACGATGTCAAGCACGATATTCAGAAGACAGCAGATAATCAGATAGTATAAGGGCCGCCGGGAATCTCCGATTGCCCGCATGATTCCAGATCCCATGTTAAAGATCAGCACAGAAATCATTCCCAGAAAATAGATTCTGAGATATAGAATGGAATCCGTCAGAACGTCAGCCGGCGTCTTCATGGCGGTCAGAAGCCAGGGAGTGAGGAACCATCCAAGAACGGCGACCGCCATACTCGCAAGGATGGAAAACGCATAGGCTGTGTGAAGACTTTCGTGAAGGTTTCGCACATTTTTTGCCCCATAATGCTGTGAAATGATTACGGTTGCCCCGGCGGAAAGGCCGGTAAAAAAACCGATAATCAGATTCGATAATACGGCGGCAGAACCGCCGACGCTTGCCAGAGCCTGTTTCCCTACAAAACGTCCCACGATGACGGCATCTACGGTGTTATATAGCTGTTGGAATAAGGTGCCTATTACGATTGGAAAAAAGAAGATTAACAACTGACGCCAGATTACGCCTTCCGTAATTTCATTCTTTGTGATCGTTTCGTTTGCCATGACATCCCCCCTCCTTTGTACCGACTATATCATATCCGGGAAAGTATGACAAGCTTTTGCTTATTTAAGCCGGAAGGCTGAAACGTATATAAGTTACTGCAAACGGTAACGTATATAAAGAACAGTAACGTATATAAAATAGCAACGGCCGGGTTAGAATACGAAAACGGACTGCCGGGAAATGATATTTTTGCATTTCCCGGCAGCCCATATGATTTACATAGTTAATGGATTGCCATACTTGCTCTCGGTTCAAATTCATCTTTCCCCAATATGGGAGAAAGGTCTGGTTTAAGGTCTGAACTCTTGTAGTTTGCCTGCCCTGAAAGGCTGAATCCCTTTTTATCAAAGTTGAAAAAAAAGTCTTTTAGAAGCTTCTCTGTGTGCTCGGTTTCCGCAACCCTGGATATAATGTCATGGCAGGCATCCAGGCAGTTCATATGAGTCTTAATGTTATATTTTTTTCCTCGTTCACCCTCATATACAATCCAGCTTAGTTCCTTCTTTTCCAGGCAGACGGCCTCCTCTGTATATTCCCCGATCGAATAGAATTCATCCGGAATATTAAATGCACGGAGGGTAATCTTCAGCATTTCTATATACAACGTATTTTTATCTCTTGGTGCAGGTGATGGTTCACGTATAGTTTTTCCCATAGCTATATCCTTTCCAACATGCCTTTTCTGACGGATTCCCTGATCGTAATGGGATGAAGATACTGAACTGCGCCCCCGTTACTGTCAAATCCCGGCGCTACGATTCCTTTCTCTACAATGCATTGAATACGGACATCGTGAGCGGTTACCTTATATTCATTATACTCCACACTTTCCGGAATATACGGCAACGCCAGGTTTTCGTATGCAGTTCCTTTAGGGGCTGAGAAATGGCCGATCTCGCTTCCGTATCTAATGATTATGCTTCCATAGGGTAAAATATATTCAACCGTATGCTTCCCGTTACTTTCTATATTCCTTGTATCAAAACCATCGTCATCAGCATATTTTGATAAATAATTCCAATTTACTACTGGCTGCCCGTACCGATTCGTTTTCCCGGCGCCATATTCCGGTTTTTTCAGTTGGCGTATTCCGCTGATTGTTTCACCTTTATAATTTTTCATTAGTCGTGAGTTCTTTCCAGTTTTATTTCTTTAATAAAAAGTATAGCATGGCATATAGTAGATTGTTAGATGTAATTTAAAAGACTGTAATATTATATAGTATAAGATAATAAGAAAAACTAACGTAAAAAGGAGGCTGACGGGAATTGACGGAATGTACACAATAGGTACGGATAGTATTGCACATGCCAGTTCCTGACAGCCTTATAGCGTCTGTTATGTTTAAGTTTTAATTAAATAGAATGAAAATCAGCAGGTAGCGCCTCCCACAACATTCTTTTCAAGAATCTGTTTCTTGTCGATCTTACTGTTCAGCAGCTTATCCTGTACATAGTCGAATCCCAGCCTTGCAATGGTATCTGCAAACCGTTCCCCGGATGTTCCCTCGTCACGGAAGAAGAGAATGGCGCGTTCTACCACGTCAATGATTTCTTCCTCGGTGGTAAAGAGCCGGTTAAGCGCGCGGCCTTCAGCAACTTTCTTTCCCCAGCGTCCGCCAATGTAGACTTTATAACCGGTTATGGATTCTGTCACTGCGCCAAAGGGGCATTTGCCGATGCAGCGTCCGCAGTGATTACAGTCATCAGAGGAGATCTGGATTTTTCCGTCTGAAAGAGTGGCAATCTTAATGGGGCAGCCATTCTCAACCTGGCAGTTCTTACAGCCTTTGCATTTGGACAAATCAATCTCTGGCCTGCGCTGACCAATGATTCCCAGGTCATTCAGATCGGGTTTCACGCAGTTATTGGGACAGCCGCCTACCGCAATCTTGAATTTGTGAGGCAGGGACACGTCGTGATAGCCAGTATAGTAGAGGTCATGCAGTTTTTCGGAAAGTGCGAATGTATCGATCAGCCCATACTGGCAGGTCGTTCCCTTGCAGGATACTACGGGGCGAACTTTAGAGCCGGTTCCGCCTGTCTGAAGGCCTGCTTTTGCCAGAAATGCGAAGAGCGGTTCCAGATTATCGTAATTCACGCCCTGGATCTCAAGCGTCAGCCGGGTGGTCATGGTGATTTCTCCAGAGCCGAACTTTTCTGCCGCCTCTGCGACTTTTATCTGTTCCTCTGTGGTCAGTTTTCCGTTACGGGTGATGACGCGGACATTAAATACGTCTCCGTACCGTTTATCCTGCAGACAGCCCAGTCCTTTCACCCGTTTAATTTCCTCGGCAGAAAGTTCCCTGCCGTTACGGGGAACCTTTATATTGTTGAAGAATGCGCCGCCTTCCAGTACCCTGGTATTGGTATAGCCGTATGCTTTCAGCCGGTTCTGTAAGAAGTATCCTCGTTTTCCCTTTGCGCACACAAGCAGAAGTTTTTCATCTTTGTCAAGTCCGTCGAGGGGACCGTTTACCTTGGAAAGATCGACCCAGCGAGCATTCGGGATGGCAGGCGCAGGCTGTACGTCTAGTACCGTGTATCCTTTGGCAGAGCCGTCTGCATATTCCAGAGGGCTTATGGAGTCAAGAATTCCATGGATTTTATTTTCAAGAATATAACATGCCGTGACAAATGGATGAATGGCGGTGGAAAATGGAGGCGCATAGGCGAAGTCCATGGTGTCGAAATCGTGGAGTTTCATACCCTGGGAAATGCCCACAACGGCGATGTCGGTGATCTTATCTGCGGCCCCTGCTCCGAATACCTGTAATCCCAGAAGTTTCCCGGTTTCTGTCTCGGCCGTCAGCTTAATGACGAAGGAGGAAGCGCCAGGATAGTAATGGGCTTTGTCGTCCACCACACAGACGACGGAAGTCGCAGCGTAACCGGCTGCATTTGCCTGAAATTGTGTGAGACCTGTGCGTCCGCCATTCAGGGTGGGAAGCAGACGCACTACGCCGGTTCCAAGGCAGCCCTTGTAGCCCTGTCCCTGGCCGTTTAATGCGTTTGCCAAAGCGCGTGCCGTAAGGTTGGCGGTCGAACCCATGGCGGACCACTGGCCTTGTCCGGTCAATGCATTTTTCACCATGGCACAGTCGCCCGCTGCGTAAATATCCGGCAGGTTTGTCTGCATGAATTCGTCTACCAGAATGGTTCCTTTAAACATCTCAAGGCCGGAATCTGACAGAAATCCGGTGGCAGGACGTACGCCGATTGCCAAAATCACGATATCAGCAGGAAATGTGCCGTTATCGGTTACGACTTTTTCTGCTTTGTTGCTGCCAAAGATTCCTGTCAGACTGGTAGAGGTGAACACGTGCATTCCGGCTGCCTTAAGCTGTTTCCTGGCATAGTCGGCCATCTCTTCGTCATAGGCGTTAGGCATAATCTGGGGCGCGGCATCAATGACCGTCACTTGGAGGCCCTGAGCCATCAGATTTTCCGCGACCTCGAGCCCAATGAATCCGGCGCCGCATACAACAGCCGTCCGGCAATTTTCCTTTTCTATGTAGGCGCGGGCATTTACCGCATCATCGGGGGTGCGCACGCAGAATACGCCAGGGAGATCTTTGCCGTCCACGGGAGGGACGAAGGGAACTGCACCTGTGGCGATAATCAGCTTATCATAGTTCTCTGTAAAAGTTTCGCCGGAGTTTTTTTTCAAAGAAACCGTTCTGGCAGCGCTGTCGATGCCGGTCGCTTCACAGCCAGGGAAGACGTCTGCTCCAGTAAGCCCGCTGTAACGCGCCGGCGTATTGACGATCAGGCTTTCGCGGTCGGGAATATCGCCGCCAATATAGTAGGGCAGGCCGCACCCGGCATAAGAAATGTCGTCTCCTTTGGTATAAACTTTTACGTCTGCGTTCCGGTCCAGCCGCAAAAGTTTTGCGGCGGCTTTTGTGCCTGCGGCGACACCGCCAAGAATTACATACTTCATAGTAGGGTTCTCCTTTCGTATCTTTTAGTAATCATGAATTTATCCATAGTATTATCATATATGAATTACTGGGATTTATAAAGAGGAATTTAGCTATATTTCATAACCGGTCTATGTTATACTCAAGATGCTGGTACTCTGGTATCTGCTCATTTTATTGAGAATGGAGGAAATATACAATGAGTGAGACAATGAAATGGACAAGAGCAAGATTTCAGCCGAATCTTCCGCTGGGGGAGAACCGGACGAAAGTGACGGAATCGGAGGAGCATCTGGCGCTGGCACGCAGGGCCGGAAGGGAGGGGATCGTCCTTCTGAAGAACGATAACCATATGCTTCCGGTTAAGAAGGGAACCCGTCTTGCATTATTCGGAAAAGGCGTGTTTGACTACGTGAAAGGCGGCGGCGGAAGCGGGGATGTGACGGTTTCCCATGTACGCAATCTCTATGACGGACTGACGAAGCGGGAAGATGGAGCCGCTGTTTTTGAGCCGCTGGTGAATTTCTATCGGGACAATGTGGAACAACAGTATAGGGACGGCATTATTCCGGGGATGGCAGAAGAGCCGGAAGTTCCGGCAGAACTTTTAGAGGAAGCCAGGCAGAATACAGATATGGCAATTATTGTGGTCAGTCGTTTCTCTGGTGAAGGATGGGACAGGCAGAGCGTGGAATATGGAAGCCTGGTTCCAAGCGAGGGGAAACAGGCGGAACAGAGCAGGCGTATCTTTGAAAACGGCGATTATAATCTGACACTTCGCGAAAAGAAGATGATCGACACGGTCTGTGCCAGCTTTAAGCAGGTTGCCGTTGTGTTAAATGTAGGGGGCATAGTGGATACAGAATGGTTTGCGAAGGAGGAGAAGATCTCTTCGGTGGTCCTGGCATGGCAGGGAGGAATGGAAGGCGGTCTTGCGGCGGCAGATATCCTGCTTGGCGTAGAAAGTCCGTCCGGGAAGCTGCCAGATACTTTTGCAGTCAGTCTTGAGGATTATCCCTCTACGGCTGATTTCCATGAATCCCAGGATTATGTGGACTATACTGAGGATATCTATGTGGGTTACCGGTATTTTGAGACGATGGAAAACAAAGCTGAAAGGGTGAATTATCCCTTTGGATTCGGGCTGTCTTACACTACGTTCCAAATCGAGGTTCTCTGGGCAGGAGAGAAGGACGGCCAGATTGCGATAGGCGTACAGGTAAAAAATACAGGAAATTATGCCGGGAAGGAAGTCGTTCAGGTATATTACGGCGCGCCGCAGGGACTTCTGGGGAAACCTGCGTTTGCGCTGGCGGCCTATCAGAAGACGGAGGAATTAAAGCCTGGGCAGCCACAGGTATTAACGATTGCATTTCCAGTGGAATCCATGGCAAGCTATGATGATCTGGGAAAAGTGGCTGAGGCTGCATATGTTCTGGAAAAAGGCAGTTATCACTTCTATGTAGGAAATTCTGTGCGGGATGCCAAAGAGACAGATTATACATATACTCTTTGTGAAGATCAGGTGACACGGCAGTTATCACACCAGGCGGCTCCTTCGCAGCTGGCAAAACGTATGGTTTCGGATGGATCAATGGAGAGACTGCCTCTGACACAGCCCAATGACTTTATGGAAAACGGGCTCGGTTGGAGCGCTGACGAGACGGAAGGCGTGGCGCCGATGGTGCGGGAAGTTCCAAGGCATCTGTTGTTCGGGCTGGATGAGAAAATCAAGAGAGAAAAGCGTAAGATTCTTCTTTCTGATGTTGCGGCTGGGAATTCTGATCTTGAAGCATTTATGGAACAGTTATCTGACAGTGATCTGGCAGAACTTCTAGGGGGCCAGCCCAATACGGGAGTAGCCAATACCTTTGGATTCGGGAATCTTCCAGAATACGGGGTGCCGAACGTCATGACGGCAGACGGACCCGCGGGACTTCGGATCGATCCAAAGTGCGGGATCTGTACGACGGCCTGGCCGTGCTCTACCATGCTTGCCTCAACCTGGAATCCACAGCTTGTAAGAGAAGTAGGCGCTGCGGCAGCCAGGGAGGTCAAAGAGAATAATATTGCAGTCTGGCTTGCGCCTGCGATGAATATTCACAGAAGTCCGCTTTGCGGAAGAAATTTTGAATATTATTCGGAAGACCCTGTACTGACAGGAACTATTGCTTCTGCTATGGTGGACGGAATCCAGTCTCAGAATATCGGAGCTACCGTTAAACATTTTGCCTGCAATAACAAAGAGACAAACCGGAAGAACAGTGATTCCAGGGTTTCCGAGCGTGCGCTTCGGGAGATTTATCTGAAAGGGTTTGAAATCTGTGTAAAGAATGCGCAGCCATGGGTACTGATGACGTCTTATAACCTGGTCAATGGGTTTCGGGCATCCGAGTGTAAAGACTTGCTGGATGGGATTCTCAGGGGCGAGTGGGGCTTTAAGGGAGTTATTACGACAGACTGGTGGACAAAGGGAGAGCATTATAAAGAGATCAAGGCCGGCAATGATATTAAGATGGGAACGGGATATCCGGAACGTGTGCTTGCGGCGCTTGAGAAAGGGCTGATAACCAGAGAAGAGATGGAGGTCTGTGTGCGCAGAGTGCTGGAGATGATATTGAAAGTGGACTAGTGTACCATCTAGTGTATAAAAGAGCTGCCGCTTTATGAGGAGGGGGGATTTCTCTCATAAAGCGGGCGGCTTTTCATCCGTTCTGTCTGATGCTATAAGCAGTTGTTTTTATGCATTAAGCCAGCAGTTCGCCCAGACAGCGCAGAAGCCTGTCATTGTCTTCGGGCATCATCATGCAGAACCGTACATATTCTCCGGGGAGTCCTTCAAAGGAAGAGCAGTCGCGGATCATCATTCCCTGGCGGATGGCGTGTTCAAACACGTCAAAAGAGGTCAGCCCCTCTTTTTTTAGCTTCATCAGAATAAAATTTCCATAGGCAGGATATAGCTTTACATAACGGAAATCTTTCAAGGCGTCCAGGCATTTGCTGCGCTCGGAAAGAATCAGATCTCTGGTACGTCTGATGTACTCTGTATCCTGCAGCATCAATTCACCGGCATAAGCGCCCAGGCTGTTCAAAGACCAGGGATTCTGATGCTGTTTCAGACTATTCAGAAATGACTGATTGCCGGTGATTCCATAGCCCAGCCGTAATCCGGGAGCAGCAAAAAACTTGGATACGCCCCGGAGGATCATCAGATTATCATAATGCGCAGTCAAAGGTACTGCGGTAATCGCCTCTACAGAAGGCGCGAATTCCACGTAGGTTTCATCAATCATGACAAAGATCTGCTGTGTATCACATAACCTGACCAGGGAATCAAGTTCGTTGCGGGTAAGGGCAGAAGAGGTAGGGTTGTTCGGATTGCAGAGAATTAGTAAATCGATATCATCTGAAAGTGCCTGTTTCAGATCATCCAGATCAATACAAAAGTTTCGTCGTTCATCCAGATAATAATGAGATATCCGGCCGCCTGTGAGTGACAACTCTCTTTCATATTCCGAATAAGTAGGGCCGATTACCAGCGCATGTCTGGCATTTCTCTGACTAATCAGCAGGGAAATCAATTCTGTAGAGCCGTTGCCGGTCACCACATAATTCCAGTCTGTTCCGCAATAGGAAGCGATGGCCTTGCGCAGTTCCTTATAGTCTCTGTCCGGGTAGCTTGTGATAATATCCAGATGTTCTGTAAGAGCCTGGCGTACTGAGACGGACAGGCCGAGCGGGTTTACATTGGCTGCGAATTTTACGATGCTTTCTTTGGGAATTCCATAGTATTGTTCCATCTGTTCGATGTCACTACCGTGAAACGCCAGACGAGTCTGTGTCTGGTTTTCTGACATGATGTTACCTTCTTTCTTAAATGATGATGGGACGGAGTCTGTTCGTCCGGGAGGACATGTATTCTGGCACATATCCAGAATATACTTTATCATGTTTTTACTTAAGGCTCAATCGGTATATTCCTGTTTCCGAAATTATATGTTAAAATTAAGAAGAGCCAGATGAAAAAACGATACACAGAGATTGAAAAATATAGAAAAGAGGTTTTATTATTATGAGATTCAGAAAGAAAGTGTTATGCAGCTTACTGGCAGCCACGATGTGCTGTACGCCGGTTTTAAACGGATGTTCATCCCCGGAAAAGTCTTCTTCTGCAGAGAGTGAGGACAGAACGGAAGAGGAAACCACGTCTTCTTCTCAGGCGGCCGGTGATTCAGAAGAAGGTAATCTGGGAGAGTTTTCTATGAAGGATATTAACGACGTGACTTATACACAGGAAATGTTTGCGGACTATGATCTGACCTTGATAAATGTGTTTGCGACCTGGTGTTCGCCTTGTGTCAGAGAGATTCCGGATCTGAATAAGCTTTACGAGGAGATGAAGGAGCAGGGAGTTAATGTAGCCGGCATTGTTCTGGATGCTGCAGATGGTTCTGGTAATACTGATTATGATGCGGTAGAGAAAGCGAAGGTTCTGGCAGAAAAGACGGGTGTTTCTTATCCTTTTCTGATACCGGATGAAGGGTATCTGAACGGACGGCTCGTCGGGATTGCCGCTGTACCGGAGACCTTTTTCGTGGACAAGGACGGAAATATCGTTGGAGAGACGATTTCTGGCAGCCGTTCCTTCGAGAGCTGGAAAAGCATTGTAGAAAAAGAGCTGGAAGAGGTAGCGAAATGAGCCGTTTTTTACGGTCTTCCTGGGTTGGAATCTGTCTCTTGGCCGCGGGACTTTTGATGATGGGATTTGGGATTTATCGCGGGGAGATGGCGGTAGTGTTGGAAAAGGCCATAAATATCTGTATGGAGTGTATTGGGATTGGATAGAAGGAAGGAGTTAAAGTGTGGGATGGAGAAGGAAGGCTCTGAGAGGAATGTACCGCCTGGGAAGGGCGGGGCTGAGTGGAAACGCCATGGAATTCAGTCTTTATGGGCGCTTGTCACGAATAGTTATCTGGCAGGCTTTGTTCAGGGGAAACTATATAGAGGGAAGATTAAGAATCTCTGTGTTCCAGGGCTTAACTGCTATTCCTGTCCTTTAGCCATTGGCGCCTGTCCCATCGGGGCTATGCAGGCGGTGATCGGGAACTGGAATTTTAAGTTTGCGTTTTATGTGGCGGGATTTCTGATGTTTGTCGGCGCACTGATGGGGCGGTTTGTGTGCGGATGGCTGTGTCCTTTCGGGCTGATCCAGGATCTTCTGTATAAGATCCCTTTTCGGAAGAAGATCGGATCCTTTCGGGGAGACAGGCTGCTGCGTAAGTTAAAATATGTGATCCTTGTGGTATTTGTCATACTTATGCCCATGTTTCTGGTGGATATCCTGGGTCAGGGGACGCCTTATTTCTGTAAACTGATCTGCCCGGCTGGAACGCTTGAGGGCGGGCTTGCGCTGGTAATTATGAATCAGTCCATGCGCAGTGCGCTGGGATGGCTGTATGCCTGGAAGAATGTGCTGCTGGTCGTCACAATTGTGCTTTCTATCCTGTTATACAGACCGTTTTGTAAGTATATATGTCCCCTTGGCGCTATTTACTCTTTGTTTAATCCGATCTCCGTGTTCCGCTACAGGGTGGATCGGGATCAATGCACGGGGTGCGGGATTTGCGCAAAGGTCTGTAAGATGCAGGTGAATCCTGTGGAGAATGTGAACAGCCTGGAATGTATTCGATGCAGGCTGTGTGAGAAATCCTGCCCGGCGCATGCCATTGGAAATCTGACAAAAAGTACGAAGGGGAGATAGTTTTATGGAAGACGCTTATGTATTACAGTTATCGAACCGGAAATTTTCTGAATTATATCTGTGCTTCTGCGGCTACAGTAAATGTGAGCCGCTGCACAGCTTCGGGCCGGCGGTTCGTCCGGCCTATCTGATTCATTATATTCTGAAGGGGAAGGGCAGATATTATATTGAGGATACCAGGTACAGTCTTAAGGCAGGCCAGGGATTTTTAATCGAGCCTGATGTGCTGACCTTTTATCAGGCAGATGCGGATGATCCGTGGGAATATCTGTGGGTAGGATTTAACGGGACGAATGTCGGTGAATATCTGCGGGACGTGGGGCTTAACAGCGAGCAGCTTATTTTCCGCAATGACTATGGATCCGAACTGAAGCATACAGTTGTGGGAATGCTGAAGGATACCACCAGCAGTATCAGCAATCAGTATGCGCGGCAGGGACTTCTCTATTCTTTTTTTGCAATTCTTTCAAAAAATACTAATATCAGCGCCCCGCAGGAACAGGACGGGGAGAATATTCATATCAGACGTGCGGTAGAGTATGTCCGCAACAATTATTTTAATCCCATACGCGTGACAGACATTGCGAAATATGTCTGTGTTGACCGAACCTACCTCTATGAACTGTTCCGCAGATATCTGGATGTTTCTCCACAGGAATATCTGACAAACTATCGGCTGACAAGGGCTGCGGAACTTCTGACGCTTACGGAACTTAAACTTGGAGAGATTGCTTTGTCCTGTGGGTATCAGAATGCGTACTCTTTTGGAAAAGCGTTCAAGGCGAAGCAGGGAATCACGCCTGCGAAATACCGAGAAAAAAACCGGAGTGAAAGGAAAGAGTACCTGGAAAGTCATAAGGACACGCTGGAAAAGTTATAGCCAACATCTGGATATGTTCACCCTACAAATGGGTATATGCAGCTTTAAAATTCTCTTATACAATCGACACATAACGAGATCTGGGGCAGAAGTGTGGGCAAAGCATACATGCGCCGGATTTACAAAGGAGGATTTATATGAGTATTGTATTTAGTGAGACTACCAGGACGTTTCATCTTTATAACCAGGAGATCAGCTATATTATGACGGTTCTGCCAAACGGGCACATGGGGCAGCTTTATTTTGGAAAGCGTGTTCATCATAAGGAGGATTATTCATATCTGTACGAGACGATGCCACGTCCTATGACGTCCTATGTGTCTGAGGGGGATACAAGCCTTTCCCTGGAGCATGTGAAACAGGAATACGGTGTATATGGGACAACGGATTATCGCCGTCCCGCAATAGAAATCAAGCAGGAGAACGGAAGCACGATCTGTGATTTCAGATATCAAGGGCACGAAATCATGAATGGGAAGCCAGAGCTTCCAGGACTTCCGGCAACTTATACGGAAGATGAAGAAGAGGCCCAGACTCTTTGCCTGACTCTTCAGGATCCGCTTACAGGGGCGGAACTTATGTTATTCTATACGATTTTTGCCAGAGGCGGGATACTCGCCAGAAGCGCCAGGGTTACGAATAAGGGGACTTGTGAACTTCATCTGACGACGGCCATGAGCCTGTGTATGGATCTGCCGGACTGTGACTATGAGTGGCTGCAGTTTTCCGGGGCATGGGCAAGGGAACGGCATCTGAAGGTCAGGAGGCTTGAGCAGGGAATCCAGGCGGTGGACAGCCGCAGGGGAAATTCATCCCATGAGCATAATCCGTTTATTGTGCTGAAACGTCCAGAGGCTGGCGAATTCCAGGGAGAGGTGATTGGCTTCAGTCTGATTTATAGCGGTAATTTTCTTGCACAGGCAGAAGTGGACACCCATGATACGACGAGGGTGCTGATGGGTATCCATCCGATGGGATTCGACTGGATGCTTGAGAAGGGTGAATGTTTCCAGACCCCGGAGGCTGTGATGGTCTATTCCGGGCAGGGGTTAAATGGAATGAGTCAGACGTTCCACCGGTTATACCAGAAGCGTCTTGCAAGAGGATACTGGAGAGATAAGGCCAGACCGATTTTAAATAACAACTGGGAAGCCACATATTTTGATTTCACAGAGGAGCGTCTGATAGAGATTGCAGGCAAGGCCAGGGACTGTGGCGTGGAATTATTCGTACTGGACGATGGCTGGTTTGGTGAACGGAACGATGACCATGCAGGGCTTGGCGACTGGGTTGCGAATCCGCAGCGTCTTCCTCATGGGATTACCGGACTTGCAGAGCAGATCGAGGAACTGGGTATGAAGTTCGGCCTCTGGTTTGAGCCGGAGATGGTGAACAAGAATTCGGATCTCTACAGGAAGCATCCGGACTGGATTCTTTCTACTCCCGGAAGAAGTGCGTCCCATGGCAGGAACCAGTATGTGCTGGACTTTTCAAGGAAAGAGGTTGTAGACTGCATTTATGAGATGATGGCTAAGATTCTCAGTGAGGCAAAAGTATCTTATATTAAATGGGATATGAATAGAAGTATAACGGAGTGCTATTCGGCCGCTCTGCCGCCGGAACGGCAGGGAGAAGTGTTTCATCGCTATATTCTGGGCGTGTATGATTTATATGACCGGCTGAACAGGAATTTCCCACAGGTGCTTTTTGAATCCTGTGCAAGCGGGGGAGGACGGTTTGATCCGGGCATTCTCTACTATGCGCCCCAGGGTTGGGCCAGTGACGATTCGGATGCGGCAGAGCGTCTGAAGATACAGTATGGGACGTCCTTCTGTTATCCGATCAGCTGTATCGGAAGCCATGTTTCTGTGACGCCGAATCATCAGGTATTCCGCAACACGCCTCTTCATACCCGGGCAAATGTGGCGTATTTTGGAACTTTTGGTTATGAGCTGGATCTGAATAAGCTGACAGAAGAAGAGCAGGAGTTAGTGAAAGAACAGATTGTATTCATGAAGGAATACCGCGAGTTGCTGCAGTTTGGTACATTTTACAGGCTGGTCAGCCCGTTTGAAGGAAATATTACATGCTGGATGGTTGTAAATGAAGAGAAGACGGAAGTGATTGTTGGATGGTATCGTACGCTCTGTCATGTAAATATGCCGTATACGAGGGTGAGGCTTCATGGTCTGAATCCGGATTTCTGCTATGAGGATCAGAACTCAAAGACGTCCTATTACGGCGATGAGCTGATGAATATCGGGCTGATTACGTCTGACGGTATGTCCGGGCAGGTGGAGAGAAATACGGGAGAGTACGGCGATTTTAGCTCTAGGATATATGTTCTGAAAGCGGTTCGGTAAGGCCGTATTTCTGGTTTCAGACGAACGGTATACTTGTCATAGAGAGCCTGTAGAATATACATTCGACATATGAAATAGAAGCCTTGGAATTAATTTCTTGTTCATGTTGTACATTTCCATTCCTGGAAAATTATGATATTATCATTTCGAAAAGGAGAGGTTGTTATGAGCAAAATAACTGTAGTATTTCAGAATCCAGAGGACATCTTAGAGTTTGTGCAGAAAGTGGAAAAGTATCCGTATAACATGGATATGAAACGCGGCAAGTATGTAGTCGATGCGAAATCTCTGCTGGGGTTGATGAATCTCGGTTTCCATAGAGAGATTGAGCTCGAAGTTTACGAAGAGGAATGTGAAGATCTTCGCAAAGACATAGAAGAATTTATTGCTGCGTAAGGAGAGCCGGATATGGATCTCCTTTGTATAGCAGATGATGGCTTTGCTGCTATCTGGCAACAGTTCAGCCGGAAGGCTTTACTGTTACGTTATCTGTTGTACCTGGTAATTTGATACTTGTATAAAAAGGCTCCTCGTCGTATAATATGCGATGGAGGAGTCTTTTATTATGAATAAAATTACGAGAGTGGACAGCAGCGGTTATCTATTCGACAACAGGTCGCTTGTAACATTGATTATGCCTCTTATTGTTGAACAGCTCCTGGCGGTGCTGGTGGGGATGGCGGATTCAATTATGATTGCAAGCGTAGGTGAGGCCGCGGTGTCCGGTGTGTCTCTGGTGGATCAGATTATGGTCCTGCTAATCAATATTTTTGCTGCGCTTGCTACCGGCGGAGCGGTGGTTGCGGGGCAGTATCTTGGACATGGGCGTAAGGAATCGGCGTGTCAGTCAGCGACTCAGCTTGTATGGTTTATCACGATCTGCGCCGTTGTAATTACAAGTGTGGTGTATGCCGGAAAGAATCTGATCTTACACGGTGTGTTCGGGCAGATTGAACCAGAGGTCATGAAACATGCGGATATTTATCTGATGATCGTGACCATGGCGATTCCGTTTATGGCCTTATATAACGCAGGGGCTGCGGTTTTCAGAGCCATGGGTAATTCTAAGGTTTCCATGCAGGTTTCCATTATCATGAATATTATTAATGTGGCTGGAAATGCGATTCTGATCTATGGTTTCCACCGGGGGACGGAAGGGGTTGCGATTCCGACTCTGGTATCTAGAATTGTGGCGGCAGTGATTATCATAATCCTGCTCTGTAATGAAAAACAGATTTTGCATATCGAGCGTACCTGGCGGTATCGGGTGGACTGGTCCCATGTGAAGAAGATTCTGAGCGTGGGCGTGCCTAACGGACTGGAGAGCAGTATGTTTCAACTCGGTAAGATCCTGGTGTTAAGCCTGGTTTCTACCTTTGGTACATATGCGATTGCCGCTAATGCGGTAGGAAATGCTATCGCACTGTTTCAGATCCTTCCGGGCATGGCGATCAATCTGGCTGTTACAACGGTAATTGCCAGATGTGTGGGTGCGGGGGATTATGAACAGGTAAAGTATTATAATAGGAAACTAATGATAATTACACATGTCGGGACGGCGGTAATGGTTTTAGGGGTATTTTCTATTCTGCCGCTGATATTGAAGGCGTATCGTCTGTCGCCGGAGACGGCGGCGGCAACGAGACAGATTATTTATTTCCATGGGATCTGTGCGATATTGATCTGGCCGGCTTCCTTTACTCTGCCGTCAACGTTTCGGGCATCTGGGGATGCCAGGGCGTGTATGGTTATATCTATGGTATCTATGTGGTTATTTCGGATTGTATTCAGTTATGTTCTTGGAGAATATTTTGGGATAGGTGTATTTGGCGTCTGGGTGGCAATGGTTATCGACTGGGTGTTCCGGGCGTTGTGTTTTGTAATCCGGTATTACAGAGGGGGATGGAAGAAGCAGTCGCTGGTGCAGTGAAAAGGGAGAGAAGTTTCATAGGGTTATGTGAATATGAAAGTTATAGAGATGTGAGCGAGGGAAAGAAGAAAGCAGGGTTCGAAATTTAGGGAGGAATGCATGTGAAGAGAGAATTAGTGATTGTGTTGGATTTTGGGGGACAATATAACCAGCTTGTGGCGAGACGCGTCCGGGAGTGCAATGTGTATTGCGAGATTTATTCTTATAAAACGGAGCTTGAGAAGATTAAGGCGATGAACCCGAAGGGGATTATCCTGACGGGAGGGCCGAATAGCTGTTATGAGGCGGATTCTCCCACGTATTCTAAGGAGCTTTTTGAGTTGGGGATTCCGGTTCTGGGGCTTTGTTATGGGGCGCAGCTTATGATGCATGTGCTTGGCGGAAACGTGGCGCATGCGGATGTGCGGGAGTATGGCAAGACGGAGGTCCTGGTGGACAAGAGGGATTCGAAGATTTTCCGGGGCGTTTCGGATAAGACGGTGTGCTGGATGAGCCATTTTGATTCTGTTTTTAAGGTGGCGCCGGGATTTGAGATTACTGCCCATACGGCGGACTGTCCTGTGGCGGCGGCGGAAAACGCTTGTGCGGGACTGTATGCGATTCAGTTCCATCCGGAGGTGCTGCATACGGAGGAAGGGACGAAGATGCTTTCGAATTTCGTGCTGGATGTGTGCGGATGTGCGGGTGACTGGCGGATGGATTCTTTTGTGGAGGAGTCGGTGCGGCAGATTCGGGATAAGGTTGGAAACGGAAGGGTTCTCTGTGCGTTGTCGGGCGGGGTGGATTCTTCTGTGGCGGCGGTCTTGCTTTCTAAGGCGGTCGGGGAGCAGCTTACCTGTGTGTTTGTGGATCATGGGCTGCTTCGGAAAAATGAGGGTGATGAGGTGGAGTCTGTGTTTGGCCCAAAGGGGGAGTATGATTTGAATTTTATCCGGGTTCATGCGCAGCAGCGGTTTTATGATAAGTTGGCTGGTGTGTCTGACCCGGAACAGAAGCGGAAGATTATCGGGGAAGAGTTTATCCGTGTGTTTGAGGAGGAAGCGAAGAAGATTGGTACAGTGGATTTTCTTGTGCAGGGGACGATTTACCCGGATGTGGTGGAGAGCGGCCTTGGCGGGGAGTCGGCTGTGATTAAGTCTCACCATAATGTGGGCGGGCTGCCGGATTATGTGGATTTTAAGGAGATTATTGAGCCGCTTAGGGATTTGTTTAAGGATGAGGTCAGGAAAGCGGGGCTGGAACTGGGAATTCCGGAGTATCTGGTGTTCCGTCAGCCGTTCCCGGGGCCGGGGCTTGGCGTGCGGATTGTCGGGGAAGTGACGGAGGAGAAGGTGCGTATTGTGCAGGATGCGGATGCGATTTACCGGGAGGAGATTGCGAAGGCGGGTCTTGACCGGGGGATTGGACAGTATTTTGCGGCGCTTACGAATATGCAGAGTGTTGGGGTGATGGGGGATGAACGTACCTATGATTATGCGGTGGCGCTGCGGGCAGTGGATACAGTTGACTTTATGACGGCGGAGGCGGCGGAGATTCCGTATGAGGTGCTTAAGAGGGTTATGGGGAGGATTATTAATGAGGTTAAAGGGGTGAATCGGGTGATGTATGATTTGACGAGTAAGCCGCCGGGGACGATTGAGTTCGAATAAACAGAAATGCTTAGTAAATCCAGTGTTTATGCGGGTTTGCGGGCTTTGGAAAGGTCTTT
>CAJTVY010000025.1 GCA_910579925.1 uncultured Dorea sp.
CCCCATGAATGGGGGCTAGGGGGTTGAAGTGTCGAAGACACTTTTTTATCTTATAGGAAAGACCTTGTCACGCTAATGCGTGAAAGTATCTTTCCTATAAGATAAAAATAATATGCGCACTCGCACAAGAGGTAAAATATTGCTTCGCAATTGTGCTCGGCGCACAAAGTGTCCAGGCCCCTCATGAGTGAGGGGTTAGGGGAGCTGAAGTGGGCCTGCCCACTTTGTTCCCTGGATACGATAAGAGACGGAGTCGTTTTAATATTCTTCCCGGTACTTGAGAGCCGCCTCAATGAATCCCCGGAGAGCTTCATGCCGTTAGCGGCAAGTTTCTCACGGTAGTCATTGTTCACTTCATATCGGTGTCTGTGCCGTTCTTTGATCTCTGTGGTTCCGTACAGTTGATAAGCCCTGGAATGTTCATCAAGAACACAGGGATAGGAGCCCAGACGCAGAGTTCCTCCGATATCCTCCACGCCGATCTGTTCAGGCATAATGTGGATGACGGGATGGGTGTCCGAAACCGCCGGGAACAAGGATTCCGCTGACGTCTGCCATCAATTCGCCGATATTATCGGCAGTTATCGTCTCGGAATCAATCCATCTGATATCCACGGTTGCCCGGTTGAAGATACCGCCATGCTTTAATGCTTCTACCACACTGATATAAGCGTCATGGAGCTGGGTGTATTTGCCTACTAAGGCTACCGTAATCTCGGTTTCCGGATGTTTCAGATAGTCCACCATCTC
Organism: uncultured Dorea sp.; assembly: GCA_910579925.1. Taxonomy (GTDB): domain Bacteria; phylum Bacillota; class Clostridia; order Lachnospirales; family Lachnospiraceae; genus Sporofaciens. Next base: position 751 of record CAJTVY010000025.1, read on the forward strand.
TGTCCAGTCGTAAAGATCCGGTTCGGGTCAGTTAAGGTGCAGACATTCGCAGACAACACCGGCCAGATTCCCATCCCCTGAAGAGCTTTGACGCTTGCCTGGGTGGGCTTCGTCTTCATCTCCTGGGAGGCGCACAGATAGGGGATCAGCGTTACATGGATCAGAATCACGTTCTCATGTCCCTTCTCATGCTGGAACTGGCGGATGGCCTCTAAGAAAGGCTGACTCTCGATATCGCCGACGGTCCCGCCAACCTCGATGATGGCAATCTCTGTATGTTCTGCGACTGGATTGCGGTAGAACCGGTTCTTGATCTCATTGGTGATATGGGGAATGACCTTGACGGTTCCCCCGCCGAAATCGCCTCTGCGCTTCTTCTGAAGAACGGACCAGTAAATCTTTCCGGTGGTTACGTTAGAATTCTTACTCAGGCTTTCGTCAATGAAACGCTCGTAATGTCCCCGATCCAGATCCGTCTCCCCGCCGTCATCGGTCACGAATACCCCGCCGTGCTGAACCGGTTTCATGGTTCCCGGGTCGATGTTAATATAAGGATCGAATTTCTGCATGGTCACAGTATATCCGCGGGCTTTTAAAAGCCGCCCGAGAGATGCCGCCGCAATCCCTTTCCCAAGTCCCGAAACAACTCCGCCAGTAACAAATACATATTAACTGCCATAACACCCTCCTGGTTGAATCTCAATTATGATAACGCATTATACACCCTTCCCGTTGAAAAATACAGAGTTTTTTTCATACGTTGCCTCAAAAGTAGCCTGGATGGACAGTTTTTTGAACTGCTTCATATCTACGGAGCCGACCATAACGGAGGTATGGGCCTGGCAGCCCCTTAAATTGGGAAGCTGATCTAACGCGCGCTTGGCAGCCGGGTCTGTTGCGGCGCTGACAGACAGGGCAATCAGAACTTCATCCGTGTGAAGCCTGGGATTCTTACTGCCCTGGTACAGGGTCTTAAGCTTCTGAATAGGTTCGATGGCCTCGGGGGAGATGACATGGCGTCCGTGGTCAAGTCCGGCCAGTTCTTTCAGTGCGTTCAGAAGCAGAGCGGCAGAGGCGCCCAGAAGGTTGGAGGTCTTACCGGTAATAATGCGTCCGTCATGGAGCTGTAATGCCGCGGCGGGTTCGCCGGTTTCTTCGGCCCGCTTCTTGGCCGCATCTACAACCGGACGGTCGTGTACGGTGATTCCGGCCTGGTTCATGAGCATCTCAATCTTCCGTACCTCCACATCAGAACAGGAGCCGAAGAGAAGACGCTTTAAAGAGTCGTAATATCTTCGGATAATCTCCTGGCAGGAGGCCTCCCGGCAGACTTCATCGTCGCAGATACAGTTACCGGCCATATTCACCCCCATATCGGTGGGAGATTTATAGGGGCTTTCGCCATACATGCGCTGGAACATGGCTTTTAACACAGGGAAGATCTCTACATCCCGGTTGTAGTTGACGGTAGTCTCTCCATAGGCTTCCAGATGAAAGGGGTCGATCATATTCACGTCATTGAGATCTGCGGTGGCGGCCTCATAGGCCAGATTGACCGGATGTTTCAAAGGAATGTTCCAGATGGGAAATGTCTCGAATTTGGCATAGCCTGCAGAGATTCCCCTGCGGTGCTCCTGGTAAAGCTGTGACAGGCAGACGGCCATCTTACCGCTTCCAGGCCCAGGCGCCGTCACTACCGCCAGAGGACGGGAAGTCTCGATATAGTCATTCTTGCCATATCCTTCGTCGCTGACGATATAGGGGACGTTGGAGGGATAACCAGGAATGACGTAGTGCCTGTACACCTTGATGCCAAGCTTTTCCAGACGGCTTTTGAAGAGGCTTGCGCTTTCCTGGCCGCTGTATCTGGTGATTACCACGCTGCCCACGTAAAACCCCTGTTCCTGGTATGCGTTCATCAGCCTGAGCACATCAGAATCATAGGTGATACCAAGATCGCCTCTGACCTTGTTCTTCTCGATATCTTCTGCACTGATGGCGATGATAATCTCAGCCTGGTCGGATAGCTGTTTTAACATACGAAGCTTGCTGTCCGGCTGAAAACCCGGCAGAACCCTTGAGGCGTGGTAATCATCGAACAGCTTGCCGCCGAATTCCAGATACAGTTTCTGGCCAAACTGTTCAATGCGTTCCCGGATGTGGGCTGATTGTGTCTTGAGATACTTTTCATTATCAAATCCGATTTTCATATATAACTCCCTTTGCTGTCATATTAATATAAGAAATGGCAGTTTTGATTTGATATTAACATAAATTAAAATGAAAAACAATTTAATTGTAAAAATTCCATAAAAAGCATTAAAAAATCAGTCACAGGCAATGTTTGTATTGATTTCCAGTCGGGCTGTCCTTATAATGAAAGGGTAATACAGGAGGAAGAAGATGGACAACCAGAATAATAATAACCAGAACAACAGGAACCAGAATAATAGAAATAATAAGCAGGGCTTATCCTTTATCATATTGGTGACGCTGGTTACATCAATTATGGTTATGGCTCTGTTCCAGTTTCAGGGAATGGGAGACGATAATGAGATCAGTTATGATGAGTTCCTTGAGATGGTAGACGATAAGAAGGTAGAGGAAGTGGTGATCCACAGTACCCGGATCGTGATTACGGAAAAGAAGGAAAAGGGGCAGAAGATTGCCAGAGAATATTATACAGGGGTAGTTCGTGATGATTCACTTCCAGAGCGTCTTGACAAAGCAGGAGTGAAGTTCAGCCAGCAGATTCCGGATACCACTTCTGCCGTCGTGGCCCAGACGTTGCTTACGCTTTTGCCGATCGCAGTCCTGGTAGGCGTATTCGTCTGGATGACACGTAAGATGGCCAAGGGCGGCGGCATGATGGGAATCGGTAAGAGCAACGCTAAGATGTATGTGGAGAAGCAGACCGGCGTTACCTTCAAGAACGTGGCAGGTCAGGATGAAGCGAAGGAGTCTCTGCAGGAGGTCGTGGATTTCCTGCATAATCCGGGGAAATATACCAGCGTGGGCGCAAAGCTTCCCAAAGGCGCGCTTCTGGTAGGCCCTCCCGGAACCGGTAAGACGCTGCTTGCCAAGGCGGTTGCGGGAGAGGCGAAGGTGCCCTTCTTTTCTCTGAGTGGTTCCGCCTTTGTGGAGATGTACGTGGGAGTGGGCGCTTCAAGGGTGCGCGACCTGTTCAAGCAGGCCCAGCAGATGGCTCCCTGTATCATATTTATTGATGAGATTGATGCCATCGGAAAGAGCCGTGACAATCAGTTGAACAGTAACGACGAGCGTGAGCAGACTCTGAACCAGCTTCTGGCAGAGATGGATGGATTTGAGAGTAACAAAGGCCTTGTCCTTCTGGCGGCGACCAACAGGCCGGAGATTCTGGATCCTGCGCTTCTTCGACCAGGACGTTTTGACCGGCGTATCATTGTTGAGAAGCCGGATCTTAAGGGCCGGGTGGATGTCCTCAAGGTACATTCCAAGGATGTGCGTATGGACGAGACGGTGGATCTTGAGGCCATTGCTCTTGCCACAAGCGGCGCAGTGGGATCGGATCTGGCCAATATGATTAACGAGGCGGCCATCAACGCTGTTAAGAACGGAAGAAACGCCGTGTCGCAGACAGATCTGTTTGAGGCGGTAGAGGTGGTACTGGTAGGAAAAGAGAAGAAAGACCGTATTATGAGCCAGGAAGAAAGAAGGATTGTATCTTATCACGAGGTCGGCCACGCACTGGTGAGCGCTTTGCAAAAAGATGCGGAACCAGTACAGAAGATTACCATTGTGCCAAGAACCATGGGGGCTCTGGGGTATGTTATGCAGACTCCTGAGGAAGAGAAGTTCCTGAACACCAAGAAAGAACTGGATGCCATGCTGGTTGGACTGCTGGCAGGACGGGCGGCAGAAGAGATTGTGTTTGATACTGTTACCACTGGAGCGTCTAACGATATAGAGAAGGCTACCAAAGTGGCAAGATCTATGGTGACACAGTACGGTATGAGCGAAAAATTCGGGCTGATCGGCCTGGAATCCGTTCAGAATCGTTATCTGGACGGAAGGGCGGTAGCAAACTGCGGACAGAAGACGGCTTCTGAGATTGATAAAGAAGTGATGAAACTTCTGAAAGAGTCCTATGAGGCGGCTAAGAAACTGCTTTCCGGTCATAGAAAAGCGCTGGATAAGATTGCGGCATTTCTGATTGAAAAGGAGACGATTACCGGAAAGGAATTCATGGAGATATTCCATGAAGTAGAAGGAATTGAGCCGGAAGAGAAGAAAGAGAAGACACAAGAGCGGATCGCAATGAATCCGGTAGAGACAGAATAAGACAAAAGCCCGGGAATCCAATATTTCCGGGCTTTGATTATGAGGAGAAGCCATGTTTGATATTCAGGAAGAATTAAAAAAACTGCCAGGCAGACCGGGAGTATATATTATGCATGATGAACGGGATGATATCATTTATGTAGGAAAAGCAATCAGCCTGAAGAACCGTGTCCGTCAGTATTTTCAGAGCAGCCGCAATAAGGGAGCCAAGATTGAGCAGATGGTGACCCATATCGTTCGGTTTGAGTATATCGTAACGGACTCGGAACTGGAAGCTTTAGTGCTGGAGTGTAATCTGATCAAAGAGCACAGACCGAAATACAACACTATGCTTATGGATGATAAGAGTTATCCGTTTATCAAGGTGACGGTAGACGAGCCGTTCCCACGGGTCATGCTGGCGAGGAAGATGATCAAAGACAAGGCGAAATATTTCGGTCCTTACACCAGTGCGGGCGCAGTGAAGGACACCATTGAACTGATTCGGAAACTTTACCATATCCGAAGCTGTAACCGGAAGCTTCCTAAGGATATCGGGAAGGAAAGGCCCTGTCTGAATTATCATATTCATCAATGTAAGGCGCCTTGCCAGGGCTATATTTCCCAGGAAGATTACCGCCGTTCGATCCAGGAAGTGGTTCATTTCCTGAATGGGAATTATGACGTGATCTTAAAGGAACTGGAGAAGGAGATGCAGAAGGCCGCAGAAGCCATGGAGTTTGAGAGAGCCATCGAATACCGGGAACTTCTTTCCAGCGTGCAGAAGATTGCCCAGAAGCAGAAGATTACGGATACGGCGGGAGAGGACAGGGATATTCTGGCTGTGGCCGTAGAAGAAGAGGATGCGGTCGTCCAGGTCTTTTTTATCCGGGGCGGCCGGCTGATCGGGCGGGATCATTTCTATCTTAAGATTACAAAGGATGAGGCGGACAGTGAGATCCTCTCAAGCTTTATTAAGCAGTTCTATGCGGGAACGCCCTATATCCCTGCCGAGTTAATGCTGCCGGAAGCCGTGGAAGATATGGAACTGATAGAACAGTGGCTCTCAAAGCGTCGGGGACACCGGGTACGCCTGCGGGTTCCAAGGAAGGGGACCAAGGAGAAACTGGTGGAACTGGCAGGGAAGAATGCGGCGCTGGTTCTGAGCACGGACAAGGAACGGTTAAAGCGTGAGGAAGGAAGGACGATTGGTGCGGTAAAGGAACTGGAGAAACTTCTGGGACTTTCGGGAATCGTGAGAATGGAGGCCTATGATATCTCCAATACCAGCGGTTTTGCATCCGTGGGTTCCATGGTGGTCTATGAGCGGGGAAAACCGAAACGCAATGATTACCGGAAATTCAAGATCAAGGGAATCCAGGGGGCGGACGACTATGGGAGCATGGAGGAAGTGCTGACCCGTCGGTTTGAACATGGGATGAGGGAGCAGGAAGAAGGCAGGGATATGGGCGGATTTACCGCATTTCCGGATCTGATTCTTATGGATGGAGGAAAGGGCCAGGTGAACGTGGCGCTAAAAGTGCTGGATTCGCTTCGTCTGCATATTCCGGTCTGCGGTATGGTCAAAGATGATAATCATCGTACCAGAGGGTTGTATTATCAGAACGTAGAGATCGCAATAGATAAGAATTCCGAGAGTTTCCGGCTGATTACCAGAATCCAGGATGAAGCCCACAGATTTGCAATAACCTTTCACCGGCAGCTTCGGGGAAAGAATCAGGTACATTCCATTCTGGACGATATTCCCGGGGTAGGGCCGGCAAGGAGAAAAGACCTTATGCGCTATTTTGAGAATCTGGATGCCATCAGAAACGCTACGGTAGAGCAGTTAAAAGAACTTCCGTCAATGAATGAAAAATCTGCACAGGATGTCTATGACTTTTTTCACTGATGTGTTATAATCTTAACCAGGAAAGGAGAAGAGTATGGCAGGCAGAGTAGAGTTAAAAAAAGTTGTGGAGAAGATGGATCTTAAGAATCTTACTCCCAATGTTGACGTAGGTGATAAGAACCTAGGGATTCCTGATATTAATCGTCCGGCGCTGCAGCTTACGGGATATTTTGAACATTTTGATTCTGACCGGGTACAGCTGATCGGTTACGTGGAATATACATTTCTGGAAAAGATGGATGAGGATCATAAGCGGGAGATCTACACACAGTTATTGTCCTATCCGATTCCGTGTATTGTATTTTCAAGGAGTCTGAAACCAGAACAGATGCTGCTTGAGATGGCAGAGAAGGCGAATATCCCGGTATTTAGTACAGAGAAGAAGACCGCACAGTTTACGGCAGAAATCATCCGCTGGCTGAACGTAGAACTTGCACCTTGTATTTCCATTCACGGAGTCCTGGTAGATGTTTATGGCGTAGGGGTGCTGATCATGGGCGAGAGTGGAATCGGAAAGAGCGAGGCCGCCCTGGAACTGATTAAGAGGGGACACCGGCTGGTCAGTGACGATGTGGTGGAGATCCGAAAGGTCAGCGATGCAACGCTGGTAGGAACAGCGCCGGACATTACCAGGCACTTCATCGAACTTCGGGGAATTGGAATCGTGGATGTCAAGACTCTGTACGGTGTACAGAGCGTGCGCGAGACACAGAACATAGATCTGGTCATTACGCTGGAAGACTGGGACAAGGATAAGAAGTACGACCGGCTGGGGATGGAGGAAGAATATACGGAATTTCTGGGTAATAAAGTGGTATGCCACCAGCTTCCGATCCGGCCCGGGCGGAATCTTGCAATCATTGTGGAGACGGCGGCGATTAATTACCGGCAGAAGAAGATGGGATATAATGCGGCCCAGGAACTTTATAAGAGGGTGCAGCAGAATCTGACGAAAAAATAGGAAGAGAGGACATAAGGATGGAATATTGTTTTGGCGTTGATATCGGGGGAACAACGGTGAAGATCGGGCTCTTTCGGACAGACGGGGAACTGCTTGATAAGTGGGAGATCAAGACTCGTACCGAGAATAAAGGAGAAGCGATTCTTCCTGATGTGGCGGAAGCCCTGAAGAAGAAGATGGATGAGAAGGGACTTGCCGTTTCCCAGATTTCGGGAATCGGAATCGGAATTCCGGCGCCTGTGGATGAAGAAGGAGTTGTACAGAATACGGCGAATCTCGGATGGGGCTACAAGGAAGTGAGCCGTGAGATGAAGGAACTGACGGGCATGAAGGTGGCGGCAGGTAATGATGCCAATGTAGCGGCTCTTGGAGAGATGTGGCTGGGAGCTGGCAAAGGGAATAAGAATATGATTATGGTGACGCTGGGAACCGGTGTCGGCGGAGGTGTGATCGTGAACGGACAGCCGTTGACCGGGGCACATGGCGCAGGAGGAGAGATTGGCCATCTTTGTGTGAACTATGAAGAGACAGAGAAATGCGGCTGCGGAAATCAGGGATGTTTAGAGCAGTATGCGTCTGCAACCGGGATTGCACGTCTGGCAAAGAAGCGTCTGGCAAAGGATGATGCCCAGTCTCTTTTAAGAAGCACAGAAAAGATTGATGCAAAAGCAGTATTTGACGCTTTGAAAGAAGGGGACAGACTGGCGGAAGAGATTGTGGAAGAGTTCGGTTCTTATCTGGGATATGCCATGGCGAACCTTGCGGCAGTGACGGATCCGACTGTGATCGTAATCGGCGGCGGAGTGTCTAAGGCGGGCGATATCCTCCTTGGCTATATTGAAAAGTATTTTGCCCAAAAAGCTTTCTTTGCAAATAAGGAGACGAAGTTTGTTCTGGCAGAATTAGGAAATGACGCTGGAATCTGTGGAGCGGCGAAACTGATTTTGTAAAAGACCGTTTATAAAAACCAGCAGAGATCTTAATGATTCTCTGCTGGTTTTTTATAGAAACAACATCCAGACTGTACGCCTATTGCGGCGCTGGATCCGGCGGTTCCGGCGGCGTCGGCGGTTCTGGAGACGTTGACGAATTCGAATCGTCAGGAGATGTCGACGGCCCGGGATCAGGAGTTGACGGCGTGATAGGATCTATCGGAACTTCCGGTGTTTCACCTTCTTCGTCTTCCTCTGTCTCAGAAGTATCCTCTTCATCGTAGCTATATCCATGTCCGGTACAGCGTTCCGTTGGCAGAATGTCCGTTGCGAACAGTTCCGTAATTCCCGGGCAGCTTCCAGGAACAGCCAGCATACCGCTGATAGAACACACCGTCTTCTGCTCCACAGATGGAGGAACCGTGAATTCCCGTCTCTCCAGATTCCCATGGATTCTGCTCATGATGCTTTTCCAGAGCTGAAGATGGTAGACTGTGTTGTTCAGTTCCTTATTATCGTCATATCCGCTCCATACGGCACAGGTATAATACGGTGTAAAAGCACAGAACCAGATATCCTTATTGTCGGATGTAGTACCCGTCTTGCCGGCAACCGGCATATTATCAAGTTTCGCACGCGAACCTGTACCGCCGTTCACGACGTCCTGCATGGCGCTCGTTAAAAGTCCTGCCGTACTGTCTTTGATTACGGTGCGGGTCTCGCCTGTTCCCTCAAGCAGCACGTTACCGTCATGATCCAGAATCCTGGTGTATAACGTAGGAGAATTATAGACGCCGCCATTAGCAATCGCCGCATAAGCCGAACAGATCTCATAATTATAAACACCGTCCGTGAGACCGCCCAGTGCAAGCGTCTGGTTATCAAGATCGCTGAATACCCCGGCATCCGTAGTCTTACTCTTAACCAGTGTAGAGATGCCGAATTTCTCACAGTATTCAAAACCTAGCTGCTGTGTAATCTCGTCGCTTAACTTTACTGCGCATACATTGTTAGACCAGGTGATTGCCTTGCGGATCGTAGTATCCCCGCCGTAACGGCCGTTAGCGTTTCTTAAAACTTTACCGTTTCTCAGAGTATAGGGCTCGTCCTTAATAACGGTAGCCAGCGTCTTTCCGCAGGAATCCATGGCAGGCCCATAGGCTGCAAGGATCTTGAAGCAGGAACCGGGCTGTCTTGTAGAACCCTGATAGGCGCGGTTCAGACCTAGGCTGGTGGTCTTTGCCCCGCGGCCGCCCACCATCGCTTTAATCTGACCGTTATTCTGATCAATGATGGTAATGGAAGCCTGAGGCTGCGGTGAGACATTAATATTCTCATCATAGGTGTCGCCCTCCTGGGCGATGGTAGACTTCCATTCTTCCACCATAGCGCGGGCCGCCTCCTCGCTGGAGTAGACAAGTCCCTGAGGATCCCCGTGGGCGTTCTTCACATACTGCTTGATGTGTCCGGAACTGTAATTCTCTACGGTGCCGTCGGCCCTTGTCACGGTGATGGCGCAGTCCAGACCGTATTCTTTAAGATTCGGATAGTTGGCATCATTATTTGCTTCTTCATCACAGATCTGCTGCATCAGAAGGTTCTGAGTCGAATAGATACTTAAGCCCCCGCCGTATACGGCATTGTAGGCCTGTGTCTCGGTATAGCCGAGCTGACCCATCAGATCTTCTATTACCTGAGTGGAAAGGGCATCCACGAAGTAACTGTAAGGGGTGCTGTCATTCGCAACGCTGTTGAAAGTCTGTATCCTTGCATAGACGTCGTCTGCCATGGCTTCATCGTAGGCCGCCTGGTCGATGTACCCCTGTTCCAGCATATCATCCAGTACCTTTTTCCTTCGCTTGGCGTTATCTTCCGGGTTCGTAATCGGATTCAGCTTCGACGGACTCTGGGTAATGCCGGCGATGACGGCGCATTCCGACAGATTCAGATCATTGACATCTTTACCGAAATAACGCTTGGCAGCGGACTGTACGCCCAGGCAGTTCTGACCAAGGTTGATGGTGTTGAGATAACTCTCCATGATCGCATTCTTGTCCATCTGCTTCTCAATCTGAACCGCAAGAAACTGTTCCTGCAGTTTACGTTCCACCTTATCGTAAAAGGTATTCTCATTGACAAAGTCCGGGAAAACGTTGTTTTTAATAAGCTGCTGCGTCAAGGTACTGGCGCCCTGGGAAAAATCCCCGGAGGTGAGTCCGATCACGCCTGCTCGTATAATTCCCTGAAGGTCGATTCCGTTGTGATCATAAAAACGTTCATCCTCGACCGCCACAAAGGCATGCTGCAGATTCTCCGGAATCTCGTTGATGGATTTGTACACACGGTTGGATCCGGACTTTACAAAACGTTCAATCTCTGTTGTACCGTCGTCTGCATATACAATAGAAGTGAATCCCTTTGGCTTGACGTCATCGGGGGTGACTTCCGGGCTGTTGTCAAGGATCTTTTTGGCAAATACGCCGACCCCCGCCACTCCGGCGACCGCTACTACAATCATACAGAGAAGAAATGCCTTAAAAAGCCGAACGCCAATCCGCTTCCCCTGCATGGTGGATTTAGACGTTATCTTTTTTTGCTTTTGTGAAGCTTTTTTCTTACCATAGTTCATATGTGAAGCCTCCTTTATACCACGTTATTATAACAAACAAATGTTGCGAAATAAAGGAAAAAATGAAAACTTCATATTTCAGTATGAAAATCTTAAGAAATTTGTTATAGTAGTATATAAGAATGTAATAGTCCCGGACTTTGGAGGGACAGATAGAGGAAAGGATGAGCGTATGGCAGTGTATCGGACCGTTTACCGGGGAGGAGAGGGAGAGATTACTGAGAAAAAGTCCAGGTTTATTGCGAACGTGGTTCCTGTCAGGTCGGAAGAAGAAGCTCTGGAGTTTATTGAGGCGATGAAAAAGAAATACTGGGATGCCAGACATAACTGTTTCGCCTATGTGATTGGAGAGGGGGGACAGACGAAGCGTTTCAGCGACGACGGGGAGCCGGGCGGTACGGCGGGGAAGCCGATTCTGGAGGTTCTTACAGGAGAAGGTCTCTGCAATACAGTGATTGTGGTGACAAGATATTTCGGCGGTACGCTTCTGGGAACCGGGGGACTGGTACGGGCGTACGGGGCCGCCGCGAAGGCCGGGATCGCTGCGTCGGTGGTTATCAGTAAGATCCCAGGGATAAAGCTTCATATTACCACAGATTATACAGGATTAGGAAAGATCCAGTATATACTGGGACGTAAGGGAATTGCCATTCTGAATACCGTTTATTCGGATAAGGTGGAGATGGAAGCTCTGGCTGCACAAGACGAGATGGAAGAAGTGAAGGCCGAGATTACGGAAGGGACGAACGGACAGGCTGTTTTGCAGGACGGGGATCTCTGTTATCTGGCAGAGATAGATGGAAAACCGCAGATTGTGGAATGAAGTATAAAAAGATGCCGCATATAGCGGCATCTTTTTCATACGTTATGTTTGCTGTGAACAAGAGTGAAAGAGAGTACTCGTCCGTAACTTAGGAAAATTCCGGCTCGATCAGTCCGAATGATCCGTTCTTCCTGCGATATACTACATTCACCTCATCTGTCTCCGCATTGCAGAATACATAGAAGTCATGTCCAAGAAGTTCCATCTGGACGCAGGCATCCTCTGGATACATAGGTTTGAACCCGAATCTCTTAGTGCGGACAATCTTGATCTCATTATCATCTTCGGTAATGTCTTCTCCCTCGTAAAATTCGTGTTTGAAGTTGACACCCTCCTGATGTCTCGCAATCAGTTTGTTTTTATATTTGCGAAGCTGACGTTCGATTACTTCCTCTACCAGATCAATGGATACATACATATCGTTGCTTTCCTGTTCGGAACGGATGATATCGCCCTTTACAGGAATCGTTACCTCGATCTTCTGACGTTCCCGCTGTACGCTCAGTGTTACGTGAATCTCTGTGTCCGGTGTGAAATACCGCTCTAATTTCCCCAGCTTGTTCTCTACGGCCTCCCGTAAGCCCCCTGTTACCTCGATGTTCTTTCCAATAATGATAAACTTCATACTGCCCAACTCCTTTTCGACATCATTTCAAAAAGATTAGTCTGATAATTATTAGTCCGACTGGTAATCTATCTGATATATGTAGTATATCACGTTTGATTACTAATGTATAGAACGAATTACCTCAATTCTCGAAATTTTTTCATTATGCAGTTTGGCGACTCTGAGGCCGCAGTCATGGAAATAGACACAGGCGCCGATGCGGGCGGTCTGTTCATTTTGTTCCAACTGGCGGTTTACCACGTCCATAAGCGTCTCGTTGGGCTCATGGGGGATACTTAAGTCCAGCAGACTGTTAATGGACTTCACTTTTGCACTGGCCCGGAAAATAATGGCATCCGAGATGTCAAATTCGCAGAAGAGAAATTTTCTTGTTGCAAATAAAACCGCAATAGCGGTGACGCCCACCAGGCTTCCCCAGATCGAAGAGTGATCCGTGATAATCTGGCGCGCAATGGCAAAGAGCAGGACTTCAAATACGGTATCCGGTGTGTGGTAATACATCATACGGATTAACTCTACGCCGATGATCAGATTAAAACATGTCTCGAGCAGATCATCGTAATTAGGCCATACTTCAAGGTTGGGAATGTTGCTCATGGCGCCGATCATACGAATGCAGAGAAGAACGATTCCCACCGCCAGAATAATGGAAATGACGAATTCCAGAAGTTCTGTGACCTTCTTCAAAAAACGGGCTACAATCTGCTGCATAGATACCTCCTTTTACTTTTTATAATAATTGCAGGACTATTGAACGATGGTTCCGTCTTCGTCCCACAAGTCATGCCAGTCATCTGCTCCTTCCCAGAGGAAAACCTGCCCTTTTACCAGTCGGTTATTACATTCTAATGTCGAAAGAATCTTCATCTCAGATTCGGTCAGCGGGTCTTCTGTCATGGCTTTTAAATTACTGAAATAATTTTTCTCATGTACAGAAAAGGGAATAGGAATCTGCCCTCTCTGCCATGCCCATTTCAATGCGATCAGAGCCGGATGGCATTGATGCGCTTTTGCGATCTGTACGATTTCCGGCCGCTCCAGATCTGCCACGTCATCTTCAAAAATATCTCTTTCCGGTCGTCTCGGTGAGCCCAGAGGCATATAGCCGATTGGGAAAATCTTATGTGCGACTAAATAATCAAAAAGCTCCTGCTGCTGAAAACAAGGGTGCATTTCCGATTCACATACAGCCGGTAAGATCTTTAGAAACGGTAATACAGCTTCTAATTTCGGTATGGTCATGTTCGAAATTCCGATAAAACGGATCATGCCTTTCTCCACCAGTTCTTCACACTGCCGGTAAGTGTTCAGGAATTCCTCTACAGAAAACGGCCGGGAATCGGGATTTCTTGCATCTTTGTCACATCCCGGCGCATGATAGTTGGGAAACGGCCAGTGAATAAAAAAAATGTCAATATAATCACATTGAAGATCCTGTATGCTCTTTCTACAGGATTCTTCTACCCGGCTGTGCATATCATTCCATACTTTTGTCATAATCGTCAGTTCTTCCCGCCTTACTATGCCTTGGACAAAAGCTTTATGAAACTCTGCTCCAATCTGTGCTTCATTACCATAACATGCCGCACAGTCAAACATTCGATAACCGCAGCGGACCCCTCCTGCGACTGCGCCGGCAACTTCTGCCGCCGAAAAACGGTCAGAGCCGAACGTCCCCATTCCAATACAAGGAATCTGTACCCCGGTATAAAGTGTCGCTTTGGGCACCAGACCGGGCTCAATTATTTTCTCCATTTTCCCCCACCTTTTCTATGATCGTTCTACCTGGAACTGCTATTTTTCTTACGAAACAACTTTTGCAGAATCGTATGGAACAGATAAGGATAAATAACAATTACCCATAGCACCAGTATAAAGTATTCAGACATCTTTGACAAGATGGAACCGCCAAATATCAGTGAGAACCCCTCTTTGATCAGAAGCGCGGCAATCAGGCCGGCAAGAAGCTTCAGGATCTGCGTTTTCACGCTGCCTGTACGGGTGTCAAAATTAAGTTTCGTCCGTTCCACGTACCAGCCGATGGAGAAGCCGAACCCGGCGCCTGCCGCTTTGCAGCAGTCCATGGCGTATTTTGTGTCGATCGTGCCGCTGCTGCGAAGCAGCAGAGAATAAGCGGCGGTGGCCAGAGACAGGCAGATCAGTACGGCGGCAATCAGATTCAGATACCGTGTATCGTCAAGCAGAACAGCCTGGAATTTCCAGATGAGTGAGGCAACCACAAGGGAAAGCCCCATAGACACTAAGACATCTTTTGGCGTATGGCAGCCAAGATACATCCTGGAAAATCCAATCAGCAGAAAGGCAAGCACGCACAGAACTTTCACCTGAAGCCGGGACACGTAGAGGGACAGTGGGAAGAACAGACAGGTAGCGCTCTGGGTATGGCCGCTTGGAAATGAGTATCCGGTCGCCCCCTCGATAGCGCTCTCTACGGCGTGAAATTCAGGGTCCAGGATCCAGGGCCTGGGAATCCGAAAGGTAATTTTTAATGCCTGAACGCCAAGCCCGGCGGTAAAATAGGTAAATCCCAGAAGATAAGCAAAGCGTTTATCTACGCACCAGTAGAATGCGCAGATAACCGCTATGATGATCAGTTCCTGTCCGAAATAGGTGACGAACTGCATAAATTTATCCAGGAAGGGAGTCCGTATCCCTTCCAGCATCCATAAAAATGTCATGACCTGTTTCCTCGTTTCCTCATCTTTGGATCCAGGATCTTCTTGCGGATCCTGAGCGTCTTAGGAGTAACTTCCAGTAATTCATCGGTGTCTATGAAGTCAAGGGCTTCCTCCAGACTTAAGACCTTAGGCGGAGTGAGACGCAGAGCCTCGTCCGCACTGGAAGAACGGGTGTTCGTCAGATGCTTGGTCTTACAGATATTAACCTCAATATCGTCCGTCTTGGCGTTCTGCCCGATGACCATGCCGGAATACACTTTCTCTCCAGGCCCGATGAAGAGTATTCCCCGCTCCTGTGCGCCAAATAATCCGTAAGTGACCGATTCTCCCGTCTCAAATGCGATCAGAGAACCGCTTTTACGGTACTGAATATCTCCTTTAAACGGCGCATACCCTTCAAAAGCCGTGTTCATGATGCCGTTTCCTTTGGTGTCGGTGAGGAATTCCCCGCGGTATCCGATTAGTCCCCTTGCAGGAATCAGAAACTCAAGTCTGGTGTAACCGCCGTTGGAAGCGCCCATATTCTGCAGTTCGCCCTTGCGCTGACTAAGCTTCTCGATGACTGTTCCTGTGAACTCTTCGGGAACGTCAATATAAGCTGTCTCCATGGGTTCCAGCAATTTTCCGTTTTCGTCCTTTTTATATAGAACTTCCGCCTTGCTGACGGCAAATTCATATCCTTCCCGGCGCATATTCTCGATTAATACAGACAGATGCAATTCTCCCCGCCCGGATACTTTGAAGCTGTCCGTGCTGTCGGACTCTTCGACCCTGAGACTGACGTCTGTGTTCAGTTCCCGGAACAGGCGGTCTCTGAGATGGCGGGAGGTGACGTATTTCCCTTCCAGCCCGGCAAAGGGGCTGTCGTTGACGATGAACTGCATGGCAATGGTCGGCTCAGAGATCTTCTGGAAGGGAATCGCAGCCGGATTCTCCGGGGAACAGATGGTGTCTCCGATGGAAATATCTGCAATACCTGAGATCGCCACGATGGAGCCGATGGAAGCCTCCTTTACGTCTACCTTGTTCAGTCCGTCGAATTCATATAATTTGCTGATCCGAACCTTTTCCTGCCGGTCTTTATTATGCTCGTTCACTACGACAGCGTCCATCCCCACCCGGATGGTGCCGTTGTCCACTTTCCCGATTCCGATCCGCCCTACATATTCATTATAGTCGATGGTACTGATCAGTACCTGGGTGTCTGCCTCCGGATCTCCTTCCGGCGCCGGAATGTAGTCAAGAATCGTTTCAAAGAGAGGCTTCATGTCCCGCTCCTCGTCCGTAAGGTCCAGAACCGCAACGCCGGACTTGGCGGAGGCATAGACAAAGGGACAGTCAAGCTGCTCGTCGGAAGCATCCAGATCCATGAACAGTTCCAGCACTTCGTCAATGACCTCGTCCGGTCTTGCTTCTGGACGGTCGATCTTATTGATGCATACGATGACTGGAAGGCTTAATTCCAGCGCCTTTCTCAGTACGAATTTTGTCTGCGGCATGGCGCCCTCGAACGCATCAACTACGAGAACTACGCCGTTTACCATCTTGAGAACCCGCTCAACCTCGCCGCCGAAGTCTGCATGTCCCGGCGTGTCAATAATGTTGATCTTCGTTCCATGATAATAGACGGCGGTATTCTTGGACAGAATCGTGATTCCCCGTTCCCGCTCAATGTCATTCGAGTCCATGACCCGTTCTTCCACCGCCTGGTTCTCACGGAACACGCCGCTTTGCTTCAGCAGTTCGTCTACCAGGGTGGTCTTGCCATGATCTACATGTGCTATGATTGCAATATTTCTTACATCTTCACGTTTTGTCTTCATCTTTTATCATCATCCTTTTCTATACACAACTAAAAACTCACACGTTAGTTTACCATATTTCAAAAAATTTACAAGTATTTTGGTTCTAAAATAGAAATGAGCGTCATAAACTAGGTAATGACCCCGCAAAACTATGCGGGAATGCTTGACAACTGAAATACGATTCGGAGGAAGGGAGATTGTAGAATTATGTCAGATAAGATTATTGAAAACAACCAGGTAACCATTATGGGAGAGATTGCGTCGCCGTTTCTTTTCAGCCATGAGGTCTATGGAGAAGGATTCTACATGGTAGATGTGCATGTGAAGCGTCTGAGTAACTCGGAGGATAATATCCCTCTGATGATATCGGAGCGGCTGATTGACGTGACACAGGATTATACGGGCGAATTCATTATGGTGAGCGGGCAGTTCCGGTCTTACAACCGGCACGATGAGCAGAAGAACCGCCTGGTATTGTCCGTGTTTGTAAGAGAGGTGTCTTTTATCGAGGAGGAACTTGACGGGGCGAAGACGAACAACATTTTTCTGGATGGTTACATATGTAAGCTGCCCGTTTACCGCAAGACGCCCCTTGGAAGGGAGATCGCAGATCTTCTGCTTGCCGTGAACAGGCCCTACGGGAAGTCGGATTACATACCATGTATCTGCTGGGGGAGGAATGCACGATTTGCGTCAGGATTTGAAGTTGGCGAGCATGTCCAGATTATTGGAAGGATTCAGAGCAGGGAATATATTAAGAAGCTGTCGGAGACAGAGACAGAGAAGCGGGTTGCCTACGAGGTTTCGGTCAGCAAACTGGAATGTCTGGAAGATTAGAAAACAACCCGAGACTTTCATTGACATCATATTTGATTGATGATAGAATTTTTATAAATGAATATGAATGTCAGGAGGATTACGAATGGCTATTTTTACAGGAGCCGGGGTGGCGATCGTCACACCATTTAATGAAGATGAAAGTATTAATTATGATAGACTGGACGAACTGATTGATTTCCATTGTAAAAATGGGACGGACAGCATTATCATCTGCGGCACGACAGGGGAATCTGCCACAATGACGGAGGAAGAGCATCTGGAATGTGTGAAGTTTGCCATCGAACGGGCGAACGGGCGGATTCCGGTAATCGCCGGGACGGGCTCGAACTGCACAAGGACGGCGGTTGACATGTCGAGAGAGGCCGCAGAATACGGAGCGGACGGGCTGCTGGTTGTGACGCCGTACTATAATAAGGCGACTCAGGCGGGGCTGATCGCCCATTATACGGCGGTTGCAAAGGAGGCGAAAGCTCCGATCATTATGTACAGTGTGGCGAGCCGTACCGGATGCAATATTGAACCGGCCACCGTGGCGGCCCTGGTAAGGGACGTGGAGAATATTGTGGGCGTGAAAGAGGCATCCGGCAATATTTCTCAGGTGGCGAAGATTATGGCCCTGACGGATGGGAAGATAGACCTGTATTCGGGTAATGATGATCAGATTGTTCCCATACTGTCTCTGGGCGGCAAGGGTGTGATTTCGGTGTTATCGAACGTGGCGCCAAAGGAGACCCATGATATGTGCGCCCGCTTTTTCGAGGGAGACCTGAAAGGAAGCATGCAGCTTCAGATTAAGGCGATTCCGCTGGTGGAACAACTGTTCTGTGAGGTCAATCCTATTCCGGTAAAGAAGGCGATGCAGCTGATGGGTATGGACTGCGGCAGACTTCGCATGCCGCTTACGGAACTTACCAAGGCCCATGAGGAGGCTCTTGCCGGGGCGATGAAGGAATTTGGAATCAGACTCGTATAAAAGAGTATTGATATAGAAGTTACAGCGATAAGGCCGGGCTGCATAAGCAATACGCCATGCAGACCGGTTTTTCAGACAGGAGGATAAAGATGGTACGTGCGATCATGCATGGATGTAACGGTAAGATGGGACGAGTGATCACAGGGCTTGTCAGAGAGGATGAAGGCATTGAATTCGTTGCAGGAGTTGACAGCTATACAGGAATAGAGAACGAATATCCTGTATTTGAGAAGATTGGCCAGTGCGACGTGGAGGCAGATGTGATTATTGATTTCTCCAATGCCCAGGCAGTGGATGCACTGCTAGACTACTGCGTGGACAGAAAGGTTCCTGTGGTTCTGTGTACGACAGGGCTTTCCGAGGAACAGCTTGAGAAAGTAAAGGAAGCTTCCGGTAAGACTGCGGTGTTGAAATCTGCAAACATGTCTCTGGGGATTAATCTGCTGATGAAGCTGCTAAAGGATGCCGCAAAGATTCTTAGCCCTGCAGGGTTCGATATTGAGGTAGTGGAACGTCATCACAATCAGAAGGTGGATGCACCCAGCGGGACGGCTCTTGCCCTGGCAGATTCTATCAACGAATCTATGGATCATGCATATGAATATGTGTATGACAGAAGCCAGGTGCGCAGAAAGCGCGGGAAGAAAGAGATTGGTATTTCAGCGGTCCGCGGAGGAACCATTGTGGGAGACCATGAGGTGATTTTTGCCGGGGCGGATGAAGTGATTGAATTCCGTCACACGGCTTATTCTAAGACGGTGTTTGGTAAAGGCGCCGTGGAGGCGGCCAAGTTCCTTGCCGGAAAACCGGCGGGGGCATATGATATGTCGGACGTGATTCGGTTCTGACAAGCAGAAGGTCTGTTTGTGAACGTATCGGAACACTAAAAACATAGTATACAGAAGAAAGAACTGCTTTGCAGTTTTAGATACATGGGAGGATTACTATATTATGAAAGAATTGAAAGAACGTTATCTGGAGAGACTTTCTCAGTTATATCCGACCATCGCAGAGGCATCGACAGAGATTATCAATCTCCAGGCGATTCTGAACCTTCCGAAGGGAACGGAGCATTTCCTTACGGATATCCATGGGGAATACGAGGCATTTTCCCATGTGCTTAAGAATGGTTCGGGAGCAGTGCGCCGTAAAGTCGACGACGTCTTCGGGAATACTATGAGTAGCAGGACCAAACAGGCTCTTGCTACTCTTATTTATTATCCGAAGGAGAAGATGGACAGGATTAAGCGGGAAGAGGACAACATGGAGGACTGGTACAAGATCACTTTGTACCGGCTGATCGAGATCAGTAAGCGGGCGGCGAGCAAATACACCCGTTCTAAGGTAAGAAAGTCACTGCCTAAGGACTTCGCCTATGTGATCGAGGAACTGATCACAGAGAAGGCGGATATCATGGATAAGGGTTCTTACTATAATTCTATTGTGAGTACGATTATCAGGATCGGAAAAGCAGAGAAATTTATCATTGCCTTAAGCGAACTGATTCAGAGGCTGACGGTGGATCATCTGCATATTGTGGGAGATATCTATGACAGAGGGCCGGGGCCGCATATTATCATGGATAAACTGATTGACCATCATTCTGTGGATATCCAGTGGGGAAATCATGATGTACTGTGGATGGGGGCGGCGGCAGGCCAGCTTGGGTGTATCGCCAATGTAATCCGTATCTGTGCAAGATACGGCAACCTGGATATTTTAGAAGAAGGATATGGAATTAATCTGCTTCCGCTGGCTACATTTGCCATGAATACCTATAGTGACGATCCCTGCAGATGTTTTCAGCTTAAGGGGGATTCCGGCCACGGAAAGAATGAGATGCTCATAGACATTAAGATGCACAAGGCAATTTCTGTGATCCAGTTCAAGGTGGAAGGGCAGATTATCCGGAAGAATCCAGACTTTCAGATGGAGGATCGGAATCTGCTGCATCACATTGACTATGAGAGAGGAACCATTGAAATTAACGGCAAGACATATGAGATGCTGGATCAGAATTTTCCGACGATAGACCCGAAGAATCCGTATGCGCTGACTAAGGATGAAGAGGACATTATGGAACGGTTAGAGCAGGCGTTTCTGAACTGTGAGAAATTACAGAGACACATGCGTTTTCTGCTGAATAAAGGCGCTTTATATAAGGTGTATAACAACAACCTGCTGTATCATGGCTGCGTTCCACTCAATGAGGACGGAACCTTAAAATCTGTATGCATTTGCGGAAAGTCCTATCAAGGTAAGAGCCTTTATGAGATCCTGGAGAGTTATGTGCGCAAGGGATTTCATGCACTGGATGAAGAGGAACGGGAACGGGGCAAGGATTTGATGTGGTATATCTGGCTCAGCGAGGGATCGCCTCTGTTTGGAAAGGATAAGATGGCAACCTTTGAGCGATACTTCCTTGCGGAGAAGGAGACTCATAAGGAGAAGAAGAATC
This sequence comes from uncultured Dorea sp., assembly GCA_910579925.1. Lineage (GTDB taxonomy): Bacteria > Bacillota > Clostridia > Lachnospirales > Lachnospiraceae > Sporofaciens. Next base: position 21,713 of record CAJTVY010000025.1, read on the forward strand.
CTTATTACAGCCTTTTGGAAAATGAGGAAGTGGTGAATGGTATTCTTAAGGAATTCGGTCTGCCGACGGAAGAAACTCACATTATTAACGGCCATGTTCCGGTAAAGAGCAAGAACGGGGAGAATCCGGTCAAATGCGGCGGCAAGGTTATGGTCATTGACGGAGGATTTTCTAAGGCGTATCAGAAAGAGACGGGGATTGCGGGCTATACGCTGATCTCTAATTCTTATGGCCTGATTCTGGTTGCCCATGAACCTTTTGAGTCTACGGAGGCCGCCATTGAGAAGGAGAGTGATATTCATTCGGAAAGCGTGATCGTGAACCGGGTACTGGAGAGGAAACTGGTAGGCGATACGGACGTAGGCCGGGACCTGAAGGAACAGATTGCGGATCTGGAGGTGCTTCTTCGGGCTTACCGGAGCGGACAGATTGCGGAGCGGGTATAGATATATGGCCAGGCTGTCTTTTCTTTCAATTTTTGTAAAAAAATACCATGTCCAAAATTATCTTTTCTGTATACTATTCTTAATTTTGCAAATATTACTGGTAACAAGTATTACTTGATAATAGATAAAAATACATGAAAGGGAGAATTTGACATGAAACAGTTAAAGAAAATGGTACTGATCCTTATGTGCACAGGGGCAATGCTTGGCATGACTGCCTGCGGCAATGATGGAAACGCTGATGACAATGCAGCAAACAATAATGCGGCAGACGACAATAACAACAATAACGGCAATCAAAACAATGGCAATAACAATAACGGAAATACCAACGGAGCAACCGACGGTACGGACCGCGACCGTAACGATGGCGATAATATAGCCGACGAGATCGGGGATGACGTTCGCGACGGCATGGACGATGTAGGAGATGCCCTGGATGGGAACGACGACAATAACGACATTAATAACGGCGACGACGGAGTCAATGACGATAATGTGAGATAATTTAATCCTCACTGTTGCCGGTGTCAATCCGCAAGAAACTGACACGAAAAAGAACAGTCAATAAAAGGGTGTAAAGTCTTTCGAATATGAACGAGGGCTTTGCACCTTTTTCATAATGATATAGGAAACCTGGTTCGACCAGAAGTTATTTTTTTCGTCAAATTGGATAAAAGAATGGAAATATATTGTTAAAATTTCTACAAGCCCAGTGCTTGTTAATTTATTGTCAATGTGTTATGATGTTTTCAGAAGGCGGCAGGAAACGACAGATTTCAAAGATGTTCTGACGCCAGGCATACTGGCATAAGATAGAAAGAACCAGTATTCCAGAAACAGTAGAAAATGCATAGAGAAGGAGAAGAAAACATGAGCTGCAAAGTCACAATCATTGGAGCCGGAAGCGTAGGTTCCACAATTGCGTACACATTGTCCGGTGAGGACATGGCATCTGAGATCGTTCTGATCGACATCAACAAGGAGAAGGTAGAGGGCGAGGTTATGGATATCGAGCAGGGAACCTGTTTCAGAGATCCGGTAGCAATCGTTGCAGGCGAGTACGAGGATGCGAAGGATTCCGACATCGTGATCATTACGTCCGGGATTGCGCGTAAGCCAGGCCAGACCAGAATCGAGCTGACACAGACTAACGTTAATATCTTAAAAGAGATCACACCGGAGATTGTAAAGGCGGCACCGAAGGCGCTTTATATTATTGTAAGCAATCCGGTTGATATCATGACCTATGTATTCACAAAGATTTCAGGTATTCCAGAGAATCAGATTATCGGTTCCGGAACTGTCTTAGATTCCGCAAGACTTCGTTGTGGACTTTCCGAACATTTTAAAGTTGCACAGAGAAATATTCATGCATATGTGTTTGGCGAGCATGGAGATACCTCTTTTATCCCATGGTCTGCAGCAAGGATCGCAGGCGTCAACGTAGACGATTTTGTAGATATGATGCCGCACCTTGGAAAAGATGCCAAAGAACTGGACAAGGATGCCATGCTTACCTATGTGCAGAAATCCGGCGGTAAGATCATTGCGAACAAGGGCGCTACCTTCTATGCAGTGACAAGAGGCGTCTGCAGATTGTGCAGTATCCTTATGTCAGCATCCGAGTCTGTCACCACCGTATCTTCTATGATGCACGGCGAATACGGAATCGAGGATGTGTGCTTAAGCACTCTGGCGCTGGTTGGACCAAACGGTATCCAGGGCAAGATCCCTATGACTCTTACCGAGGAAGAGGTTGGAAAATTAAAGGCAAGCGCGGATGCGCTGAAAGAAGTTATTTCCCAGATTGAATTATAGTTATGCTGGGGATAAATGGAGACTGTCGCAGGGTCATTGACTTGTGACAGACTTCATATTAATATTAAGAAGGAAAAGTTTTGACAAAATATATGAAGAAAGGACAGCGAGAACTATGAAGTACAGTTATTATCCGGGATGCACTTTGAGAACAAAGGCAAAGGATCTGGATGTTTATGCAAGGGCTTCAGCGGCGGCACTGGGAATCGAGTTAGAAGAGATCGAAGACTGGCAGTGCTGCGGCGGGGTTTATCCGCTTGGTTCTGACGAAATCGCAACGAAGTTGTCTTCTGTACGCGCCTTGAATGCGGCAAAGGAGAAGGGACAGGATCTCGTGACAATGTGTTCTGCATGCCATCATGTGATCAAACGTGTCAATGACGACATGAAGAATGTGGAAGACATTCGTACAAGAGCGAATAATTACATGGAACTTGAGGAAGCTTACGCAGGCGAGACTTTAGTCCTTCATTTCCTGGAAGTCCTTCGCGACAGAGTAGGATTTGACGAATTAAAGAAGAAAGTGACGAATCCTCTGACGGGAAAGAAGATCGGCGCATACTATGGCTGCCTGCTCCTTCGTCCAAGCAAACTCTTAAGTTTTGACGATCCGGAGAATCCGAAGATTATCGAAGACTTCATCCGTGCTATCGGGGCAGAACCTGTGGTCTATCCTTACCGTAACGAGTGCTGCGGCGGATACATCTCTCTGAAAGAGAAAGATATGTCAAAGAACATGTGCGACAAGATCATGGAGAGTGCAGAAGGCTTTGGCGCTGAGATGCTGACCACGGCATGTCCCTTATGCCTGTATAACCTGAATAAGAGTACCGGAAAGAAACTTCCGGTTGTCTATTTTACGGAACTGCTTGCCGAGGCGTTGGGGGTAAAAGAAATGAAAGAGGAGGTGCAGAAGTAAATGAGTTCTGAGAAGAAACAGGCGGAGCTGATCAAGGAGATCAGCGGCGTGAATCCGCTGAAATGCATGAAATGCGGCAAATGTTCTGCATCCTGCCCATCCTATAACGAGATGGATATCAAACCACATCAGTTTGTGTCTTATGTAATTAATGAAGATATTGAGAGTCTGGTAAACTCGAAGTCCCTGTGGAAATGTCTTTCCTGCTTCGCATGTGTGGAGAGATGTCCCCGCGACGTAAAACCGGGCAAGCTGATTGACGCCGCCAGACAGGTAGTGGTCCGCCAGAAAGGTCAGAATTATCTGCTGGCAGACGAGATCCCGGAATTATTAGATCCCGATCTTCCACAGCAGTTACTGGTCAGTGCATTCAGAAGATATAGGAGGTGAAATTTGCGTGCAGAGGATAGGAGTATTTGTCTGCCACTGCGGAAGTAATATTGCAGCAACGGTAGACGTAAGCAAAGTAGCAGAGATGGCACTTATGGAGCCAGGCGTTGTCCATGCAGAAGACTACCAGTATATGTGTTCTGAAGCTGGACAGGCGAAAATTGCGGCGGCCATCCAGGAGAAGAATTTAACGGGAATTGTGGTGTGTTCCTGTTCCCCGCGTATGCATGAGGCTACATTCAGAAAAGCGGCGGAGCGCGCAGGCTTAAACCCGTACATGGTAGAGATCGCCAATATCCGTGAACACTGTTCCTGGATCCACAAGGATATGGAAGAGGCCACGAAGAAGGCGGTAATCTTAATGCGTGCGGCTGTCGCCAAGGTGAACCTAAACACACCCCTTCAGGCGGGAGAGAGCCGCGTCACCAAGCGCGCACTGGTCATCGGCGGAGGTATCGCCGGCATCCAGACGGCCCTTGATATTGCAGACGCAGGTTACGAAGTGGATATCGTGGAGAAGACCCCAAGTATCGGCGGAAGGATGTCGCAGCTTGACAAGACTTTCCCTACGCTGGACTGTTCCGCATGTATTCTGACACCGAAGATGGTGGAGGCGTCGGCACATGAGAAGATTACCATCTATACATATAGTGAAGTGGAAAAAGTCAGCGGATTTGTCGGTGATTTTACCGTAGATATCCGCAAGAAGGCAAGAAGCGTGGACATGGACAAATGTACCGGCTGCGGCGTCTGCCAGGAGAAGTGTCCGTCTAAGAAGGCGCCAAGCGAATTCAACAGAGGACTGAATACCAGAAGCGCCATTTATACGCCGTTCGCACAGGCGATTCCTAACGTTCCTGTGATTGACCGGGAGGCATGTATTAAGTTCAAGACCGGAAAATGTGGAATCTGTTCTAAGGTCTGCCAGGCGGGAGCCATTGATTATGAGCAGAAGGATGAAATCATTTCAGAGAAATATGGGGCGATTGTGGTCGCTACAGGGTTTGACACGATTAACCTTGAGAAATATGACGAGTATGCTTACAGTCAGAGCAAGGATGTCATTACGTCTCTGGAATTAGAGCGTGTGATGAATGCGGCAGGGCCGACTCATGGACATTTAGAGCGTCTCTCCGATGGAAAAGCGCCGAAAGAAATCGTATTTATCCAGTGTGTAGGAAGCCGTTGTTCTGATGACAGAGGAAAGCCCTACTGCTCCAAGATCTGCTGCATGTATACCGCAAAGCATGCGATGCTGATCAGAGATAAGTATCCGGATGTGAATGTAACGGTATTCTATATCGACGTCCGTACGCCAGGCAAGAACTTCGATGAGTTCTACAGAAGAGCGGTAGAGCAGTATGGAGTGAATTACATCAAGGGACAGGTGGGAAAAGTGATTCCTAAGCCGGATGGAAAGCTGCTGGTACAGGGTTCAGACCTGCTTGACAACCGGCAGATCTTAAAAGAGGCGGATATGGTCGTCCTTGCTACAGCCATTGAGCCGAATCCGGATGTGCGAAAGATTGCCACCATGCTGACTGCAAGTATTGACACCAACAACTTCTTAACCGAAGCCCACGCAAAGCTTCGTCCGGTAGAATCGCCGACAGCAGGAATCTTCCTATCCGGCGTCTGCCAGGGACCAAAGGATATCCCAGAGACGGTGGCCCAGGCGGGAGCAGCAGCCGTGAAAGCTATCGGGCTGCTTGCCAAGGATAAGCTGATGACAAACCCGTGCACCGCTAAGGCAGATACCTTGCTGTGTAACGGATGTTCTACCTGTGAGAATGTATGTCCTTACGGTGCGATTACTTATGAAGACAAAGAGGTCAATGACCATGGAATCCGTGAAACCCGCCGTGTGGCAGTAGTCAACAATGCGCTCTGCCAGGGCTGCGGCGCATGTACCGTTGCATGTCCGTCAGGCGCCATGGATTTGCAGGGATTCTCAAATAGACAGATTATAGCGGAGGTGGATGCAATATGCCGTTAGAAAAGAAAGAATTCAAACCGAAGATTGTAGCGTTCTGCTGTAACTGGTGCAGTTATGCGGGAGCCGATCTGGCAGGAAGCAGCCGTTTGACCTATCCTGCCGATGTGAAGATTATCCGTGTGCCGTGTTCCTGCCGTGTGAATCCTATGTTTATCCTGAGAGCATTTGAAAAGGGAGCGGACGGAGTTATCATGTGCGGATGCCATCCGGGAGACTGCCACTACAGCACAGGCAACTACTATGCAAGAAGGCGTATGACGCTTCTGTTCTCCATGCTGGATTATCTTGGTGTGGAAAACGGGCGTACCCGCGTGGAGTGGGTGTCTGCGGCGGAGGGTGTGAAGTTCTCCGACACCATGAACAGTTTTGTGGAGAAAATCTATTCTCTCGGCGAGAATGTAAGATTGGGGGATTTGAGATGCAAGAACTAATAAACCGTGCAAAAGAGCTGCTGGCAGACGGAACTGTGGCACGGGTTCTCGGCTGGAAGGCCGGAGACTTGCCTTACAATCCGGAACCGGCTTATTTCGAGACAGAAGATGAGTTAAAAGATTTTGTTTATAATGGCTTCTGCGGGGCGAATTTAAGCAAATACATGATTGAGGCTTCCAAGATGGAAGGAAAGACTATGGTCTGCTTAAAGCCCTGCGATACATACAGCTTCAACCAGTTAATCAAAGAACACCGGGTAGACCGAAAGAAGGCTTACATCGTAGGCGTAGGGTGCAAAGGAAAGCTGGATATTGAAAGAATCAAGAAGCAGGGGATCAAAGGAATCGAGAGCATCGAAGGCGCAGAGATGACGGACGAGGCAGATACCTTAACAATCCAGACCATCTATGGGGAAAAGACCATCGCATATGCAGACGCCATGCTGGAGAGATGCCACGTATGTAAAGGAAAAGATCATGTGATTTTTGACGAGCAGATCGGGGAGTCTAAAGAGACGAAGGACGCAGAGCGTTTTGATGAGGTGGCTAAGATTGAGGCCATGAGTCCTGAGGAGAAGTTTGCATTTTTCCAGAGTGAACTGAGCAAATGTATCCGCTGCAATGCCTGCAGAAATGCCTGTCCGGCATGCAGCTGCCGCAAGTGTGTGTTCGACAGCAACAAGTTCGACAGTTCCCAGAAGGCAAATGTGGACTCCTTTGAGGAGAAGATGTTCCACATTATCCGCGCTTTCCATGTGGCGGGAAGATGTACGGACTGCGGAGAGTGCAGCCGTGTATGTCCCCAGGGAATTCCCCTTCACCTGTTTAACCGTAAGTTTATTAAGGATATTGACGAACTATACGGGGAGTACCAGGCAGGGGCAGATACTGATTCAACAGCACCGCTTACCGACTATACGTTTGAGGACGCGGAACCAAGTATTGTAGGAAAGAGGGGATAATGTATGTATAAGATAGCCAAAGAAAATCTTTCCGCATTATTCCAGTTAATCGCGGAGAAACAGGAACTGTATCTTCCGGTAAAGACGGCGGGGCAGACCAACTTCGGAGCGTGGAGCAAAGACGCAGAAGTAGACCTTGACACCTTAAAGACCGTAAAATCGGCAAAGGACGCATTTTTCCCGCAGAGCGAGGGGCTTTATACGGTTAAAAAAGAAGGAAAGAAGATGTCCATAAAGCCAGAGACCTTAAAGGAGCAGGATTTCGTGGTATTCGGAATGAAAGCCTGCGACGTGAAGGGTATGGAGGTACTGGACAATGTATTCTTATCCGATCCCATCGACACCTTCTATGCGGCGAGAAGGGATCACGGAACAATTGTAGCCATGGCCTGCCATGAGCCGGAGGAAACCTGTTTCTGTAAGGTGTTCGGCGTGGATGCAGCCAGCCCGGCTTCTGATGTAGCGGTATGGACCGTAGGAGAAGACCTCTGCTGGATGGCGCTGACAGAAAAGGGCGAGGCGCTGACAGAAGCGGTGAAAGAACTGCTTACAGAGGACGGGGCAATGGATGCGGCGGTAGAAGCAGAGAAGGAAAAGATTCATAAGATTGTGGAGAAGCTGCCCTATATGAACCTTTCCCTGGAAGGATGGAACGGAGACGCCCTTTCCGAGAAATTCGATTCTCCAGTCTGGGAAGACTTATACAAGCCATGTCTGGCATGCGGCACCTGTACCTTTGTGTGCCCAACCTGCCAGTGTTATGATATCAAGGATTATACGGCAGGGGACAGTGTATCACGTTACAGATGCTGGGATTCCTGTATGTACTCCGACTTTACGATGATGGCTCACGGCAACAACCGTACCAGCCAGATGCAGCGGTTCCGTCAGAGGTTCATGCACAAACTGGTGTACTATCCGGCAAATAACGACGGAATGTACTCCTGTGTGGGCTGCGGACGTTGTGTGGAGAAGTGCCCTCAGGCGCTTAATATCGTGAAGGTAGTGAAAGCATTTCAGAACCAGGGAGGTGAAAAATAATGGGTGAATGTACATGTCATAAGAATTATACATTGGATACCCTGATTCCCCAGGTGGGTGTGATCACGGATATCCGTCAGGAGACGCCGGATGTAAAAACGTTCCGTGTAAATGCGCCGGAGGGCGGCAAGCTTTTTGAGCATATGCCGGGACAGTGCGCTATGGTCTGTGCTCCTGGAATCAGCGAGGGTATGTTTTCCATTACTTCTTCTCCTACGAATAAGGAATACCAGGAGTTCAGCATTAAGCAGTGCGGGATTCTGACAGACTATCTCCACAGCCTGGAGGTAGGAGATGAGATTACGGTCCGCGGTCCCTATGGAAATTCCTTTCCGGTAGAGACGGAACTTAAGGGGAAGAACCTTCTGTTTATTGCAGGAGGTATCGGACTTGCGCCACTTCGTTCTGTGATTAATTATGTGCTGGATAACCGTGAGAATTACGGGACAGTGGATATTGTCTACGGTTCCCGTTCTGCGGATGACCTGGTGCAGCTTAAGGAGATCCAGGAAGTCTGGATGAAGGCAGAGGGTGTGAACGTGTATCTGACCATTGACAGAGAGCAGGAAGGCTGGGACGGACATGTGGGATTTGTTCCCAACTATGTGAAAGAACTGGGCTTTGATACGGACAGGACGGCATTGGTCTGTGGCCCTCCGATTATGATTAAGTTTGTACTTGCGGGACTGAAGGAGCTTGGATTTACGACGGAACAGGTTTATACCACATTAGAGCTGCGTATGAAGTGCGGGGTCGGCAAATGCGGACGGTGTAATATCGGCTCGAAATATGTATGCAAGGACGGTCCGGTGTTCCGGTATGATGAAATTGACGAACTCCCCAATGAATATTAAAGGTTCGCCAGTTTAGCCATGCAGGGATATATATGCAGGGTTCGTGTATGCCTGCATACTAAGAACCATGAATATATATCCGGGAATGGGCAAAACGCCCATTCGGCGAAAAACGCAGCAACACAACGTTGCGAAGAAGCTGCGAAGCAGCGGTTTTTAGCCATGCATGGCAAATAGCCATTAACATATAGAAAGGATACGAATAACATGGAAAATATGGTAAATGTATATTTTAGCGGTAAGCGTTACAGTGTTCCGGCAGACCTTACAATCATGACCGCCATGGAATACGCCGGCTATACATGGAAAAGAGGATGCGGCTGCCGTCATGGTTTCTGCGGAGCCTGTGCAACCGTATACCGTATCAAGGGAAAAAATGAATTAAAGACCTGTCTTGCCTGCCAGACACAGGTGGAAGAGGGCATGTATGTGGCGAGTATTCCATTTTTCCCGACAGATAAGAGAACCTATGAGATTGAAGATATCAAGCCCACCCAGCAGATCATGATGGAACTCTATCCAGAGATCTATAGCTGTATCGGATGTAATGCCTGCACAAAGGCATGTACTCAGGATCTGAATGTGATGCAGTACATTGCATATGCGCAGAGAGGCGAGTTCGAGAAGTGTGCGGAGGAATCCTTTGACTGTATCGGCTGCGGCTGCTGTACCGTAAGATGTCCGGCAGGTATCTCACATCCCCATGTAGGAGTTCTGGCAAGGAGGCTTACAGGAAAATACATTGCACCTAAGACGGAGCATCTTGCAGACCGTGTAGAAGAGATTAACAAAGGTGAGTATGATGAACTGATTGAGCAGATCATGCAGAAACCGATCACAGAGATGCAGGAACTTTATAATACCAGAGAGATTGAGAAGTAAGGGAGGGCGTAAATATGTATACACCATATCCAGAGAATATGATGGAATCCATCAAAAAGGTAGAGGCTACAAGAGAAAAACGTATGTCTACAGAACCTAGACGTCTGACTGCTGATGAAAAAGATGCCCTCCTGAAGGAATTCCATCCAGATTATAATCCGGAAGCATTTGCGGAAATCAAAGTAGGGGCGAACAAAGGACAGAAAGCGCCTTTAGAGCTTACGAAAATGCTCCACTCCACAAGCCGTATCGCAAAGGAAGAGATTGATATCACGAAAATTGATTACGACGTAGACGTACTTGTCATTGGCGGCGGCGGAGCCGGTTCCTCCTGTGCCATCGAAGCCCACAATGCAGGCGCAGATGTGATGATTGTAACGAAACTGCGTATCGGTGATGCCAATACCATGATGGCGGAAGGCGGTATCCAGGCGGCAGATAAGGAGAATGATTCTCCGGTACAGCATTATCTGGACTGCTTTGGCGGCGGACATTTTGCTGCAAGACCGGAACTGGTCAAACGTCTTGTTATGGAAGCTCCTGATGCGATCAAATGGCTGAACGAGCTTGGGGTTATGTTTGACAAAGATGGAGACGGACGTATGGTAACCACCCACGGCGGCGGTACATCCAGAAAGAGAATGCATGCATGTAAGGATTACTCTGGTGCGGAGATCATGCGTACCCTTCGGGACGAGGTATTGAACCGTCAGATTCCGGTGGTAGAATTTACCTCCGCAGTAGAGATTATTAAAGACGAGAAGGGCCAGGCCGCAGGCGCCATTCTTCTCAATATGGAGACCGGAGATTATTCTGTTGCAAGAGCAAAGACGGTTGTGATCGCAACAGGAGGCGCCGGAAGAATGCATTATCAGGGCTTCCCCACTTCCAACCATTACGGGGCAACGGCAGACGGACTGGTGCTTGGATACAGGGCGGGAGTACCCCTTCTTTACCAGGATTCCATTCAGTACCATCCGACAGGCGTGGCGCATCCGGTACAGATCCGCGGCGCCCTTGTGACAGAGAAGGTTCGTTCTGTGGGTGCGCAGCTCGTCAATGCTGAGGGCGAAGCATATATTCACCCTCTGGAAACCCGTGATGTGAATGCCTCCGGCGTTATCCGCGAGTGCAGGGAAGGCCGCGGCGTAGAGGCGCCCGGCGGACAGAAGGGCGTGTGGCTTGATACGCCGATGATTGAACTCCTTGGCGGAGAGGGAACCATTGAGAAGAGAATCCCGGCAATGTTCCGTATGTACATGAATTATGGGATTGATATGAGAAAAGTTCCGATTCTGATTTATCCGACGCTGCATTACCAGAACGGCGGACTTGAGATTGACGGAGAAGGCTTCACAAAGACCATCCCGAACCTTCTGGCGGCAGGAGAGGCGGCAGGCGGTATTCACGGAAGAAACCGTCTGATGGGCAATTCCCTTCTTGACGTTATCGTATTTGGACGCAATGCCGGTAAGAAAGCGGCGGCGAAAGCAAAAGAGGTAGAGCTTGGTACGATGAATATCGACCATGTGGCGGCTTATGAAGAGGAACTTAAGAGTGCAGACGCAGCTTCCGGTGAAGTGTCGCCGCTGCTGCTGCCAAAATATGCGCGGCATGAGAGATAGTGCCGTGCGTCGCCCCGCAAGGGATCCATAATTATAAAAAGGAGACAAGATTATGCGTGAGATAGAAGTAAGCAAGATTACGGATGTCGTAGAAAAGCTGTGTATCGAAGCAAATAATCATCTTCCGGAGGACGTAAAGTGTGCGATTAAAGATTGCCGTGCGTGTGAGGATGGTGAGATTGCAAAGGGGGTTCTGGATAATATTATCGAGAACTTCGAGATTGCGGATAATGAGTGCGTACCGATCTGCCAGGATACAGGTATGGCATGCGTATTCCTTGAGATTGGCCAGGACGTACATCTGACTGGCGGCAATCTTGCGGACGCTGTGGACGAAGGCGTGCGCCGTGGTTATGATAAGGGATACCTTCGCAAATCCGTTGTCAAAGACCCGGTACGCCGCGGTAACACCGGGGACAATACGCCTGCAATGCTCTATACGGAAATCGTTCCGGGCGAACAGATCAAGGTTACGGTAGGTCCCAAAGGATTTGGCAGCGAGAACATGAGCCAGATTCGTATGTTCAAACCATCCCATGGGTTACAGGGAATCAAAGATTTCATCCTGGAAGTAGTAGAGACGGCCGGGCCGAATCCATGCCCGCCTATGGTGGTAGGCGTCGGAATCGGAGGAACCTTTGATAAGGCGGCCCTTCTTGCGAAGAAAGCGCTGATGCGCCCCATTGATTCTTCTAATCCGGATGCATTCTATGCAGATCTCGAAAAAGAGATGTTAGAGAAGATTAACAGGCTTGGAATCGGACCACAGGGATTTGGAGGAAAGACTACGGCTATCGGATTAAATATTGAGACTCTTCCGACCCATATCGCAGGCATGCCATGTGCAGTCAATATTAACTGCCATGTTACACGCCATAAAACGGAGGTGATTTAGATGGCGGCAAAGAAGATTACATTACCATTGACAGAAGAACTTGCAAAGACACTGCATGCAGGGGACAGCGTACTTGTGACCGGAACCATCTATACTTCCCGCGACGCAGGACACAAGCGGATGTGCGAGGCGCTTGCCAGGGGGGAGAAGATACCTTTTGACCCGACGGACGCTACCATCTATTATGTGGGACCGACCCCGGCGAAACCAGGACAGGTTATCGGTTCTGCGGGACCCACCACCAGCGGGCGTATGGACGCATATGCGCCGACCATGATGTCTGTGGGCGCAAGAGGTATGATTGGGAAGGGCGCGCGTCTTCCGGAAGTTATCGATGCGATGAAGAAATATTCTGGTGTGTACTTCGGAGCCATCGGCGGGGCAGGAGCCCTTCTTGCAAAATGTATCAAGAAGGCAGAACTGATTGCCTATGAAGACCTGGGGGCAGAGGCGCTTAGAAAGCTGTATGTGGAGGATATGCCGTTAGTTGTCATCATTGACAGCGAGGGAAATAATCTGTATGAGAGCGGACGGGCTGCTTACTTAAAGGAACACGAGGCATAAGTCAGGTATAAGTTTCTGATCTTTATAAATTGATTGATATCTGAGCCATTGCAGTGCGCATGAAAGGATGAACGGGCGGTTTCGGACTGCCGGTCAACGCTGCAATGGCTCAGACGTCGAATGTAACAGGGCGGCCAGCCTGAACTGTTAAGAATCAGAAACGATGTACGATTATAGAAGGGAGTCAGATGACATGGAGTTATTTGGTGGGATATTGGCAGTAAAGGCTGTCGTATTTCTGACGTTCTCAATCTTTGCGATTGCTGCCGTCGGGTATTCGATCGGCAGGATCGAAGTAAAAGGAATCGACCTGGGAACCGCAGGAGTATTTATCGTTGCCCTGGTCTACGGGTGTCTCTTATACGGAAAACTGTCGGATAATCTGATGGCGGGCGAGATGACGTTCGCTACGGAAGCACTGAAAATTGTTGAAAACATGGGGCTGGTCTTCTTCGTAACCTCTGTAGGCTTCATTGCAGGACCGAACTTCTTCGGGAATCTGAAGCGGAACTTTAAATCCTATGTACTGCTGGGGGCTGTGATCATCTTTGCGGCGGCAGGAACCTGCATTTTATGTATTGTCATCGGCGGTAACTTTACAGAGCTTGACCATGACCAGTTTAAGGCAATCCTTGTGGGTATCCTTTCAGGGGCGCTGACCAGCACGCCGGCATTTTCAGCATCAAAGGCAGCGGTGGGGGCCGATCTGGAGGCTCTGGTGTCCGTGGGATATGGGATCGCTTATCTATTTGGCGTCATCGGGGTGGTTCTGTTCGTGCAGATTGTTCCGAAGATTATGAAAGTAGATATGAATGAAGAAGTGACAAAGATTGCGGCGAAAGAGGGCGGAAGCAGCAAGAGAAAGAATCTGATACTGACGGATGTGGATGAGTTCGGTTTCATGGCATTTTCACTGGCAGCAGTGGTAGGAATCCTGGTAGGAAGCCTCAGTTACCGGAACTTTTCTCTGACCACTACAGGAGGATGTCTGCTGACAGCGCTTGTGTTCGGACATTATGGGCATATCGGAAAGATTTCTATTGTGCCCAGGAGTTCTACTCTTAAGATGCTCCGGGAACTTGGACTTATGTTGTTCCTGATCGGGGCCGGAGTATCCGGCGGTGCGAAATTCGTACAGTATTTTGAGCCGATCTATTTCCTCTATGGGGCGATCATGACCATTCTTCCGATGATTATCGGATTTATTATTGCGAAGAATATATTAAAACTGCCGCTTCTTAATAATCTTGGTTCACTGACTGGAGGAATGACCAGTACGCCGGCCCTTGGAACGCTGATTAATATGGCGGGGACGGAAGACATTGCGGCTGCGTATGCGGCCACTTATCCGATTGCGCTGATTGCGGTGGTGCTGGCTTCCCAGTTAATTATTCTGTTCTGTTAGGATTGGAGAAAGAATGGATACTCAAAAAAAGAGCTGCCGGGAAATAAAGGATGTTCCAGCAGCTCTTTTGTGTGCTTGACTGGCACAGGTTCTAAGTGTGTAATGATTAAGTTTTAGTTACCGGAACAGTCCGAACAGCCCTTTTTTCTTGGATTTGCCGGTCTTCTTTATAACAATATCATCATCGCCGTATCTGCTGCGGTGCTTGTCAATTGCCATGTATAACTGGCAGACAGTATCTTTGGTGTCGCACCAGCTAAACGGAACGTCAATATCCTGGAATCTGTAGCGGAGCCTTTTGTATTCCTGGTCGCCGATGGCTTCCGGCTTGCTGACGTCACGGCTTCCGAACATGTCTTCGAAGATATCTCTGATCTTGATAAATTTGGCAGGGTTATCAGTCATCAATTTCGTTATCTGTTCAGTCATTTCTTTTTTTTCCATTTTCATACCTCTCTTAAAATACCTTATTGGACGAAATTCACCAGCCCCAAGGGGTGATAAGTAAATGATGTGATATTTTGTAGTGTAATATAGAATAGGGATTATTGCAATAGGGAAAGGATAAAATTCAAGGGTTTCCCATGATGATCCTGGCTGTTGACTAGTGTGCTTATCCTATTTTAGTGAACGGGCAGCAACTGTTGCCTGCTTTTTACAGAAATACATATTTTAGAATAAATAGCACTGCCAGTACATACATTAAGACGCTGATCTTCTTTTCTTTCGCCTTTCCTGTAATCAGATTCAGAGCCACATAAGAGATTACGCCCATGGAAATACCTTCTGATATACTGTAGAAAAACGGCATTGCCGCAATACAGATATAACAAGGAAGAGCCTCTGCAATATCATTAAAATCAATATTTACCACATTCGTCAGCATATAGAATCCCACCACGATTAACGCCGGCGCCGTTGCGAACGATGGAATCGCAAGGAAAATCGGAGAAAGGAACAGAGCCAGTCCGAACAGAATGGCTGTAGTCACAGACGTAAGTCCTGTTTTACCGCCTTCCGTTACGCCGGAAGCGCTTTCTACAAACGTGGTAGTCGTAGTAGTCCCAAGTACCGCTCCCGCAGTTGTGGCAACCGCATCCGCCATAAGCGCGCCCTTGATTCTGGGCAGCTTTCCTTCTTCGTCCAGCATATCGGCCTTGGAAGCTACGCCGATCAGCGTACCGATGGTATCAAACATGTCTACAAATAAGAATGCGAAGATGACCACAATAAAATTCAGTGAAAAGATTCCGCCAAACTGCAGTTTCCCAAAGACGGGCATGATACTCGGCACCGAAAGTCCATTGCTGAAATCTGGAAGAAGACCATAAAAGCCCAGTTCTGGATTTGGAACGTAAAGTCCTGTAAACTGGCAGATGATTCCGAGAATCCATGTAATCAGGATACCCCACAAGATATTTCCCTTGATATTCTTGATGACCAGGACGCCCGTGACGATAACGCCGATAATCGCAAGCAGAACGGTTATTCCTACGTCATGAAGACCGGCCGTGACGTCGTTGGCAAGATTATACCCGTCTATGGAGAACAGTTCCACCAGAGTTGCGCCGCTGATTACAATATTCGCATTCTGAAGCCCGATGAATGCAATAAACAGACCAATTCCCACGCTGACCGCTGCCTTGAGATTCAGCGGGATCGCATTAAAGATTGCTTCGCGCACATTTGTGAGGGATAGAATGATAAAAACGATACCCTCGACAAAGACCGCCGTAAGAGCAACTTCCCACTCATATCCCATGCCAAGGACGACCGTATACGCAAAATAAGCATTCAGGCCCATTCCAGGCGCCAGCGCAAAGGGATAATTCGCAAGAAACGCCATCAGAAGCGTACCAAGAAATGAGGCAAGGGCAGTCGCCGTAAACACGGCGCCCTGGTCCATTCCTGCCGCTGCCAGGATACTTGGATTCACGGCCAGAATGTAAGCCATTGTCATAAAAGTTGTGATGCCTGCAAGTACTTCTGTACGGACATCTGTCTTGTTTTCTTCCAGTTTGAAGAGTTTTTCTAACATCTTCTTCCTCCTTTTCTCTCACGCCATAACGAAAACGTTATGATGAATTGTTACCAGACGCCAGGTTTATTACCTGCGTACTATCTGCCATTTTAGCAAAATAATGTTCTAAAGTAAATGTTCTCTTAAAATTTTCTTTTATTTGAAAAATATATTGCGAATAGATACGGAGTAGTGTATAAGAAGAATGTGACGAATCTCTCACATAAAAGTCACAGTAATGTAAGCGAAAAGCCCTATGATAGGATTCATACATATGTAAAGGAGGATCATATGATGGGATTTTTGAAAGTTGAGAATTTGTACAAAGTCTATGGTAAAGACGAAAACCTGGTGACAGCATTGAACGGCGTGTCGCTGACCATTGAAAAAGGTGGATTTACCGCTATTATCGGTTCTTCCGGTTCAGGGAAATCCACGCTTCTGCATGCTATCGCAGGAGTGGATGTACCAACAAAGGGAAAGATTTTTTTAAACGGGCAGGATGTCTATGATCAGCCGAATGACAGGCTGGCCATATTCCGCAGGAGACAGGTAGGGCTGATCTATCAGTTCCACAATCTGATCCCCACCCTCAATGTGGTTGAAAATATCACTTTGCCAGTGCTGATGGACAGGAGGAAGGTGAATAAGCAGCGGTTAGATGACTTGTTAGAACTGCTGGGACTGAAGGAGAGGAAGACGCATCTTCCCAACCAGCTCTCAGGAGGTCAGCAGCAGCGTGTGGCGATCGGGCGCGCATTGATGAACGCTCCTCAGGTGATGCTGGCGGACGAACCCACCGGAAGCCTGGACAGCCGGAACGGACAGGAGATCGTCAGGCTGTTGAAAAAAAGTAACAGAGAGTTCGGGCAGACGCTGATTCTTGTCACCCACGATGAGAATATCGCTTTACAGGCAGATCGTATTATTTGCATTTCAGACGGAATGGTGACAAAGGATGAAAGGAAGGTGAAGCATTCATGAATGTGTTTAATAAGATTGCTATGCAGGGATTGAAAAAGAACCGCACGCGGACAGCAGTGACTATTATCGGAGTGGCGCTGTCTTCTCTAATGATTACAGCAGTTACGACCTTCGGCGTATCGCTGCTTGATTACATGGCTGATGGCGCTATACAGCGTTATGGGGAATGGAATGCGGCATTTCTGGATGCGGATCCTTCCTTTGTGGAAAAAAGAGCCCGGGATAAAGAGGTGAAAGATACGGTGTCCTTTGAAAACATCGGTTATGCAAGGCTTGAGGGTGCACAGAACCCGGAAAAACCTTATCTTTTTGTGGCCGGGTTCCGGCAGGAAACGTTCGATGCCCTGCGGACCACGTTGATGTCGGGCAGGCTTCCGCAGAACGACAGAGAGATTCTTGTTTCCGCAAAAGTCTCTATAGACAGCAATGTGTCCTGGCAGGTGGGAGATACGATCACCCTTTCCCTGGGAAACCGTGAGAAAGAAGGAAGGAAGCTGACCCAGGCGGAACCATATTCGGAGGAAGAAGTTTTTGAACCTGAGGATTTGAAGACCTACACGGTGGTGGGTCTTATCAGGACGCCTGTCTTTGAGACAGAGGCGGCCGCAGGGTATACCATGATTACCCGGAGCGACCGGGCAGACAGGATGAGCAGTCTGTTTGTAACACTTGAAAATCCCCGCAAAGTTTATTCCTATGTGGAGAACGCAAAGGAAGGGCATGCCTGCATCTTAAATTATGACGTGCTGCGTATTATGGCAATTTCGGACCAGCCGGCTGATAAGGTTTTTATGACCCTTCTTTATTCTATGGGAGGGATTGTACTGGGGATTATCATGGTCGGTTCTATTTTTCTGATCTATAATTCCTTCAGCATTTCCCTAAATGAAAGGATTCGTGAGATCGGGGTTCTGGCCTCAGTGGGAGCGACGTCAAAACAGCTTCGCAATTCCGTTCTGTTTGAAGGATTCTGTATTGGCGTGGTGGGGATTCCCATCGGGGTTCTGGCCGGGCTTGGAGGTATCGGTCTGGTACTTTCAGCCGTTTCAGCAAGCTTTGGATCCATCCTCTTTAGCAACGTGCCGCTGGATATGAAGGTGTCGCCATTTGCTATTGGGGGTGCGGCGGCAGTCAGTATGATCACGATACTTATATCGGCATATCTTCCTTCTCGAAAGGCGGTAAACCTGCCAGTGATGGAATGTATCCGTCAGACTAATGAGATCAGAGTGGAAGCCGGGACTATGAGAATATCACAGCGCAGACAGCGTATATATGGACTTTGCGGGACTCTGGCCCTTAAGAATTTTAAAAGGAACCGGAAGCGTTACCGCAGTATCGTGCTGTCGCTGGTTCTTAGTATCGTTCTGTTTGTATCCACCGAGGCGCTGATCAATACCATGTGGCAGACGGCGGGCAGATTTAAGACAGTGTCAGATTATGACATTGGCTTTGGGACTGTTGATATGGAAGAAGATGATCTGCTGGACCTATTCGATAAAGTGAAAAGGATAAACGGCATTACAAAAAGTTCCCTTCGGGAGGTCGGCCTCTATTCCTGCAAGATCCAGCCAGACAGGCTTACAGCTGCATACTGGGAAGCAGTAGAGGAGAATTCGGAGAAAGAAATGCAGGAGCTGGATTTGGAAGTTCACTTTTTCGATGATGAGTTTTTCTTTAAAATGGCGGAAGATCTTGGACTGCCGGCAGAAGAGTATGCCGGGCAGGAGGGGAAACTGATTGCCGTTGCCAAGATGAACGATGACAGTGATCGTGCAGAGGGCGCCGAAGACCTTGAGGATCTGTTCGGGGAGACTTCTATAGATCTTGCCATTGAGCCGAAAACGACAGACGGAACACAAGGCGGACAGGGAATTGACGTGAAGGCGACGACGGTTGAATTCGTACCTCCGGACATTCCGCCTGCGCCGGATTTATATAAGACAGAAATCAAGCCATATTCATTTGAGATTCTTGCTCCATGGTCGGCGAAGGAGCGGATTGCACCATCTACACTTCCTGTGAACACGGTAGTCAAAGGGATATGCTTTGAGTCGGAGAATCCTTCTCTGTCCGAGAGAGAGATCAGGACGGCCATCCAGGAAGAAGGGGTTACGGCTTCTTATATTTTGATGAACACGAGCGAGGCCTTTGAGCAGTTCCGCAATTATATCTTTATTGCCAATGTATTCGCCTATACATTCATTACTTTGATCTCTCTGATTGCGGTTGCGAACGTGTTCAATACGA
Source organism: uncultured Dorea sp. (assembly GCA_910579925.1). GTDB lineage: Bacteria > Bacillota > Clostridia > Lachnospirales > Lachnospiraceae > Sporofaciens. The sequence goes on from CAJTVY010000025.1 coordinate 41,198, forward strand.
TATCTACTAATATCCGGCTTAGAAGGAGGGAACTTGCGATGCTGCGTTCCGTGGGGATGTCGGACCGGGATTTTAATAAGATGATGATTTTTGAATGTGCTTTTTATGGTATAAAAGCATTGATGATCGGGATACCATTGTCTCTGGTCTTTTCCGTGCTGATCACTAAATTGATGATGACGGATGATGTAAAGTTCACGCTGCCCTGGGCAGGCGTAGGGATCAGTGCGCTGAGTGTATTTCTGGTGATATTTGTGACAATGATGTACGCCGTCCGTAAGATCCGTAAGGAGAATATTATTGATGCACTGCGTGATGAGATGACTTAATGTAAACGTTCAGACAAGCGGCCCGGTTACGATTTAAGCTGACCGGGCGGCAGTATTAAGGAAATTTTAAGGTTTATATTGAGATTCTTTTAAGCCGGATATATTATAGTAACCATGTAAGAAACAACAGCCTTGATGTAAGCAGATGGCATGATACAGACAGAGGATGCACGGAAACGGAGGGATGTCTATGGAAACGGAGACGATACTGGTCGTAGACGATAATAAAGAGATTGTTTATTCCATCGGTGAATTATTGAGATATGAGGGATATCGGGTGGTTAAGGCTTACGACGGTATGGAAGCCCTGGATTTAATGGAACAGGAGAAGATTGATCTGATTCTGCTTGACGTGATGATGCCAAAGATGAACGGGCTGTCTGCGCTCATGAAGCTGCGGGAGAAGAGCAGAATTCCTGTGATTATTCTGTCGGCTAAGACAGAAGAGACTGACAAGGTGTCGGGACTTGTGCTGGGGGCAGACGATTATGTGGAGAAGCCTTATCAGCCGGCGGAACTGACGGCAAGAATCAAAGCACATCTACGGCGTTACCATGTCTGGGGAGCGCAGAAGCCTAAGGAGGATGAGGACAGGATCGTCAACGGAGGACTTGTGCTGGACAGGAAGCAGCGGCTGGTGATTGTGGAAGGAGAGGAGGTGCGGCTGACTGCGACGGAATATAAGATCATGGAACTTTTAATGGAGCATCCGGGTCAGATTTTTCCGGCAGAGCAGATTTATGAGATCGTGTGGAAGGAAAAGGCGGATTTTGCCGTGGAGAATACGGTTATGGTGCATATCCGTCATATCCGTGAGAAAGTAGAAATTGATTGTAAGAAACCAAGATATGTAAAGGTGGTGTGGGGCATTGGATACAAAATGGAAAAATATAGTTGAAAAGATTTACTTTTTCTTTCAGAAAAAGTGGATTTCAATACCAGGGCTGGTTCTGACTGTTTTTGGATTATTTGGTTTTGGGATTATGATTTCTTACCGCCGCTCGTATTCTACGAAGCTGATACTTTTTTTTGGATTATTTGTGAATATATATATGGGGATCGGGTTGATCCTTCTCTTGAAACAATATCTGAAGCAGCAGTATCAGGAATGGAACGAGGAGAGGGAACATGACTATGAGGAGTGGAAGGTAAGTGAGTCGGCTTCCAGAAAACGAATCTGCCAGGCCTTTGCGATCTGCGGTATAGCGGCGGTATGGTATCTGTATAGTCTTGTAAATGATAATGGTTACTGGGGCTGGTACCGTAATTATGCGACCGGTTATGTTCTGGTTATTTCCGTTCTGGTTCAGTTTCTGGCGGCAAAGAAAGTGGTTCGAAAATTCTGGTACGGGAAACTGGACGGCGTTATGGCTCAGATGGACAGAATTCAGGCGGTACGGCTTGAGGAAGCGCTGGAGATAGAGAGGAAAAGTCTTGAAAAGGTATCGCGCAGCGATCAGCTCAGGGTTGATCTGATTACGAATGTATCCCATGATCTGAAGACGCCTCTTACTTCCATGGTCGGTTATATTGAACTGATTAAAAAGGAGGAACTGAGCGATATTGTGCGGGATTATGTTGAAGTGGTTTCGGCACGGACGGAGAAACTTAAGGAGATGATCAACAGCCTTTTTTCTCTTGCCAAGGCGAGCAGCGGCAATGTGGAACTGCACAAAGAGAATTTTGAAGTAAACCGGCTGATTGAACAGATTTTTGCGGACATGGATGATCGCATTAGGGAAAGTGGTCTGGAGTTTGCAATGCAGCTGACTGACATGAGTACGCAGATTTATTCGGATAACAGTTATTTCTACCGTATCTGTCAGAATCTGATTGAGAATGCGCTGAAATATTCTGCCAAAGGAACCCGTGTATTTGTGAAAACGTATCTGAAGGAAGAGACAAGGAAGAAGATCTGTATCGAGATTACGAATACTGCCGGATACTTCATGGATTTTACAAAGGACGATATACTGGAACGGTTCGTGCGCGGGGATCAGTCAAGGACGAGCGAAGGCAACGGGCTGGGGCTTGCGATTGTGAGCGCCTATGCGAAGGCATTGGACGGAGAGTTTGATATCAGGATAGACTGCGATCAGTTTAAGGCGTGCCTGGAATTTGAAATCTAAAAGAAAAGCTTTTGTCTATATAAAAAGGCCTGCCGGGAAGTGAATTTCTATCGCTTCCCGGCAGTTTCTTGTTATGCCTTAACTCTCAAATATTCTGTTCCCGGCATGTTATTTCTCAAATGATTCAAACTGACCTGTCTTAAGGGCTTTCTGGTAATTCTCGTTGGCCTGCCGGATAAACGCTTCGTCATTCCGTTTCTCTGGCGGTATGTATGCGCGACCCATCTGTCTCTGACGGAGATTGAACTGGTTCATCTCTTCTTCAAGAAGCCTTGCGTCTTCACGCATCTCAGTACTTGCAGCAGCAGCCTCCTCGTTCACGGACAGATTCGATGTAATTGATTCATTAATAAATTCAACCTGCTCGTGGATACGTGAAATTGCATCCTCCTGTTTCTGGGAAGAGTTTGAGATATTATTTACCGTTTCAATAATACTGTCAAGATCATTAACTACATGCTGGAAGGTTTCAAACGCCTCTGAACTGATCTGGCTTCCATCCTTCGTTGCACACATGGTAGCTTCAATCAACTGTTTACTCTCATTAGCGGCATCGGCGCTCTTAAGAGCAAGAACGCGTACTTCGTCCGCAACCACAGCAAATCCTTTTCCTGCTTCTCCTGCGCGGGCCGCCTCTACTGCTGCATTTAATGCCAGAATGTTCGTCTGGAAAGCAATATCGTCAATTAATTTGATGACATTGGCGATCTTCTGGGATGACCTGTTGATCTCGTCTACAGACTTAACCAGAAGTCCCATCTTGGCATTACTGTCCTGCATATCCTGCAGAATGGAATGAGACAGTTCGGTCGCATGCTGAACCTCGATTCCGTTCTGAGTTACCAGCTCTCTGGTCTCATCCGTGGAACTGTTCAGTTCATTAATCGCAATCACCTGCTTTGAGGCCGTGTCTGCAAGCATCTGGCTTGCATTCGCAATATTCTGCGAAGCAGTTGCAACAGACATTGCAATCTCAATGATCTTTGCAAACATGAAATCGTTGGACTGCACAAGGTGGTACAGATTCCTTCCCAGTGAGTCTTCCTGGGAACGGATATTAACGAAAACAGTCATGTCGCCCTGGGCAAGACGTTTTACTACGTCCACATTCTCTTGAATACTTTCAACCATTCGCTGGAATGAATGGATCATAGAACCGATCTCGTTGTCTTCGTTGCCTTTCAATACCTTCTGATCAAACTCAATCTTATCTGCGCCTATGGAAAGCTTCTCTGACCATTCTGCTACGGCAGTGATCGGACGAGAGATCTGCTTCGCCGAGCGGTTACCATAGAATAATGCAACGATGAATACTAACAGAGCGCATACAATATTCAGTATAATCATAATGAAAATCAGTTTATCCATCTTTTCTGAAGCCTGATTAGCAATCGTCTGATACTGTGAGGACATCTTGCCTAATCCATCAATTACCTGTTTCGTCAGAGGCTTGAGATCCTGGGTGAATCTTGCGTATGCCGCAGATGAATCTGTCTTGGCAAGTTCCAGAATGTCAGAAGCTAACGTATGCATCTCCTGGTGAGGATCCTGAATCGCTGTTAAGGTATTGCGGATTGTGGAATCAGTGAGGTCTGAGTCATTCACACCTGCCATCCACTGCCCCAAAAGGCAGGTATTATAATCCAGACTTCCCTCAAACTCTGTTCCGTTCAGTATACTTTGATTAAACATCTCCAGCCATTCATAGTGCTTCGCCAGTGCGGACTGAGTGGCCGCCTGATTATTCCGATTGCTGGATACGGTACGGTAATCTCTGCTGATCTGAATCAGTGAAACCAGAGAGACTACCACTAACAGACACATTACCAGAATTACATGGCGATATCCTGATAATATCTGTTTACGGATTGAATTAACTTTCTTTTTCTTCATTTCATCCTTCCTCTTTTTGCAATTGTGTTGATCCTGTAGTTCAAATCTTTTTTTATTATATCAAAACCTATGTAATTGTTCAAGTAGGGATTCATGAAAATAATAACTTTTACTGTTTTGTACGTGATTTTACAGATTTAACGATCTAAAGAAAATTTCGGGACAGATCACAGAGAATATGTTAAAATGAGTAGGAAATTTAAAAAGGCAGGAAAAGGATGGAATGATTTACGAACTTAAACAGACCGAAAAAGCGGAGAGATTATTTAAAGACTGGCAGGAGACAATGGTATGGTCCTGTCTGCAGGGTGTGATGGGAAGGGTTTATGCAGATTCTGTGGAGCGGCCGGTGACTGCTATGGCAAGGTTAGGAGATTTCTGTTTTCTTGCAGGAAAGCCGGATAAAGAGTTTGTGCTGTTTGGGCATGGCTATGGAGGTCATGAGTTTGTGATTATGGTTCCGCAGGATGAGCAGTGGGCAAAGCTGATTGAGAAATGCTGCAAAGGAAATGCCAGAAGAGTTGTCCGGTATGCGATAAAGAAAGAGACGGATGCTTTTGACCAGGAGAGACTTGTGAATTTTGCAAAGGGGTTGCCGGACGGATTCGTTTTCTCTATGATGGATGAACATTTGTTCTGGTATTGTAAGGGAGTCGCCTGGTGCAGGGACTGGGTGGCGCAGTACGATGATTATGCCGCTTATCGGAACTGGGGGCTTGGAGTAGTGGTTCTGAAGGATGGAGAAGTGGTTTCAGGGGCGTCCTCCTATTCTGGTTACCGGGGAGGAATAGAGATTCAGATTGATACCAGGGAAGATTACCAGAGACAGGGTCTCGCCTGTGCATGCGGGGCAAAGCTGATTCTGGAATGCCAGAGACGGGGGCTGTATCCAAGCTGGGATGCACAGAATCCGGCGTCGGTGGCTTTGGCGGAGAAGCTGGGGTATCGTCTGGATCATGAGTATATGGCTTTTGAAGTCCTGTAAATCCAAAGAGGAAAGGAAAATCTCTCGAATAGTTTTACCTTTCTCTTTGGATTTACAGGGTTTAAGCATTAGTCGCGGGGACGGATATCAAACTCAGGGTTGATGGCGTAGAAGTTCTTGCTGTCTAAGTGATCCTGAATAATTCTTAAGGATTCACCGAAACGGGAAGATTGAAGTAGATTTACCCCAAAAAAGATAGCGGTTAAAATCCGCCTTAGATTTTCCATGTGATTTCAATATTCCCGTTTGCTATCTTAATTACTTTGATTAAAGTGTCAACGACTGTCTGCTTATCCTCAAAGGTAATCTTATCCCATTTCTCTACATGGTCTGTTATCTGTCCGATTTTATCACCTGCTTTAGAAACGGTGAGAGAAAGAAGTTCTTCCTGTAAGGTCTGGCGTTCAGTATCTAACTCGGTAATCTTATCATTGATGTATTTCATCAAAACGCTATTGGCATTTGCTACTTTTGAAAGCAGGTCGTTGATTTCCTCGTCGATTTGCGTCAAACGGATTTTTGTTTTTGATAATTGGGGATTTGCCTCAGCGTCTTTTCCACTGGATATTTGTTTAAACTCTGACAGTCTGTCACGGATAGCGTTCAGCATGTATTCTTCCAGAACGTCGGCATAGATAGTACAGCCGGTTCCTTTGCAAGCTTGGCTGTTTCCTACGCAGCTACATACAAAATAGCGTCCGTGTTTTGTCTTTGCTTTTCTCACTACCAATGCATAACCGCAATTACCACATTTTACTTTTCCTACCAGCCATGAATTTTTAGCCTTGCAGGTCTTAGTTGACTGGCGGTTATTCAGACAGCGTACCCGACATGCTATCCATGTCTTAGAGGGGATAAATCCCTTATGTGGCGCTAACACAATTTCTTTATCAGCAAGGTCGCATTGTTTTCTGGTCTTTGAGACCGTTCCCCTGTAGAGATAACAAGCATTGTAGCCTGTAAAATCACTTGCAGGATTGAAGATGTTCGCACCTTGACTTTTATAGAAATTGTACACATCAATATCCGCTTCTACATAGATAGGATTTCTCAACATTTCACTTAACCTTGCGGTACTCCAATTAGCACCTCGTAAGTTTTTAATACCGTGATGATTAAGATACCGCATAATTTCACCAAGCGAATTTGACGGGTCAGCATACATGGAATAAATAAGTTTCAGTTGTTCGCTTTCCTCTGGAACTTCTTCATACATGGAAGTGCGGACATTATCAATTACCGCATCCACAAGCCGGAAACCATAAGGAATACGACCACCCATGTAAAAACCATGCTTACACCTTGCATAATAAGCGTCTGTTACTCGTTTCTGTATTGTTTCCCGTTCAAGCTGTGCAAAGACAATACAGATATTCAACATAGCTCTGCCGATTGGAGCTGATGTGTCGAATTTCTCTGTTGAGGAAACAAATTCTACATTGTATTTTTGAAATACTTCCATCATGTTAGCAAAGTCCAGTATCGAACGGCTGATACGGTCTAGCTTGTAGACGATAACTCGCTTGATTTTACCGGCTTTGATGTCAGACATCATTTTTTCAAAATCCGGTCTGTTTGTATTCTTTCCACTGAATCCCCTGTCTGCATATTCAATATAAGGGTCTCCGTGGGTTTCATATTTACAATACTCAAGCTGGCTTTCAACGGATATACTGTCTTTCTTTTCTATTGATTGGCGTCCATATAATGCGTCATACATCATCTCTTTGCCCTCCCGACAAGGACGTATGACATAAGCCGCCCACACTTATATTATACCATCGAACGTATATTCTTTCGACAAAATCAATCATATTTTTTAAATATCTGGAATAATTGTTTTTCAATTTCCTGTCTGGCAGTTTTTTGTGATTGTTCTGTATATTGTGGGCGGCGGTTGACTACAATTAGTTTCATTTTTTGCTGATTGATTCTATCTTTATCAATCGTATAAGATATTTTATCCTCCATAAAACATACCCCCTTACAGGTGCTTTTGTATATCTTATGAAAGACAGCAAGTACCTATTTGATTAATCTGCATTTGTATGTATAATTTTATTTAACAGAACTTAAAGGAGAATGCAGTTGATTATGAAAATAAAACAGGATATCTCTATAGGCGATAATCTTCGTACTCTTAGAAAAAAAGCAGGTTTGTCTCAAGAAGAAGTGGCGGTAAAATTGCAGGTATTAGGGCAGTCGATAAGCCGAGAAATCATATCACAAATGGAATGTGGAAAACATAGTATCCGAATAAGTGTATTGTTGGCAATGAAAGAAATCTATAAAGTAAAGTCAATGGATGATTTTTTTGACGGTCTATCTTTGTAGATATTTTGTAGTCCTCTGTGAGTTTATCAGTAACAGAGGAATTTCAATATTTTCCGTATCGAAGTTCGTAACGTAGTCAGAAGAATAAGGCAAGTTCCTTTCAGAGGTAACGGCTTATGCCTGCGTCCTGTGAATTTTCTGATTGTTAGTATCTGCTCAAAAGTGCCGTAGTTGTGGGCTTTTGACACCTTTAAATTTTTGTTACAATCTTCCCGATTCGTTTCGCCGAAACGCTGATAATGTACGATTTCACGTTCTCTTAAGAAACGGATCGGTTCGCAGACTTCCGGGTCTTTGACCAGACGCAGTATGTTGTCGTAGGTAGTTCTTGCTTTCTGCTCTGCTGCGACCTTGTAAAGACAACAGTAGCAGAAAACCTTGAAAAAGAGTTGTTTTTCGTGGTATAAGCTGTTTCCTGCTGCGATTGCATAAGAACAAAAATAGAGAAAAAAGAAGATGAAACAAGCTATCCTGCATAGTTCCAATGTTTTCAGCTCCTAAGACGTTCAGAAATGAGCGTCTATTTTTTTACCCAAAACGAAAGGAGAATCATAACATTATGGAAAAAATCTTGAAACGGTTACTGACAGCGATTCTTGCTATAGCGGCCGTATTTACAACCTTGCCTGTCACACAGCTACATGCTGCTGATTCTGTTTACACTCATTCAGACGGCCACGCAGGTACAGTTGTCAAAGTAACAGACGGCGGCTCAAAAGAATCCACTTTTGAAGAGGGGTGGCTAAAGGCTGACGGAAAGACGGCTTATTGTATCCAACTAGGCGTAGCGTTCCAATCTGGATATAAGACACGGAAAAACGCTACAGAACGGTTAAGCGAAACACAAATTAATGACGTGGCTCTGAATCTGGAATACGTCAAAAAGCATACGAAAAGTTATTCTGCCGAACAAGCATACCTGCTCCAACAGTGTACCGCATGGCGCAGGTTAAGCGTTCATTTAGGCTGGGGATACAAAAATACGCATGTTGCCTATGATGAAATCCCTAAAAGTTGGTGTTAGTATATAAGTGTGGACAGGAAAAGTTGAACAATCTATACTATCAAG
>CAJTVY010000026.1 GCA_910579925.1 uncultured Dorea sp.
CCTCATGAATGAGGGGCTAGGGGAGTTGAAGTGTCGAAGACACTTTTTTATGATACCATCTTCGGTTAAATTTAATAATGTTGATAAAACTAAAATACTATGTTATTTTTAATTAATGCAGATTTAGGCAATTTCAATCAATTATGAGAGCAGGAGGAGAAGATGAAATGAAAAAGAGTAACAGAAAAAACGTGTTGATGGTATTAGCTATCGTATTGGCTGCCATATTATGTGCCTGTGGTTCTTCGGAGAAAGACAGTGGAGGTGAGAAGGGAGAGAATAAGAAGGAAGTTAAAGAAGAAAAGAAAGCTTCCGGTCCTTCCATAGAAGAAGAGGTATTATTTGAAAAAGATGGCGTAAAAGTATCGGTAAAGGGAGTGGAATATATGGGAACACCTGCAGATTCTGCCAAAGTTACATTCCTTGTAGAAAATCAGAGTACAGAAAACCTGTTCTTTACTGATGAGGCGGAAATTGTCAACCAGTATCATGCTGGTTATGTAGATTATGTATCAGAGTCCGGAGGAAAAGTTCCTGCTGGAAAACAACTTGATATCAGCATGTATATTAGTGCAGAAGAATTAGAGGAACTGGGGTACACTGTCAATGAGATTGGAGAAGTTGGAATAAAACTTGCTGCCTGGAATGAAAATAATGAATTTATGTGGGATACGGGACTGCTTTGTGTAAAGACGTCAGAGTATGGGAAGACCGGAGAAGGAACAGTAGAGGCGGGAACCGAGATTTATAATGAGGAAGGCGTGAGAATAGAATATCTGGGAATGACTGAGGACGAGGCAGGATATCCTATGGCAGAACTATTGTTTGAAAATACCAGTGATAAAGATGTGATTTGTGATATTGGTTCAGATTTTTCGGCTGAGGCTGATGTTAAGACTTATGAAGAGGCAAAAGCGGCTATGGAAGAACAGATTATGGCCGTACCTTCGAGCACTCCTATAGTGTTTTCTGGAAAAAAGAGGATTGAACAGGTGATGTTCTCTTATTATGATGTTGAAAAAAAGATAGATCCGGAGCTATTAAATGAGGTTAATATTTCAATTAGACTGACAGAGAATGTGACCGGCAATATGATGGAAACTCCAGTACTGGCAGAAAGCCAGACGGTTGTATTACAAATTAAATAAGAAGCATAGTAAACGTATACTTTTTCTTGTGATACAAGATGTAAAAGAGAAGATTATTTATTGTAGAATATTCAGAATGCCAGATGTAAATAGAATTTAATCTATGTTACATTCTGGCATGATTCATTTGTCAACATGGATTATGCGATGTCCAGCCGCTTTTTGCAGGCGGTTCATTATTGCGCTTCCGATTCCGCATGTGGAAAAAGACTCACTATAGATATAATCTGTTCCGTCACTGTCAAAATCCCGCAGAATGCCGTATAAATTTCCTGCTACCGATGTTTCATCCTGTCTGGTTCCGATGCATTTGAAATTTCCTATAGAATAACTGCCGGCTGTTTCCGACGTGCCTATGATTCCCACTTTGTAGCCTTTGGCAGTCTTTTCGGCAGCCAGTCGGTTGATTTCTTCTACTACCCGTGAAAGATCTCCTTCCAGAATGGTCAGATCTGCTTTGGGCGCATAATGCCGGTACTTCATCCCCGGCGCTTTGGGCGCTTTCCTGCTGTCCGGTTCGATCAGAGTCTTGTCCACCGAGACTTTGCCCACCAGACTTTCCAACATCTCCCTGGTCACGGCTCCTGGCCTTAAAATCATCGGCGGTTCCACCGTCATATCCAGGATTGTAGATTCCACACCGATCTCTACCGCACCGCCGTCCACCACCATATCAATCTTTCCTGCAAGATCTTCTTCTACGTGCTGTGCTGTGGTAGGGCTTGGGCGGCCGGAAGTATTAGCGCTTGGCGCCGCAATAAATCCGCCGCCTGCCCGGATGATTTCTCTTGCAATCGCATGATCGGGCATCCGGACAGCCACAGTGTCAAGGCCGCCGGTTGTACCAAAAGGCACGGCCCTGGTCTTTCGGAAAATCATTGTAAGAGGTCCTGGCCAGAATTCCCTGGCGATCATTCCTGCTTTCTCAGGTATTGTTCCTGTAATCCTGGTAAGGGATTCCATATCTGCCACATGTACGATTAAAGGATTGTCAGATGGTCTTCCCTTAGCGGCATAGATTTTTCCTGCAGCCTGTTCATTCAATGCGTCGGCTCCCAGTCCATAGACAGTCTCTGTCGGAAATGCCACAAGTCCTCCGTCTCTTAAGATCCGTCCGGCTTTTTCGATTGTCTCTCTATTCATTTGTTCCGCGTCGATTCGTTCAATGATTGTTTTCATGGGAAATATTATACTACACTCTATTCTTTCATACAAGCTTCAATTCCCTTTACGATGGCTTCTGCAATCTGCTGCTGATATTCTTCAGTGACTAATTTTTCCGCTTCCTCGGGGTTGCTTAAGAATCCGCATTCCACAATAACTGTCGGAACTTCGGTTTTCTTTAGAAGATAATAGGTGTCGTCTGCCTTAGGCTGCCGTCGGTTTTCTTTATCAATCGACAACAGAGCTTTCTGCATGATTGCGGCGAACTGTTCGCCTTGTGCAGAGTGCTTATAGTAGAATACCTGGGCGCCGTGGATTGACTCTTCATGGTAACTGTTCTGATGGATGCTGACTGCAAGTTCCGGGCCAGTACTGTTGATCAGTTTCACTCTTTCTTTCATATCCTGTACTTTCTGGCTGCCATTTTTATCTTTTGCAAGCATCGTGTCGTCTTCACGTGTCATTACGACCTTTATACCCTTTTTTTCCAGAAGTTTTTTAACTTTCTTTGCTATTTTCAGGTTAATGTCCTTCTCTTTTGCATTATTGACTCCGACTTTTCCAGGATCACTTCCCCCGTGTCCGGAATCCAGAACCACTGTATTCTCAGCTCTTTTTACTTTGCCGCTTGAAACATATCTGCCCAGGTTCCGGCTGATAACGATCAGTCCTGCTAATAAAAGGATCAATAGGAAAAACTCTGCTTTTCTACGCAAAATAAATACCTCCTGACAGTCTATCTATACATCTATATGACTGTAGGAAGTATTTTAGTGATATGAAATCAGATAAATCAGATAATCTTCGCCTGCCGAAGAAGAAAACGGTAACGCAGCCAGGCCGCATTTCCTCTGTAAATATAGGAATCAATCAGATCTGGGTCAGAAGCATATTGAAAATTAAGATAGGCTTCTTCGATTTCCTGGCGTGCATTCGCAATTTCATCCATCAGCGTATCCGCCTGGGGGTCGTAAGACAGGCGTCTGTATACATCTTCTTCTGTTGCATTTCCGCGTTCAAATAATCTCATAATTCACCTCTCTGATATTTGTAAACGATTTCCACAGTATATTTCCAGACAATTGTAGTATAAGCAGATTTTGAGAATAAAATACTTACGCTGTGGATATATATGGTATTAGAAAATAAAAGCCTGGGAGGAAAAGAAATATGTCAGAACAGAAGCCGCAGATTGTTACAAACTTTATTGTAAGGGCAATTATAGGATGCGCCATGATATTTTTTGTAAATGAATTTCTGAACGCACAGGGAATTTCCGTGCAGGTAGGGCTGAATCCATGGACTGTTTTGACGTCAGGAATCCTTGGAACTCCTGGGGTTGCGCTTCTTTATGGGATTTCGTTCTATGGATTTATGTAAAGGTTGCACAAAGTTTCGGTTTTTTTAAAAATGGGATAGACAAATCCTGTAAAAGAGGTTTATAATCATTTTACAAGTTACAACACACGTAACTTGTATCTGATAGATTCACTAGAAGTTCAAGGTATTCGATGCCATTTCGGCAGCAATTCACAGAGTCATTAATAAGATCGCAGAATAGGAGGGATATTATGTGGGCAGCAGAAGTCTGGTAATTTGTGATCAAGAGGAAGGATATGCCGCAGCATTTGCAGTATTTCTGATGAAGAAGAAGGAATTTGCTTTTCAAGTACAGGTATGTAACGGTCTTTCTCAGGTACATGCAATCCTTAAGGAGCGTCCTGTGGATATTCTGGTGATCAGTGGAAACTATTCGGCAGAAGAGAGAAAAGGACTTGGAGCGGGAAATGTGTTTGTACTTGCCGAATCTGGGAAGACGGAGACGAATTCTGATGAAACTGCAGTGTATAAGTATCAGTCAGGGGAACTGCTTCTGGCAGAGATTATAAGAACATGCAGTGAAGACAATAAGACGGGAGACCTGTATTTTAAGGCGGTAAGGACGAAGAATTCCAGAATGATAGGTATCTTTTCCCCGGTACACAGAAGCGGAAAGACAGGATATGGACTAAAGCTTGGACAAGAACTTGCGGTTTCGAAGAATGTTCTGTATCTTAATCTGGAGATCTATGGAGGAATCGGAGGGTATTTTCCAGAAGAAGGGCATACCTTGGGAGACGTACTGTATTATCTGCGGCAGGAGAAAGGGAATCTTGGAGTCATTCTTACAACCTTGGTGGAGCATATGGGATCACTGGATTATCTGCTTCCGGTAAAGGTGTCGGAAGATATCAAGGCGGTTACGCTAAAAGAGTGGGCTGATATGCTGCGTCAGATTGAGGAACAGAGTCTCTATGACGTACTGATACTTGATATAGACGAAGGGCTTAGAGACGTATACGGACTGCTTCGGATCTGTACGGAGATTCATGTCCCGACAATCAAAGATAAGCTGGCAGAGGCGAAGCTTTTGCAGATGGAAGAAGAACTTCATCTTCTGGGGTTCGACGATGTGAAGAAAAAGATGGTGAAGAAGGAGTGTGGAAGGTGGCGATAGGATGGCTTCCATGATGCGTTCAGAGCGGCTACATGCCAGGATTCTTGAGGAACTGGACATGTCAAGAGAGATTGAAGATGAGGAGCTGACCCGTCTGATCTATGGCGTGTTACAGGATGCTTCGGAGGAAGAATACCTGTCTCTGGCTGAAAAGACGGCGCTTGGAAGGGAATTGTTTAATGCGTTTCGCAAACTGGATCTTCTGCAGGAATTTCTGGAGGACGATACAATCACAGAGATTATGATCAACGGGACACAGAATATATTTTATGAAAAAGGCGGAAGAATCTTTCAGTCGGACAGGCGGTTTATCTCCAGGGATAAATTAGAGGATGTCGTGCAGCAGATTGCGGCAGGTTCTAACCGTCTGGTGAATGAAGCGTCGCCGATTGTGGATGCAAGGCTTTCCGACGGTTCCCGGGTGAACATCATCCTACAGCCTGTGGCGCTGGATGGTCCGATTGTGACGATCCGGAAATTTTCAAAAGAGGCAATTACCATGGGAAAACTGATCTCGTGGAATTCCATCAACAGTGAAGTATCCGGCTTTCTTGCCGCTCTTGTGGCAGCCGGGTACAACATATTCATAAGCGGAGGCACCGGTTCGGGCAAGACCTCTTTTCTAAATGCATTATCGCAGTATATTCCAAAGACAGAGAGAATTATTACGATTGAAGACAATGCAGAGTTAAAGATTCAGGGGATTCAAAACCTGGTAAGGCTGGAAGCGAGAAATGAGAATGTGGAAGGCTTTGGAGCGGTGACGATCTGGGAGCTGATCAAGTCGGCGCTGCGAATGCGGCCGGATCGTATCATTGTTGGAGAGGTGCGTTCGGCAGAAGCAATCGACATGCTGCAGGCATTGAATACAGGTCATGACGGAAGTCTTAGTACAGGTCATGCTAACAGTCCCAGGGATATGTTGAGCAGGCTGGAGACAATGGTACTGATGGGAATAGATCTGCCTTTGCCTGCTATTCAGAGACAGATTGCATCGGGAATCGACATTATTGTCCATCTGGGAAGGCTGAGGGATAAGAGTAGGAAGGTTCTGGAAGTGACGGAGGTATTAGGATATTGGGAAGGTGAGATTCGATTACAGACATTGTATCAATTTACGGAACTTGGGGAAAAAGAAGGAAAGATACAGGGAGAGTGGAGGAAGATTAAAGAGGTTACGAACCAGAACAAATTACTGGCAGCAGGATATCACATATAAAGAACATCTGTGGAACGGGACAAAGGCGTTCGGAATTACAGCGGCCACGGCATGGCTCTATTACCGTTCATTCTGGATGATACTGCCCTTACTGCCGGTTTTTATCTGGCATGTCCGTATGATGGAGGAAGAATGTGTAAGGAAGAAGGAACTGGAATTCCAGGCGCAGTTTAAAGAAGCCATACAGGCGGTATCCTCATCGCTGAATACAGGATATTCTGTGGAAAATGCATTTCGGGAGACGCAGAAGGAAATGAAGCTGATCTATCCAGAGACGGCAAGAATTTCAAAGGAGTTACTGATTATTACCAGACAACTTCAGATTCATGTGCCGCTGGAGAAGATTCTGGAGGAATTCGGGATGCGCATACAGACAGAAGACGTACGGAATTTTGTAATCGTATTTGGGGCGGCAAAGAAAAGCGGGGGGAATATGATATCCATTATACAGGATACGGTAAGGCAGATCGGCGATAAGATTGATGTCAAGAGGGAGATCGACACGCTGCTTGCGGCGAAAAAGTATGAGTTCCGGGTGATGGCGTCGATCCCCTATGCCATAATCGGTTATATGAGCTTAAGTTTTCCTGAATTTATGGACAGCCTGTATGGGAATATATTTGGAATCGGGGTGATGACGGTATGTCTGGGAATCTATATGGGCGCTTATTATCTGGGAATAAGGATGATAAGGATCGAAGTATGAAACGGTTAAGGGTTCTGGCCGTAGGAAGTATGCTGGTGTTTGGTATCTTCCTTGTGGCGGCAGATTTTCTACTGTCTGTGAAAAAGACGGATGGCGTCATTGAGAGAAACGATTACGGCGGCGGCAGCAGAACGGAAGAACTGAAGGTTTCAATTCTGGGAGAGGATAAAAAGATTCCCATTCAGGTTGAAATAGCAGAACGGCAGTATTCATCAGAAGAAATTCAGAAATTGTTTGCAAGTATAATACAGAAGATGGAAGGGATGATTCTGGGAGAGAATGAAAGCCTTGACAGGATTGAATATGACATGAATCTTCTGACAAAGATTCCCAATGAGCCGGTGGAGGTTTCATGGGAACTGGATCATTATCGCGTAATGAACGTCAGAGGGGAACTAAAGCCAGACTCATTAGAAGAGGAAGGAACGCTTGTGACTTTATCTGCCGTTCTTACTTATTGTGAAAACAAGGAAGAGCAGGCTGCATATCAGTGTACGGCCAACGTATTTCCAAGGACATTGAATAAAAATGAGAAGGCAAAGATTCAGATTGAGGAAGCGGTCAGAAAGAAGGAAGGAGAAAGCCGTACCAGTAAAAAGCTGAAACTTCCAGACAAGATTTTTAATAAAAGGGCTGTTTATTATCGGAAAATGAACAGTCGGGGGCTGGTACTGGTAATGATGGCGTTACTTATAGGAGTATTGTTGTATGCTTTGGAAATTCAGAATAAGGAAAAGCAAAAGGAACAGCGAAAGCAGCAGATGATTCTGGATTATCCCGAGATTGTGAATAAGATGACTCTTTTCCTTGGGGCAGGAATGACGGCAAAACGGGCATGGAGAAAGGTGGTAGAGGACTACGGACGCCAGAAGGAAATATGGGGAGAGAGGTATGCTTATGAGGAGATGAAGCGAGTCTGTCATGAGATGGAGAGAGGGGTTGCTGAGTCGGAAAGTTACGAGAATTTCGGACGGCGCTGTAATATTCAGGCTTATCTGAGGTTTGGAGCATTATTGTCACAAAATCTAAGGAAGGGTACAAGAGGGATGACCCAGGTGCTGAAGGCAGAATCAATTCAGGCATTTGAGGAGAGGAAAGCAAGAGCAAAGAGACTTGGGGAAGAAGCGGGGACAAAGCTGTTGCTGCCCATGTTCCTGATGTTGGCAATCGTGTTGGTGATTGTGATAGTTCCGGCATTTTTGTCGGTGCAGATCTGAGACCGGAAAAATAGTGATTTAGTAAAAAGTGGAAGGAGAGGTATGATGTGGAGAATAGGACATTGTTTATCGAAAGTAAAAGAGAAACTTCGGGAAGATGAGGGAATTGGCGTAGTAGAGGTAATATTGATTCTTGTGGTATTGATTGGACTGGTAATTATATTCAAGTCCCAGCTTACCAGTCTGGTACAGAATATTTTCCAGAAGATTGTCAGCGAAAGTTCGGGAATCTGAGCGCCATGTCTGAATGTTGTAAATGGGTGCAAAAGAAATCTGTACCAGAAAATTGTAAATACGCACAAAAGAAATGTAAAGGAGATGTGACGGCATTCCTAAGTCTGATTTTTATTCTGCTGATCACTTTCGTCGGGGGTATCATGGAAAGTGCATCGATACAGCTTGCGAAAAATTATCGCAGGACGGATACAGACCGGGCGATGGAGTGTGTATTTGCAGAATACCAGAAGGAACTTCTGGAAGAATACGATGTTTTTGCCCTGGATGGCAGTTATGAGACGGGAGATTATGCAGAAGAGAATGTGACGGATCGTCTGGATTATTACGAACAGGGCAAAGTGGAACATAAGATAGAGAGAATCCAGTTTCTGACAGACGATGGGTGCAGTGCGTTTCTTGGCCAGGTTGCCGCATATATGGAGCATAGGTATGGGGCGGATGTCATGAAGGACATGCTGGAAACAACGTCTGTGTGGAAACAGCAGGATGCGAGGGCAGAGGATTATGCTAAGGAGGAAGATTTGTGGCAGAGACATATGGAGGGGTTACTTGCGGAAAATGAAAACGAACTTCCTCAGGAAGATAATCCGATTGCCCATGTAGGACAGTTGAAGAAGTCTCCGATACTGACGCTGGTAATGCCAAAAGATCATTCTGTGTCAGAAAAACGAACAGAAAGAAGGGATCTTTTAATCTCGCGGAACCGCAATCAGGGATCTGGAAGGTTCCCGGACGCTTCGGACAAGAGCAGGAATTTATCTTCTCTGATGTTCGGCGAGTATCTGCTGGAACACTTCTCAGACTTTACGGATACGGAACATACAAGAGCTCTGGACTATGAACTGGAGTATATTCTGGCAGGAAAAGAAAGTGATAAAGAGAATCTGGAGTCTGTAGTAAAAAAACTGCTGCTTCTAAGATTTGTCCCTAATTATGCATATATCCAGACAGACAGCGCTATGAAGGCAGAAGCCGAGGCGGCGGCAGCGACGTTGTGCACCCTTCTTGCGGTTCCGCCTATTACCGAGGCGGCCGCCCAGGGAATCCTTCTGGCATGGGCATATGGAGAATCCATTATGGATCTTCGGTCTTTACTGGAAGGAAACAGAGTGCCGCTGGTGAAATCAAAGGAGAGCTGGCAATTGCAGTTTTCAAGATTGCTTACACTGGGGACGGATGATGATCATAGTGAAGGGAGAGATCATGAAAATGGACTTGGCTATTCAGAATATCTCCGTATGCTGCTATTTCTGTCAAAAAAGGATGTGACTGCTTTGCGGACGCTTTCTATTATTGAACTGAATATGAGGAAGACTTACGGACAGCCATATTTTCGCGCAGACTTCTGTATAAGCAGGATGGAGATTCGTTCGGTCTGCAGGATGAGAAGAGGAATCCGTTATCAGTTTCAGACATACTATGGTTATTGCTAAAAGACGGATACAGATGCCCTTTCGGATATCAGAATATAATCCAGGAAAATCAGACAATAAAATGATAGAAAGAAAGGAGAAGGATTCGTACGATGAAAAATAAAACACTCCCCTTACATTCGAAAGATTCTTATGCGTTCGAAAGGGTATCTGTATCCGCCTTTACAGAAGCCAGTATTACGGTGGAGGCAGCTATGGCGGCGCCGGTATTCTTCCTTGCTGTAGTAAGCCTTTTGTATCTTATGGAAATCATGGCAGTACAGACTGCCATGCGCTGCGGCCTGCAGTATGCGGGAAAGAAGGCGGCAGAAGATTCCTGTATCGTCGCCGTGGTTAATCCTTCCCAGCTAGAACAGGACGTGGTGAATGCGGTTGGTGCAGAACGGTTAGATAGAAGCATTGTACTTGGGGGAAGCGGGGGAATCCGGTGCGACGGGTCAAGAATTTCTTCCAGTACAGGAATCGGGGAACTGACGGTAAAGTATGAAGTCCGTCTGCCGATTCCCATGTTCGGCGTATCACCGATTCAGTATCAGGAGAAGATGCGTATCAAAGCCTGGGTTGGCTATGAGAAGCCGGGATTTGATTCAGATCGAGAGGAGACGGTCTACGTTACAGAGACGGGAACAGTCTATCATAAGAATTATCACTGTACATATCTGGAGTTATCAATCCACATGGTTCCTACGGGAAATATTGAGGATCTGCGAAACGAAAGCGGTGGAATATATTATCCATGTGAATATTGTATGAAAAGAAGAGGAAGTGGGATCTATATTACTGATACAGGAAACCGGTATCATAATTCTCTGTCCTGCAGCGGGTTAAAACGGACGGTCTATGCGGTTTCCCTGTCAGAGGTTATTGGAAAGAGGGCGTGCTTAAGATGTGGACGATAAGCCGGGTAATCAGTATGGGGATTCTTGCAGGGGCGTCGATTGCAGATATACATTCCCGGAAGATCCCGGTGTATATTCTGATATCTGGAAATCTGATGGCTCTTGGGTATCAGATCTTTATAGGAAAGGACAATATCTGGCTGATCTTAGGAGGAACCGGCATTGGATTATTATTTTTATTGATCAGCAGGATTACACGGGAAGGAATGGGATACGGCGACAGTTGGTCGATCCTTATCCTGGGAATCTATCTTGGCGTGTGGAAGCTGTTAGAAGTCCTTTCGACGGCTTTTATGCTTCTTGGTGCGGCAGCAGTTATTTGTCTTGTCGGAAAGAAGATGTCCAGAAAGTACAGACTTCCGTTTCTTCCCTTTTTGGCGGCGGGCTATCTGTGCAGTATCCTTGCGGGAGGGATGTGTGTATGAAAAAGTATATGGTACGGGGAAGTATGACGGTAGAGATGTCGGTCCTTATGCCGATGATTCTGTTTCTGATTATGGGATGTATTCTGGCAGTATTTTATTTTCATGACAAAAATATACTGTCGGGAACAGCGTATGAGACGGCTGTCGTGGGAAGTACAAAAGCGCGGGATAAGAATGGAGTAAAACCAGGAGAGTTAGAGGCGCTCTTTCATCAGAGGGTGAAGGATAAATGTATTCTTCTTACCCGCACGCAGGTATCGGTTCAGATAGAAAAGGACGAGATTGAAGTAATAGCGGGAGGATCGAGAAGAAATATAAAAGTTTCGGTCATTAGAAGAGCCGCGATTACAGAGCCGGAGAAAAAAATCAGAAATCAGAGATAGAAAAGAGGAGCAGAAAGAGAGATGGAACGCAAGATCACGATTGAAGAAGAGGTTTTTTATAAGGAAGACTACCAGATTCGTATGCTGAAGGCAAACAATCTGAGAGGTATATTGAAGATGGGCGGCAGGGGAATGAACGAGAACAGTTATTATGATTATGACGTCAGTGGGAAGATTTCGATGAAAGCAATGTTTACAAGAAGTAAAATAGGTGCAAAAGACATAAAAATGTTTCTTAGAGATTTTAGAAATGTAGTCAGGGAGGTAGAAACTTTTTTGTTGAATATCCATTGTATTCTATTGAAGCCTGAGTATATTTTTTATGAAGGCGGAAAATATTTCTTCTGTTATTATCCATTAGCGCAGCAGGATTTGTGGAATGAATTTCATGAATTAACAGAATATTATGTGAAGCAGGCGGATTATCAGGATCAGGAATGTATTCGTATGGTGTTTCTGTTAAATAAAAAGACGATGGATGAGAATTATAGCCTGGAGAAGCTGGCAGCGGAATGTCTGAAGGCAGAGCGGGAAGATGAAAATGTGGAGAAACAAAATACGAACAGAGATGATAAAGTTGATGAAGAGGAGGATGAGGGAAAGGAAAGAGAAGGGATTATAGAGTGCGAGATGGGAGGTTCGGTTATGCGGGAGACGGATCATTTATGGTCGCCGGTGAAAAGACTTCTGAATAAGCGGCGAAAATCCAGATGGGGAGATTGGGATGGATTGCATATTGAAGAAGAGGATTTTTCATAAAATGTGATAATGACTTTGTGATTTATATATGTTACAATATTTTGGAAAATAATGGAAAGTACAATAAAATTAAATGATTCATGTTACTATATCTGGAAAAATATGGTATACTATGCAGGAATAACGAGAAATATACTAGAAGGTGGACAGGTGATACATGAAAAAAGAATAGCGGCGCCTTGTACTGTCTTATTGGCGGCGGTGAACCTTATCGTTTTCTTCGTGCTTACGACGCAGGGAATGACAGAGGATGGGAAGTTTTTACTGGAACATGGGGCTATGTACGTTCCTAAGGTGTTGGAGGAGGGAGAGTATTACCGTTTGTTTACCAGTATGTTTCTGCATTTTGGATTTGAGCATCTGATGAATAATATGGTAACGCTGGTACTGATTGGATGGAATCTGGAGATAGAGATCGGTAAAGTTAAACTTCTGTTGATTTATATACTCAGCGGACTGGGAGGTAATGTCTTGTCTGCCTGGTATGAATTCCGGACAGGAGACTATGCTATATCGGCAGGGGCATCGGGAGCTATCTTCGGACTCATAGGTGCATTATTGTATGTTGCGATGCGTAACCATGGAAAAATCGGAGAGATCTACGGCAGAAGAATTGTATTTATGATTATCATCAGCCTGTATTATGGTTTTTCCAGCAGCGGCGTAGATAATATGGCGCACATCGGCGGTCTGGTAACAGGATTTTTGTCAGGGCTTCTGTTGTATTGGAAGCATAACGGTAAAGACAGATCCATTACCGGGTTCTGATTCTACATGAATGGACCCTCCGTGTGTCTCAATGATTCGTCTGGTAATGGCGAGTCCAAGGCCGGTTCCGTTTTTCTTATGTGTCACGAAGGGGGCAAAGATGTTAGGAACATCCTTGGAAGGAATTCCGGAGCCGTTATCTGCAATTGAGATATAGATTTTCTGATCTTTCAATTGTGCATCCAGACGGATCGTAGGAATTTCTGAATCTGGGCGTGATAGGACGGCATCTTTTGCATTCCCAAGAAGATTCAGAAGCGTCTGTTTCAGTTTCACAGAATCTGCCATGATGGGTGGAAGGTCAGGGGCGATCCTGGAGGTGAATTCGATATCGTTATCCAGAATAGACGAAGCGAACGACAAGACGAGGTTCTTGAGGAATGTAATGGTATCAATTCTGGCGATGGACAGTTTTTCACTATTGTTGTAAGATGAAAGTTCCTCTAAAAGCTTCGTCATATATTCGATATCTTGATGCATGGAATCCCAGTAGTGGAAATCCAGAACTTCGGGGTGTTGTGATTCAATTAATTGAAGCGTACTGTATACAAGCGTTAAAGGATTTCTTATTTCGTGGCTGATAGCGCTGACTTCCATACGATGAGACTCCAGAAGTCTTGTAAGGAGTTCCCTTTTCTCAGAACTTTCTGCCATGATTTGCTGCAATTTGTCGTAATCTGTTGCTGAAAACATAGTATTTACCGCCCTTTCTGAATTAACAGTTTAGCATTGGCGGATGAAATAATCAATTATTATTTTTAAGAAAGGATGATTTAGATATGAAGGACGAGAACTGTATATTCTGTAAACTTGCGAACGGCGATATACCTACGGCTACTTTATATGAGGATGAAGAGTTTAGAGTCATTCTTGATGTAAGTCCGGCTTCGAAGGGACATGCACTGATCCTGCCCAAAGAACATTATGCTGATCTGTACGAGCTTGACGATGGATTAGCTGCGAAAGTGATGGTATTGGCAAAGAAGATGATTACGAAGCTTACAGATGTTCTTGGCTGTGACGGTTATAATATTGTACAGAATAACAAAGAGGCGGCCGGACAGACGGTGTTTCATTTCCATCTTCACATGATTCCAAGGTATCAGAATGATGGCGTGGGATTGGGATGGAAGATGGGAAAGCTGACGGATGAGGACAAAGAGGAATTACTGGCCAAGATAAAATAGTTTATTTAGGAAGCAAAGGATGAGAAGTAAGTGGAAGCTGAGTTAATTACAAAAGCAGACTTCAAGGTAATATACGATGAAAATATTGAGCTGGTATACAAGGTGGCAGTAAAATATTCCGGGAATCATCATACGGCAGAAGAAATTGTACAGAATGTTTTTATGAACTTTTATATAAATATGGAGAATGTAAAAAAAGGAGCAGCCAGGTCATGGCTGCTTCTGACGACAAAAAATCTGGCGCTGAATATGAAAAGAGATCGTGATCGAGAATGTCTGATGGAAGAAGTGGAGGGTGAGTTCGAGGTACGTCTTTCAAAATCAGTGGAGAACCCGGAGGATTCTTATGTAAGGAAGATGAAAAACCAGCAGTTTGCAGAATTGGAGAAGGGAATATTTGATGCTTTGTATGAGAAGAATCCCAGATGGTATGAAGCCATTACGATTACCTATGTATTGGAAAAGCCGCAGAACGAAGTTGCGGAAAATATGGAAGTGACGCTGGAAGTGCTGCAGGCTATATTGTATCGGGCAAAGAAATGGATACGCAAGAATTACGCAGAGGAGTATGCTCACTTGAATAAAGCGTAAAACAGGTGCCGGTACTGACACCTGTTTTATAAATTTTATAGAAATTACAGACTTACAGGCACGTTGCGCTGCATGCTATGGGGACGGGGGTACTTCATCCCCAAAGTGTACCTTGATAGCGACATTTTACGACAATATGTTCTATTTGTTTGCGGCGGTTTCAATCAGGTCTATGATGGTATCAATGGAATTCTGCTGAGGAGAATTCTTCATGGCGTCTATGTAAGTGTTCCTGTTCTTATATAATGTCATAATGGAATTCAGAAGTTCTTCCTTAGTGAGGGCTTCTTCTTCCAGAACGACACTATAGCCCTGGCGTTCAAATGAACGGGCGTTCAGAATCTGGTCGCCGCGGCTTGCATTGACAGAAAGAGGAATCAGCAGATTCGGCTTATGGAGGGCAAGCAGTTCACAGATGGCGTTGGCCCCAGCTCTGGATATTACGATATCTGTTAAGGCAAAGAGATCTTTTAATTCTTCTTTGACGTATTCAAACTGGGCATAGCCTTCCAGATTGTGAAGTGATTCGTCAAGCTTTCCTTTGCCGCAGAGGTGGATGACCTGGAACGTCTCAAGAAGTTCGGGAAGTACGCCGCGTACTGCTTCGTTGACGGCAACGGAGCCAAGACTTCCTCCGACCACCATGATTACAGGTTTGTCGGAAGTAAACTTAAGGAATTCTTTTGCCTTGAATTTGTCGCCGGACAATAATTCCTGACGGATCGGAGAACCTGTCAGTATAGCCTTTCCTTCGGGAAGATGGGTCAGCGTCTCCGGGAAATTACAGCAGACTTTGGTTGCGGAAGGAATGGACAGCTTGTTCGCAAGACCAGGAGTCATGTCAGATTCATGAATAATGGTTGGTACATGACGGCCTTTGCCAGCCAGTACGACAGGAACAGAGACAAAGCCGCCCTTGGAAAAGATGACGTCAGGATTCAGTATCTTCACCAGTTTTTTTGCTTCGCCTAATCCCTTGATTACGCGAAAAGGATCCGTAAAATTCTGGATGCTGAAGTAACGGCGCAATTTTCCAGAGGATATTCCATGATATGGAATTCCAAACTGCTCGATCAGTTCTTTTTCTATACCATGGTAGGAACCGATATAGTGGATATCATATTGTAGTTCTTTAAGCCGCGGCAAAAGGGCGATATTAGGTGTTACGTGGCCTGCGGTGCCACCGCCGGTTAAGATGATGCGTTTCATAATGACCTCCCAATCTTGTTAAAGGATAGAACTATGTCTGTACGACATATCTGTTATAATTATATTATACGTTTACAAGTGATTTGGTCAAGAGAAAGAAGAAGATTTTGAGTTACACCAAGAGCAATATAGAAGACCGCATATATTTAACGAGAGGTATAATGATGAAAAATAATGATAAGATGCTGGAAATGATGATCAAAGAAGAGTACGAAAGAGAGGCGCAGGAGGAAGAAGCCGCACTACTAGAAGCCGACGATATCATCATGCCGGCAGGGAAGAAAGAGGCCCTGTACTTAAAGATCAGCGAGGAGATTGAAAAACTGGAGAAGGCAGGACTGAAAGCATCTGTAGATACAACAGACAAGATGGAAGAGGAAGAAAAGACAGAAGATCAGATGAACCGAGAGGGTAAGAAATTGCCGGAGCAGCATGAGAATCTGTATGCGAATATGTCAGAAGAAGACTTAAAGGCATTGGCGATTGGCCGGAGGATTCTGGAAGAAGAGGAAAAGGCAAATAGGGAGAGAAAGGTTGTTCGGAAGAAAAAGAAACGGATGCAGATGTATGTCGGGCTTGCGGCGGCTCTGGTATTAGCGATGACTGCGGGACTTACCAGTATGGGTGGACCAGAGAAGATTATCAAGATGGTGACAAGAATGATTGGTGATAGACAAGTTGAAAAAGTAAATTCTAGTGAAGATAATCTGATTCTGGTAGATGAGGATGAAGAAGAGGCGTATCAAAAAATCAGTGACGAATTCGGAATCATGCCGACAAAAGTGGTCATAGTATCAGATAAAATGAAATTTGTAAATATGAAATTGGATGAAGTGTTACAGACCGCAGAATTATACTATGATTATGACGGAAAAAGATTAAGTTATCTAATATGTGCTTCGTATAAAAAGGCATCACTTGGATTTGAGATTGTAGATGAGGTTATTGACGAGTATACTATGGAAGTGTATGGAAGAGAGATTGAGATTAAGAAATATCAGGTAGCAGAGGAGGATGTGAAGAAATATTCTGCCAGTTTTAAGGATATGGGATTGAAATATTTCTTATATGGAACCATGGAACAGCCAGAATTTGAATTAATAGTAGAAAATTTACATTTTTTTTAGGAAAACGCGTCAGTTTTTGTCGAGTTATGTGTTTATATATATGAGGGACTAAAGTGGGATAGGAGGTGTAAGAGTGAGAAAAAGGGCGTTATCTGTATGCTGTACATTTTTGCTGGTCATCGGCATGCTACTAATATCGGCGAATAATGCACAGGCAGCGTCAGAAGACCCGATCTTGGATGGTTCATACCTGACTTACGATGAAGAATCTGTTGGTTATGCCACGCCATATACAAGAGGTTTAGATCTGATGGCAGGCTATTCCAAGTGCGTCCGATTAGGACCTGGGAGAATTTATGCCGGCGGGACGAGTATTGCCGAGCATGTGGTTGATACTATCCGCGTATCTGTTATCATAGAACGTGCTAAAAAGGGAGATACATCCTGGACTTACTATGACAACTGGTATAAGATAAACGAGAATGCGGACAGAGTCAGCGCAAACAGGTATCTGGATGTGGAAGGCGGATATTATTACCGGGTTCGTAGTACCCATTCAGCTAATCATGATGGAGGTAGTTCTTTCACCGACGGTATTTACATCGAAGAGCCATAAAGACACCATTCATCCAAGTATAAGAGAGCAAAAAACAAAAAAGGGCTAATAGTAAGCGACATACTAAAAGCGACATACTACAAATGAAAAATTGAATATGGACAAATTTTGCAATCTGAAGACAGAGATAGTCTAAAAAACTAAAGATAGCGGTAAATATGAGGAAGGGCTGCAGGAAGTACCGTCTACGGTGCAAACCGATGGAACTATTAATTTAATTTCGACCTTACATTGAGAAACCGTAGGCCTACGATACAGGCCAAAGACGTCGTAGACGGTACTTCCTGCAGCCCTTCCAAAAAAGTAAGATATATTATGTTCCTGCGATCGTTATGCTTCCCCGATTGCCTGCTTCAGCGCCTTGGCAAGCTGATCCGGGCAGGATGTAGGCTTGAATCCGCAGGTAATCCCTTCCATGCGAGAGATTGCATCATGTACATCCATGCCGACTACAAGGCTTGCGATTCCTTGCGTATTTCCGGCGCATCCGCCAACGAACTGCACATTCTTAATAATGTTTCCATCCACATCAACCTTAATCAGCTGTGAACAGACACCAGATGGTCTGAATTCCATATCCATCTTCCTCCATTTCTTTTTATTTAAGTTTTTTATTGGATCTCCTTGAAAAAGAAGAACATTTCAACCTTACTATTATCATTATACAATGAACTTTCATAGTTACAAGAGAAATTTTGATTAAATGTCGCCTGGCAAGGATAATCAAAAAATAGAGAAGAGCAGCTTTGTCCCCTTTCATTGTAATTTTCCCTATTTTCCGCTATAATACTCATAAAGACGAAAGTATACAGGAGGATTATGAGGTAATGATAGGAATCATCGGAGCAATGGAAGAAGAGGTGGCGGCGCTGAAGGAAGCTATGGAAGTACAGGAGACGATAGAGCGGGCTTCCATGGTATTCTTAAGGGGAGAACTGTGCGGCAAGGATGTTGTAATTGTAAGAAGTGGGATTGGCAAGGTAAATGCAGGAATCTGTACCCAGATCCTGGCAGACCGGTTCGGGGTGGACCGGTTAATTAACACGGGAATTGCGGGTTCTCTGGATGCGAAGATTGATATCGGAGACATTGTGATTTCAACGGATGCACTCCATCATGATATGGATGCCACAGAATTCGGATATCCGGTGGGACAAGTGCCAAGAATGGAGACTTTGTCGTTTCCGGCAGATGAAGAACTGGTGAAGAAGGCCGTTAAGGCCAGTGAAAAGGTGAATCCCGATATTCATACATTTACCGGAAGGATTGCAAGCGGCGATCAGTTTATTGCGTCCCGCGAGGTGAAGGAGAAGATTATCCAGAATTTCCATCCGTTGTGCGTAGAGATGGAAGGGGCGGGAATCGCCCACGCAGCCTCCTTAAACCAGATTTCGTATGTCATAATACGGGCCATTTCGGATAAAGCTGACAATAGCGCCCATGTGGATTATCCCACATTCGAACGCCAGGCAATTGCCCACAGTGTAAGGCTTGTCAAAGAATTACTGACACTTATATAGAAAGAACAGGTTTCACAATCCGTAGGAAAATGACAGATTCTCCTACTGTAAGGTGCAGAATCTGTAGAACGATTTTTGAGCTCTTCTTTGAATTTTCAGTTATAATTCAATTCAGAAGGAGGGCTTTTTTATGTTAGAAACAATATTGGACGGGCACATCGTATTTGTGCTTCTGGGAATCCTGGCAGCCGTAGGGATTATGAGTAAATGTATTGTCAATGTCGCTTTGAAACGTTTGGTACGTGCAGCGGGAAATATGAATAAAAGCACCCATCCGCTGATGCGCCTGGTTCGTGCCAAATTTGAACATGCCAGCATGGTCAGCGACAAAGTAGAGAACGTGAGGGTGTTTGTGGACAAGTACCTGTATGAGTATAAGGTGCTGGGGTTAAGAATTCACAGTTGGAGAAGAATGGAGAAAGGGGCGGCAGCGTTATGCCTGTTAGTCGGAGCCGCAGGTGCGGGACTTCAATACGGATTGAAAGGAATGAGCGACCTGGTATGGAAGACAGGCGCAGTGGGAGGCGGACTTGCGGTTTTGGTATACCTGGTTCATCTTATGACAGATGAGAAATATCTGTTAGAGGCGGTTCGTAATTATATGGTAGATTTTCTGGAAAATGTATGCCGTCACAGATTCGAGAAATCTTACCAGAAGGAGATTAAGGTTCTTGCACAGGACGGCGCGGCGGCAGAGTTCGGAGCCATGCCTTCAGAAGGAAAGGCGCATGGGGAAGACACCTATGCGGTCAGGGAGAAGGAAACGGTGGAAGATCTATATGCGGTAAGAAATCTTGAACTGGCAGACGAAAGCCTGTACGCAGTAAGAACTCAGAAGCAGCAGAAACAGACGGAAGAGAAATCAAATGGAGCGGGAACCCGCACCCAGCCGGAGGAGACGTACCCTGTGAGAAAAAGGGAGCCGTCACAAGGACAAAGCGCTGTCAGTGCGTTCCTTGCGGCAGAATTAAAAGCAGGAGAGTCTGTTTTTCATGACGAGGAAACAGAAAGTGAGGATGCCATCAATGCGTTTTGCACGGCGGATCTGAGAGTGGACGAGGTGGCCAATGCCTTTCATGCCTTTCAAATGCCGGAACCAGACCAGAATGACGGGAGAGGAGCGTTTCAGATATCGGAAGACAGGAAGAAGGAAACGATGGAAATAGAAGAACCGGGAGGAAGATCGAAAAGAAAAGAAAATATTGTGGAGATTCCGACGCCGGAATCTTCCCGGGATACGATGGATCCGGTAGTGGTGGAGTCTCCGGAATCATCCAGAAACTCTAAGAACCCGCAGATCCGGCAGTCATCGCAGAAGGAACGGATGCCAAGGAGAGAAAAAAGTGAAGAAGAGGCTGACCGGGACGTCGTGATACGAAGGATACTCGAAGAGTTTATGGCTTGATTAAAACAGCCTGATTTGGTAAAATAATAAATGTATAAAAATACCATTAAGGAGCGGGAAACCTGTCTTAGGCAGGTTTCCCTGCATGAAGGAAGGAGCCCTAATATGAGCAGAGTTACATTTGATTATTCGAAAGCAAAGACGTTTATCGCAGATCATGAGATGGAATCCATGAAGAAGATTGCAGAGAATGCAAAAGCAGAACTTCTTGGCAGAGAAGGAGCAGGAAATGATTTTCTTGGATGGATCGATCTTCCGGTGGATTATGACAAGGAAGAGTTTGCCAGGATTAAGGAAGCTGCGGAAAGGATCAAGGGAGATTCCGAGGTTCTTCTTGTGATCGGTATTGGAGGCTCTTATCTTGGCGCAAGGGCGGCGATTGAATTCCTGCGTCATAATTTCTATAACATGGTATCAAAGGAGATCCGTAAGACGCCAGAGATTTATTTCGTAGGGAACAGTATAAGCAGTACCTATCTGAAGCATCTGGTTGATGTGATCGGAGAGCGGGATTTCTCTGTAAATATTATCTCAAAGTCTGGAACAACCACAGAGCCTGCGATTGCTTTCCGTATCTTTAAGGGGATGCTGGAGAAGAAGTATGGCAAAGACGGTGCAGCTAAGAGGATTTACGCAACGACTGATAAGGCAAGAGGAGCGCTCAAGAATCTTGCGACAGAGGAAGGGTATGAGACTTTTGTTGTTCCGGATGACGTAGGAGGACGTTTCTCTGTATTGACGGCCGTAGGTCTGCTTCCGATTGCGGTAAGCGGTGCGGATATTGATAAGCTGATGGAAGGCGCGGCAGATGCCAGGGATCATGCACTGAACGACAGCTATGAGGAGAATGACGCCGTTACCTATGCGGCAGTTCGTAACATCCTTCTCAGAAAGGGCAAGGCAGTTGAGATTCTTGCCAATTATGAGCCAAGCCTGCACTATGTATCTGAGTGGTGGAAGCAGCTTTACGGCGAGAGCGAAGGAAAGGATCAGAAGGGAATCTACCCGGCGTCTGTTGACCTTACGACAGATCTTCATTCTATGGGACAGTTTATTCAGGACGGAAACCGCATTATGTTCGAGACGGTTCTGAATGTGGAGGAGTCGACGGAGGAGATCGTGATCGAAGAAGAACCGGTAGATCTGGACGGTCTGAATTATCTGACAGGAAAGACGGTTGATTTTGTCAACAAGAGCGCTATGAACGGGACCATGCTTGCTCATACGGACGGTAATGTTCCGAATCTGGTTGTCAAGATTCCAAAGCAGGACGAGTTCTCACTTGGACAGCTTTTCTACTTCTTTGAGTTTGCATGCGGCGTGAGCGGATATATCCTGGGAGTGAATCCATTTAACCAGCCAGGCGTTGAGAGTTATAAGAAGAACATGTTTGCGCTTCTTGGAAAGCCGGGATATGAGAAGGAGAGAGAAGAGCTTCTTAAGAGGCTGTAATGCGCACCTTATATGACAGACTGAAAGAATATGGCAGGTCAGATTATTATGGTTTCCATATGCCGGGGCATAAGAGGAATCTGACTATGCTGGGAGAGGCGTTTCCCTATGGAATCGACATTACGGAGATTGACGGTTTTGACGACCTTCATCATGCGGAAGGGATTCTTAAGAGCGCGCAGGAACGGGCGGCCAGGGTGTATCATGGGGAAGAGACGCATTTTCTGATCAATGGGAGCAGCGTTGGGATCTTAAGCGCTATTGCGGGTGTGACGAGAAGAGGTGATACCATACTTGTGGCAAGGAATTGCCACAAGTCGGTGTATCACGCCATAGAGATGAATGGGCTGAACCCGGTGTATCTGACACCGGGCTTTCATACGTCTGTCCAGATGAATACAGAGATTTCTCCACAGGCGGTACGGAAGGCTCTGACAGAGAATCCTAAGATCCGGGCAGTGGTAATTGTGTCGCCGACCTATGACGGGGTGGTGTCTGACGTGGAGGCCATTGCAGAAGCAGTTCATGAGAAGGGGATTCCGATTATTGTAGACGAGGCTCATGGAGCCCATTTTGGTTTTCATCCTTATTTTCCCGAAAATGCGAACAAAAAAGGAGCGGATATTGTTATTCACAGTCTGCATAAGACTCTGCCGTCGCTGACACAGACGGCTCTTCTGCATATGAACGGTAACTTTGTAAACCGCGGGAAGGTTCGCCGATATCTTCATATGCTGCAGAGCAGCAGCCCTTCTTATGTATTGATGGCAAGCATTGATTTCTGTGTGGATCTTCTGGAAAACAGGAGAGAAGAGTTATTTGAGCCGTATGTGGAGAATCTGCGCAGGCTTCGTAAAGAACTTTCGGGGCTTCGTAAGTTAAAGCTGGTTTCTACGGACAGGTATGATTTTTCCAAAGTGGTTATCTCGGCGAAGGACGGGGGACTTACGGGAAGACAACTGTATCAGATTCTGCTGAAAGAGTATCATCTTCAGATGGAGATGGCGGCGGGAGAGTATGCTCTTGCCATGACGTCGGTGGGGGATACGTCGGAAGGATTCACAAGGCTTGGCAGAGCGCTGAAGGAAATTGATGGGGATCGAATAAGAAAAGGGATGAAAGAAGCAGACCGCCAGGTGGCGGAAGAGGCAGGAAGTTTGCGGAAAAAGAAGAATATTCCTTGCCTTCCAAGGCCGGATGTGGTATATAATAGTTCGGAAATACAGGAGGCGGGGCCAGTCCGGTCCCTTCCATGGAGGGACAGCGCAGGCCTGGTGTCCGTGGAGTATGCATATCTGTATCCGCCGGGAATTCCTTTAATTGTTCCGGGAGAAAGGATAACACAAGAGGCGGCGGATGTGTTACAATGGTATCAGGAGATGGGATTTTCTGTCGAAGGATTAAAAAGAAGTTCATATATTGATGTTTTGACATAAGAGTAACATCTATATTGGAACAAGAGGCTTAGAAGAGATGATAGGGGAAATACAACATGGGAAGCTTTAAAGACGTGGTAGGCCACAAAGACATTATCAACTATATCAAGAATTCTGTGAAGATGGATCAGGTATCGCACGCATACATTATGAACGGTGAACGAGGGGCGGGAAAGAAGCTTCTGGCATATCTGTTTGCGATGACGCTGCTGTGCGAGAAGGGTGGACCAGAGCCTTGTAATACCTGCCATTCCTGTAAACAGGCAGAGAGCGGGAACCACCCGGATATTATAAGGGTCTCTCATGAGAAGCCGAATTCAATTAGCGTGGATGATATCAGGGAACAGGTGAATAATACTATCATGATTAAGCCTTACCAGGGACCGTATAAGGTCTACATTATCGACCATGCCGATCTGATGACAGCGCAGGCTCAGAATGCGCTGCTAAAGACGATCGAAGAGCCGCCGCAGTATGCGGTGATCATGCTTCTGACCGAGAATGCGCAGCTTCTTCTTCCTACGATTAACTCCAGATGCGTAATGCTCAGACTTCGCTACATTAAGGATAAATTAATTAAAAAATATCTTATGGAGAGTCTGAAGATCCCGGATTATAAGGCCGATCTGTGTACTGCCTTTGCACAGGGGAATATGGGACATGCCATCATGCTGGCCAATTCGGATCATTTCAACGAGATCCGGGAGGAAGCGGTTCAACTTCTGAAGAATGTCCGCGAGATGGAACTGAGCGAGATAATCCAGGCAGTGAATAACGTCACTGTATATAAATTAGAGATTACGGATTATCTGGATATCCTTATGGTATGGTATCGGGACGTTCTTTTATATAAAGCAACGAAGGATATGGATGCGGTCGTGTTCAAGGATCAGATTCATGGTATCAGAGAGCAGGCAAGTAAGAGTTCTTATGAAGGAATTCAACTGATTATCAGTAGTCTTGACAAGGCGAAAGCAAGGCTTAAGGCAAATGTGAATTTTGAACTGGTCATGGAACTGTTGTTCCTGACGATGAAGGAGAATTAATCGTATGACGAAAGTGATTGGAGTAAGGTTCCGGCCGGCGGGAAAGATTTATTTCTTTGCACCAGGAAAATATGAAGTCAGCACAGGAGATAAGGTGATCGTTGAGACGGCCAGGGGAGTGGAGTTCGGAGCCGTGGTCACAGGGCCGAAGACGGTGGAGGACGACCAGATCACGCAGCCTCTGAAGTCTGTGATTCGGATTGCCACCCAGGATGACGTCCGCAAGGAAGAGAAGAACCGCGAGAAGGAAAAGGAAGCGTTTGCAATCTGTCTTGAGAAGATCCGCAAGCACGGACTTGAGATGAAGCTTATTGATGCGGAATATACGTTTGACAACAACAAAGTTCTCTTTTACTTTACGGCAGACGGGCGAATCGATTTCCGGGAACTGGTGAAAGATCTGGCGAGTGTGTTCAGGACCAGGATTGAGTTAAGACAGATTGGTGTAAGAGACGAGACGAAGATCCGGGGCGGAATCGGAATCTGCGGGCGTCCATTGTGCTGCAACACCTATCTGACGGAATTTGCGCCGGTATCAATCAAGATGGCGAAGGAGCAGAACCTGTCTCTGAATCCGTCTAAGATCTCTGGCGTCTGCGGGCGTCTGATGTGCTGTCTGACGAATGAGGAAGAGACCTATGAGGAACTGAACAGCCGTCTGCCCTCTAACGGAGACCGGGTGACGACCCCGGACGGGCTGAAGGGAGACGTGCAGTCTGTAAACGTGCTGCGGCAGCTTGTAAAAGTGATTGTGACGCTGGATAATGATGAGAAGGAGATCCGGGAGTACAAGGCAAAGGAACTTCGGTTTAAGCCGAGACGAAAGAAGAAGGATATGAGACTGTCCCGGGAGGAGATGGCGGAGCTTAAGGCTCTGGAAGAGAAGAACGCAGCATCAAAGCTGGAAAATGAGTAGTTATGGATCAGTTGAAGAAAGCATATATAAAAGAGGGAGAACGCCTGGACGACCTGCAGATCAAGGGGTATCAGATCATACAAAACCCTGGGAGATTCTGTTTCGGAATGGATGCGGTTCTCCTGTCTTCTTTTGCGAAGGTAAAGAAGCATGAATGCGCCCTGGATCTTGGCACGGGTACGGGGATACTGCCGATCTTACTGGCGGCGAAGAACGAGGGAGAACATTATACGGGCCTGGAAATTCAGAAAGAGAGCGCGGATATGGCGCACAGGAGCGTGGTATATAACGGACTGGAAGAGAAGATTGATGTGGTGACAGGAGATATAAGAGAAGCCTCTGTGATCTTTAAAAAGGGTTCTTTCCAGGTCATTACGGTAAACCCGCCTTATATGATCGGGGAACATGGTCTTAAGAATGAGAATGAGGCAATCTATGTGGCAAGGCATGAGATCTTATGCACGCTGGACGACGTTCTTCGGGAGAGTGCGAAACTTCTTGCCCCGAAGGGAAGATTCTACATGGTACACCGGCCCTTTCGTCTTCCGGAGATACTGACGAAGATGTCGGCGTATGGGATAGAGCCGAAGAGGATGCGGCTGGTCCATCCTTATATTGACAAGGAGCCGAATATGGTTCTGGTTGAAGGGCTGCGGGGAGGAAATCCAAGAATGAAAGTGGAACCGCCGTTGATCGTGTACCAGAAAGAGAACGGTTACACGGCGGAATTACTGCAGATTTATAACCGTACGTCGTAGAAGGAATCAAGACTGTATTCGTGATGTATCTGTACATCAGACTTAGGGGAAGGAGATCTGGCTATGTCAGGAACATTGTATCTATGTGCAACGCCTATTGGTAATCTGGAGGATATGACGTTTCGCTGTATCCGGGTATTGAAAGAGGCTGATCTGATTGCGGCAGAGGATACCCGCAATAGCATTAAGCTTCTGAATCATTTTGAGATCAGGACGCCCATGACCAGTTATCATGAATATAATAAGATAGAAAAAGGACGGAAACTGGTAGAGCGGCTTCTTACAGGGGAGAATGTGGCACTGATTACAGATGCAGGAACGCCAGGAATCTCAGACCCGGGAGAGGAGCTGGTAAGGATGTGCCATGAGGAAGGGATTGCCGTAACGGCGCTGCCGGGGGCGGCGGCGTGTATTACGGCGCTTACGATCTCCGGGCTTCCAACCAGGAGATTCGCTTTCGAGGCTTTTCTTCCGGCGGATAAAAAGGAACGCCAGGAGGTGCTTAAGGAGATGGAGAAGGAGACCAGGACCATTGTACTGTATGAAGCGCCCCACCGGCTTCTCAGGACGCTTAACACTCTTCGGGAAGTCCTTGGAAACCGCAGGATCAGTATTTGCCGTGAACTGACGAAGAAGCACGAGACGGTGTTTTCCTCCACCATAGACGAGGCGGTCCGGCATTACGAGGCACAGGAACCGCGGGGGGAATGTGTAATTGTGATGGAAGGTAAGAGCCGGGAAGAGCTGCGGGCAAAAGAGCGGGCCGGATGGCAGGAAATGAGCATTGGGGAGCATATGGATTTCTATCTGAGCGAAGGAATGGATAAGAAGGAAGCGATGAAAAAAGTGGCGAAAGACCGGGGAGTCAGTAAGCGGGAAATCTACCAGGCGTTACTTTAGCGACCTTCAAAGGGCGTCCAGAGGGCTTGTAAATTTTTCCTTGGTCAACTTGTATAATATTTTGTGAAAAAATTGTTCAACTTGGGTATACCGGAAGCTGAACTTTTTTTATATACTTCTTATTATAGTAAGACGGTATCACAGATACAAAAATATATTTTTATGGAGGAAACACAACATGGCAAGTCTATCATTAAAACACATTAATAAGAAATACCCGAACGGTTTTGAAGCTGTTAAGGACTTCAACCTTGAGATTGAAGATAAGGAATTCGTCATCTTCGTAGGCCCTTCAGGATGTGGTAAGTCAACGACACTTCGTATGGTTGCAGGTCTGGAAGATATCTCATCCGGTGAGTTATGGATCGGCGACAAGATGGTGAATGATGTAGAGCCTAAGGACAGAGATATTGCGATGGTATTCCAGAACTACGCTCTGTATCCGCATATGACAGTATATGACAACATGGCTTTTGGACTGAAATTGAGAAAGGTTCCGAAAGATCAGATTGATAAGATGGTACGTGAGGCTGCTAAGATTCTTGACTTGGAAGCATTGTTAGACCGTAAGCCGAAGGCTCTTTCCGGTGGTCAGAGACAGCGTGTTGCTATGGGACGTGCAATCGTTCGTAATCCTAAGGTATTCCTTATGGATGAGCCGCTTTCCAACCTGGATGCCAAGCTGCGCGGACAGATGCGTATTGAGATCTCCAAGCTGCATCAGAGACTGGGAACAACGATCATCTATGTAACACATGACCAGACAGAGGCTATGACACTTGGAACGAGAATCGTTGTTATGAGCGCTGGTGTTGTTCAGCAGGTAGATACTCCTCAGACACTGTATGATCGTCCGTGTAACCTGTTCGTAGCAGGATTCATCGGTTCTCCGCAGATGAACTTTGTAGATGCCAAGTGTAAAGTGAACGGCAAGAAGGTAGCGCTTGTTGCAGGTCCTGCATCTATCGAACTTCCAGAAGCTAAGGCTAAGAAGCTGATCGAAGGCGGATATGATGGAAAGACGGTTGTACTTGGTATCCGTCCAGAGGATGTACATGATGAGGCAGATTTCCTTGCAAAGTCTCCTAACACAATTATCGAAGCTACGATCCGTGTATACGAGATGCTTGGTGCAGAAGTTTACTTACACTTTGATTACGAAGGATCTACTATGACGGCAAGAGTAGACCCAAGAACAAGCGCAAGAACAGGCGATACAGTTAAGTTTGCTCTGGATGCTGACAGAATTCACGTATTTGACAAAGAGACAGAGAACACAATTACAAATTAGTATTCACGATGACAAAGAGGCCAGACACCGTTGGGTGTCTGGCCTTTTATGCAACAGGGCAGCTTGTCTGAATTGTTACTTTGGGATATATGACGAAAATTAAAAAACAGAGGATACCCTTGTGCATTCGGGTTGTACTGTGATAAAATAGGTAACAGTTCAGCCTGCAACTGCGCACTTGCTGCGCAGTTAGCAGCCAATGAATTGGAGCAGCCGGGAATCCGCCTCTTTGCCGCAGGCAACTTTAAAATGGGCGGATTCCGTAACAGTGAAGCCGGTAGGCTGAACTGTTACTAAAATAGGGCATGTATCAGCATGCCCATTACAGAAACGGAGGGATTCCAATGTTATCAAATCAGATCTTACATAAGGCGGTACAGGATATTAAGAGAATTACAGGTTTAGAATGTGCTATATGGGATATGAAAGGAATCTGTCTTGTCATGACCAGCGAGCGTATGACAGGGCTTGATGCGGCCGTGGCTTCCTTTTGCCAGGCAGCGTCCACCGTGGCGGCAGAAGAACTTCTTTTCCGTATAGAGAAGGGTGTGGGGATGTTTCTTGTGCATGACGACGAAGACCCGTGTTACAGCCTTGTGCTGAAAGGAAGCTGCCCCCATATGGAGATGGCGGGCAGACTTGGAGTCAGCCAGTTGGAGAATCTTCTGTTTGCTTACAAAGAGAAGATGGATAAGAACCGGTTTATCCAGAACCTGATCCTGGATAATATGCTTCTGGTGGATGTTTATAACCAGGCCAAGAAGATGAAGATTCCGGTAGAACTCAGAAGGGCGGTCATTCTGGTAGAATCCAAGAATGAAGGGGAGAATCTGATCCTGGAGACCTTGAAGGGACTGTACGCTACCGGAACGAAGGACTTTGTGACAGCGGTAGATGAGAAGCATGTCATTCTGGTCAAAGCGCTGGAAAGCACTGACGATTATCCGCAGCTGGATCAGATTGCCAGGGAACTGGTCGACACGCTGAACATGGAGGCAATGGTCAGTGTGAGGATTGCCTACGGAACCATTATCAATGAACTGAAAGACGTGTCCAAATCTTACAAAGAGGCAGGAATGGCGTTGGAAGTAGGACGGGTATTCTATGCGGACAAGAATATTCTTGCCTATAACGAACTTGGGATTGGCCGGCTGATCCATCAGCTTCCGGCGTCTCTGTGCGAGATGTTTCTGAATGAAGTGTTTGAAGGAAACACGGCGGATCAGTTCGAGGATGAGGAGCTGATCACGGTCTATACGTTTTTCGATAATAATCTGAATATTTCAGAGACGGCGAGACAGCTATATGTACACAGGAACACGCTTGTGTACAGGCTTGAGAAGATCCAGAAGAGAACCGGCCTTGACGTCAGAGTGTTTGAGGATGCGCTCACATTCAAGATTGCCATGATGGTGGCGGATCATATGAAATATATGCAGAATTATTCGGCTATGTACAGATAACTGTTTCTGTACAGATCAATACGATAGAAGGAGAAAATCAAAATATGGTGAAATTATACGACAAAGGCGTCTACCTGTTAAATGGAACAGAGATTGTAGAAGACGCTCAGGAGATCAAAGCAAAGACGGGACAGGAGGTATCTTCTTCTGAGGCGGCAAAGGAGACCATGGCGTACCGGATTCTTGCCGATCATAATACCTCCGGTAATATGGAGAAACTTCAGATTAAGTTTGACAAGCTGACTTCTCATGATATTACGTTTGTAGGAATTATCCAGACGGCAAGAGCGTCGGGACTCGAAAGATTCCCGATTCCTTACGTGCTGACCAACTGTCACAACTCTCTGTGCGCAGTAGGAGGAACCATTAATGAAGATGATCATATGTTTGGACTGACCTGTGCGAAGAGATACGGCGGCGTGTATGTACCGCCTCACCAGGCAGTTATCCACCAGTATGCAAGAGAAATGCTGGCTTGCGGCGGCAAGATGATCCTTGGCTCCGACAGCCATACCCGGTACGGCGCACTGGGAACCATGGCTATGGGAGAGGGAGGCCCGGAGCTTGTGAAGCAGCTTCTTGACAAGACCTATGATATCAACATGCCCGGCGTGGTAGGGATCTATCTGGACGGCGAACCGATGAAAGGCGTAGGTCCTCAGGACGTGGCTCTTGCCATTATTGGGGCTACCTTTGGAAACGGATACGTGAATAATAAGGTTATGGAATTCGTGGGACCGGGCGTGGAGAAGCTGAGTGCGGACTTCCGTATCGGAATTGACGTGATGACCACAGAGACGACCTGTCTGTCTTCTATCTGGAAGACGGATGAGAAGATACGGGAATTCTATGAGATTCATGGAAGGGCAAAAGACTACAAAGAACTGAATCCGGGAGCAGCGGCTTATTATGACGGTATGGTTTATGTGAACCTAAGCGAGATAAAACCGATGATTGCCATGCCGTTCCATCCTTCTAATGTCTATACGATTGACGAGGTCAATGCAAACTTAAAGGATGTGCTCTATGACGTAGAGCAGAAAGCGCTGGTAAGTCTTGACGGAGCGGTGGACTATACTTTGCAGGATAAGGTCGTGGACGGCAGACTATATGTAGAGCAGGGGATTATCGCCGGATGTGCGGGCGGCGGATTTGAGAATATCTGTGCAGCGGCAGATATTATACGGGGACGATACATCGGTGCGGATGAATTTACGTTCAGCGTGTATCCGGCAAGTACCCCGATTTACATGGAACTGGTGAAGAATGGAGCGGTTGCAGACCTTATGCAGGCAGGAACCATTGTAAAGACGGCGTTCTGCGGGCCTTGCTTTGGCGCCGGGGATACGCCTGCCAATCAGGCGTTTTCCATCAGGCATTCTACGCGGAATTTCCCGAACCGTGAAGGATCCAAGCTTCAGAGCGGACAGATTGCTTCGGTTGCGCTTATGGATGCAAGATCTATTGCGGCCACGGCGGCGAATAAAGGTTTCCTGACGCCGGCAACGGCTATGGACGTGGAATATAGAGGGCGGAAGTATCATTTTGACCAGAAGATTTATGCAAACCGTGTCTTTGACAGTAAAGGTGAGGCGGATTCATCGGTGAAGATCAAGTTTGGCCCGAACATTAAGGACTGGCCAGAGATGGCGGCTCTGCCGGAGAATCTTCTTCTGAAAGTGGTGTCTGAGATTCACGATCCGGTTACCACAACGGACGAACTGATTCCTTCTGGAGAGACTTCTTCCTATCGTTCCAATCCTCTAGGTCTTGCAGAGTTTGCTCTTTCCAGGAAAGACCCGGCGTATGTAGGACGCGCTAAGGAGGTACAGAAGGCGGAGAAAGCGATCGAGGCCAAACAGTGTCCGGTGGAGGCGCTGGAAGAACTGAAACCGGTGATGGAGAAGATTCATGAGACATATCCAGAGATTGACCGGACGAATCTTGGAATCGGAAGTACGATATTTGCAGTAAAGCCGGGAGACGGTTCGGCAAGAGAGCAGGCGGCATCCTGCCAGAAGGTTCTTGGGGGCTGGGCGAATATTGCTAATGGATACGCAACCAAGCGATATCGCTCCAATCTGATTAATTGGGGCATGCTGCCGTTTATTACGGAAGAAGATCATGAGCGGCTGAGTTTTCGGAATGGAGACTACCTGTTTATACCAGAGATTCAGAAAGCAGTGGAAGAGAAGGCGGCTCAGGTCAAGGCATATGTGGTTGGTTCCGGC
Source organism: uncultured Dorea sp. (assembly GCA_910579925.1). Lineage (GTDB taxonomy): Bacteria > Bacillota > Clostridia > Lachnospirales > Lachnospiraceae > Sporofaciens. Next base: position 31,944 of record CAJTVY010000026.1, read on the forward strand.
GATCTGTGGAAGGAGACGACGCTGAAGCTCGGAGATATGACGGATGTAGAGCGAGAGATTATAAGAAAGGGTTGTCTGATCAATTATTATAAAGGATAAAGTAAAATAAATAAAAAATTTGCGGGGCGGCTGCAACAGCGGCCTCCTTTTTTGACTCTTATATATATAAGGAATTATTGAGCGGCTTAAGACAGGGAGGAGAAGATATGAGATGCGACACAAAGACATTTGCGCAAATGTATGAGACGGTCTATAAGGACCTGTACCGGTTTGCCCTGTGTATGATGAGGAATCCTGAAGATGCGGAGGATGCTGTCAGTGAGGCGGTGGTGGCGGCTTATGAGAATATCGGGAAGCTTCGGAGTGAAGAGGCATTCAAAAGCTGGATCTTCACAATTCTGTCCAATACCTGCAGGAAGAAATGGAGAGATACGGCGCGACAGGAGAGACGGCTGGAAGAAGGAAGGGTATCTGAGGAACGTTTCGAGGAGCCGGACCTCTGGCTGGCGGTGGATGTGAGGAAAGCGTTTTTTCTTCTGGAAGATGAAGAGCAGACGATTGTGGGATTATCAGTGTTCGGCGGATATAACAGCCAGGAAATCGGGGAGGCCTTGAAGCTGAACCCAAACACGGTGCGGTCAAAACGAAGCCGTGCGCTGCAGAAGATGGAATGTGTATTACGATGAGTCAAAGGAGGCGGCTGTATGGATAAGAGAGAACAGGATGTATTAGATCAGATCAGACAGAAGACGGCGGACGTGAAAATGCCGGAAAGCCTTGAGCCGGAAAATATTCAAAGGATGCTGGAAGAAAAGCAGTCCGGGGATGCGTTTCGCCAAAGCCAGAAGAGAAGATGGGGCGTTAAGCAGACCGGGATACTTGCGGCGGCATGTCTGGTTATCGTAGTAGGGATTGCGGTGTGGAACGGGGCAGAGCCTGGAAGGGAAAGCGTGTCTACACGGAATACGAAGGGGGATTCAGAACACGGCATCGGGGACCAGTCAGGGATCAGCAGCAGTAAGACCATTGCCCGGGCGGAAAGCTATGAGCAGGTATACGACTATTACGAGGCGTACCAGAAGCAGTTGGAAGAAGAACAGATGGCATATGACATGAATGCCGCAGAGTTAAGCAGAGAGTCGGCTGCCAGCAGTTCTGACGGAGGTGAGAGCGCCGGAAGCGCAAGCACAAAGAATGCCGGAGAGGAATTCATGATAGAGAATACGGTGGATGCGCCGGCGGCAACGGCAGAAGCGGGCGATATGGCCGCCAGTGATTATTCTCAGACGAATGTGCGGCAGGAAGGCGTAGACGAGGCGGATATCGCAAAGACGGACGGCAGATATCTATATGTTCTTGAGGACAACGGGCGGGAAATCGCAATTGTGGATACCCGGGACCAGGATATGAAGAAGGTAGCTTCCGTGGAAGTGGGAGAACAGGAGTATATCCATGAATTCTATGTCGTTCCGGACAGAAAGAAGATGGCGGTGGTCTGCGGACAGCAGGGATCCGGCTCTATGGAAGTGGATCCGCTCTACAGCAGGGGCGGTATAGGAAACAGCGGCGTGACGGAAGCGGTTACTTATGATATCCAGGATCCTGAGAATCCGAAGGAGGAGGGAAGAGTGACCCAGAGCGGGGAATATAATTCTTCGAGGATGGCAGACGGCTATCTGTATCTGTTCAGTCAGGTTTATCTGTGGGGGGATGTGGTTTTAGGCGAGCCGAGAACCTATGTGCCGCTGATTAACGGAGAGCCGGTTTCAGAGAAGAACATTTTTCTTCCGCAGGTGAACAGGGCGAACATGTATGAAGTGATTACTACGGTTGACCTTGAGAAGCCGGATAAGATGAAAGACAGTAAGGCAGTCTTCTCGAAGGGCGGCCAGGCTTATGTCAGCAACAGGAATATCTATTTCTATGAGACGGAATGGGGAAACTTCAGCGGATGTGTGACGACTGTACGCAAGATTGCATATAAAGATGGAAAGCTCGAGGCAAAGGCTCAGGGGCAGTTTGACGGTTATCTGAACGACTCCTTTTCGATCGACGAGTACGAGGGAAATCTGCGGGTGGTGACAACGGAGGATGATACGAATTCAGTGTATGTCCTGGATGAAGAACTAGAGACGATTGGATCTATTGAGAATCTGGCGGAGGATGAAAGAATCTATTCGGCAAGATTCATGGGAGATACGGGATATTTTGTGACGTTTCGCGAGACGGATCCGCTGTTCAGCGTAGATCTGTCGGATCCGAAGAATCCTAAGATTGTCGGGGAACTGAAGATTCCAGGATTTTCAGATTACCTTCATTTCTACGGAAACAACCGTCTTCTGGGGATTGGTATGAATGTGGATGAGAAGACAATGACAACGGACGGCGTCAAGATTACCATGTTTGATATCTCTGATAAGACTGACGTGAAAGAAGAAGACACGTATGTTTTGAAGAATGTATATAGTACGGACGTCTCTTATGATTACAAAGCGGCGCTGGTTGACTGGGAGAAGAATCTGATTGGTTTCGCTGGTTATACCCAGGGCGGGCAGAGGTATTTTCTATTTGAGTATGATGACGAAAAAGGGTTTGTCTGCAATCTGGAGGAGGATATCAATGGAAACGGGATGCGAAATTCAAGAGGCATTTATATAGAAGAGACATTGTATGTAATCCAGGGAAATATTATAGAGGCATACAGTCTGAAAGATTACCAGAAAGTGGATGATCTCATCTTGTAGAGTAGGATTGGCGGATGTAAAAAGGGGCTATCGGTCAAATTCCCGATAGCCTTTTTTTGAGATATAGACATTCTGATATCATGAATATTTGAAAAATATGGCTGTCAGTTGGTCAGATTCTGCAGGCGCGAACGAAGAAGCGGGCCCGTAAGCACAGCCAGGAGAATCTTGGCCATATCTCCCGGGAGATATGGAAGGACGCCTATGGATAAGGCGCCGGCAAATGGCAGTTCCATCTGGTAGGCAAGCCATGCGGTCCCGAAGACGTAGGTGACAACGGTTGCCAGAACCATGCCGGCTATGATCAGAATATGCCGGTCTTTGAAACGTTCGACAAAGATCCCGGCAATTATGGTCATGAAGATGAAGCCGACCAGGTATCCGCCGGTGGGTCCGGCAATCTTGCCAAGTCCGCCGGAAAAACCGGAAAAAACAGGCAGGCCGAAAGCGCCCAACAGCAGATAGACAAGAAAGCTGATGGTTGCATCCTTCCATCCGAGTACATAGATACTGATCAGCAGAACCAGATTTGTAAGTGAAATCGGTACCGGGCTGATGGGAATAGGGATAGAAAACGGTGCAAGAATGCAGGTAATAGCAGTTACCATTGCGATCAGGACAAGCCTTCGAGTGTGGATACGCCCAGATGTGTTACCTGGATTTTTTGTTGTTACATTTTTCATAATATCCGCTGCCATAAAACGGCAGCACAACTCCTTTCTTCTGTATTTACTATTTGCAGCCGCTTCATACACATAAGAATCGTCAAACGGCCTCTTACAGGCTGCGCTTAATGATTCTGCCTGCTGACTTTATATGACTGGAAATAGTAACTTTGTATAAAAGAGTATATGCGGAAAAGCATTGTTTGTCAACCTTAATTAGCAAAAGGTTTACATTCTGCGTCACACAAAAGTGTGTGAATTATTATAAAAAAATATATTAATCTGATAATTATAGGATAGAAATGAAAAAAATAAATTTATAAACTTAAATAAGTAAAATAATATTGACAAATCTACTTGCAAGTGATATTATAGAACCAATCCAAAAGAAGTATCTGGTAAGAGATATAAGTTTTGGAAATCATTAGGTAAAGGGGGTAGCATCCATTGGACAACAAAAAAGAAACAATTACTCAATATGTCAGTGGTATGGCAGATTATGATTCCCTTAGAATAAGCCTTGACTATAGAAGAGAATAGATGAGCCGGTATTTGAATGAGAGAAAGAGTCGGAGAGGAAGAGAGCCGGAGATCGAATAAAAAGCAGATTAATATTTGCAGACATATTGAGAAGATACCACATATAGTTCAGGAATATTTGGAAGATGTTAGAATATGTCAGAGAGGACATTAGCTAACAGGTCAGATTTATACCAGAGGGGTGAGCCATTCATTTCGACAGGAATGTATATGGGAAAAGAAGGGTGTAAGAAGAGCAGAAGGGAATCTGAATCGAGAGAGAATCCTCCGATTTATATACGAGAATATATACAATTTCATAGAGATTGAGGCTGCTGTAGTGATACGGCAGCCTTATTTTTATAATACTATATTATAAAAACCCTCCGGGAGGATGCGCACTCGCGCAAAAAGGAATTATGTCGTAAGCGACCGCGCTCGGCGCAAGCATGTTCCAGAGCATATGCTTTTTTATGGAATGAGTTGAACTCAAAGCTATTTGTCGGGCAATCCGTGAAAATGTATTGTCTCATTGGACACTTTCAGGCATATCTTAATAGTAGGCAGGATTTTTGTAACAGTTCAACCTGCAACTGCGCACTTGCTGCGCAGTTAGCAGCCAATGAATTGGAGTAGCCGGGAATCCGCCTCTTTGCCGCAGGCAAACTTTAAAATGGGCGGATTTCGTAACAGTGAAGCCGGAAGGCTGAACTGTTACGGATTTTTGATATTTTTATTCGTATATTTTTGACATTGTACATGGCGTATGATAGAATGATAGACGTAAAAGTGTAGAATATTGCAGTTTTAACAAATTTTTTGAGGTGAGAAGTTTGGATAAATATGAATATAGGGTGAAAACAGAGCAGATGCAGGAGTATTTGGAGAAGAAGCAGTACAAGAAAGCGATGGAAATCGCTGATACGATTGACTGGCGCCGGGTCAAGAATGTTTCTACTCTGAACACGGTGAGTGAGATTTATGAGTATAACGGTGAATTCCAGAAAAGCCGGGATATTTTATTTGTTGCGTTCGATCGGTCTCCGGGGAGCAGGAAGATTGCGTATCGACTGGGACTTCTGGCATTGAAGATTGGCGATATTGAGGAAGCTGCGGATTGTTATGAGGAGTTTGTGAAACTGGCTCCAAAGGATCCGAATCAGTATGTATTGAAGTATAAGATTTTAAGAGCCCAGGGAGCGCCTCTGAGTGATCAGATTACGGCTCTGGAGGATTTTAAAAAGGCGGAATATGTAGAAAAATGGGCATATGAACTGGCGCATCTATATCATGAGGCGGGCATGACTGCAGAATGTCTGGAAGAATGTGATGATCTGATTCTCTGGTTTAGCGAGGGCAGATATGTGTATCAGGCTATGGAGCTTAAGATGAAGTATAAGCCGCTGACGCCCCTTCAGCAGGAGAAGTATGATTCCCGGCCCGGGGCGTCTAAGAAGTCTCGGCCTGTGAAGCGGCCTGTGTCTGCGAATCCGTCAATTCCCCTGGATGAGGTTATTAAGGGCGGCGAGGCTCCTGTCAGGAAAGAAGTGCTTCGCAGAGTGACAGAGACGGCTTTGCGGGCGGATCAGGAGGCGTTGGAAGCTGAGGCTGCAGCCGAAGAGCAGAAGGACAGTGTTGAAGAAAGGGATATGGCGGGGCGGAATACTTCCAAATTGGGGAAGACCCAGTCGATCTCGAAGGTCGTGAAGGGGGCAACGCTTCAGGAAGCGCTTGCCAATGGGATGGCGTTTGCCAATGGAATCCGAAGCGTAGAGAAAACGGTTGCTAAGGTGAAAGAGGGAATCCGCCAGGTTACCGGACAGATACATATGGAAGCGCTCGTGGAAAAGCGTGGAACTGACGGGAGAAAGGAAGAACCGGAACCGGTGAAGAAACCGGTGACGGAGGAGGTAAAAGAAGAGAAAAAGGAAGCTGCGAGGCAGGCCGAGGAGGCGGTACGCCCCGCCAGAAAGCCTGCGCCAAGGCCATTAGATAAGAAGACGGATGCACTTCGCGTTACTGGACAGATGCGTATTGAGGAGATTCTGCAGGAGTGGGAAGCGAAGCAGAAGGCGAATGCGGAAGCCATTGAACGGCAGAGAGAGGAAGATGACGAGAGGCTTCGTAAAGAGCGGGATGAGATCGGACTGCGTAAAGAGCTTGAACGCCGGGAGGCAAGGAGAAAGGCGGAAGAGGAAGCCGCGGCAGAGAAGAAGGCGTTAGAGGCGGGAGCAACCCAGAGGATTACACCGGAAGGATTGCAGAAGCTTGCAGAGCGGGAGGCGCTGAGAAGAGCAGCGGAGAGAAAGGCAGCGGAAGAAGAAGCCGCAAGGAAAGCGGCAGAGGAGGCCGTCAGAAAAGCGGCGGAAGAAGAAGCCGCAAGGAAAGCAATGGAAGAAGAGGCCGCAAGGAAAGCGGCAGAGGAAGCCGCCAGAAAGGCAGCGGAAGAAGAGGCTGCAAGGAAAGCGGCGGAAGAAGAAGCCGCAAGGAAAGCAATGGAAGAAGAGGCCGCAAGGAAAGCGGCAGAGGAAGCCGCTAGAAAGGCAGCGGAAGAAGAGGCTGCAAGGAAAGCAGCGGAGGAAGAAGCCGCCAGAAAGGCAGCGGAAGAAGAGGCTGTAAGGAAGGCCACGGAAGAAGAGGCTGCCAGAAAGGCAGCGGAAGAAGCTGCGAAAAAGGCGGCAAAAGAAAGAGCGGCAAGGGAATTTGCACGAAGAGCGGCAGAAGTAAAAGCCGCAGAGGAAGTGTTAAGAAAAGCAGCGGAGGAAGAAGCCGCAAGGAAAAAAGCCGAAGAAGAAGCCGCAAGGAAAAAAGCCGAAGAAGAAGCCGTAAGGATGGCTACAGAGAAAGAAAACGCAGCAGATATAGACGAGGCAGAATCCGTAAGAAAAGCAATACAGGAAGAGGCCGCAAGAATAGCAGCGGAAGAAGAGGCCGCCAGAAAGGCAGCGGAAGAGGAAGCTGCAAAGAAAGCCGAGGAAGAAGAAGCCGCAAGAAAGGCCGCAGAGGAAGAAGCCATAAAGAAAGCAGCGGAAGAAGAGGCTGCAAGGAAAGCCGCAGAGGAAGAAGCAGCAAGAAAGGCAGCCGAAGAAGAAGCCGCAAGGAAAAAGGCAGAGAAAAGGGTTAAGCAGACAACAAAGGAAAATATTGCGGCTGAACTGCCGGATGAAAAACTAATTGTTGCGTCAAATGGAAAGACACAACGGATACCGGATGATATTGTCAGGCTTATGGAAGAACTTGGCAGTAATTCGGCAGAATTTGGAGACGGTGATATCTTTGGGGAACCGGCGGCAGACGAAGAATTGATTAATGAAATTGTCGGGAACAGATATCAAAGTGAGGAGACGGAACAGAATCTTGATGAAGCAGACTTTGACGAGGATGATTTTGGCGTAGAGGACTATAGTGAATCTAGTCTGGATAAAGGGTTAGCAGATACAGAAGAAGACTTTGAGGATGTGTCTGAGGAGGAAGACTTCGGCGAAGAAGATTTTGAAATAGAGCTTGAGAAAAAAGAAATAGAGGAAGAGGTTGATTTCGGCGAAGAGAACTTTGAGGAGAACGATTTTGAGGAAGAGAGTTTAGAAGAAGCTGATTTCGGGGAAGAGGACTTTGAGGAGAACGATTTCGAGGAAGAGAGTTTAGAAGAAAGAGATTTTGGCGAAGAGGATTTTGAGGAGAACGATTTCGAGGAAGAGGACTTAGAAGAAGAGGACTTTGAGGAGGAAGGGTTCGAGGAAGAGGACTTAGAAGAAGAGGACTTTGAGGAGAACGATTTCGAGGAAGAAGGCTTCGAGGAAGAAGATGATTTCGAAGACGAGGATGATTTTGAGGACGAGGACGATTTCGAGGAGGAAGATGACTTCGAAGAGGAAGAGGACTTTGACGAGGATGAATTCGAGGAAGAGGGATCAGAAGAAGGGTTCGAAGAAGAGGACTTTGAAGGAGAGGATTACGAAGAAGAATTTGACGACGTAGGGGATTATATTGAAGATTCCGATGCAGATTATGGAGACGATGATTTTGACGGAAACGATTTTGAGGAAGATGAGTTCGAGGATGATTCTGAGGATGAGTTCGAAGAAGAGGACTTTGAGGAAGAAGATTTTGCAGAGGAAGAACTTGAGGAAGAAGATTTCGAGGAAGAAGATTTTGGCGAAGAAGATCTTGAGATCGAAGAACCGTCAGAGGAAGAGATTCAGGCAAGGATAAAGAAGTCGAAAGGCAAAGGAGTTCCGTTCGATACGGGATTTGTTGTTACAGGCCGGTACGATCTGAACGCCACCAGTGAGATTGGATTGAAAGCGGGTCTTACAGAAGAGCAGAAGAAGCTGTTCTCCTACTTTGTTCCAGTCAGAGGAATGAGCGAACAGCTTGTGGAGGTACTGGATAACGACAGAAGAGCACGAAAAGAAGGAACGTCCAGAACCGGCAATCTGTTGGTTATCGGGCGTAAAGGATCTGGAAAGACGGTGCTTGCGGTAGATATTGTAAAGGCAATTCAGAAACAGAGGAATCTGAAGCAGGGTAAGGTTGCGATTGTGACTGGAGAATCGCTGAATAAGAAGGAACTGACGAATATTATACAGAAGCTTCGGGGCGGTGCGATCATTATCGAGAAAGCAGGGAAACTTAATTCAAGAACCATTAAGGAACTGAATCATCTGATGGAGAAGAAGACGGGTGAACTGCTCTTCGTGCTTGAGGATCAGAGGAAACCGCTGGAACGTATTCTGACGGCGAATCCGGACTTTAAGAAGAAATTTACTTCCAGGCTTGAGCTTCCGGTATTTATCAATGACGAACTGGTAACTTTCGGGCAGACCTATGCGAAAGAGAACGGATACAAACTGGATGAGATGGGTATTCTTGCACTGTACAGCAGGATAGACGTGATGCAGAGGGAGGATCATGCGGTTTCGGTTGCGGAAGTCAAGGATATTATGGATGAGGCGATTGAACATTCTCAGAAAGCAAATGTCAAACATCTGGCCAGAAGAGTGTTTGGAAAGAGTACGGATGAGTCTGACAGGATTATTCTGAAGGAAGAGGATTTTAGGATTTAAGAATCCCAAAGCCGCGAAATCTGCCCGGATAATGGCAGAAAATGTTTAAATCTGGCAGACAGAGAAAGAAAAAAAGGGTTTTGACTGTAAGATTAGTCAAAACCCTTTCTTTTTGCGCCAGTCTAAAGTATAATAATATATATATCGCAACAGAATGTGAGGGATGACTATATGGCAGAAAGAAAACCAAAACCATATGAAATCGGTGAATTGGATCACTACCTTTTCGGGCAGGGCAATCATTATGAGATTTATAAGAAACTCGGCGCCCATAAGGTGAAGCAGGGAAGAAAAGAGGGCGTGTATTTTGCAGTGTGGGCGCCCCATGCCCGTTCTGTGTCCGTGGTAGGTGATTTCAATGAATGGGATATGGAAGCGAATCCGATGGAAAGGGGAGAGCCTCTTGGCATATATACCTGTTTTATTCCAGATGTGAAAGAGTATGATCTGTACAAGTTCTGCGTAGAGACTTACCAGGGAGAGTTTGTATTCAAGGCAGATCCGTTTGGCTGTTATGCGGAACTGAGACCGGGGACGGCATCGAGAGTTGCTGATCTGACGAAGATTACATGGTCGGATAATGTATGGATGGAGAAACGTAAGACATGGAATCACAAGGAACAGCCGATGTCGATATACGAGGCTCATATCGGTTCATGGAAGCGTCATCCGGGAAGGGAAGATGAAGGATTCTACAATTACCGGGAGTTTGCCAAGGAGTGCGTCGCATATCTTAAGAATATGGGATACACTCATGTGGAACTGATCGGTATTGCGGAGCATCCTTTTGACGGATCCTGGGGATACCAGGTAATCGGATACTTTGCCCCGACATCCAGATACGGGACGCCAGAAGATTTTGCGTGGATGATTAATTATTTCCATAAGAACAAGATTGGCGTGATCCTTGACTGGGTTCCGGCGCATTTTCCAAGGGACATCCATGGACTGGCGGATTTTGACGGAACGCCTACTTATGAATATGCAGATCCTAAGAAGGGTGAACATCCTGACTGGGGAACCAAGATCTTTGATTACGGAAAGAATGAAGTGCGTAATTTCTTGATTTCTAATGCCTTATACTGGATAGAACAGTTCCATGTGGACGGACTCAGAGTCGATGCAGTGGCATCCATGCTTTATCTGGATTATGGGAAACAGGATGGACAATGGATTGCGAATAAATATGGCGGCAATAAGAATCTGGAGGCGATTGATTTCTTCAAGCATCTGAATTCTGTGGTCCTTGGGCGTAATCCGGGGGCTGTGATGATTGCGGAGGAATCTACGGCGTGGCCGATGGTTACGGGAAGCGTGGAGGACGATGGTCTTGGATTCAGTCTGAAATGGAACATGGGCTGGATGCATGATTTTACGGAATATATGAAGCTGGATCCGTATTTCAGAAAGGATCATCACCATCAGATGACGTTTGCCATGAGTTATGCACATAGCGAGCATTATATTCTGGTTCTGTCTCATGACGAGGTGGTACATCTGAAATGTTCTATGCTGAATAAGATGCCGGGCCTTGGATTTGATAAGTTTGCGAACCTGAAGGCCGGATATGCGTTTATGATGGGACATGCCGGCAAGAAGCTGTTGTTCATGGGACAGGAGTTTGCGCAGCTTCGGGAGTGGAGCGAGGAGAGAGAGCTTGACTGGTTCCTGCTTGCAGAGGATGAGCACGTGCAGATGCAGAACTGGGTGAGAGATCTGTTGCACTTGTATAAGCGTAATAAGGCGATGTATGAACTGGATGACAGCTGGGACGGCTTTGAGTGGATTAATGCGGATGATGCCAGCAGGAGTATTTTCAGTTTTGTGAGACATTCCAAAGGTAATAAGAAGAACCTGCTCTTTGTATGTAACTTTACGCCGATGGCCAGGGATGATTACCGGGTTGGCGTGCCGCGCAAGAAGCAGTATAAGCTGATTATGAACAGTGATGATGTGAAGTATGGCGGAAAGGGAGAAGAGAGACCTTTGGTGTATAAGGGCGTGAAGAAGGAATGCGACGGAAGGCCGTTCTCATTTGACTATAAGCTGCCTCCATATGGAGTTGCGATTTTTGAATTTTAAGGGAATATAGGAACTTTGTTATAAAAACAGGGGCTGGCACATCTGGTGAGTGCCAGCCCCTAATATAATTATTGTGCATTTTCTGTATTGGTACCCGTGGCAGAAGCGTCTGAAGCTGTATCGGCAGTGTCGGTTGTACTGCCGCTGGTTTCGGCCGTATCAGACGAACCATTCAGATTGGTTTCGGTTTCCTCATTTGCCAGGCTGGTTTCGTCGCCAGAAGTATCGGAATTAAGCCCGTCAGCATCTGAATTTTCATTCAACAAGGCATCGCCGGAATGATCCAGGCCGCCCAAATCCCCGCTTTCAGAATCTTCAGTGTTTTCACCATTCTCATTTAAAGAAGAATCTTCTTCAGATTCGTCCTCATCGTCATCGCTTCCCCCAAAGAGATTCTTGAAAAAGCCTGTTACCTTATTCCAAAAACCGCCTTCTTCTTCGTCCGTAACTTCGCCAGAGGCATCTGTCGTGCTGTTGGTAATGGCGTTTTCACCGAGAATTTCATCTTTGGTGTCGTTGATAATACCGCCGTCGCCATTATCAGAACCGCCTGTGAAAAAGTCTTTTACGGAAGTCCAGAGGTTGGAGAAGAACCCTTCTTCACTTGCCTTGCCTCCCAGATTCTCCAGGGTCTGCTTCAAAGACTTTACGTCATAATCGTACTGAGAAATGTTTTTCATCAGAGAGCTGATCTGCGCCATCTGTTCTTCCGTCAGTGTAATATTATAATTTTTTGCCGCATCTGTGATTGCGTCCTGAATGTCGTCGGCATCACTGAGATCATTCTCAATGACTTCTTTTTTGACTTCGTTCATCAGACTTTCGGCGTCTTCTTTGCCTACTGCGTCAGCAAGTGCGCCGGTGGTCACGAGTTCTTCTGTGGCTGCAGACTTCTGCTCTTCGCTCAACGTCTTGCCGCTGGCTTTCTCATAGGCCATCATAATCCCGGTCAGCGCTCCTGTACCGGAGACTTCGAACGGGGCCGCGGCAACTACATTGCAGTTCTCAACGCCGGAAGTGAGGAGTGTAGAAGCAATCATTGAACTGGTTACGAAAGTGAGGTTTCCCACTTTAACCTGGATACCGCCGCTGGTGGTAGGTTCCACATAAGAACAGCTATATGTCTTTGTACCGATCTGTGCTTCTGAGGCAATTCCTTCCATGTATTTTCTTTCGTCAGCGTTATTAACTTCGATGGTACTGACGGCTTCAGGAGTTGTGCCAAAGTAGTCGTACATGGATTTTTTCTGTTCTTCTGTCAGATTCGCTCCGATTGTGACAACTTTCGCACCATCAGCTTTTGCTGCCATGGGTAAACTTGTGCAGGCCAGCACAGCGGCAATGACTGCCGGTATAATTTTTCTCATTTTTTTCATAATATCTGGTGTTTAATCACCTATACCCCCTTTTTGTCTGAGTATTTCTACTTGAATCTCCCCTAATATAACATATCTTCTGGTATTTGCAAATAAAATAAGCCTTAACTATTTCTAAAGATTTTTTGTAGACGGCGATCAAATACGTCTTCATCTATGATTCCCTGCATGCTGCCAAGGAATTTTCCATTTCGGAAAAAGACGAATGTGGGAACAATATCGGCCTCGTAATCCGCTGCGAGCAGTGGGGATTCGTCAATTTCGACTTCGCAGAAACGGAGCCGGCCATGGTATTTTTGCTCTATCTCTTCCACAATGGGTTTCATCATGGCGCATTTTCCACACCAGACGGCGTAGAACATGACAATAACCGGAAGCGGACCGCGTGTTGTCTCGGTGGAAAAGTTTTGGGATGTTAAATGCTGCATAGATTATTCCTTCCTTATTGTCAGAGTTCCTAAGCCTGGGGTCAGCAGCCGGGATTCAGGGTGCGGTATACTTCATCCATAGATTTTTTCAGGCAGGTCAGTTTCTTGTGGAGTCCTTTTCGGTGGTAAGTAAATTCACAAATTTTCTGCCGGATACTTTTCTTTCTCTTTTTGCGTCCCATGTGCATACTTCCAGACATAAGTTCTTCTATATTATATATGCGAAGAAAGGGGAGTATGTGAATAAATAATGGAATAAAACCGACAAAAAGATCAGACATTATATTTTCTGGGCAACTAATTTACAAATCGGATTACCTAAAGAAGAGAATTTCTCTTCATACTCTGTCATGATATTCCCTTGATTCATCCTGCTGTCGTTGTGAAGGTCATAAGTACACCCGTTTATCATAAAATCCGAAGAAGCGTTCACCTCTGCGACAGAGAAGTCAAAAAGCAGACGGTTATCGGTCTTGAACTCGATGGCGCCCATATCTGCAAGAATCTCATGATAACGTGCAAGAAACGTTCTGGATGTGAGCCGTCTTTCCGCATGTCTTGCCTTGGGCCATGGATCCGAGAAATTCAGATAGATACGGTCAGCTTCTCCGGGAGCAAACGCTTCCGTGAGGCTTCGGGCATCCATACAGATGAAGCGGAGGTTTGAATAGGCTGTCTTCATGTCGGGAATGGCGCGAGTCTCGTTTAGGCTCTCTACTGCCCGCAGCAGCACGCTAGAGTATCTTTCGATACCGATATAATTAACGTCTGGATTCTGCATGGCAAGGGTCAGAAGAAACTGCCCCTTCCCCATTCCGATCTCTATATGGACAGGGTTGAGATTTCCGAACACATCCTTCCATCGTCCGCGGCAGTCGGACACATTTTTAACAACTTCTTTACACTCGTTCAGCACGCTCTCGGCGCGTGGTATATTTCTAAGACGCATATGTGATTTCCCCCTGTTTTCAAGCGTTTTCGTATGTTTCTTAGTTTATAATGAGGGAGCAGAAATGTCAATTAAATATAAGTGTGTGAAAAACATAACATATAACGGTTTTTTTGTTTATTTTTACTATAGAATTTTGAAAAAAACGGAGTATATTATAATTGTGTGCAAATTGGCGGGAAATGTCGGCAGAAACATCAGTTATAATTGCAGATTCTGAAACGCTTGCACACACAATAGTAGTAAATCTTAGAGGAATGGAGGCGGCCAATGAACACGGTTGTAAAGAAACTGGCAGATATCGAGGCAACGGCGGAAGCGATTGTGGAGCATGCCCAGGCCCAGAAGAGTGAGATCGAGAAGAAGATCCAGACTCAGAGAGACCGTTTTGACACGGAGCTTGAGGACAGGACTCGAAAGCAACTGGCGCAGATCAGGCAGGAGGCGGACGAGAAGATGGAACGGATTCTCCGGGAGCAGAGGGAGAAGAATCGTTCGACAATCGACAATCTGAAGAAGGAATTTGAGGAAAACCATACTGCTTACGCCAGAGAGATTCTTGCACATATTGCAGAGGTGTAGGGCATGGGAAATGTGATGTCGTACAGCGGACTTACCACGAAGATAAGGGCGATGCAGGCGAAGCTTTTAAGCCAGCAGGATTTTGAGAATATTGCGAACTTGAAAAGCGTGCCGGAGGCAATCGAATATCTGAAAGGCAGGCCTGCCTATGCAAGATATGTGGAACAGATGGATATTTCTCTGTATCATAGAGGGAATATAGAGAAGATTCTTTATCAGTCTTTGTTCGACGACTATACGAGGATCTTCCGGTTTGCGGGAATTGAGCAGAAGAAGTTTCTGAAGCTGTACTGGAAAAGGTACGAGATTGACCTGATCAATTACTGTCTGCGTATTGTATTCAACCACTATGATATGCCGTTTGATATAGGATATAAGAAGGAATTTTTTGATAAATATTCCCAGATATCCATAGACCGGCTGATTACCTCCCGGAATGTGGAAGAGTTAATTGATAATCTAAAAGGTACGGAATATTATGCGCCGCTTCAGACTCTTCGGGAGACGGAAGGGGCAACGTTGTTTGACTATGACCTGACCCTTGACCTGTACTATTTTTCAGAAATGTGGAAGAAGAACCGACGGCTTCTTAGCGGCAGGGAACGGGAAATGTACATACGGGATATGGGGATGAAGATTGATCTGCTGAATATCCAGTGGATTTACCGGGCGAAGAAGTATTATAATAAGCTTCCGCCGGATATCTATTCTATGACGATTCCGATTCAGTACAGGATCAGTCTGGAGGAATTTAAAGGGTTGGTGGAGACCCCGACGATAGAAGAGTATGAGAAGCGGCTGGAGGAGACATATTATGCCCGGAAGTATTCCGATATCAGTGGAAAGACGCTTGAGGCCACTTATAAGGAGTGTCTGATCCGCCAGTATGTCAGTGACAGGAGGCGAAACCCCTATTCCATAGCAACGGTGAATACTTATCTGTTTTTGAAGGAAGAAGAGATATATAAACTAACAACAGCCCTTGAATGTATTCGTTACGGCTTATCTTCAAGAGAAACGTTAGGATACTTAGGAGGTGTGATGCAATGATTGTTAAGATGAAGTTTTTGAGCATCAGCGGCCCGAGAATGGATATCGACCGCGTATGCGACAAATATCTGTCAAAATATGAGATGCAGCTTGAGAATGCAGTCACTGAACTGAAGACGACAGATAATCTTCTGCCTTTTGTGGAGGTGAACCCATACAAAGACGCTCTTGCAAAAGCGGAACAGTTTGCCGCTCTTCTGCCGGAAGGAACGGGCATGATCGACCAGTCTATGTCCAAAGATGAGATGCTTGCATTTATCCGGCAGATTAACCATGATTATCTGGATCTTGTGGAGAAGAAGGAACTGCTGAACAAGAAGGAAAATGAAGTCCGGGAGCGGCTGAACGTTCTGGAACCCTTCACCCCCCTGGATCTGGAACTGCACAAGGCGATGCATTACAAGTATATGAAGGTCCGTTTCGGAAGGATCGGAGTGGATTATTATAAAAGACTTGAAAAATATCTGTTTGGCGATCTGCAGGCGGTGTTCCTGGAGGGAACCAGAAATGAAAATTATGTTTACGGCTGCTATTTCGTGGCTAACGTGGACACGAGCAAAGTAGATTCAGCGTTTAATTCTCTGCATTTTGAGCGTATTACAATTCCATCAGAGTTTATCGGGACGCCGAAGGATGCATGTATGAGTATGCAAAAAGACATCGAAGAGGTCAGAAACCAGATGGAGGAGATCGACCGTCAGATCGCGGAACTGGTAAGCAGCCATGCGGCAAAACTCTTAGGAACCAGGAACCGTCTTGAGGAACTGTCGAATAATTTTGACGTGCGCAAGATGGCGGCAAGAACGGACATGGGAGATACGAAGGAAGACTATTACATCCTCTGCGGCTGGATGGGCGAGGGAGACGTGGCTGCTCTGATGGAAGAGGCAAAGGAGGATGACAGAGTTTTCATCGTCGTGGAGGAAGACCGGGAGAAGTTCTTCGGGGAACCGCCGACAAAACTTAAGAATCCCAGGTTTTTCAAGCCTTTTGAGATGTTTATCAGAATGTACGGACTTCCTGCTCATGATGAGCTGGATCCGACGATGTTCGTGGCGCTTACTTATACGTTTATCTTCGGAGCGATGTTCGGAGATGTGGGACAGGGATTCTGCCTGTTTGTGATCGGCGGACTGATCTACATAAGGAAGAAGATGAGCCTGGCTGGAATTGTGTCGATTGCCGGTATTTTTTCTATGATATTTGGCGTAATGTTCGGCAGCGTCTTTGGATTTGAAGACCTGATTCCGGCAGTCTGGATGCGGCCTGTGGAGGCGATGACGGATCTTCCGTTCATTGGTCAGTTGAATACGGTATTCATCATAGCGATTGCCTTTGGTATGGCGCTGAATATCCTGGTTATGCTTTTCCAGATTGTCAATGCGGCGAAAGCCCACGATACAGAAAATCTATGGTTTTCCACAAACGGGGTTGCGGGGCTTGTGTTCTACGGTTTCCTGGTGCTGACAATTGTGCTGTATATGACGGGGCATAAGGTTCCGGGGAATGTGATGATGGCTGCGTTTCTTGGAATTCCGA
This sequence comes from uncultured Dorea sp., assembly GCA_910579925.1. Lineage (GTDB taxonomy): Bacteria > Bacillota > Clostridia > Lachnospirales > Lachnospiraceae > Sporofaciens. Next base: position 48,944 of record CAJTVY010000026.1, read on the forward strand.
TTCTGATTTTTATATTCAAGGAGCCGCTTACCAACCTGGTGGAGCACAATCACAAGAAGATGGAAGAGAGCAAGGCCATGTTCCTGGTGCAGGGATTTTTCGAATTGTTTGAGACGCTTCTGAGTTATTTCTCCAATACCCTTTCCTATGTGCGGATCGGGGCGTTTGCCGTGAGTCATGCGGCGATCATGGAGGTTGTTCTAATGCTTTCAGGAGCGGAGAGCGGTTCGGCGAATCTGTTCGGCGTTATTCTGGGAAATATGATCGTATGTGCTTTAGAAGGCCTGATTGTCGGTATACAGGTACTTCGTCTGGAATATTATGAGATGTTCAGCCGCTTCTATAAAGGAAGCGGACGGGAATTCAAACCATTTAACAAACAGAGTAAATAGATGTGAGGAGGATTTAGATCATGACTTTAACGGTGAAATTATTACTTATTACGGCGCTGGTACTTAGTATCATCATTCCATTTGGCTATTTTCTGATCGGAGAGAAGACGAAGAAGCGTTATAAGAGAGCGGTCGGGGTGAATGCATTCTTTTATTTCGGCGCCTTTGCCATCGCAGCTATTATGATGTTCGGCGGCGCTCCTGCTCAGGCGGCCGAAGCGGCGGGAACTGCGTCTAATGCCGTCGGCTTTGGTTATCTTGCCGCCGCACTGTCAACCGGTCTTTCCTGTGTCGGCGGCGGTATTGCCGTAGCGAGCGCCGCAAGCGCCGCACTTGGCGCAATCAGTGAAGACTCCAGCGCACTTGGTAAGTCTCTGATCTTTGTAGGTCTTGCGGAAGGTGTCTGTCTGTATGGACTGATCATCTCCTTCATGATCCTGGGTAAATTGTAAGATGAAGATGTATCTG
>CAJTVY010000027.1 GCA_910579925.1 uncultured Dorea sp.
TTTCTGATAAAATGATATTTAATCGCTTTTTGCTTTTTTGTAAGTGGTCAGATGTAATTTTTATATCCGTTGCCTGCCCTTGAATCCCATTTCCATGAATAGCAGGCTGATGGATCATAATTTCTGCATTAGGCAAAGCAAAACGTTTTCCTTTTGTACCTCCTGCCAATAAAAAAGCTCCAAAACTTGCGGCAAGACCTATACATATTGTCGAAACATCGCATTTGACATATTGCATTGTGTCATAAATAGCAAAACCCGCCGAAACAGAACCGCCTGGACTATTTATATATAATTGAATGTCTTTTCCTGGGTCTTGGGCTTCTAAAAACAGCATTTGTGCAATAATCAAACTTGCCGAAACATCACTTACTTCTTCTCCTAAAAAAACAATTCTATCAGACAATAGTCTTGAAAAAATATCATAACTTCGTTCTCCTCGGCTTGTCTGTTCAATAACATACGGAACTGTACTCATGCCGCCAATTTACCTCCTGCTAAATAATACATAAATAAGTTTCTATTAAACGAACTCATCATGTATATCTTCGATTGTTTAGGATAGAACACACCATTTTTTCGATAAATATTAGGCGTACATTCATATAACTGTTTAAAAGCTAATGTGAAAGCTTGCTGTGAATCATAATGTGCTTCATAAGCAATTTCAACAATGGGCTGCTCTGTTTCTACCAGTTTTTGAGCAGCCAAAGTCAGCCTACGCCCCTGTATGTATTTATAAACCGTACATTTTGTTTCTTCGGTAAAAATTCTGGCTATATAGAATTTTGAATAATTTAATGCATTTGCTATTTTATCAAGCGACAAATCCTCGTTGATGTGTGTTTCGATATAGTCTACTATTTTTTCTACAACTGTATTATTATTCATATATAACGCCCCTTTCCCTATTGAATATAACATAACTTTCTAAAATTATCTTAATAGAAATTGCCCTAATTAGAAACCAGAGATGCGCATTGATGCGGTTCTGTCAGGGGAAGGAAGCGTAAACAATGTGGTTGCCTGGTACACATCTCTTCAAGGGAGGTACTCAGACGCTGGATTATGAGTGATCACTTATTAATTTCTTTTATGTCCGTTCTTCCTACTAAATAGTCAATAGAACAATGATAATAATTTGCAATCTTGATAAGAATATCTATGGGAAAATCCCTGACTCCTTTCTCATACCGTGAATACACATCTCTATGCAGTCCCAAATCCACAGATATCTTCTTGATGGAAATATCATTATCATTTCTAAGATCCTGAATACGTTGAAATTTCATTCTATCACCTCACATCTTAATATAGACAAAGTATATCCAACGTGATAAAATAAAAACTATATTAAGGCCGTTTGGTCGCATTCTAAGGAGTGTACCATGAAACAATATTTGATTTTTACTTATATTCGTATTTTAATCATATTTTTTTCCGCTCATTTACAATGTGGAAGCAAAATATTGGATGCGCTGAACCCCGCTCCCCGTTTTGCTCCCCTGCCCCGGTCTTCTTTTGCAGAATTCACAGCTAATGACGATATAGAACTCCTGGTAGAGGGATATAGCAGTACAGTCGAGAGTTTTAGTAATGGCTATATTGAAAATGTCTCTATTCTGTCATATAAGATGTTTATACCAGACAAAGAGGATTTTGCGAGACAGGTTATTCAGATAATAACAGATAACTCATTAAAAGGTATGTTGTTTTCATATGATGTTGATGGATATCCGAATGAATTGAATATAACTGTTTATCTGAATGAATCTTCCTGTAGAAACGGGAATAGCGTTTTTAGGATATCATATACACAAGACCAGCAGTTTAACTTTATGTATAATATCAAAGATAATCCAGAAAAATTTACATTAGAGATACTTGAGGAATAGAAAAAGGTGCCGAGACTTTCCTCATCCAGTAAAAGACTTTACACCCTTAATTATATTACCGATTTAGTTTGTTACTCTTTGATTTTAACCGATCACTATAATGGCTGTCCTTATCCCGTTCCATTTCCCTCAGCCTTTCATTAATCCTTTTCGCTTCATTTTGATTAAACAGATAAAATCCAAACCAGATCACGATAAAAATACAGCATGAAGCTAAGAATTGTAAGACGGTATGCAGAATACGTCCTGGAAAAAAAGGAATCCAGCCCAGGGAAATGGCAACAGGATAAAAAACACCCATTCCAACAAAAAAATGTATCATAACTTTCACAAATCCAGATAACCGGTCAAACTGGTAGACAATGGCCATTCCGCCACATGCAACTCCCACAGCCATAGCCCCTGCCGACTGCCTGGCAAAATCCTGAAAAATAAGTTCCAAAAACTCCTCTCCTCCTCCAATGGAAAAAGAGAGACACATAATCACGAAGAACGTACAGCCTAAAGAAATTCCATATAAAATATATTTAATCACTAATTTTACAATCTGTTTCATTTTAACCCCAGCCTTTCCTTAAAGGTTTTTTTGAAATTTCTGGAAATATAATCCGTAACGCCATTCTTCATTACCAGTTCCATTGTCCCGTTAAACGCAGCCTCCACATGATGAATCTGCCGGATATTGATAATCGTTGATTTTGAAATGCGAACAAAATAACTGTCGAGTATGTTTTCCAGTTCATATAATGGCTTATCTAAGACATATCTGTTTTTCATCTTATCATAACAGACGATTTCTCTGCCTTCTGTGCGCACCAGCACAATATCTTCCGGCTTAAGGAAAAATTTCTTCTTTTCTCTGGCCGCAATCACTGTCAGAGATTCCGTTTCTTCTCTCTCAAGAATAGAAATGATTTCCGCAATCTTCTGAGTCATCCTTTTTATGTGAAGAACTGCATACGACTCTTTATAGTCCTGATCAATTTTACATTCAACTCTCATACCTGCGCCTCCTTCACTCATTATAGCATACCCCTGTATATGATTGCGTGCATTTGGGACATGAAAAACAGCCTCTTACACATCATAACCTGCCGCTGCCTCAGATCCTGTTGTCTGTTTACACTAAAATGTCTAAAATAAACCTGTCGAATAAACTAATATCTTTCTTCGAACACACTATAAAAAAACAGGAGGAATCAATATGTCGCACATAATCATTCAAGTGGAAAACCTCTGTCTGTCATATAAACGTGTACAGGCTTTAAAGGCTGTTTCCTTTTCAGTAAATGCAGGAGAAATCCTTGCTGTGATCGGTCAGAACGGTTCCGGGAAAACCTCTGCGGTAGAATGTATAGAGGGATTACGGAAACCTGACAGCGGTCTGATACGGGTTTTCGGGAAAGACCCATGGCTTCATCGAAGTGAACTATATAGAAAAATGGGTGTTCAGCTTCAGGAGACAGAATATCCCTCGAAACTCAGAGTAGAAGAACAATGCAGACTCTATGCGAGTTTTTACGAAAGACCTGCCGACTGGAATCTGTTACTGACACAGTTAGGGCTTAACGCCAAGAGAAAATCCCCCATACATAGTTTATCCGGAGGCGAAAAACAACGGTTGTCCATTCTCCTTTCCCTCATAGGACGTCCAAAATTACTGATCTTAGATGAACTGACAACAGGGCTTGATCCGGAAGTACGGCAGAATATGTGGAACAGCTTTGAAAATATCAGAGAAAGCGGCATTGCAATCCTGATGGTCTCTCACTATCTGGATGAGGTAGAAGTCCTTGCCGACAAAATCCTCTATCTTGAAAAAGGACGGCAGGAATTTTTCGGGACGCAAAAAGAATTCCGGGAATATGTAAAAAGCCGGATTCCTAAAACTCAATGGAAGAACAACTGTGAAAAAGATTTCTCACTGGAAAAACTATATTTAATGATAGCGCCTAAAACAACACAGCTTACGATGGAGGGAATACTATGAAGAAATTTATGGTAATCTGCAACATGGAATTCCGGTTATTCGCACGAGATTTTTTTGGTTTTTTCTTTGCCCTTGTGTTCCCACTTCTCATGCTCTTTCTATTTGGCGGCATCTTTGGAAACGAACCAATTTATGACGGGTCCGGGATGGGAATGATGGACATGACAGTACCCGCATACTCTGTGATGGTAATCGGGGTCACGGGATTAATGTCGCTTCCTTTGACAATAGCGGGGTATCATGAGAAAAAGATTTATAAAAGATTTGATGCTACGCCTGTGGGAAAGAAAAGTATCATATCAGCCCAGATCTTCGTAAACCTGGTGATGACGCTGGTTGGAACTGTCATTCTGCTGACGGCCGGAAAACTTCTTTACCACATACAGATAAGAGGAGATTTTATTTCCATCAGCTTAAGCCTGCTGCTTTCCATAGCCTCAATGTTTTCTCTGGGATTTCTTCTCACTGCAATCGGACAGGATTCAAAGGGCACAAACATACTCTGTTACGTTGTCTATTTCATCATGCTCTTCCTGTCCGGCGCGACATTGCCAGATCGGATGTTCCCCGAAACCATGAAGAACATCTCACTGTATCTTCCGATGACCCATGCAGTGGATCTGATGCAAGGAGTCTTTGCCGGGGACAGCCTTGGACTTCATAGACAGGAATTACTGATTCTGGGATCACTGACTTTGATCTGTACTTCTGTGGGGGCTGCTTTATACGGGAAAAAGGACTGGACAAAATAAAGGAAGTTTCCTATATCAGAAAATGGGGAAATGGCGGCGGCTAAATCCCCTGATTTTTCAGGTCTGTAAGGTAAGCGCTTACCGGAAATTCCAGAATCATCTCTGTCCCGTCCCCCTCCTTAGATCTGGCATAAATCACAATCCCCAGCTTTCGGCACAGTTTCTTACACAGATAAAGTCCCATCCCGGTAGACCGTTCTGTCTTACGCCCATTGCTGCCTGTAAATCCTTTCTCAAAGATACGGCCTAATTCCTCTTCTCTGATTCCGATTCCATTATCCTTCACCACCAGGCGTACCCCATGGCAATATCTTGACAGACCTTCTTCTTCCTGCTCAAGATACTCTCCGATCTCTTTCTTTAGCATATATTCCTCTGTATAGATCCAGATTCTCGCTCCAGTCTCCCGACGGTATTTCGTACAGTTCAATACAAGCTGATTTAGGATAAATGTAATCCATTTCTGATCTGTAAATGCGTAATTCCCACAATCGACCTCTGCCTGCACCTGGTTCTGTATCAGATAATGCTTATTTCTCTTGAGAACTACTACTGCAATCTCACCAAGCCCGGTTTCCCGAATCACATAATCCTTATATACATCATCCGACCTTGCATAATACAGAGCCATATCCACATAATTTTCAATCTTCTGGTTTTCCAGACGAATACGGCGAATGCCGGAGGACTGCCTTTCATTCTCACACATAAGGTCAATACTGGTAATTGGCGACTTGACCTCATGTACCCATCCCTCAATATACTCCCGGTACTCTTCTTGCGCATCTTCTATCTTCCGGATCCGCTCAATCACAGCCTTGTTGGAAAACCGGATCATCTCTCTGTATATCCGATCTTCCAACCGGTGAGAAACCGGCATAAGTTCCCCCAGAAGATACCTCTTATCCATCTTCTCAAGGGTTGTCTCAAGTTGGGAGAAATAACATTTTCTATTATAAAACTCATACCCCATCCAGAAAATAAGAATCAGAATCCAGAAAATAAGAATCAGCAGACAATATTGCATTTCATATCCAGTGGCATGTAAAAATCCTGCCAGAACCAGCATACAGACCGTATGCAGCGACAGAAGCAGGATCTTATCTCTCAGATATTCACTCATTTTCATCACATGATACCCCTTATTCCATACTTTTTTCGATAATTTCCCCACCAATTTTATCTATCCGTCGTCATATACGATACCCCATGCCTCTTTTCGTCTCAATCAGGCCAGAAATGCCGATTTCCTCTAACTTTCCACGGATACGCGTGACATTCACGCTCAAAGTATTGTCGTCGATAAAGACTTGATTATCCCACAGATACTCGATCATATCCACCCGCGAGACAATTTCCCCTTTCCTCTGGAACAAAAGATGCATAATCTTCAGTTCATTCTTAGTCAGTTCGATCTGTCTTCCCTGAAAACCCACCGTTCCCCTGGCAATGTCCAGTTCCACTTCCTTATGAAGAAATCTTACAGGCTCCCTCTCTGTCTCCCGACGGGTTCTTTTCAGAACCGCCCCGATCCTCGCCAGGAGAATAGGCGCCTGGAATGGTTTCGTAATATAATCGTCCCCGCCTTTCAGAATTCCCGTCAGCTCATCCATAGAATCCGTCCGGCCGGTCACAAAGATTACCGGCACGTTTGACCCTGTCCTTATCTTCGAACAGACATCGAATCCCGATTCACCAGGAAGATTCAGATCAAGAAGCACCAGATCCGGATTCAGAGACAGCACAGCATCAGCAACATCTGAAAATTCATGAAGAACCGTTACCTGGTAGAATGCATTTTCTAAAAGAAGTTTTAATTCCTGCCGGATGACCGGGTCATCTTCCACGATTACAATCTGCATAATTTCTCCTTCAAATTCAGTTGAATATAGGGCAAAATGCGATTGGGGACGTAGTAAAATTCAATTTTACTACGTCCCTCGTCAACTATTTCACAAGCAGACTCTTCCCAGTCATCTCTTTCGGCTGTTCCATACCCATCATTTCAATCAGTGTCGGAGCAATATCTGCCAGGCATCCGCCTTCCCTCAGCCTGTAAGCCGGATCTGCATTCACCAGAATAAACGGCACCGGATTCGTAGTATGCGCCGTAAACGGTTCGCCCGTCTCTTCATCAATCAACTGCTCTGCATTGCCGTGATCCGCACAGATAAACATCTGTCCGTCCACTTCCTTCACTGCCTCGACTGTCTTCCCTACACATTCGTCTACAGCTTCGATGGCTTGAATGGCAGCAGCCTCTACGCCGGTATGCCCTACCATATCTGGATTTGCAAAATTAATGATAATCACGTCATACTCACCAGAACGAATGGCCTGCGTCAGCTTATCACAGACCTCGTAAGCGCTCATCTCCGGCTTTAAGTCATAGGTCGCAACCTTCGGCGAGTTTACGAGAATCCGGTCTTCTCCTGCATTCGGCTCTTCCACGCCGCCGTTAAAGAAGAAAGTCACATGAGCATACTTCTCCGTCTCGGCAATCCGGGCCTGTTTCTTTCCATTAGCGGCAAGGAATTCACCAAAGGTATTCGTGATCTCTTCCTTAACAAATGCCACCTGTTTATTCTCAATCGTTACGTCATACTCCGTAAAGCATACATAACAGGTCTTTATCCTCTCGCCTCTTTCAAATCCGGTAAATCCGTCATCACAGAAAGTCCTTGTGATTTCCCTGGCCCGGTCCGGCCGGAAATTAAAGAAGATAATCGAATCATTGTCTTTAATCGTAGCAACCGGCGCCCCGCCTTTTGTCACAACCGTTGGAAGCACGAACTCATCTGTGGTATCCTTATCGTAAGAGGCTTTGATTCCCTCCGGCCCGCTTTTTGCAGTCTCGCCCTCTCCATAAACCATGGCACGGTAAGCCTTCTCCACACGATCCCAGCGATTGTCGCGGTCCATTGCATAATAACGACCCATAACCGTCGCTACTTCACCCACTCCAGTCTCTTCCATCTTTGCCACAAGCTGTTCCACATATTCCTTACCGGAAGCCGGCGGTGTGTCACGACCGTCTAAGAAACAGTGTACATATACCTTCTCAATTCCCTGACGCTTTGCCAGTTCCAGAAGACCATAAATATGGGTATTGTGACTGTGTACGCCGCCGTCAGATACGAGTCCGAACATATGAAGGGCGCTGTTGTTCTTCTTCACATTTTCGCATGCTGCAAGAAGTGCAGGATTCTCAAAGAAATCCCCGTCCTCAATCGCTTTCGTAATCTTGGTAAGATCCTGGTAAACGATACGGCCCGCGCCCATGTTCAGGTGCCCGACCTCAGAATTTCCCATCTGCCCGTCTGGAAGGCCTACCGCCATTCCGCTTGCATTTCCCTGGACAAAAGGACACTCTGCCATCAGCTTGTCCATAACCGGCGTCCTTCCTTTTGCTACCGCATTCCCTTCTGCCTTCTTATTCAGCCCATAACCATCCAAAATCATCAGCACTGTTGGTTTCCTGTTCATCATACATTAACACTCCTTTGCCCAATCTAATATTGTTTTAACGAAATAACCTCCCAAGCCATGCATCCGCCAGATGAATCCACTGTGCGCATTCTTCCTGGACTCCTGCTCCATTAGCACGCTCCACAATCGGGCTTGCAAGGCTCAGACCATGCTCCCCCCTCGGGAAAATATGCAGCTCTGCCGGAATTCCCGCCTTGCGAAGCGCCATTGTCATCAACAGTGAATTCTCCACAGGCACCGTGTCGTCTTCCATGGTATGCCAGATAAAACAAGGCGGCATCGCATCTGTCACCTTTTTCTCAATGGACACTTCCCCTGCCTTTGCCTCATAATCTTTTCCCAGAAGATTCTCGAAACTTCCTATATGGGCATATGCCGGATCGGAAGTAATCACAGGATAACTAAGCATAATCCCCTTCGGTCTCATCTCTTCTGCATTTGCTCCAAGGGCTGCAAGCAGAAAATCCTGATTCCAGAACGCACCATAACATGCGGCCAGATGTCCCCCGGCCGAAGACCCCTGCACAACAATCCGGTCCACATCCACATTCCATTCATCGGCATGCTCCCGGATTACCTGGATTGCCCGACCGACCTCTGATAACTGAGTAGGAAAACAGATAGGAGCAACGGAATAACGAAGTACGCACGCATGGTAACCTCTGCTTAAAAAATGCAGCGCCGTCGGCTCCCCTTCCCGGTAACTGGTGCGCACATAACCGCCGCCCGGACAGATCAGTATCAACGGCCGTCTCTCCATTTTCAGACTCCCGTCATGTGGAGTGTCCTGGATATAGGTCTGAAGTCTTGCATCATCTGCAGATCCCGCAACCCGTACCGATATCTCTCTGTAAATCATAAGAAAACCCCTTTCGGTGAAAAGACTGTCCGACCGGATACTCATCTGATCAGACAGTCTTATTATAAATCTTACTTATAGTTTACGATCTTTCCAAAGTCAGCCTTCAGAGAAGCGCCGCCTACAAGTCCTCCGTCAATATCAGCCTGCGCAAACAGATCAGCAGCCGTGGATGCGTTCACAGACCCGCCATACTGAATGCGGATTGCCGCTGCGGTAGCATCATCGTACACTTCAGCGATACAGGTGCGGATTCCCGCACAGACTTCCTGAGCCTGCTCTGTCGTAGCCGTCTTACCTGTTCCGATAGCCCAGATCGGCTCATAAGCGATCACTGCCGTCTTGGCCTGGTCAGCCGTCACATTCTGGAAACCAACTTTCACCTGCTGACGTATGAAATCCATGGTAACGCCCTGTTCTCTCTGCTCAAGACTCTCGCCACAGCACATAATCGGAGTAATCCCATGCTCGAACGCTTTCAGAACCTTCTTATTAACATCCTCGTTGGTCTCTCCAAAATACTCTCTTCTCTCAGAATGTCCGAGAACTACATATTTCACGCCTGCGTCTACCAGCATGTTCGGAGAAATCTCACCTGTATATGCGCCGCTCTCCTCAAAGTACATATTCTCAGCCCCAACCTGGATGTTGGTGCCCTTTGCCGCCTCTACAACCGGAACAATATCAATTGCAGGCACGCAGAATACTACGTCAACTTCGTCATTTGCTACTAATGGTTTTAACTCCTCGACTAATGCAACTGCTTCACTTGGAGTCTTGTTCATCTTCCAGTTGCCTGCAATAATTTTTCTTCTTGCCATGATATAAAATCTCCTTATATAATATTTTTGAAGCTTTTTACGGGTATGTTCACCTCTCTAGGCTCGTGAAATACCTCGCCAAGTTCGGCGAACTAGGTAAACGCTAGGCTCGAAAATACCTCGCCAAGCTTTTTACCTATCGTTCGCGGCCGCTACGCCTGGTAATTCTTTTCCTTCCAGGAACTCAAGCGATGCGCCGCCGCCTGTTGAGATATGGGTCATCTTGTCGCCATAGCCAAGCTGGTTCACTGCAGCTGCAGAGTCTCCGCCGCCGATGATCGTCGTAGCTTCCGTATCTGCCAGCGCCTTGGCAACCGCCTCAGTACCGTTTGCAAACTTCGGCATCTCAAAGCAGCCCATCGGTCCGTTCCACACAACAGTCTTGGCATCCTGTACTGCATCGCAGAAAATCTTCACCGTGTCCGGTCCGATGTCAAGTCCCTGCCATCCATCCGGAATCTCGCCCGCCTTGACAACCTTGCTGTTTGCACTGTTAGAGAAATCATCCGCAATTACGGTATCCACAGGAAGCAGTAACTTCACGCCCTTCTCCTCTGCCTTTTTCAGCATATTCAGCGCATACTCGCAGTAATCTGCCTCAAGAAGGGATCCGCCGACGCTTCCCCCCTGTGCCTTTGAGAATGTATAAGACATTCCTCCGCCAATAATCAGAGTATCCACTTTGTCAAGAAGATTCTCGATGACAGAAATCTTGCTGGACACCTTCGCTCCTCCCAGAATCGCAACAAAAGGCCTCTCCGGATTATTCACCGCATTGCCAAGGAAATCAATCTCCTTCTGCATTAAGTAACCAACCACAGCCGTATCCACAAACTGGGTTACTCCTACATTGGAACAGTGTGCACGGTGCGCAGTTCCAAAGGCGTCGTTGACAAAGACATCGCACAGAGAAGCAAGATCCTTACTAAAGGCCTCGCCGTTCTTCGTCTCCTCGATTCTGTAACGGGTGTTCTCAAGAAGGACCACTTCCCCGTCCTTAAGAGCATCCACTGCGGCTCTGGCATTTGCGCCGACAACCTCAGCATCCGCAGCAAATTTCACATCCTGTCCAAGAAGTTCAGAAAGACGCTTTGCTACAGGTGCAAGAGATAACTCCGGTTTTGGCTCTCCCTTCGGCTTTCCAAGATGTGAGCAGAGGATAATCTTCCCGCCGTCTGCAATCAGTTTCTTAATCGTAGGAAGCGCAGCAACCAGTCGGTTCTCATCCGTAATCTTCCCGTCAATCAGCGGTACGTTAAAATCACATCTGACCAGTACCTTTTTCCCTTTTACATTAATATCATCTACTGATTTTTTATTGAGCATGTAAAATGTCTGCTGCCATATCAATTAGAATACCTGCAAAGCGACAGATATTCTTCCGGGCAGCTTTCCCCTTTCTATGAATTTGAAAATACTTTACAAGCAGCCGTATCAAATATGCCGTATATCGAAAAAAGTCCGGTCCTTAATCAGACCGGACCCTTTGGGTATTCCAGAATTATGCTAATTCAGAGAAGTATTTGATTGTTCTTACCATCTGGCTTGTGTAAGAATTCTCATTGTCATACCATGATACAACCTGTACCTCTGTTGTGCCGTCGCCAACAGGCAGAGCCATTGTCTGTGTAGCATCAAACAGGGAACCAAATCTCATACCAACGATATCACTGGATACGATCTCGTCTGTGTTGTATCCGAAGGACTCGTTAGAAGCAGCTTTCATAGCCTCGTTAATCTGATCTACGGTTACTTCGCCATCTACAACTGCCGTCAGGATGGTGGTTGAGCCTGTAGGTGTAGGAATTCTCTGAGCAGCTCCAATCAGCTTGCCGTTCAGTTCCGGGATAACAAGACCAATCGCCTTAGCAGCGCCAGTGCTGTTAGGTACGATATTAACCGCTGCTGCACGTGATCTTCTTAAATCGCCTTTTCTCTGCGGTCCGTCAAGAGTCATCTGATCTCCTGTGTAAGCGTGGATCGTACACATAATACCTGACTTGATAGCTGCAAGATCGTTCAGAGCCTTAGCCATTGGAGCCAGACAGTTTGTTGTACAGGAAGCTGCGGAGATAACGGTATCTTCTGCTGTCAGCTTATCATGATTTACATTGTAAACGATAGTAGGAAGGTCATTTCCTGCCGGTGCGGAGATAACAACTTTTCTTGCACCTGCTTTAACATGTGCGGAAGCTTTCTCTTTAGATGTGTAGAAACCTGTACACTCCAGAACAACGTCTACCTTCAGATCTCCCCATGGAAGTTCTTCAGCGTTAGCCTTTGCATAAATCTTAATCTCTTTGCCGTCAACAATGATAGAATCCTCTGTTGCCTCTACCTTGTCGCATAAAGCGTATCTGCCCTGTGAAGAGTCATACTTTAACAGGTGTGCAAGCATCTTAGGAGACGTAAGGTCGTTGATCGCTACAACCTCATATCCCTCTGCTCCAAACATCTGTCTGAATGCAAGACGTCCGATACGTCCGAATCCATTGATCGCTACTTTTACTGCCATGATTAATTCCTCCTAAAGTTTTATTAACTGTTTACGCAGTCCTATTGATGTGAAGCTTTTAACCAATCTAGATTGTTAAATAATCCTCAACTGGTAATAATTGTACTAAATCTGGTATAAAAATTCAAGTGCTTTTCCCATTTTTATGTAACTTGTCTAAAAAGCCCCTCTCTTCATGTCAAAACTGCATAAAATCTCTGGAGCCGATACTTTTTTCGCTCTTTTCAGGCTTTCTCATTCCCCTGACACCACCATCCGCCCCACCTTTACTGAGGGACTCACCGTACAGGTTCCCGACGACATACGGTACACTGGGTCGTCCCCAATCATCTCAATCCCTTTCCACAATTCACAGATATTCCCAGATATGGTAAACTGATTCACCGCTGTTCCTACACTCCCCTGTTCAATACGGTTTCCGGAAGCCATAAGTGAAAAATCTCCGCTCTCCGTATCTGCTCCTGCAAACATTCCTTCAATCTTCGTGACATAGATTCCACCTTCTGCAGATGCAATCATCTCCCTCCGCGAAAAGGTTTCCTTCTCAGAAGATAAAAACACATTCGTCACACCAGTCCCGATATCTTCCGTCACACCAGGCTTAAATCCGTTCCCTGTGCTTTCCTCCTTCGCTTCGGCGGCGCTCTTCTTATCATACAGTACATTCTTAAACACTCCATTTGACACGAGCACCGTCTTCGTCACCGGCACACCTTCATCGTCAATCCTTCGTCTCACAGTTCCCTCCCAGCTAAAAGGATCCTCCTCAATCCGAAGGTCGGCACACCCGATCCGCTGCCCCTTCTTCCCTGCCAACGCACTGGCATGGTGCATGATATTCTCGCCAAAAAACATGGTTATATAATGTTCTGTCAGTTCTGCCATGACACAGTTCTCCAGTACGATCGGGTAACTGCCGGAGGCAATCTTCTGGGCATGAAGCCCTAATCCGGCATGTTTTGCGGCACACATCGCCGCCATGCACATCTCTTTGCAGAAATCTGCCTGCTCCCAGCCCACGATTCCGTACTTCACAGCCGTTGCAGTGCAGTCCCCGTCCTTTGCCACCACCCGTACTGTAAAAGTACGGTTTCCGTCATCATCCGCCAGATAATTCATCGTCTCATCCAGCAGTACGATTGTCTCTTCATATTGCTGATACTCACACACTTCCACAAAATGAATCTTCTCACAGGCAAGAGCCTTTTGTTCTGCACATTTTAAATAATCAGAAACAGCATCCGTATCCATCGGCCGCCATCTTTGTCCTCGCAAATCCCTGCTCACTAAAACAGGTTTGGGGATCTCCCGGTTTCCGAACATTCCCGCCGACTTCTTAAGAATTCTGAGAATCCCTTCCTCTTTCTTAGGAAAACTCATATATACACAGCAATATTCCCCATTCCATGCCGCCTCAACAATATACATCTCGCTACTTCCATATTCATTCTGCTTAAGACTCTGCTGCTGCACCCTAAGACGCAGGAATTTCCGGTGATAGAAGAAAAGCCTTATATTGGTAAACCCTTCTTCTTTAAGCCATGTCATAAACGCCCGTATCTTTGGATTTTCCCATACATTCTTCATATTTTTTCCCTCCTACCGTCATCTCTGTAATTCTCACAGCAGGCTGTCCGGCTCCGATAGGGATCTGACCGCTTCCAGCGTAACAATACCCCTGTTCCAAAACCAAATCGTCCGATACCATATCAACCTTCGGCAAAATCTCGCCTCCGGTCCCGATCAGCGTCGCACTCATCAGCGGAACTGTAATCTTCCCCTTCTCGATCAGATAGGTTTCCCCCGTATTAAAATTAAACTCTCCTGTCACCGGATCCACAGAACCAGCGTTAATATCTTTTACAAGAAGCCCCTTTTCTACTGAACATATCATATCCTCGAACCGGTCCGTCCCTTTAGCAATATACGTATTCGTCATCCTTGAAACAGGGGCAAACCGATAATCCTCCCGCCGGCATGATCCTGTCGGTGAAAGTCCCATCCGCCTTGCGTCCATCCGATCCAGAAGATAGCCTTTCAAAATACCATTTTCAATCAACACATTCTTTCTGGTCAGGATCCCCTCGTCATCAATCCCAAGAGACCCCCATTCTCCGGTAATAGAACCGTCATCAATCAGCGTCACCTTGTCCGAGGCAATCTTATCTCCCAGCTTTCCGGCAAATTCCGAACATCCGCTCGAAACAAAAGTCCCTTCCAGTGAATGTCCGCATGCCTCATGGAAGAATAGTCCGCCGAAACCGTTCGCAATAATTACCGGCATCTGCCCCACCGGACAAGGCTGCGCACCTAACATTCCCTTTGCTCTCCTGGCAGCTTTCCTGGCATAGTCCTTAAATCCCTCCGTCTCAAGAAACTCAGGTCCCTGCATAGCTCCCGGCCCTACGAATCCAACCTGCCGGTTCCCGGACTTTTCATCTGCTGCCGCCATCATAAAACGGATCCTGGTGCGCACCCGCCGGTCCTCTGCCAATACTCCTTCCGTATTCGCAATCTGGACCCTCTGGTCTGCATCCGTATAGCAGGCACGCCCCTGCACAATACAATCTGCTTCACTCTTTCCCGCTTCAATCCCTTCCCTAAGTAACCGGATTTTATTTTTCAGTTCCATATCATGTGGAAACCTCCCCTGTCTGACGATTTCTCGAGGGGATACTGCCCAAAGAGGCGTTCTCTTACCGAAAACGCCTCCCATACCCAGACACTCTTTTAAAAGTCCGAGCACCTTGTCTTCTCTTACATCTGCACTATACAGATAAATACTTTCCAGTCCCTTGAATATACGGACCCCAATCCCGCATTCTCGTCCGCAGGCACATTTTTTCACCTGCATATCCACAAGATTGAACCTCGTGCGTTCCACATCCTCAAAGAATACCTCTGCATAATCACCCCCACAGGAAACCGCATAATCCAATATTTTCTCTATATATGATATCGCCAGCATTCTCTCTGCTCCTATATAATCTAAATCTTATTACCAGCTTTCGTTCCCGCACATATGACAGGCCACGAAATGCCCGGCCTCCACTTCTTTCAGTTCTGGCATCTCCTTTTCACAAATATCCTTCGCATACTTACATCTGCCCTTGAACCGGCATCCCGGCGGTGGATTAATGGGACTTGGCACCTCTCCTTCCAGGTGGACTCTTGTCTTTCCCTCTTCCTCTTCCAGGTCAGCTTCCGGAATAGCTGAAATTAACGCCTGCGTATAGGGATGGATCGGCTGGTTGTAAAGTGCATGGTTGTCCGCAAGCTCCACCATGGAGCCCAGATACATAACCCCCACCCTGTCAGAAATATGCTTCACCATAGACAGATCATGGGAGATGAACAGATAGGTCAGCCCCATCTCCCGCTGAAGCCGGATCAGAAGATTCACAATCTGCGCCTGGATAGAAACATCCAATGCAGAAATCGGCTCATCGCAGACGATGAATTTCGGCTCCACGGCAAGAGCCCTGGCAATCCCCACACGCTGCCTCTGCCCTCCCGAAAGTTCATGTGCAAACCGATTGGCATACTCTGCATTCAGCCCTACCTTATGCAGAAGATCATTCACTCTCTCCTCCTTATCCTTTTCCGACAGGTGGAAATGTACATTCATCCCCTCGGTAATGATCTCTCCGATGGTCATACGGGGATCTAGAGAAGCGTATGGATCCTGGAAGATAATCTGTGCATCCTTACGGAACCCCAGCAGTTCCTTTCCCTTAAGTTTCGAGACATCCTTTCCCTCAAACAGAACCATACCGCTGGTTGCATCATATAATTTCACAAGGGTACGCCCGCAGGTGGTCTTGCCGCAACCCGATTCTCCTACAAGCCCCAGCGTCTCCCCCTTTTTAAGCTGGATATTTACCCCGTCTACAGCCTTCAGGATTTGGTTCTTCCCGGCCTTGAAGAATTTACATAGATTCTTCGCCTCTACAATATATTCGCCCATTACTTATCCCTCCTATCATAAAATGACTCTACCTTCGGAGCCTTCTCATGCATAAGCCAGCAGGAAACCTTATGGGTGTCACTTAATATCGTCTCCATCGGTTTACGCTCTTTACAGATAGGCATACAATATTCACACCTGTCGGCAAACGGACAATGGTTCAACGGAAGCAAAAGATCCGGCGGCGTTCCGCCCAGGGCATAAAGCTCCTCCTTAGACTCGCTTCCAAGCCTGGGGACAGACCGAAGCAGCGCCCAGGTATAAGGATGCCTGCTTTCGCCAAAGATTTCCTTCGTCGTCCCTCTCTCCACCACCTCACCGGCATACATGACCTGGATACGGTCTGCAAAATTCGCCACGACTCCCAAGTCATGGGTGACAAGAATAATTGCCGTATTCATCTTGGTCTTTAAGTCCATCATCAAGTCCATAATCTGTGCCTGTATCGTCACGTCCAATGCCGTAGTTGGTTCATCTGCAATCAACACGTTTGGGTTACAGGCCAGGGCAATCGCAATCATCACTCTCTGGCGCATTCCGCCTGACATCTCATGGGGATAGTTGTCAATCCGATTCTCCGGACTTGGGATATTCACCATCTTCAGCATGTTGACGGCTTCCTCCCTGGCAGCCTTCTTATCCAGCTTCTTGTGGATCATCAGACTCTCCATGATCTGTCTTCCCACAGTCATGGTCGGATTTAGGGAAGTCATGGGATCCTGGAAGATCATCCCCACTTCGTCCCCACGGAACTCACACAGCTCCTTCTCACCCATCTTCAGTACATCTTTTCCATTACACACAATCTTCGACTCCGGTTTGATTACGGCAAACGGAGGCTTCAGCAGACGGAGAACAGACTTCGCCGTCACCGTCTTCCCGCATCCTGATTCTCCTACAAAAGCGAGAGTCTCTCCCTTGCTGAGTTCAAAACTGACACCTCTTACAGCCTTGACCTCCCCGGCATATGTATTGAAGGAAACATTCAAATTATCCACTTCTAATATTTTTTCTTTTTCCATATCCGTCTCTCCTATTTCCGTAATTTCGGGTCCAGTGCATCCCGAAGACCATCGCCAAGCAGTGTAAAAGATAACATGGTAAGGGCGATCATCAGCGCTGGGAACAAAAGCTGGTACGGGTAGAACATAAAATTCTGCTGTGCCGCCGAAGCAAGGGCGCCCCAGCTTGTTGACGGCGGCTGGATTCCAAGTCCCACGTAACTTAAGAATGCCTCTGAAAAAATATATCCCGGAATATCAAAAGTAATGGCAACAATGATCATTCCAATTGTATTTGGTATCATATGTTTCAAAATAATCTTAATCGGAGCAACGCCCAGCGCATTGGCGGCAAGCACGTATTCCTGTGATTTCAGCTGTAACATCTGCCCGCGTACAAGCCTTGCGATCCCGCACCACCCGGTCAGCGTCAAGGCCACCAACATGGTCCCAAGACTCTTGCTGTCCGTGATCACAGAGATTAAAATAACGATAATCAGGTATGGGATGCTTAAGAGCACCTCCACGATACGCATCATAATATCGTCCACCGCACCTCCGAAGTATGCGGCAATCCCACCATAGATACTTCCCACTACACTGGCAATCACGGCGCCCAGTATACCGATAATAATAGAGACGCGTCCCGCCTGCCATACTCTGGCAAATAAATCTCTTCCCAAGTCATCCGTTCCAAACCAGTGTTCTGCACTTGGACCTTTGTTGATTGCTTCCGAATCAATCTGTTCAAATTCATAGCCGCTGATTGCAGGGCCGAAGATAATAAAGAAGATCAGTACCAGAAGAATGATTAGCGCCACGAAAGCCACTTTATTCTCCCTAAGCCTCCTCCACGCATCCCGCCAGTAACCCACCCGCGGCCTGGACGGAGTTTCCGAATCTTTATCAATCCCTATGATTTTAAATTTTTCGTCGGATATGTTTTCCATCATATCTGTCACATCTTGATTTCCCATCATATACTCTTCCTCCTACTTCACACGGATTCTCGGATCCATCAGACTGTACGCAATATCGACCATGAGCTGTACGAATACGAACAATGCCGCCGCAAAGATGGTCGTACCGATGATCATCGTATAATCTCTGTCATTAATTGAATTAATATAGTAGAAACCAAGACCCGGGATACCGAAAATCTTCTCCACGACAAAGGAGCCAGTGAAAATACCAGATACCTGTCCTACCAGAAGAGTCATACATGGAAGAAACGCATTCTTAAGGACATGGCTCTTTACCACATTGAATCTGCTGACTCCCTTAGCCTCTGCGGTTAGAATATAATCCTGCCCCATAACATCCAGCATATTAGACTTCACATAACGGGCATAGGTCGCAATTGTTCCAAAACTTAAGACTACAACCGGAATCACAATATTCTTCCAGCTTCCCCACCCTGTTGTCGGCAATACCATCAACTTCACGCTGAAAATATACTGAAGTACGGATGCCAGGACAAAGACGGGCACCGTAATCCCCAGAATTGCGATAAACATTACAATGTAATCCGGCCATTTGTTCTTATTGAGTGCCGCAACGATTCCAAGAAGGATACCGATTACCAGGCCCACAACAAGAGCCAGTCCGCCTGGCTTTGCCGATACCGCTGAATTAGTCATCAGTGTATCCGTCACCTCACGTCCGGGATAGCGCAGTGACTCTCCCATCTCTCCTTTGGTGATCAGGTTCTTCATAAAGATTACATACTGCTCGGCTGTAGATTTATCCAGCCCGTATTTCTCATAATAATTCTCCCTCGTCTGTTCCGGAAGATTCCTGGCCATATGCGCAAGAGGATCTCCAGGAATACTGTGCATCAGAAAGAAGGTTGCCGTAATAACGATAAACAGTGTAAGCAACATATATCCGACACGTTTTGCAATAAATTTTGCCATCTTTTCTCTCCCTTTCCGTTCTTGATTCCTGCCCTGTCCAAAAGCCCCGCTGTTTTGGAATACAGTAAAAATGGGGCTGCCGGGAAATGAGACTCCCGACAACCCCATTCGTAGGCTACCTATCTTCCTTCAATATAAATATACTTTGATCCGGAAGTTGATGTGAACTTTTCATCTACATTCTTTACATAGCTGTAACGGAATATGTGTTGCATCTCATTCACGAGTGGGCAGATGTTGCATCCTTCATTAAAGAGAATCTGCTCTGCCTGGGCATAGAATTCCACTCGCTTAGCCTCGTCCATCTCTTTTCCTGCCTGTGCGATCAAGGAATCGAATTCCTCATTGGACCAATTAGTCGGAATATTGCTGGCGTTCTCAGTCGTAAACAGCGAGATCATAGACATGGGATCATCATAATCCGTACTCCAGGTCATATTGCCCATCTGATACTCTCCGCTGTTAGTCTTCTGCTGGAAAGTGGACCACTCATTGAAATCCAGTTCAATATTGACGCCGAGAATATCTTTATACTTTTGCTGTACATATTCACCATAGTTACGTGCCCACTGTGTGGTTGCGCTCAGAGAATATTTCACAGTAATTTGGGACGGATCATTTCCTAATCCAAGCTCCTCCATTCCTTTCAGAAGCAGTTCTTTTGCATCCTCTTCCTTTGATATTTTCTCAAGCGGTCCTTCTACCTGGTCGCGGTAATCACCCAGTTCACCTGTGGAAACAGCCTGCGGAACCCACCAGAATGCCGGAATATGCATATCTTGATAAATCGTTTTGGCCATATCCTCTCTGTCAACCGCCAGCACAAATGCTTTACGCACATTCAAGTTGCTGAACAGCTCATCATTCACGTTAAAGAAGTCGAAACGCATAGATGGGATAACTGCATCGATTCTGTCCACACCTTCCTTCTTTTCAAAGCGCTCTACCCACTCCTCAGATCCTGTGGAACAGTAATCTAACTGTCCGCTGTCAAATGAGTTAAACACCGCCGTCTCGTCATTGATAATTGCATAATGAACCTTATCAAGTTTCACATTGTCTGCATCCCAGTAATTCTCGTTCTTCACAAGGGTAATCTCAGAGTTATGTACCCATGAGTCAATCTTAAAAGGCCCATTCCCTACAAAATTCTCGGCCTCTGAACCATAAGTCTCACCATACTTCTCTGCAATATCCTGACGCACCGGATAACATGCCCTCGTATCGGTGAGAGACATAAAATACGGTGTCGGAGCCTCCAGTGTAATCTCCAGCGTCTTGTCATCGACAGCTTTCACACCCAGTTCTTCCACAGAAGCTTCCCCATTCACTACCTTTGATCCATTCTTGATGAAGCTGGATGTAAAGAAGGAATTCGGAGAACCTGCATCCGGATTCAGCGTCTGTGTGATACCATAAGCGTAATCCGCAGCTGTTACTTCCTGGCCGTCAGACCACTTGTTATCCCGGATCTTGAATGTCCACACTGTACCATCTTCATTGGACTCCCAGCTCTCAGCGCCTGCCGCCTCCCGTATCTGCTCGCCGTCCTTTTCCACCAGCCTTGTCAGCGGTTCCATCGTATTGATCAGAATGCCGCGGCTGTAGTTATCATTTCCCTTGATGGAATCTAATGTGGACGGCTCTGTCTGGAGATAAGTATTATAATACTGCTCACCACCTGATCCGTCTGATGATCCCCCTCCGTCTTTGCCGCCGCATGCCGCAAGCGATAACGCCATCGTCGCTGTGAGCAGCACTGCTACTAATTTCTTTTTCATAAATCAGCCTCCTAGTATGATTTTGCTTTATCAGGTATCAATTTTTTCTATACCTAATATATCTTTTGTCTATTATAGCAAATACTACAGTTTTTGAATATATATATTCAAAAAAATATGCAACTTTGTGGAAGTTGCATATTTTTAAATACAGCATTTATTAAATTTTACCAAAAAAATATTGTACTTACTATAATACACTACAGCAGACATAATATTTTAAAACACTTTCAGTCATACAAAAAGCTTACCGAATTCTCTTCCGATACTTCCCGCCTCCAGGCCGCTTTCAATCTTAACTGCCGATACCAGCAGATTAATCAGAGCCATAGGCGCAGACGCCGTATTCAGAAACATTCTGGTGGTACTACGTACCGTTAAAAACACATCCGCATACTTCACTACTTCCGCCTCCGGGCTATCCGTGATACTGAACACCCTGGCCCCTTTCTTTTTTGCATATCTGGCCATCTGCTCTGTCATGAAATAATAGTCTGGAAATGAAACTGCCACAAATAATGTATCCTTATCAATCGCAGGTAACGTTGTAAAAACACTTTCATTCAATTCCGGATTGGCAATCATAGAGGAAATCTGCGCCCCTGCCAGATCAGAGGCAAGCCACTGGCACAAAATATGGGACATTCCCCTTCCACATAAAATAATTTTGGGATATTCAAGGAAAAGCCTTGCCGCTTCCATAATCCGCCGACTGTCGAACTTCCTTGCATACTCATCCAATAGCTCTCTCTCTTCTTTGCAGATATCTGTTAGAAGCCGTTCTTTATCACTCAGTTCATATTCCGGCAGCGCTGTATTAAAGTATTCATTATCGCGGAACAATGTCTTCCGTCGGTTCTCGTTGATATACTTACGTACGTCGTACTTCACTTCATTAAAACTCTGATATCCTAGAGCCCTGCATGCATTCAGAATGGTAATTTCAGTAATCCCCAGTTCCTTACTCATCTCTTTCAAAGTAATGAACGCCATTGTCTCAATGTTCTCTTTCATGTAACCTGCTATCTGTCTTTGCTTTTTCGTCATGGACAGATAACGTTCCTCAATCCGTATGATGATATTTTTTTCCATTCTTTCTGTATCCTGTTCTTTCTTATAATAAAAAATTATACTATTTTTTAAATTTTTTCGCAACATGCCTTGCACATTTTGCAAGAAACCATTACCATAGTAAATACTATAATTCTATTTATTAAATATAAAAAGGAGGATTTATATGAAAGACTATATTCTGGAACAATTATTATCACTGACATCCATTCCCAGTCCGTCAGGATATACCTTAAAGGTCACAGACTATGTACTGGAGACGCTGCGTGGACTTGGATTTCAGCCCACACGTACCACCAAGGGGACTGTAACGGTAACGCTGGGCGGATCCGGACGCCCGCTGGTTCTTTCGGCACATCTGGACACTCTTGGAGCTATGGTCAGAGAGATTAAGGATAACGGGCGGATCCGGCCTACCACTGTGGGCGGGCATCAGTGGGACACTTGCGACGGGGAAAACTGTACGGTACATACACGGGCTGGCCGCACCTACACAGGCGTTGTGCTGAACATAGAACCATCCGCACATGTAGCTGACAAGAAGGAAGAAAAGACCGAAGAACATATGGAGATCCTGTTGGATGAAAACGCATATTCTAAAGAAGACGTGAAAAAGCTGGGAATCCAAAACGGAGATTTCATTGCCATGGATCCGCGTACGGTAGTGACAGAGAGCGGATATATCAAAAGCCGCTTCTTAGATGATAAGCTCTCCGCTGCCATTCTTCTTGGACTGGCAAAAGCCATACAGACAGGCGAGATTACCTTAAACCGCAAGGTTACGCTGATGTTCACGGTTTACGAGGAAGTAGGACACGGTGCTTCCTGCATTCCGTCTGACACAGAAGACCTTCTATCCGTAGATATGGGTTGTGTGGGTGACGGTCTGGATTGTACCGAGCGCAAGGTTTCTATCTGTGCAAAAGATGCGTTCGGACCTTATGATTATGCAATGACGTCCAGGCTTTCTGAACTTGCCAGAGAGCATGAACTTGGCTATGCCATTGATATTTATCCACATTATGCCTCTGACGCAGATGCAGCGCTGAAAAGCGGATATGATGTACGCCACGGTCTCATCGGCCCCGGTGTATACGCTTCCCATAATTATGAACGTTCCCACATAGACGGGATGATGAACACCTACAACCTGCTGAAAGTATTTATCACGCAATAATTATTCTTCTAAAACCAACCAAATCCTTTAAAATGATTTTTACAGAGAGGGAGCTGTCAGAAAATCCTTTATTCTGACACTCCCTTTTATAGTTTCTCTATATCTTATGAAAGACAGGCTTTCTGCCCGCAAATGTGGTATAATACCGGAATCCGCATTTCTGCAGTATTTCCGGCACCTTCTGAAAGTCATAGGCAATATGCTCCGGCTTATGTGCATCAGAACCAATCGTGAGAATCTCCCCGCCCAGTTCCTGATAACGCTTCAGCACATCCGTATGAGGATGTGCGTAGGGAAGTCCGTACTTAAGGCCCGCTGTATTAAGCTCAAGTCCTTTCCCATGCTCAATCAGATACCGGAGAATCTGGTCAATCATATCGGAAAATCTGATATAAGAATACTCTTCTGCCTGGTGCCTTCCATAACGTGTCACATAATCCAAATGCCCTAACACGTCAAAATCCTCCACGTTTTGTATATTCTCATATGTCTCGGCAAACGTTTCTTCATAAGCCTGCCCATCGCTGCGACTCTCAAAAAACTCCGGGTAATAGGGATCACGGGTCTTGATCAGATGGACGGAGCCAATCACAAAGTCAAATGGAAACTGCCGGATATAATTTCGGTAATATTCTCCAAGATGGGGCTGTAAACCAATCTCCACCCCGATATATACTGGTATTCTGCCGCAGAATTTCTCCTGAACAGTGCGCATCCGTGTAAAATATTTCTCCGGGTCAAATGTCCACTTGTTTCCCTCACTGATATAATCTTTATCCTCATGGTCTGTGATGCAGATGGCATTCAGTCCCTTTGCCGCCGCACTTTCTGCCATCTCCTCCGGAACCGCCTCGCTGTCCAGAGAAAACTCTGTATGCATATGATAATCTGACAACATCTTACAATCCTCCTCTTTGTATTTTCTTCTCCCATATCCCAGACTCCCGGCCTGGCCTGCC
Organism: uncultured Dorea sp.; assembly: GCA_910579925.1. Taxonomy (GTDB): domain Bacteria; phylum Bacillota; class Clostridia; order Lachnospirales; family Lachnospiraceae; genus Sporofaciens. Next base: position 24,194 of record CAJTVY010000027.1, read on the forward strand.
AGATTGCACGGACGCTCCTGTTCGTTTAAGTTTCATTTCACATCATAGCTGTATGCGGTCTGCCAGTCAGACAGATCTATAAAATCGTACCTCCGCCAAGCACATAATCCCCATCATACAGAACCAGCGCCTGGCCCGGCGTCACTGCCCTCTGAGGTTCTTCAAACACACACAATATCTCGTCTGTTCCTGTCTTTTCCACGGTACACCATGCCCCCTTATGGTTGTAGCGGATCTTTCCCCACACCCTCTTCTTCTCCGGCAGATCCTCCACAGCCATAAAGTGAATCCGGTCAGCCCTTACCTCAGAAGTCAGGGACTCTTCCTTCGTTCCTACCACAATCTCATTAGTCTCAGGACGGATTTTCAGCACAAACACCGGATGACCGAGAGAAATCCCTAACCCTCTGCGCTGTCCCACCGTATAGTGTACGATTCCTTTATGACGTCCGACCACCGTTCCGTCAGACAACACAAAATTGCCAGGTGCAATCTTCTTCCTGGCTGTTTCGCTTACCTTGTCCGTAATATAAGTCCCATAATCCCCGTCCGGCACGAAACAGATGTCCTGGCTGTCCGGTTTGTCTGCGACCTGAAGGCCAAGATGTCCCGCAAAACTGCGAATCTCCTCCTTTGTATAACCCCCTACCGGCATCAGAGTGCGCCTAAGCTGATTCTGTGTCAGATTATAGAGGGCGTAGGTCTGGTCCTTGGCTTTTGTCTGTGACGTGCGAAGCGCATATCTTTCGCCTGGCAGACGGTCAATCCGGGCATAATGGCCGGTTGCAATATAATCTGCCCCGATTTTTAAGCTCCTGTCAAGAAGGGACTCCCATTTCACATAACGGTTACAGGCAATGCATGGGTTCGGAGTCCTTCCATGAAGATATTCATCCATGAAATAGTCGATGACATGCTTCTTGAACTCCTGTTTAAAATTCATGACATAGTAGGGGATTCCAAGAAATGCCGCCACCCTTCTTGCATCCTCCACGGCACTTAGTCCACAGCAGCCGCCGTTTTCTTCCAGAACAGACTCTTCCTCGTCCTGCCAGATCTGCATGGTAACGCCGATCACGTCATACCCCTGTTCCTTTAACAGCCAGGCCGCCACGGAGGAATCCACTCCTCCTGACATCCCGACTACCACCTTTTTCTTATCCATCTTCTAATATTCTTCTTCCTCTTCTTCCTCACCTTCGTGGATATCGGACTTTGGTTTTTCCAGTCCGTCAATCTGAATCCCATGCTTCTCGGCATAATCCCACAATGCGGCATGGATAGCTTCTTCTGCTAACAGAGAACAGTGTACCTTGACCGGGGGAAGCCCGTCCAATGCTTCCATGACTGCTTTGTTCGTCACCTTCAGCGCATCATAGATGGACTTTCCCTTTACCAGTTCGGTTGCCATACTGCTGGTTGCCACTGCCGCACCGCAGCCAAAGGTCTTAAACTTCACATCCTTAATAATCTGGTTCTCATCTACATCCAGGTAAATCCGCATAATGTCTCCACATTTTGCGTTTCCTACCGTACCCACTCCGCTGGCATTCTCAATCTCTCCAACATTTCTTGGATGCTGGAAATGATCCATTACTTTTTCTGTATACATACAATCGTCCTCCCGGTTTCTACTTATTAGCTTTCTTAATAAAATCCTCGTAAAGCGGTGACATATTCCGCAATGTACCCAGGATCTCCTTCAGCGAGTCTACCACATAATCAAGATCCTCTTTCGTAGTCTCTTCACTTAGAGTCAACCGCAGTGACCCGTGGGCAATCTCATGGGGCAGCCCGATGGCAAGCAATACATGGGACGGATCCAGGGAACCGGACGTACACGCAGATCCGCTGGAGCCGCAGATGCCTTTTCCGTCCAGCATAATCAGCAGTGCCTCTCCTTCTACAAAGCGGAAACTGAAATTCGCATTGTTCGGAAGCCTGTCCGTCTGATGTCCGTTCAGACGGCAGTACGGTATCTCCTTAAGCACACGTCCAATCAGATAATCCCGAAGACCTCTTTCCTTCTCCGTACGTTCTTCCATAGTCTTTGCGGCCCGTTTTACCGCTGTTCCAAGCCCCACGATTCCAGGAACATTCTCCGTGCCTGCACGGCGTTTTCTCTCCTGTGCTCCGCCGTGAACGAAGGAATGGATCTTCACGCCCTTGCGGATATATAAGAATCCAATCCCTTTAGGACCGTTCAGCTTATGGCCGCTGGCGCTGAGCATGTCAATATGACATTCATCCACATCAATCGGCACCTGCCCGAACGCCTGTACTGCATCCGTATGAAAAAGAATTCCATGTTCATGAGCTATCTCTCCAATCTCCCGCACAGGCTCTATGGTTCCAATCTCATTATTGGCAAACATAACGGAGATCAGTATGGTTGTCGGACGAATCGCCTTCTTTAATTCGTCAAGCCGAATCTTCCCGTCTTCATCCACGTCCAGATAGGTCACTTCAAATCCACGCTTCTCAAGATACTCCGCTGTGTGAAGGATTGCATGGTGTTCAATCTTCGTTGTGATAATGTGATTTCCTTTATCTGCGTACGCCTCTGCCGCCGCCTTCAGCGCCCAGTTATCTGACTCTGAACCTCCTGCGGTAAAATAAATCTCATTGCTTTTGGCTCCCAGCACGCTGGCAATCACGTCTCTGTGTTCACTGATGACTTCTTTATTGCCCGATGCAAAACTGTAGACACTGGAAGGATTCCCGAACTTCTCCGAAAAATACGGAAGCATTGCCTCCACTACCTCCGGCGCAGTCTTTGTGGTTGCCGCATTATCCAGATATATTAATTTTTTCATCTCACTTCTTCTCCTTTACACATCTTTATCTATCTTAATTCATGATTGGTTAAGTCAGAAATTGCATTGGGGATGCTCCAGCTCACCTTCCGGGTTCACTTTCCGACTCTCCCGTACCAGTTCATCCAGCATCATATGATTCACCGTATCATTGATACTATCATTGATCTTCTGCCATACATACTTGGTCACACATCCGTCGGCAGCCATACACCCTTCCTCAGAATAAAACGCCGCACACCTGACCGGCTCAAGGCTTCCTTCCAGCGCCCGCAGCACATCCCCCACGGAAATCTCACCCGTGCTCTTTGCCAGCACATATCCGCCTGTAGCGCCCCGGATACTGCGTACCAGGCCGGCTTTCTTAAGCAGTCCTACAAGCTGTTCCAGATACCGCTCCGAAATGTCCTGCCTTGCCGCAATGCTGCTGATGGAAACCGGTTCCTCCTCGCTGTATCTGGCCAGATCTATCATGGCACGAAGCCCGTATCTTCCTTTTGTCGAAAGTTTCACTTACTCACCTTCTTTTTAATCCCTAGCAAATTGCTAGGATATTTTCCATATGTAGGATAACACCGCTTTTTAGTTCTGTCAAGTCCTCTTTTTGAATATGCTTTAATAATATCACTGACCAGGAGTCCGCTATGTCACGAAAACGTGCAATCATCAGAGGTACTTTCATCTTAACGCTTACCGGATTCGCTACCCGGTTTATGGGATTTTTCTACCGTATCTTTCTAAGTCATACGTTCGGAGAGGAAGGCGTAGGCCTGTATCAGCTTGTTTTTCCCATCTATGCGCTTTGTTTTTCTTTAACTTCCGCAGGCATTGAACTTGCTCTGTCCCGCTGTATTGCCGCCCGCATGACGAAGGGAAAGCATAAGGAAGCGCGGGAATTACTGTATACCAGCCTTTTTCTCACCGTCACGGCTTCTTTTTTCGTCACCCTGATCCTTCAGAAATATGCCGTGCCCATATCTGCGGCATTTCTGCAGGAACCGCGCTGCGCCGACCTGTTAATCATCCTGTCCTATGCGTTTCCTTTTGCCTCAGTACACAGTTGTATCTGCGGATACTACTTCGGACTGAAACAGACCGGGGTTCCTGCCATATCCCAGTTCGTGGAACAGACGGCAAGAATCTTAAGCGTCTATCTGCTCTACCTGTATGGTATAAAACATGGGATCCGTTTCGGTGTGTCAATCGCCGTGGCAGGCATGATTGCAGGAGAAATCTTCTCATCTGTATTCTGCCTGCGCGCTCTGCTTGGCAGAAAGATCTTAGCAGGCCTTTCGCGTTTTCATTTCCGCGGATGTACGAAACACGGGCGTGAACTCCTTGCGCTTTCGGTTCCTCTGACTGCAAGCAGGGTTCTGTTAAATCTTCTGCAGAGCATTGAGGCTGTGTCCATCCCCGTCCGGCTGCAGAGCTATGGAATGTCGCTGTCAGAATCTTTAAGCACTTACGGTGTTTTAACAGGAATGGCTCTGCCCTGCATCCTGTTTCCTTCCGCCATCACCAACTCTGTATCTACCATGCTTCTCCCCACGGTAGCAGAGATCCAGGCGCTGAACCACCGCCAGGAATTGTCCGCTTTGATTCGCAAAGTTTCCTATTCCTGTATTTTTCTTGGCAGTATCTGCTGCGTCAGCCTGCTGAGTTTCGGGAAATGGATCGGCTGCGTCTTATTTCACAGTTCCATGGCAGGTGATTATATCATTACTCTTGCCTGGATGTGCCCTTTTCTATACACCAATAATACTCTGATCAGTATGATTAATGGTATTGGGAAGACGACCCTTTCCTTCTGCATCAATTCCGCAAGCCTGGGGATCCGTATTGTCAGCGTCTTATTTTTTATTCCTGTCCTGGGGATCAAAGGGTATCTATGGGGGCTGCTGGCAAGTCAGGTCTGCATTTTCCTCTTCTGCCTGGCATATCTTAAGTATTATCTGCACCGTTTTGCCGCATAGGCCAGTCAAAGGGTCTGCGGCAAAGAACAGATATACTCAGACAATCACAAATGGATGATATCTCGTAACAGTGAAGCCAGAAGGCTGAACTGTTATGAAATATCTGTGAAATGTTTCTGGAATTCATAGACATTAGAAACGGAATCCTTTAAAATAGGATACGGAGGATTTTAAGATATGGATACACAGAAAAGAGTACACCGTAAAAACAAGAACTGGCTGATCTGTCTGCTGCTTCTGGCGGGTCTCGCCCTGTGCCTCTTCATTTATATAGGTATCAGACAGCGGATAGAAGCCATGGAATCAGAAATTACAGGCGCAAAATTAGAACCACGACAGGTACAGGCAGCCTTTTCCGGCGCAGACACAAGCGAAGCTTCGTTATCTTATATCAAGTGCCGTAAACACGGATATGTGGATGATCGTTATGTGGACATCGTAAATCAGCAGTTGTCTGCTATCCCGGCATATATTCAGGATGCTTTCGTCAGAGACAACTGGGCAGTCTATGTAACCGACATTGATATCGGCCAGACTTATTATTCAGGTAAATATGACATGGTCATGGGGAGTACTAACTTTGAAGAGAAACGGATTCTGATCGAGGACCGGATAGATGCCGTATATGAGTCGCCGATTCACGAAGTGGGCCACTGGTTTGATCTCTACGTTGGACTTGCGTCATCCACGGACGAATTCAAAGCCATCTACCAGGCTGAAAGTGCGTCTTTCATTCAGGCGTATGGGTCCGACTGCGTGCGAGATGAGATGGAATTATTTGCGGAAGGGTTCTGGTATTACATTATAAATCCTGCGGGCCTTAGAGCCGTAAGCCCGCAGTTATATCAGTTTATCCATCTTAGGTATTATCAGTTCCGAATCATGAGAACCTGGTATGAATATAGCAGTATATTTGCGTAAACCGAATTAGTGTAGTGACCGCATTATATCTGGCGAAACTCTGCTGGATATCATGTGGTCTAGAGCGTCTTTAGGAACAGTTCCATGATAATGGGATTCACATAACACTCAAGCAGGATCCCTACTATGATAAAGAGCGTTATGCTGACCGTCTTTGAGAGATTCCACCTTGATTCCGGATAGGTAAAGAGATACCACAGAAGCACAATATAACCGGCCCCATAGAATAAAAAGTGGGGAGTCAGTGCAATCAGACAGAGTATCACGCCCTTGACCCCCATCTTAAGAACCGCCGACGTCATGATCATTCCGGCGCAAAAGCCTGTCCATGCCAGGAATCCTCCCGCAATCCCTTTGCGAAGTCTGGTACAGCCCAGCGCTGCAACGAGTACAAGGGGCACGACCCTGACCCGTATGACATACCACATGAACTCCATTACATCAATCTCTGCCTGAGTGTACTGGGTCAGAAAAAATTCATTGAAAATTCCCATGCCTGCGATATAGTCTTTCGATATCAGATTCGCATACACGATCCCTGCCAGAAACCCCAGCATACAAAACACGGCCAAAAACTTTTTGTTTTCCTGTATCCTCACAAATGTTCCTCCCTCTGTCAAGATACTTCATTATATGCCGGGGATGTCATTATATGCTTCTGATTACATCTTTTTCTCTATCATCACAGATACTTAGACTCATAAGCCAGAAGAGCGGCAATCGTCTTGGAATCCTCAATCTTTCCAGTAAAGATCATCTCCTTGAGTTCTCCCATTGTATACGCCTTTACATCTACATATTCGCCTTCGTCCAGGCGCTGATGGGACAAAATCAGATCCTTTGCCACATAGATCTCGATCTTTTCGTTACAGAAGGCAACTGTTGTCCGCAAAGTAATAAGCCATTCCAGATTCTCTGAACGGTATCCTGTCTCTTCCTCCAGTTCTCTCGCCGAGCAGATAAGCCCCGGTTCGTCTGGTGCATCAAGCTTTCCCGCAGGAATCTCCAGCGTTTCCCGGTCCAGCGCATTCCGGTACTGTCTGACCATCAGAATCCTCCCGTCCTCCATCACCGGCACCACTGCCGCCGCACCGTCATGGTGAATAAAATCCCAGTCTGCGGTGTTGCCATTAGGAAATTCCACACAGTCTTTGTACACACTCAGTATTGCCCCCCGATAAACCAGTTCTCTTCCAATACGTTTAATCTCGTCGCTCATGTTCAATCATCCTTTCTCTGTTATCACGGTTTAGTAAGAATAAAAATAAGGGAAGTCCTATTTTCACTCAAGACTTCCCTTAGTTTTCATTTTTATCTTTCCTGCAAAACCTTATTTCGCATAGCTTGTAACCCGCGACTCACGAATCACATTCACCTTAATCTGTCCGGGATATTCTAACTCATACTCAATCTGCTTCGCAATATCCCTTGCTATTAATACCATGTCTGCATCAGATACCTGCTCTGGAACTACCATAACTCGAATCTCTCTACCTGCTTGAATCGCAAAAGATTTATCAACCCCCTTGAACTGGTTGGTGATATCCTCTAATTGTTTTAACCTGTTTGTGTATGTCTCTAAAGTCTCTCTTCTGGCGCCTGGCCTTGCGGCTGAAATAGTATCCGCCGCCTGTACGACACAGGCAATCAGACTTTCCGGTTCTACGTCGCCATGATGCGCTTCTACAGCATTAATGACTGTTGCGGATTCCTTGTATTTCCTACAAAGATCCACACCAATCTGAATATGTGATCCTTCCACATCATGATCAATAGATTTGCCGACATCGTGCAAAAGTCCGGCACGCCTGGCGATTCTGACATCCAGTCCGATCTCGCCTGCAAGAAGCCCCGCCAGTTGTGAAACCTCGATCGAATGCTTCAATGCGTTCTGGCCGTAACTTGTCCGAAACTTCATACGCCCAAGAAGCCGGATCAGTTCTGGATGGATCCCGTGAACGCCTACTTCTAAGGCGGCCGCCTCTCCTTCTTCTCGAATCATGGAATCTACTTCTTTCTGCGCTTTTTCCACCATCTCCTCAATTCTTGCCGGATGAATCCGTCCGTCAACAATCAATTTCTCCAGCGCAATCCTTGCGACTTCTCTTCGAATCGGATCGAATCCTGACAATACCACCGCCTCTGGCGTATCGTCAATGATCAGTTCAACACCCGTCAGTGTTTCCAGCGTACGGATATTACGTCCCTCACGTCCTATGATTCTACCCTTCATCTCGTCGTTCGGAAGCTGTACAACCGAAATTGTAGTCTCCGCAACATGATCTGCCGCACATCTCTGAATCGCAGTGACGACATATTCTTTCGCCTTTTTATCTGCTTCTTCCTTCGCCTGCGCCTCTAATTCTTTGATCATCTTTGCGGTGTCATGCTTTACATCGTCTTCAACAGTTTTTAACAAATACTCTTTTGCTTGTTCGGAGGTAAGTCCTGAGATTCTTTCTAGTTCCTGTACTCTCTGGCTGCCCAGCTCTTCCACTTTCGCTTCCCGCTGTCGTAGCTGTTCTTCTTTTGCTGCAAATCCTGCTTCTCGCTTCTCAATCGCATCCGCTTTCTTATCTAAAGCCTCTTCCTTGGAAAGAACGCGCTTTTCGTAGCGTTGTAACTCATTCCTGCGTTCCTTGGTCTCTTTCTCAAGTTCATTCTTGTTCTTGATGGACTCTTCTTTAATCTCCAAGAGAGACTCCTTCTTCTTTGCCTCAGCCGTCTTTACCGCATCATCAATGATCTCCCTGGCTTTTGTCTCTGCATTCCCAATCTTGGAATCCGCATTCTTTTTCAGACTGGAAACCGTCAGAAAATGACTGATGACCGCCGCTGCCGCGATCAGCACAACTCCCACAGCAATTAATATCCCATTCGGCACAGGAGCACCTCCTTATTCAGTTTTCATTGTACAAATACAACACTTAAATTTTATACTTTTTTCATGAAGATGTCAAGCAGATATTCATCTCTCAGAACGGTTCACAGACATCCATTACCTTACGGATCTCCTCATATGGGAATCCCTTGCGCAGAAGATACCCGGCCATCTTCTGCTTCTGCATGTAATCCGCCGTATCTGGCGAAAACTTCTTCTTTCTTAAAAGAATCTCAATTGCCGCCCTGGAATCCTCACCGTCATAAAATTCCTCAAGGGCCCGGCTTACCTCCTCCCGCGCAATCCCCTTCTGACACAAAGCAGCATAGAGTTCCTTACGGCTCTTCTTTGCCTTTCTCCCTTGGATGAAACTTCGGGCATATTCCGCATCATTGAGATAGCCGAAAGACTTTACATAAGCCACCGCTTCTTCTGCGACACAGTCTGGATATCCGCCAGTCTTAAGCTTCCCACGGAGCTGGGCTTCTGTACGCCCCATATCGTTCAGAAGATGAAGAGCGCGCGCCTTAGCCCTTTTCAGGATTACCTTCTTAAGGATCTCTTCGTAGACTTTCTCATCAAGTTCCCCCTCTTCCTCGATCTGATATCGGGATAGTTCGCCCTTATAGAGGATGAAGGCCGCCTGCTCGTCCACATATACACGGAACCGGGTCTTCGTCACCGGTTCAATCTTTGTCACTGTCATATCTGTCAATCCCCTGTCTGTCCTTGATACCGCACAGCAAGTGTGCAGTTACAGGCTGAACTGTTACAGCCCGGCTGCGTTGCGGCTATGATGAATGATTCCCTCTGACCTACGCTTACTCTGTCATCCCGTCGTCCGATTCCTCCGGGATCCCGCCGTCATCCGCATCCGCTTCCTTTGGCATCTCTTCTGCAGACGTCTCGGCTTTTGCCTTTGACTTCCTGCCGCCCTTCTTGCCTCCATCCTTTGGCATCGGCTTCACGCTCTTTTCCTCCAGAGGCGTATCCTCGGCAATCTGGTAATGACTTCGGATCTTAGCCTCCAGTTCTGCCATCACCTCCGAATGCTCCTGCAGATAAGCCTTGGCATTCTCCCGTCCCTGTCCGATCTTGTCCCCGTTATATGCATACCAGGCGCCGCTTTTGCTCACCAGCTTACATTCTACGGCCAGATCCAGAATATCTCCTTCCCGTGAAATTCCTTTACCAAACATGATATCAAACTCGGCCTCCTTAAACGGCGGCGCAATCTTGTTCTTCACCACCTTCACGCGGGTTCTGTTCCCTACCATGTCTCCGCTCTGCTTCAGAGTCTCAATCCTTCTGACCTCCATACGAACCGAGGCATAGAACTTAAGGGCACGGCCGCCTGTCGTCGTCTCCGGATTCCCGAACATCACGCCCACTTTCTCACGAAGCTGGTTAATAAAGATTACGACACAGTTAGACTTACTGATCACTGGCGTCAGCTTACGAAGGGCCTGGGACATCAGCCGGGCCTGCAGGCCTACATGGCTGTCTCCCATGTCGCCTTCAATCTCCTGCTTCGGCACCAGCGCCGCGACAGAATCCACAACAATAATATCCATGGCCCCGGAACGTACCATGGTTTCTGTGATCTCAAGGGCCTGGTCCCCGCTGTCCGGCTGTGAAATGTACAGTTCGTCAATGTCAACACCGATGTTCTTTGCATAGACCGGATCCAGCGCATGTTCCGCATCGATAAACCCGGCAATGCCTCCCCTCTTCTGCACTTCTGCAATCATATGTAGTGCAACCGTCGTCTTACCGCTGGACTCAGGACCATAGACTTCCACAATCCTTCCTCTTGGAACACCGCCAAGTCCAAGGGCCAGATCCAGGCTTAAAGACCCTGTCGGAATCGTCTCTACCGATACCTGTGCCTTAGGATCTCCAAGCTTCATGACCGTACCTTTCCCAAAATCCTTCTCAAGCTTCGCTATCGCAGCATCTAATGCTTTCTTCTTCTCTTCATTGGCCATCTTACAATCTCCTTTTCGCGCAACGAACGAATGTTCGTTTTCTGATTAATATAGTAGTATACTTGTTACAAAATGTCAACACCAAATTTGGGAAAACACTCGAAAATCTTTGAATTTATCCAGACGTATCTCACAGAAGCTGTTCAGAAAAACAGAAATTATGTCTGATTTAAAAATAGCACACTCTCTCCCCTTTTGTCAACCGCCGACCCAAAAAACAGTCCCATAGAAGTAACAGTGAAGCCGGAAGGCTGAGCTGTTACCCATAGAATATAACGGTACAGGTTATGATTCACAGTCATATTAACCGTTACAGAAAAGCCAGTCTCGTAATCCACAGAAGCGCCCATTTAAGATCCCGCTCCCGTACCGCCTCTGTGGTCACAACCTCATAAGAAGCAATCTCTTCCCCTTCCAGAAGATAACGAACGCTCCCCACAACTTCTCCTTCACTCACAGGCGCTTTTAGAGAATCTTTCACATCGGTACTCACTTTTACGCCTTCATCCTCACGAAGCAGCACCGGAATCTCTTCCTTTCCTGCCACCTGGACGGGAACCGAAAGTTCTGTCTCGTAAGGTCTCTCTTCTTTTACGCCCTGAAGAACCGCAACCTCCGGCAGTGTCACGTCTTCCCATACATCCCGGTACTGATAGCCGGCAATTCCGTACTCCATCAGCTTACGGGTATCCTTCCATTTATATCCCTTGTTGTTCGGCCATCCGCATGCAAGCAGAGCTACGATAAAAGTTCTATCGTCGCGCCTTACCGCCCCCACGTAGCAGTAGCCGGCATCCGAGGTAAACCCTGTCTTCCCGGTCAGCGCTCCCTCCATCATATCCAGAAATGCATTATGGTTGACACAGGAAAAATTTCTTTTCCCTTCTACGTCGCTGAACTGATAATTCTTCGTCTGCGTGATCTCAAGAAATTCCTCCCGGCAGGGAGACTGCATGATACAGTATCGCATAATCGTCGCAAGATCTCTGGCTGTCGTGGAATGAGCGCCGCCCTCGTCACTCTCATCCAGTCCGTTCGGCGTCACGAAATGTGTATCCTCGCACCCCAGTTCCCCGGCCTTCTGGTTCATCAGTTTCGCAAATTCCTCCACTGTTCCCGAAATTCCTTCTGCAATCACCACCGCGCTGTCGTTGTGAGATTCCAGCATCAGTGAATACAGAAGATCCTTCAGATAGAACTGCTCCTTCTCTCTGACCCCCAGCCTGACCTTGGGACGTCCCGAAGCATAAGCCGATGCCGTAACCACCTGCCCCTCTTCCTGGTTCTCCAGCGCAAGGATACAGGTCATGATCTTGGTCGTGCTTGCCATTGGCCGGATCTTCTCTTCCTCCTTGCCAAATAAAACACGCCCACTGTCAGCATCCATAAGCACCGCTGACCGGGCGTATAACTCCTTTGGCGCCTCCACACTCTCTTCGGCCCGGGCCCTGATATTCCCAAACCCTGAGAACAGTAAACAAATCATGAGTAAGCACACTGTCATTTTCTTTTTCATCCGCCACACCACATATCATTACGTTACTGCAATATATGTAGTAATCTATCCGCCTATTCCTGTTAAATGTCCAGCTTTAACTGAACCTCTTCCTCTGCCTCCTCCTTAAAACTCTCCATCTGCTCAGGATTCAGACTCGGCAGGTCGTCCACTGACTGAACGCTGAACCTTCTTAAGAATTCCTCTGTAGTCCCGAACAGAATCGGCTTCCCTGGAGCATCCAGCCTTCCGCACTCACTCACCAGGTTATATTCCACCAGTTTATTGACCGCATGATCCGACTTGACTCCCCGAATCTTCTCTACTTCCAGCTTCGTCACAGGCTGCTTATACGCAATAATAGAAAGCGTCTCAAGAAGAACGTCCGTCAGCACGTACTTCTTAGGCTGCTTTGCCACGCGAATAAGATACTCGTACGTCTCTTTCTTCGTACACATCTGAAAAGCATCCTCCAGTTCAATGACCCGGATTCCCCGATCCTCTGCTTCGTATTTATCCATCATCCTGTGAACGATCCTGCGTGTGGTATCTTTGTCATGCCCGATGGCCGCTGCAATCTTCTCTAATTCCACAGAGTCCCCCATTGTAAACAGGACCGCCTCTATAACGCCCTCTAATCTGTTAATCTCCACTTCGTCCATAATCCCTTTCCACCTCTTATGCTTTTGACTGGATCATGATCTCATCAAAGGGATTCTCCTGCTCGATCATAATCGTCCCTTCCTTCATCAACTGCAGAATCGCAAGAAACGTCACCACAATCTGAATCCTGGATCCCTGTTTCTCCAACAGTTCCCGGAACATAAAGCGTCTGTGCCCCCTGGCATATTCCGCCACATAAGTAAGCTTGTCCGGCAGGGTCACTTCCTCCTTCTCGATCTTCCCGAACTTACTTCTGACAGGGTCAATCTTGTCCGCCCGCCTTTTCATCACATTCCGGAATACCTTGTGAAGAGCAGAAAGAGTCAGATCCCCCAGAAGTTCGTCAAGATTCACTGGCTCGACATAGCCAAGGACCTCCTCTGGGATCGTAGGACGCTTATACATTACCTGCTCCCCTTCCACCTGCCTGTCCCTCAGTTCATAAGACATGTATTTATACATCTTATATTCCAGAAGCTGGGCGACCAGTTCCTGGCGCGGATCCTCCTCTTCCCCTTCTTCGTTGACTTCTTTCGGGAGCAGCATGCGGCATTTGATGTCAAGCAGCGTTGCCGCCATTACCAGGAACTCGCTCATAATATTCAGATCTTCCTTTTCCATCGCCTTAATGTAATCCATATACTGGCTGGTGATCTCCACGATCGGGATATCATAGATATCAATCTTATTCTTATCAATCAAATGCAGAAGCAGGTCCAGCGGCCCTTCAAAGACCTGCAGTTTTACCGGAATCCCCATAGAACTCTCCTAAACTCTTTTCTGATACGTCAAAATTTACAACCGTATTATTATACAGGATATTCTCTGTTTCCACAAGTTCTGGTTTGAAAAAGGAATGAACCAATGTAACGGTTCGTTGCTGTGAGCACCCGGCGGGTTTGAACAGTAACAACGGTTCAGCCTTCCGGCTTCACTGTGACTAACCAATTTCCACCACCACTACTTCCGCCGGATTCAGAAACCGGACCGGCACAGAATGTACGCCAAGTCCCCTGCTGACCACTGCTGCAGTCTCCCCCAGACGGTAGCGGCCGCCGGAATATTCTGGAAATAACGTAAAGTCCGGGGCAATCACTCCGCCGATCCCTGGAATACGCACAACACCGCCATGATAATGGCCAGACAGGATCAGATCTGCCCCCCAGTCAGAGTACGCCTTGATATGCGCCGGATGATGCGCAAGCAGAATCTCGTACGCATCCCCGGCCCGGCCTGCTTTCTTCTCGATATCCGCCGCCTTAATCCGGTTCCTGGCCCGGCGTTCATACGCTCGAAGCGGGATCTCAAGCCCCGTAATACGAACCTTTTCATTGTCCCAGAAAACCGTCACAGATTCATTCTCCAGAAAACGGATTCCCGCCTTCTCAAGTTCGCTCTTATAAACCCTGTATGAACGCTTATATTTCCCTGGACGCTCCTTCATCTTCTGCTCATGATTGCCGTTGGCATGGTATACCGGGCAGATCGCCGGAAGACGGGACAGGAACTTCACCGTATGATCATAAGATGATTCGTCCTTACGAAGCAGCATATCGCCGCCCACCAGGATCAGATCCGGCTTCTCCCTGGCAATCGCAAGGTAAAGCGGTTCATTCTCCTTCCCATAACAGTAATTGTGAAGGTCGCTTAAAAAAATGATCTTTCTCGCTCTCTGAAGCCCGGACAGTTTCCGGGACGTCACGGTATAATGAGTTACCTTGAAACAGCGCAGTTCCCTTACCAGTTCCCCGATAGCCGCAACCAGGCACGCCCCTATGATCGTCATTATTCTTTTCAATCTTCTTCTCTCCTTCTCATCTTGGATAATTATATAATTATTCCTGTCATTTTGCAAATAGATATGTTAGAATAATTCTTAAACAAATATTATTTCACAAGGGAGGTTTTTATATGACTGTACCAGAAAGGATTGCCGCTCTTCGTTCTCTGATGGCGGAAAAAGGGTATGATGCCTATCTGATCCCGACGGACGACAATCACCAGAGCGAATACGTGGGAGAACATTTTAAGGCAAGGGCATTCATGACCGGATTCACCGGTTCTGCCGGAACCGCCGTCATCACGAAGACAGAGGCCGGACTGTGGACAGACGGCAGATACTTTATTCAGGCCGCAAAGCAGCTTGAAGGAAGCGGCGTTACGCTGTTTAAGATGGGTCAGCCCGACGTTCCCACTCTGGAAGACTATATCGCAGACGTTTTGCCGGAAGGCGGAACCCTGGGCTTTGACGGAAGAGTCGTTGCCATGGGAGAAGGACTGGCGTTAAAGTCCGCACTGCTTCCGAAGAATGGAAAGATCGACTTTTCGGAAGATCTTGTGGACAAGATCTGGGAAGACCGACCGCCGCTGTCCGAGAAACCAGCCTTTGCCTTAGGTCTTGAGTATACAGGCGAAAGCACAAAGGATAAACTGACCCGGATCCGGGAGGCTATGAAGAAAGAAGGGGCGAACATCCACATTCTTGCCGCACTGGACGATATCTGCTGGACCACCAACTTAAGAGGCGACGACATCGAGTATTTCCCGCTTCTTCTGTCCTATGCCATCATCACCATGGAAGACATGAAGCTTTATGTAGACGAGCGGAAACTGACAGAAGAGATGAAGGACAACCTTAAGAAAGACAACATTTCCATCCATCCCTATAACTCCATTTACCAGGACGTTAAAAGCCTGAATACCGGAGATACCGTGCTGGTAGATCCATCCCGGCTTAACTACGCTCTCTATAACAGCATTCCTTCTGGAGCAAAGGTTATTGAGAAGATGAATCCGGAAGTTCTGATGAAGGCAATGAAGAATGACACAGAACTGAAGAACATCATTCATGCCCACATTAAGGACGGCGTTGCCGTCACAAAGTTCATGCACTGGCTGAAAAAGAATGTGGGAAAGATCGAGATCACAGAGATCAGCGCTGCTGAAAAGCTTGATTCTTTCCGTAAAGAGCAGGAAGGTTATCTGTGGCAGAGTTTTGAACCCATCTGCGGCTCTGGGGAACACGCTGCCATCGTTCACTATGCCGCGACGCCTGAGACCAATATTCCGGTAACGACAAACGGGCTGTTTCTGACGGATACCGGCGGCGGTTATATGGAAGGCTCCACCGACATCACAAGAACATTTGCCTTCGGAGAACTGACGAATCGTATGAAAGATGATTTCACGACGGTCCTTCTGTGCAACCTTCACCTGGCCCGCGCAGTATTCCCTTACGGGATTTCCGGTTTCAACCTGGATGCCATGGCAAGGACTCCTGCGTGGGAACGGGGACTTGACTACAACCACGGCACAGGCCACGGCGTCGGCTATCTGATGAACATCCACGAGGCTCCCGCAGGCTTCCGCTGCGCGGTCCGTGAGAAAGAAAAAGCTCCCCTTGAGGCAGGAATGGTGATCACCAACGAGCCGGGTATCTACATCGAAGGTTCTCACGGAATCCGTACTGAGAATGAACTGGTGATCAGAAAAGGACAGAAGACGGAGTACGGACAGTTCCTTTATTTTGAGCCGATTACCTATGTTCCCATTGATCTGGACGCCGTCAATCCCGATATGATGAGACAGGAAGACAAAGAACAACTGAATGCCTACCATGCAAAGGTATACGAACTCATTTCACCTCATCTGAACGAGGAGGAGAAAGAGTGGCTTAAAGAGTATACCCGGGCGATCTGAGTTTACCTTGCAGATATTTTAACATGCACCCTTAAAGGGTGCATGTTTTTTTTATAATTCTATTGACATTCTTAAATATCTGTGATTTAATACCATTATAGTTAGTTACTAAACTAATTAACCATATAAGCAACCAACAAAAAGCAAGGAGGATTCCTATGAAACTTAACCTTGATCAGGAAAAGCCTATTTTCATCCAGATTGCCGAAGGTATCGAAGACGGAATTTTAACGGGCGCCTTTTTGGAGGAAAGCCAGATACCTTCTATTACGGAATTTTCCGTAAATTATAAGATCAATCCCGCCACGGCGCTGAAGGGAATCAATCTGCTGGTGGACGAAGCCATTATATTCAAGAAGAGGGGGGTCGGCATGTTTGTAGCAAAGGGAGCCGTAAGTAAGCTCAGGAAGAAAAGACAGGACCAGTTCTATGACAATTATATTCACAGACTGGTGGAAGAAGCAAAGAGACTGGGGATCACCAGTGACGAGATCATTGCAATGATAGAAAGGGGATTTGTACAATGAGCAGAATCGAAGTAACAGACGTATCCAAGTCATTCAAAGACACGCAGGCGCTCTCCCATGTGAACCTTCAGTTTGAGGAGAATACCATCTACGGCCTCCTTGGAAGAAACGGAGCCGGCAAATCAACGCTTCTGAATATTATCAACAACCGGCTGTTTGCCACCAGCGGCACGGTCACGCTGGACGGCGGCAGGCTTAACGAGAATACCCGCGCACTCTCCTGCTGCTTTCTCGCCAATGAAAGCAACCTTTATCCAGAAGGAATGAAGGTAAAGCAGGCATTGCGGTGGAGCCGGGAATTCTATCCTGATTTTGACATGAATTATGCACAGAGACTTTGTACGATGTTTGAACTTCCCGAGAAAAAGAAGATCAAAGATCTGTCTACCGGATACCAGTCTATTTTCAGAAACATTATAGCCTTATCCGTAAATGTAAGATTCCTGTTCCTGGATGAACCTGTCCTGGGACTTGATGCCCACCACAGAGACCTGTTCTACCGGGTTCTGATTGAAAAATATGCTGAACATCCCTTTACTGCCGTGATTTCCACCCATCTGATTGAAGAGGCGGCGAATTTCATCGAGCAGGTGATTGTTCTAAAGAAGGGGGAAATTATTCGAAACCAGTCCATCGAAAGCCTGCTTGACAGCGGCTACTGCATCAGCGGACCCGGGGCGCAGATTGAGTCCTACCTGAAAGGGAAGGAAGTGATCGGAACGGATACACTGGGCGGCTTAAAGACTGCCTATGTTCTAGGTATTCCTGATCCACAGCTTCCGGCAGGGACAGAAGTATCCAGAATGGACCTGCAGAAATTATTCATCTGGCTGACAGAAAACGGCCCGGCACAGCCGCAATTTTAAAGAAAGAGGTATCTGTATATGAAAAAATTTATGAAATATCAATTAAGAGATATGGTGATTGGTTATTCTATCTATGCAGCGGTGATGATTCTGCTGGCAGCCGTTGTTATTTCTGTTTCCGTTACGAATGACAATGTAAATCTCAGCTTAAATGGAAATGGATTCTCAAGCGTCATCTTCTGTTTTGTTTGCGCAATAGCAATGTATAAGGAACAATGCCAGTTAGCAATACAGAGCAGTATTTCCAGAAAGGATTTTTTCCGAAGCAGCATCTTCGTAATTGCAATTCTCAGTTTATTGTGTGCATTCGTCGACCTGCTCCTTCGTGGAATCAGTCTGAGTGCGGCTTCATTTTCTGCGGAAACCACTGGTTTTGACCTCAGCAGCTTTATGTTTCTGTTCTATCCTGAATTTCTTGAAAGAAGCAGTGACGCCATAGTGACGATTACCGGGTTTTTCATGTCATTTTTTATCTGCATGGCGTCTGCTGTACTGGGATTCCTGATTGCAGGAATCTATTGCAGGATACCTAAGAAGTTCCGCACATTCTACTGTATTGCACTTCCGATCATATTCTGTGGACTGACCCCTGCTTTTTCGGTCATTGCCATCTTCTCTCCCGGGCCGGTACGCAATATTATGGAATTTCTGCTGGATCTCATGGGAATTACCAGCGGCAGTCCGTTTTGCGGAATGATGACAATTACGGTTATATCGCTTCTCATGGGTTTGATCTGCTATAGAATTCTTAAAAAAACAGAGATTGTTTAGCGTGCAAAAAGTAAGGCGGATTCTGTATATACAGAATCCACCTTTCCCGTAAAACGTTTCTACCCCCGTACCTTCGTTCCTGTTCCGTCTCTTTTTGCCGTCTTAAGCCGGCCAAGAGAGACTTCCCGTTCTCCCACCGTAACTTTCAGTTCCGTCCCTTCCTCAAGGATCCAGGCTTCCTCCACCTCATCATTCTTACGCAGTTTGATTCCCCGCACGCCGATGGCCGCCTTCTTCTTCTCAGCTACTTCCTCTGCCGCAAATTTTAAGAAATATCCGTCTTTGGACCGCAGAACCACGCTCTGGTTATCACTGATTACCCCTGCGGCAATCACCATATCCTCGTTCTGCAGCTTGGTAGCCGCAATCGAACGCTTTGCCACCTGAAATTCAAGTCCGTCAACCTTCTTGACCATTCCCTGCTTTGTAGCAAAAAACAGCCTGGAATAACGCATCTGCTCAGAATCGCAGATATAGACAATCTCTTCCTGGGTGCTGTCATAATTGCTTACATTATCGATGGGGATGCCCTTGTCCCGGAATTTTCCATAAGGCAGATCCAGAACCTTGATCTGATGCATTTTCCCCGTATTGGTAAACACACAGATCTTTCCCGTGTTCATACAGGAAATGATGTATTTATTCTCAGCGTCCGCCGCCTCTTTGTTCCTTCCATAAGTATTGCCGTCTACCGTCTTGGCATAACCGAACCGGTCCATCAGGAAGACGACTTCCTGCTCTTCTACTTTCTTCTCTTCATAGACCGCCTCCTGTGCATTCTCCACCAGGGTGCGGCGTTTCCTGGCAAATTCCTTTTTCAGCCTGTCCAGGTCTTCCATAATGACCTCTGCCATGGAATCATAATTGTTCAGAATCTCCTCATAGCGGGCAATCTTTGCAAGGGTCTCGTCATGTTCCTTCATCAGCGCCTCAATCTCCAGACCAATCAGCTTGTACAGACGCATTTCCAGGATCGCCGTTGCCTGACGTTCCGTAAAGCGAAGCATAGACGCCATTTTCTTAGAAATCTTCGTCTTAAACTTTATATTCTCCGTCACGCCCTGGGTCAGACAAGCCTTTGCCTCTTTCACAGACTGGCTTCCCCGCAGGATCTCTATAATTAAGTCGATCACATCACAGGCCTTGATCAGCCCTTCCTGAATCTCCTTCTTATCCATCTCCTTGTTCAGAAGATTCCGGTACTTCCTGGTAGCCATCTCGAACTGGAAATCCACATGGTGCTCAATGATCTTCTTAAGCCCCATGGTTTCCGGCCTTTTGTCTGCCACCGCAAGCATATTAACCCCGAATGTATCCTCAAGCCTGGTCTTCTTATAGAGCATGTTCGTGAGGTTCTCAATATCTGCGCCTCGTTTCAGTTCAATAACAATCCTTATGCCCTCTTTGGAAGATTGGTTAGATATGTCCACGATGTCGCTGGTCTTCTTCGATTCTACTAAGGCGCAGACATCATTTAAGAACTTACCGATTCCTGCGCCGATCATGGTGTAGGGAATCTCTGTAATCACCAGACGGCTCTTGCCGCCCTTCATCTCCTCCACCTCTACCCTGCCCCGGATCTTGATCTTGCCGGTTCCTTTTTCATAGATATCCAGAAGGTCGTCCTTATTGACCACGATACCGCCGGTAGGGAAGTCCGGCCCCTTAATATGGCGCAAAAGCTGCTTTGTACTGATATCGTCGTTCTTCATGTACGCCTTCACCGCATCGATTACTTCCCCCAGGTTATGGGTCGGGATACTGGTTGCCATACCCACCGCAATCCCTTCCGCACCATTGACAAGCAGATTGGGAAGACGCACCGGAAGTACCTCCGGCTCCTTCTCCGTCTCGTCAAAGTTCGGTACAAAGTCCACGATATCTTTGTCCAGATCCGCCAGATAAGCCTCCTGGGTCACCTTCGCCAGACGTGCCTCCGTATATCGCATGGCTGCGGCGCCGTCGCCTTCGATAGAACCAAAGTTTCCGTGTCCGTCCACCAGGATCATTCCCTTTTTAAATTCCTGGGCCATGACTACAAGCGCCTCGTAGATAGAACTGTCGCCGTGGGGATGGTATTTACCCATGGTATCGCCTACGATACGGGCACATTTCCGGTAAGGCCTGTCGTAACGTATTCCTAATTCGTACATGTCATAGAGCGTGCGCCGCTGGACCGGCTTTAAGCCGTCCCGGACATCGGGCAGGGCGCGGGCAACGATCACGCTCATGGCATAGTCGATATATGATTTCTTCATCACGTCCGAGTACTCGGTCCTGATAATTTGTGAATCCTGCATCTTATTCTCCTTGACTTTTAAATATCCAGCTCTGCCTCTGTCGCATTCTCATAGATAAACGTCCGCCTCGGCGGCACCTCCGTCCCCATCAGCATCTCTGTCACCCCGGACGCCATCCTGGCATCCTCAATCTCCACCAGCTTTAAAAGCCGGGTCTCAGGGTTCAGCGTCGTCTCCCACAACTGATCCGCATCCATCTCGCCAAGCCCTTTATACCTCTGCAGCGTGAACGGCCCGTCGTGAGTCTTCCGGTATCTCTCTAACGCCTTATCATCGTAGAGATACTCTTCCTCCCCCTTTTTCGGCATAGCCTTATAAAGCGGCGGCATGGCGATATAGACATGTCCCTCAAAAATCAGTTCCGGCATAAACCGGTAGAACAGCGTCAGAAGCAGCGTAGAAATATGCGCCCCGTCCACATCCGCATCCGCCATGATAATGATCTTGTCATACTTAAGCCTGCTGATATCGAAGTCATTTCCATATCCTTCCGAAAATCCACAGCCAAAGGCATTGATCATGGTCTTGATCTCCGCATTGGCAAGCACTTTGTCGATACTCGCTTTCTCCACGTTAAGGATCTTCCCCCGGATCGGCAGAATCGCCTGATACATCCTGTCCCTGGCGGTCTTCGCAGACCCTCCGGCAGAGTCTCCCTCCACGATAAAGATCTCACATTTCCCGGCTTCCCGGCTCTCACAGTTGGCCAGCTTCCCATTGCTGTCAAAGGAATACTTCTGCTTCGTCAGAAGGTTGGTCTTTGCCCTCTCTTCCGTCTTGCGGATCTTCGCCGCCTTCTCCGCACAGCCGATCACCTTCTTCAGATTCTCAAGATTCCGGTCAAAATACCGGATAATCTCATCATTAGTCACCTTACTGCAGGCCTTGGAAGCATCCGGGTTGTCCAGCTTCGTCTTGGTCTGTCCCTCGAATCTTGGATCCGGATGCTTGATGGATACAATGGCCGTCATTCCATTACGCACGTCGGCCCCCGTAAAATTCGTATCCTTCTCTTTTAAAATTCCAAGTTCCCTGGCATACTGGTTGATCACCGTAGTAAACGTAGTCTTGAACCCGGTCAGATGAGTCCCACCCTCCGCATTATAAATATTGTTACAGAAGCCAAGAACATTTTCATGAAATTCATTCACATACTGAAAGGCCGCCTCTACCTCGATTCCTTCCGCCTCGCCTTTAAAATACACGGGATCATGCACCGGCTCCTTCTTGGAATTCAGATCTTTAATAAACCCTAAGATCCCGTCCGGTTCATGGTAAACGATATGTTCAGCCTCGCTACCCCGTTGATCATCAAATATAATCGTAAGGGCCGGGTTCAGATACGCCGTCTCGTGCATCCGGCTCTTGACCTCATCCGCCCGGAACCTCGTCTTCTCGAATATGGTATCGTCTGGAAGGAAATTCACCTTCGTCCCTGTCTTTCTTGTCTTCCCGATCTTCGGCAGAAGCCCGTCCTCAAGCTCAATCACCGGCTTTCCTCTCTCATAACGGTCATGATGGACATACCCCTCCCGGCTGATCTCCACGTCCATATAAACAGAGAGCGCATTGACCACCGATGACCCCACGCCGTGAAGTCCCCCGCTTGTCTTATAAGCAGTGTCGTCAAACTTCCCGCCTGCGTGAAGCGTCGTATATACCACCCGCGCCGCCGACACTCCTGTAGTATGCATCCCCACCGGCACACCCCGCCCGTTATCGCTGACCGTTGCCGATCCGTCTTTTTCCAGCGTCACACGGATCTCCGTACAGAAACCGGCCAGATGCTCATCCACCGCATTATCTACAATCTCATAAATCAAGTGGTTCAACCCTTTTGTCGACACACTGCCAATATACATTCCCGGTCTTTTCCGTACTGCTTCCAGCCCTTCCAGTATGGCAATACTATCTGCATCATATGTATTTTTTGCCATATTACCAGATCCTTTCTTTGTAAATATTTCCACACCTTCCACATATTAACACAAAATATGGCATTGTTCAAACACAATTTATTTTGTAAGCACCGTATCTAGTACATCCGCCAGATAGGTTACCGCATTGCGCATCTCCTCCACCGTATTCGTCTGCGCTCCCGCCTCGATCAGAAGGGTCTTAGGTTTAAAATGCATGTTATAGCGGTATCCCTTCAGATAAATATGCCTGGTAAACCCAGGGTACTTCTCAAGCGCGGCAAGCTGCATCTGCAGGGAAAACGCCAGATTATCCTGGATATACGGGTTGGCAAGATAGCTGATATTGCCGTTTGCCTTTGTCCGGCTCATCCCGTTAAAAAACATGATCTGAGCAGTCTGCTTTCCGTCGATTTCCGTCACCAGGTGAGTCTGCTCGCCCACCCCGTCCCGGTGAAGATCAATAACCACCTCAATACTTGGATTCTCATCAAGAATTTTCTGTATTTCCGGTTCCGCCAGATCGTAAGCCATACTTCGGTCCAGTTTCCCGTCCACCATGTCATAGACCCCTTTGTGATGGATGGTCTGAATCTTGTATGTATCATTTAGAAGATCTGTCAGCAGGTTTCCCATTCCTACAATCGTAGTACTCTCATCCCCTGGCACGGAATCTGCGAATGCCTCCTGGGAGTGGGTATGATAGATCAGCACCTTCGGTCCCTTTTTCGACTGATCAATCTTCATCTCTTTTCCCAGAAGAACCTGGGCGTTCAGAAGCTCCGGATCCGCCATAGTACTTGAGTCAACCGTGTAAAAGGTTCCAAGAAGATACTCATAGTTCATCATTTTCTCCATGGATGTGTCAATCTGCGGTGCAGTCGTCTGAACCACCTCCTGTTCCTGCCCGTCTTTTGGCACCAGTTTCCCGTTCTCGTCCACCATATTCTCATCATTGGCCTGGTTTGCAAGAATCATACGGTATGTCTCCTGATCCTCCACGTCGGTACAGGCAGCGGATTTCTCCGTCATATAAGTGCCAAGAGGAATCCACTCCATGGCCGTCTGTGTAATCCAGTCCGCCAGTGATCCGCCGTTACCGTTTTCCACGTAAACGAATCCTGTCAGAAATGTCTTCTTAGCCTGCTCCATCAGAAACCGGTTCAGTTTTGTCTGTCTGGCCTGCTCCGGTTTCAGAGGCAGGGAAATGTTCACACAGGTATAGACTGCCAGAATCCCCAGGATTATCACAATCAATATCTGGCTGATCTGCTTTCTTCGCTCCACATCATCACTCCATCTGCATATTCATTATGTTAATCGTACCTGTGCGTCCATAAATCATACAACGCACAGGCCATTCGTTCCTTAACACTATATGACACCCATTTCCTGATTATGTGCATGTCCTTTTGAAAAAAGCATATTCAGCGCCTCTGAGATGGTGTAGCTGATCCGCTTTACCGTCTCGTCAATATCTTTAGGCGTCACGAACAGACCGTTGAGATGGGGAGAGATCAGTTCCTTCACCAGTTCGTACTTCTCCGCCGCATTATACCCCTGCATGACCAGACCTACCCCGCGCAGTGTCTCCGAACTCTCCAGAGCCAGAATCAGATTCTCCATGGTATCATTGACAATGGTTGCCGCATCCACTACCGTCGGGACGCCGATTGCCAGAACCGGAATTCCCACCGTATCTTCGGTAATGGCATTTCGGTGGTTTCCCACGCCAGAGCCTGGATTAATTCCAGTATCCGTAATCTGGATGGTGCGGTTCAGCCTTTTAGAACTTCTTGCAGCCAGCGCATCCACGGCAATCATCATATCCGGCTTCGTTTCCTTTACGATTCCCTTGATGATCTCCACCGTCTCCATTCCGGTCTGCGCCATGACGCCGGGAACTATGGCGCTCACCAGGCGAACGTCCTCTTCGCCCATAGCATATTTCCCGTATTCCTTCACAATATGCCTGGTAATGTTCAGATTGTCCACCACGTAAGGTCCCAGGGCATCCGGCGTCACTTTGCGGTTTCCAAGGCCCACCACCAGAATCGAGTAATCCTCCTTATCCTTCTTAATAAAGCGGGCCAGGAACTTTGCAAGTTCCTTCGATATTTCATCATGATAATCCTCATCGGGAACCGCCATGTTAGGAGCCTCCATGGTGATATAGGTGCCCACCGGCTTACGCATGACCTTTGCGCCGTTCTCTGTCTCTATTTTGACGGTCGTCACCTTGATCTCCCTTTCCTCGTCATAGTCCTCTTTCAGAGAAACCCCCTGAACCTCCACGTTGTCCGATTCAAACCGCTCTTTATCCTCAAGAGCAAGGTCCGTCCTGATGCTATACTTTTCAATCATCCCTTACATCCTCACTTTATTCTTAGTCTATTAATGATTTATTGCTAGTTTTTACAATATTTTGAGAAATATGTATTGACAGAAACCATTCCTTGCCCTAAAATAAACTCGTGCGTTTCGTTAGAACGTCCGTGTCCGGCTCTAACGAAGTCAGTCATCGATACGAATGAATCGAAATATAAGATATTGGAGGTGGACAAATTGGCTAATATCAAATCTGCAAAGAAGAGAATCTTAGTGAACGAAACAAAAGCTGC
>CAJTVY010000028.1 GCA_910579925.1 uncultured Dorea sp.
TCGTCCCATTTGTTGGCTTGTCTATTGTGGCTATTAAATTAAGCAATGTTGTTTTTCCAGAACCGGAAGCCCCCATAATTCCAACAAAACTTCCGTGCGGTATCTGAAAACTCACGTCATTTACAGCTAATACAGAATTATTTTCTGTTTCATAGAGTTTGGAAACATTTTCAACTTCCAAAACATTTTCGGGGGTTGTATCACTTTCTTTTGATTCCCATTTATCATGTCCTAACCAATTTGTAATGACGTCCATAAGTACCTCATCTGCTTTTTCTTTCAATTTTTCTTCTGCAATGCACTCACCCGCAAATAGTTCATTCAAAGTAACGTCTAAAAGAGTGCATAAAGGCATAAACAAAGACAAATCCGGCATAGACCGTCCTGTTTCCCATTTTGAAATAGCCTTATCGGTTATTTCCAGTTTTTCTGCCAACTGGCTTTGCGTCCAGCCTTTTGCTTTCCGGCGTTCGGAAATAAAAGCTCCAATCTTAATTTGATTCATCATTCAGCCCTCCTGCTTGCGGTAAATTATATAAATCCGGCATAAAAATGAACACCTACCAACGGTAGAGTTGGATAAAAAGGGGCTTTTTAACTCTACCGATAGTATAGTTCTGAACGGAATTTGACGAAATATAAGGAAATATATACATTCAGATTATATCATTCCGCTATCTCTAAATCTATCTTGTTTGTGATATTCAAAAAAAGATATTTTATTCCCGAACACCAGCGGTACGATATTTGAATAACATGATTGTACAATTTGTCCGGGTGCTACTGGGGGATAAAATTTCAATGATCCAATCCGGCGCACCTTCGCAGACACGGTCTGTATTTGTTAAAACAGTAATGTTAAGAGCCGGATTACTGGCTCTTTTTTAGGTTGTTTATGTATTGTAAGGCAATCTTTTCCAGGGTTGTCTTGCTTGTATCATCTAATTGCTCATATGTAACGATCAGGGTCTGGATTGCATTTGCCACAGCCGAATCCTTATCATTTAGCCGAAGGCCTGTATATTTTAAGATCTTCTGTTGCGCAGTCAGCACCTCAAACATTTTTATATTTATTCTAGAATGATTAGGTTATATGCCAAATCGTTTCCTCTAACACTCGGGAAAGGGCGCTTTGCTTCAGTGCAGGGCGTTCTTTTATGTTGCCATATTGTGTCGAATAATGTATAATATGAATATGGTTTCTCAACGTCAGGCGTTGAGGAGGAATGAGAAATGGAAGGATTGTACTTAGTTGTAGAGGCTTTTATCGTCATTCAGACGGTAACCTCGGGAATCATGTGTGTGTATGGCTATAAGTGGGGCAGAGCATTAATCGCTACGGCATCGTCGTATGTCGGAGTCGCAATTGGGCTGGTGATTTGTATTATGCTTTTTGAAAGTGGTTTTGGCGTAGAGAGTTTTATAGCTATTCCCACATGTGCAGCGGCTTTTTCGGCGATGGCCTATAAAAATATTACTTTGAATCATTTTATGGCAGGTTTTTTACTGGCTACTAAAATTTCATTTATGATTATAACGAAAGTATTTGAATATGGTATGTCTGACGATATAGGTGGGTTACTTGTGTTACCTATAATAATAGGAATAATTGGCGGAATAGTATCTTGTACTAAATTTACAGGCTATATTGTGTTGGCATGTTTAGCATTTTGGGGGTCTATTGATTTTGTGCCTAAAATGTTTGAATGGATAAACGGGACACTATTTGCAATGACAGGAGATTATAGTTTTATATTTGATCCAATATCGTTTTTGCTTTCACTTTTTGGGATTGAGATACCGTCTGGAGGAGAAGTATTTTTCATTTTGCTTTTGACTGTTGGAGGTTTTTATTTTCAGAAGAATCGCGCTGAAAGCGCAGGAAAAGATTTAAGTAGGAAACTTGTTGATGATAGAAACTTATTTGAATAAGGCGATTCAAGGCACCCTTTGAGGTGCCTTTTTTGTGCGATAAAACCAGGTCAGAATTGAGAGGTGGTGATATGCCGAGAGCCAGGAGCCCGAAACGGGACGAGGCATATAAGATATGGCTCGACTCGGGCGGAAAGAAAAAGTTAAAAGACATTGCTTCCGATCTGGGTGTATCTGAAACCCAGGTACAGAAGAGGAAGAGTTTAGATAAATGGAATGGTAACGTTACTAATCAGTCGAAAGTTCTTCTTACATCACGTTAGATGTTTTAATGCGACAAAGGTATATCAAAAAGCGTATAGGGTTAATTCCAATACGGCGGCTGCGATTGGGTACAGAATGTTGGAAAATGATGGGGTAAAAGCCGAGATTCAGAAACTTAAGAAGAACCGGTTACTTTGCTATGGCCCCTTTTATTGATGTACAAAATTCAGCCTGTTTAATAATTTATATACTGCAAAATTTGTAGTTTGCCGTCGAAATGGAAAAAAAGTAATAATTTTTCGATGAGCTGAATATAATATATAAAAGGAACAAACACATTGACTTTAGCGTAAGTGTGCTTGTTTACTTTAGAAACCCGTTAATTGAAGTCCTATATGCACTATATAGAATTTCTACCGAGATTTCAAGGAGGAAATGAAATAATGCAGAAAACAGTAGCTGAGAAGAGGCAGGCGGTAAGAATGTCAGAGGGAAACCATAAAAAAGAGTTAGGGATTACATACTCACGAACAATGAAATTTTCCTTACTTAATAATAAGCAAGACAAATTTCCAAGCGACACTGACTTACATATATTGTTATCTCAAGTTATAAAGGGAATTTCATTGATAGAGAGAATATTTTCTGAGTTATCAAACATATTTCAGATATATAATAACAGACAGAAAGATAATATATAAAATCTGGCAAAATGAAGAAAAAAGAAGATAAAGGTGTTATTGACGTGCATACCGTAGGCAAGATTGACGGTGGTATTTACAAGTGTATAACAAAAGACATTGTTACAGATGAGGTAATCATTACAGATGAACGAATTCAGCATATAAAAGAAAGGCATCCGAATGATTATGAAAGATTTTGCACGTACATACCAGAAATTATTTCAGTTCCAGACTATATTATTAAGGCAAACAAGCCAGATACAGCAGTGATATTGAAAGAGAATAAAATTCAAGGCGAAAAATTTAAATTAGTTCTGCGGTTAAAGGTTGAAGGTGATCCGGCAGAATATAAAAATTCAATTATGACATTCTTGCATATTGGAGACACGACTTGGCGAAAGTTATTAAAAAATAAGAAAATACTTTACAGGCGTGAATAAAAAAGATATTATATACATAGAGATAAGCAGAGGGGCTTTGAGGTGAAAAGTGCGTCTTCATGCGCCACATGCTTTGTGCAATGGGCAAAAGAGATGCCGGGAGTGACGCTCCGGCCAAAGTCTTTCTGTTATCGTTTTTTGGAATATCTGAGATAGTCGATTTTGGGATTTCAGTATAACCATTGTTATGTACCAGATGGAACATTGTCTAATGCCACTCATTTTACGAAATGAGTGGCATTTCGTTGCCTTTCTTCTACAAAGACGGTATAAGCTAACCAGGTTTCGATGTAGGGAGAAAGACATGCGAGAAGGATACGAATGAAAAGAGTGTTGAGTATGTTGCAGGCAGGATGTGGGGGTGGGGGCTCATAGACAGAGGAAAAGCAAGAGAAAAAGAGGAAACGAAGGAATATAATTGAAGTTTTCCTGTCCACACTTATATACTGACACCATCGTGAGGAACCAGGGATACCAGAAAGCGCAGTACCATGTAAGCCCGGTCAACCAGGGATATTACAGTTGGCAATACGATGACGAGGTACGGGATAACCAGCAAAAACAATGGAAATACGCCGTTTTCCAAAAGCAGTTATTAAATGATTATTAAAAAATAATTAAACAATCTTAACATAATCTTCATTGCATTACTTTTGTATTTCCTGTATACTCGATACAGATACAGAAAGTTAACAGGCTGTAGGAGTGATGTACGGATGACAAATAATAAAGACAGAGACAGAAATGAAGTCCGAAGAATTTTAAGAGATAGAAGAATCAGAAGAGTAAGGAGGGTGAGGATGTGTCTTCGCATTCTTACTCTTCTGCTCATATGTATGACGCCGCTTCTTTTCCTGACTACGGCAACGGCTTCCCGGCAGGAGGCTTCTATCTATCTGAGTCTTAAGGAAGCAGCGATTGCACAGGGAGAGGAACTTCCGGCGTTCGGGGTGGAGGCGCAGCTGGTAGGAAGTAAAGAGACGATCCTGGACGGAGAGTCTGGCTACACGGCGGCGGATCTGGTTAAGGATTTTGAGAATGGGAATGGATATACAGTGGAATGCGAGGCGGATACGGCTACGGAGGGAGAGTATCCGATGCATCTGAAGCTTTCAGACGAGATTCAGACGGCTTTGAACAAGGAATGGGTCGGTCTGGTCTGGATTGATACACTGGATGCAGTCCTGACGGTAAAGAATGCTTTGGGAGAGTGGGAAGATAACAAGTTCAGACGTTATGACGGAACTTACGTGACGAATGACTTTGTGGTTTCAAAAGGGAAGACCTATTACTTTGACGGAGAGGGAAATAAAGCGACCGGCTGGGTAGAGGCCGGCGGGGTCAGATATTATATGGATGACGACGGCGTCCGCAAGACAGGATGGCTTGACGTGGATGATTCCCGATACTATCTTGAAGCAGACGGCCGCATGGCGACCGGCTGGAAGGATATTGATGAGAAGACCTATTACTTTGACCAGGAAGGAAAGATGGCAAAGGGAGAGGCTTACATAGGAATGACCAAGTGTACGTTTGATAAGAACGGTGTGCTTAAGAACATGGAGGAAGGGGATGTGGATCCGTCCAGGCCTATGGTTGCACTGACCTTTGATGACGGGCCGGGGAAGAGAACCGGTGAATTGTTAGAGGTTCTTGCGGCTAATCATGCCCATGCGACTTTCTTTATGCAGGGAAAGAATGTGCCGTCTTACCAGAATGAGGTAAAGAGGATGAAGGAAATTGGCTGTGAACTGGGAAGTCATTCGTTTGACCATCCGAAACTTTCAAAACTGGACGAGGCAGCGATACGCAGCCAGCTTGACCGGACTAACAAGAATCTGCAGGATGCGGCGGGCCAGGCGGCTTCTGTACTGCGGCCGCCCTATGGGGAGATTGGAAGCGCATTGAAGTCTGTAGCCGGGATGCCGCTGATACTCTGGAATATTGATACTCTGGACTGGAAGACAAGAAATGCCCAGTCAACGATTGATAATGTCATGCAGAATGCAAAGGACGGGGATATTATTCTTATGCATGATATCCATACAGAGAGCGTGGATGCGGCGATTGTATTGATTCCCAAGCTGATAGAGGAAGGATATCAGCTGGTGACGGTTTCTGAACTGGCGGCAGCCAAGGGTATTAAGATGAAGAACGGAGAGAAATATACGGATTTTCGTAACTAAAAAAAGAGGACTGACAGGAAATATGATACGCCTATTTCCTGTCAGTCCTCTTTTTTATCTTATAGGAAAGACCTTGTCACGCTAATGCGTGAAAGTATCTTTCCTATAAGATAAAAATAATATGCGCACTCGCACAAGAGGTAAAATATTGCTTCGCAATTGTGCTCGGCGCACAAAGTGTCCAGGCCCCTCATGAGTGAGGGGTTAGGGGAGTTGAAGTGGGCCTGCCCACTTTGTTCTGTGGATCGAATCTATGTCAGTCTGCGGTTGTGAGCCGAAAGAAGAGCATGAATTTTGTCTGTAGGATTTAAGACTTTCCCAATGGAAATATCGTGGTTCATAGAATCTATGATCAGTGAGATGAATTTGCTCATGTCCGCAACCACAAAGTAAGGCTTCTGATAGGCATCGGGCGGAAGATAGGTGAGATTCGTGGTGATGACACGGTCGATATAACCCTTATTGTAATAATCGTCAAAAATCTCAAATCCTTCGGTAAACAGGCCGAAAGTGGTGCAGACGAATACCCGGTTGGCGCCTCGCCCTTTGATCTGTTTTGCCACATCAAGCATACTTTCCCCGGAAGAGATCATATCGTCGACGATGATTACGTCCTTTCCATGTATATCGTCTCCCAGGAATTCATGGGCTACGATAGGGTTCTTCCCTTTCACGACGGTAGAATAATCCCGGCGCTTGTAGAACATTCCCATGTTTACACCGGTTACGTTAGAGAAATAAATGGCGCGATGCATGGCGCCTTCGTCGGGACTTACGATCATGAGATGGTCTTTGTCTACGATCAGTTCCGGTTCCGCCCTAAGCAGCGCCTTGATAAACTGGTAAGGCGGGTTAAAGCTGTCGAAACCGTGGAGCGGTATGGAGTTCTGCACTCTTGGGTCATGGGCGTCAAAAGTAATGATGTTGTCCACACCCATGTCTGTCAGTTCCTGGAGCGCCAGAGCGCAGTCTAAAGACTCCCGTTTGGTGCGCTTATGCTGGCGGCTTTCGTACAAAAAGGGCATGAGGACGTTCAATCGGTGCGCCTTGCCATTAGCGGCCGATATGATGCGTTTCAGATCCTGGTAATGGTCGTCGGGGGACATATGGTTTGGATGTCCGTTGACCGTGTAGGTGAGGCTGTAGTTGCATACATCCACAATGATAAACAGGTCTTTGCCGCGGATGGATTCATGGATCAGTCCTTTGGCTTCCCCGGTGCCAAAGCGTGGACACTGACATTCCACCAGATAGGTATCCAGCTGGTAGCTGGAAAAGAGAGGCGAATCTAAAGACTCCTTCAATGTGTCCTGGCGGAACTGTACAATGTACTGATCTACTTTTTTCCCCAGTTCCCGGCTGGAATCAAGGGCCGCAATTTTGAGAGGCGCGATCGGAAGCGCCGTTTCCATTAATTTGATGTTTGGCATGTTAATCTCCTATGTGTGTTCATTGATACAATCCTAAGATATTTATAACATTTTTTGGTGAGAATGGTCAACCATAGATTGTGTGAATTAATGGATATGTGGAAATATGTGCAGGGATGTGCTATACTAAGGACAAAACTTTACCGGACAGGTATGTCCGACCGGTAAGTTCCCATATGCGGGCCGGGGAAGAAGCGGACGGGTATGGATCATAGAATCTGGGGAGAATAAGTGGAAGATGAGCAGAAAGCATGAGCATGTGATCAAGAGCGTACTGCCGGGCAGTATCGCCGAGGAAATGGGAATTCAGACAGGGGATAAGCTGGTTTCCATCAATGAAAATGTGGTGGAGGATATCTTTGACTATCATTTTTACGTGAATGACGAGGAACTTGTACTTCTGATCCAAAAGCCGGATGGCGAGGAATGGGAACTGGAGATTGAGAAGGATTTTGAGGAAGACCTGGGAATTGAATTTGAGCAGGGGCTGATGGATGAATATCGTTCCTGCAGAAATCATTGTATCTTTTGTTTTATTGATCAGATGCCAGAGGGAATGCGCGAGACGCTGTATTTTAAAGACGATGATTCCCGTCTTTCTTTTCTTCAGGGTAATTATGTGACGCTTACGAACATGAGTGACCATGATATTGACCGGATCGTGAATTACCATCTGGAACCCATCAATATATCCTTTCATACTATGAACCCTCAATTGCGCTGCCGGATGCTGAATAACCGTTTCGCAGGCGAGGCGCTTAAGAAGGTGGACAGACTCTTTGCGGGCGGGATTCAGATGAATGGTCAGATCGTACTCTGCAAAGGAGAAAATGACGGAGAAGAACTGGAGTATAGTATCCGCGAACTTACGAAGTATATTCCCTGCCTTATGAGCGTATCGGTGGTTCCGGTAGGGCTTACAAAATACAGGGAAGGCCTGTCGCCGTTAGAGCCCTTTGAAAGGGAGGAGGCAAAGGAAGTTCTGCGGGTGATTCACAAGTGGCAGGACAGGATTTATAAGGAGCATGGGATTCATTTTATACATGCAGGCGACGAATGGTATATTCTTGCCGGGGAAGAACTGCCGGAGGAAGACCGTTACGATGGTTATCTCCAGCTTGAGAACGGCGTTGGGATGCTGCGTCTTCTGGAAGACGAGTTCCAGAAAGCTTATAAAGACGCTATAGGAGATAAGGAGAACAGGAAGGTATCTGTGGCAACAGGACTTCTGGCCTATCCTTATATCCGAAAAATGGCAGAACAGTTACAGACCAAGTATCCTAAGACAGATATTTATGTTTACCCGATTCAGAATCATTTCTTCGGGGAAATGATCACGGTGTCCGGTCTGATTACGGGGAGGGATCTGATCGCACAGCTTCGGGGAAAGGAATTAGGAGACAGGCTTCTGCTGCCATGCAGCATGTTCCGCAGCGGGGAAGAGGTGTTTCTGGATGATATTACGCTCTCTGAAGTGGAAGAGGCTTTACAAGTACAGGCAGATATTGTAAAATCAAGCGGACAGGACTTTGTGGAAGCTGTCACAGGTGTTGGATTACAGGAAAAATAAAGATATGCAGTTGCATAAGAGAGACAATAGATAGGAGAAAGAATATGAGTAAACCAGTAGTTGCGATTGTGGGAAGGCCTAACGTAGGAAAATCGACCCTTTTTAACGCACTGGCAGGAGAGATGATTTCCATTGTCAAGGACACGCCCGGCGTGACCAGGGACAGGATCTATGCGGACGTTTCCTGGCTTGACCGTGAATTTACCCTGGTGGATACCGGGGGGATCGAGCCGGAGAGTAAAGACATTATCCTTTCGCAGATGCGCGAGCAGGCGCAGATTGCCATTGATACGGCAGACGTGATCCTGTTTCTGACGGACGTGCGTCAGGGGCTGGTGGATGCGGACTCGAAAGTGGCGGACATGCTGAGGAGGTCTGCAAAACCGGTGTTGCTGGTGGTGAACAAGGTGGACAGTTTCGAGAAATTTATGCCGGACGTGTATGAGTTCTATAATCTTGGGATCGGCGACCCGCTGCCGGTTTCGTCGGCTTCGCGTCTGGGGCTTGGGGATATGCTGGACGAAGTGATCAGATATTTTCCCCAGGGAACAGGAGAGGAAGAGGAGGATGAGAGGCCGCGTGTAGCCATTATCGGGAAGCCAAACGTGGGAAAATCTTCTATTATTAACAAACTGCTTGGCGAACAACGGGTTATTGTGTCAGATGTGGCGGGAACCACCAGAGATGCCATTGATACGGACATTGTTTACAATGGGAAGGAATATGTGTTCATTGATACCGCCGGGCTTCGCAGAAAGAGTAAGATTAAGGAGGAACTGGAACGTTACAGTATCATACGGGCGGTATCCGCAGTAGAACGGGCAGACGTGGTGCTGATGGTGATCGATGCTGTAGAGGGCGTCACAGAGCAGGATGCGAAGATTGCGGGCATTGCTCATGAGCGGGGCAAGGGAATCATCATCGTGGTCAATAAATGGGACGCCATTGAGAAGAACGATAAGACCATGAGGGAGTATGAGAATGAAGTGCGTCGGGTTCTTTCATTCATGCCTTACGCAAGTATTATGTATGTGTCTGCTCAGACAGGGCAGCGTCTGGTTAAACTATATGACATGATCGACATCGTAATCGAGAACCAGACTCTGCGGGTGGCAACGGGCGTGCTGAATGAGATTATGATGGAGGCAGTGGCCATGCAGCAGCCGCCGTCAGACAAAGGAAAGCGTCTGAAACTTTACTATATCACGCAGGTTTCTGTGAAGCCTCCTACATTCGTGATCTTTGTTAATGACAGGGAGCTTATGCATTTTTCTTACACCAGGTATCTGGAGAATAAGATCCGGGAAGCTTTTGGTTTCCAGGGGACCTCGCTGAAATTCTTTATCAGAGAGAGAAAGGAAAAGGGGCGTTAAGATGATGGAACGACTGGTCAGTGTTTTAATCGGGTATGTATTCGGACTGCTGCAGACCGGATATCTTTATGGGAAACTTCACCATATAGATATCCGAAAGCAGGGGAGCGGCAACGCAGGAACTACCAATGCGCTTCGTACCATGGGATGGAAGGCAGGAGTGGTGACGCTTCTTGGCGATGCTTTTAAATGTGTGTTTGCGGTTCTTCTGGTGCGTCTGATCTATGGAGAGAGCCATGAGGAGATGCTTCCGCTTCTTTCTATGTATGCGGGCATGGGGGCGGTATTAGGGCATAACTACCCATTTTACATGAAGTTTAAGGGCGGAAAAGGGATTGCGACCACGGCAGGTCTGCTTCTTAGTACCACCAATGTCTGGATGGTGCTGATCTGCCTGGCGGTGTTCCTTGGAATTGTGGCGGGAACAAGATATGTCTCCGTGGGATCTCTGGCGGTGGTGATTCTCTATCTGGGGGAAGTGATTTATCTCGGGCAGACCGGATTCTATGGGACTTCGCAAGATAACCTCTATGAGATGTACGGAATTGCAGCGTTTCTGATGGTATCTGCGTTCTTTAAGCATAGGGCGAATATTAAGAGGCTGATGTCCGGGACAGAGAATAAGTTGAGCGTGGGGAAGAGTAAATGACAGATTAGTATAGAAAGGATGGAAAAGATATGGCGAACGTAGGGATTATGGGAGCAGGAAGCTGGGGAACGGCTCTGGCTCTTTTGCTTAACAAGAACGGCCACCAGGTAACGGTGTGGTCTGTCAGTGAAGAGGAAGTAAAGATGCTCTCAGAGAAGAGAGAGCATGTAAGTAAGCTGCCGGGAGTGAAGATTCCCGACGATATGGTATTTACAAACGATATGGAGAGTGCGGTGAAGGGAAAAGACTTTCTCGTCCTGGCGGTGCCGTCGCCCTTTACCAGAAGTACGGCGCATAATATGAGCCCCTATGTTACAGAGGGGCAGATTATCGTGGACGTGGCGAAGGGAATCGAGGAGAGTACGCTTATGACCCTTTCCCAGCAGATTGAAGAAGAAATCCCTCAGGCGGAAGTTGCGGTTCTTTCAGGTCCAAGTCATGCGGAAGAGGTAGGCCGGGGACTTCCGACGATCGTGGTGATCGGAGCCAGGAAGAAGGAGATTGCAAAGTATCTCCAGGAAATGTTCATGAACGAAGTGTTCCGCGTGTATATCAGCCCGGATATGCTGGGTATGGAGCTTGGCGGCTCTCTTAAGAACGTGATTGCGCTTGCGGCCGGAATTGCGGATGGACTGGGCTATGGAGATAATACGAAGGCCGCTCTGATTACCAGAGGGATTGCGGAGATCGCCAGACTTGGCGTGAAGATGGGAGGCGCGATCGAGAGCTTTACCGGGCTTACTGGTATTGGAGATCTGATTGTCACCTGTGCCAGCGTCCATAGCCGAAACCGGAAGGCGGGATATCTGATGGGTCAGGGAAAGAGCATGCAGGAGGCCATGGACGAGGTGCAGATGGTGGTGGAAGGCGTGTATTCTGCCAAAGCTGCAGTGAAGCTTGGTCAGAAATACGGTGTGTCCCTGCCGATCATAGATAAGGTGAGCGAAGTGCTGTTTGAAGGAAAAGATCCAAGAGAAGCGGTGAACGAACTGATGCTTAGGGACGGCAGGGCAGAGCACCAGGCATTGCACTGGGAGAAGTAGGTTACTTGTTCAGGATGGTGGTCCGCATGGTGATGTAGCAGGCGAGGCCGCCGATACAGTTCGAGATGGGTTCGGCAAGGAAGACGCCGGTTACGCCTAAGGCGCCCACCCGGGGGAGTATGAGGGTGAGCGGCACCACGATGACCACTTTACGCAGAAGCGAAAAGAAGATCGCCTGTCTGGGTCTGTTGAGCGCTTTAAATACACTCTGGCCTGCGAACTGGAACGCCATGAAGAAGAACCCGAAGAAGTAGACATGCATGGAAGGAACCGCTGCGGCAATAAGTCCGGTATTGTGACTGAAGATTCGGATGAAGAACTCGGGAAATAAGGTAAAGAATCCCCATATGGTTAAGGTATATACGAATCCAAGCTGCGTCATAAAACGGATTGCCCGCCGCATTAGGGCGGTGTTTTCCGCCCCGTAATTGTAGCTGATAATGGGGGAAGAACCTTCAGAGACAGCCGTTACCGGTGTCTGGGCAATCTCCCGGACAGAACTGATCACCGTCATGACACTGATGTAGAGGTCTCCTCCAAAAGTCTGGAGCATAAAGTTGCATACCACCTGGACAAGTCCGTTGGTAAAAGACATGCAGAAGGTAGAGATGCCAAGCTTCACGATTTCGAGGATACAGGGAATGTCTGGCCGGAATCCTCGAAAATCCAGGGTCAGTTCTGCCTCCTGCCCGGTCAGAAAGCGCAGAACCCAGGCAGCAGAGAGACACTGGGAGAGAATGGTAGCCAGTGCGGCCCCTCTGACGCCCATGTGCAGAAAGAAGATAAAGATGGGATCCAGGATCATATTGGCTATGGCTCCGGTCAGTACGGTCTTCATGCCCACCTTTGCGAATCCCTGACTGTTGATATAGGGATTCATTCCAAGAGAGATCATGACGAAGACGGTGCCGAGCAGATAGATGACCATATAGCCGGCGGCATAGGGGTAGGTGGCGCTGCCTGCGCCGAACAGATGAAGCAGCGGCCTGTGAAATGCAATTCCGGTTATGGTCAGAATAATTCCTATGACAATCAGCATGAAACAGGCATTATTCATGACCTGTCGTGCTGCTTTTTCATCATTTTTTCCTCTGGCGATCGAGCACAGAGGCGCGCCTCCAGCCCCGAAGAGGTTGGAGAAGGCTGTTACCATGGTAATCATCGGAAAGCACAAGCCAAGCCCTGCCAGGGCCAGAGTTCCTTCGCCGGGGAGTCTGCCAATGTAGATCCGGTCAATGATGTTGTAGAGCAGGTTCAGAAGCTGTGCCGCCAGCATGGGCGCAGCCAGAGACAGGATACTGCGGGATACATTTTCATTTCCAAAATCAACTTGCTGAGACTGCATTTAAAAATCACTTCTTTCTATCGTTACAAAACGTTCTACTGATATTGTATCACAGTTTTTTATCTTATAATATTCTTAATTTCACGCAAGATTGCAAAAAAATATTTTCATTATCTTCAAAATCATGTATGATAAAAAAGATTGTGGCAAAATCGTACACGAAAGAGGATGATTATGACTAGAAAAGAGATAAAAACCAGAGCGAGACAGACGGTTAAGAGGCATTATATGATTCTGGTAATGACAGGACTGATCGCAGTATTTTTAGGACTGCAGATTTCAAGTTTTGACGACGCAGTAAGGATGTATTCATCAGAGAGTGTGAAGGCCGCCGATCTGAATATCGGGACAGGGGAAGGAACAGAAGAGACGGCGGACACCAGGGTGGCGATGGGAAGCGTGGGACTGATGGATGTGGTGGAACATATTCTGATGGGTGATCCCGAGAAAGGATGGGAGCTTTCGGAAAGAATTAAAGAGGCGGAGATTGAGCGGTCAGAGAAAGGCAACCGGGTTCTTGGAAGGAGCCGGGGAGCGCTTTCGAAGCTTGTGAATGGCGTGACGTCCGGGTCTTTTATCATAATGTTTGTTTCAGGTATTAACTCTTTGTCCGGCACGGATAATCTGGGAAGCCTGATTCTGATCATACTGGCCCTTGCGGGAGTATTGGCGTTCTATCTTCTGGTGGTCAATACATATCAGGTTATCTCGGCAAGACTGCTCCTGGAGAGCAGATGTTATGAGAAACTTCCGATCCAGCGGTTTGTATTTTTAATGCGCATAAAGCGGTGGATTCCTGTTTCTATGGCGCTGCTGAGATGTCTGGTCTATGAACTTTTGTGGTCGTTGACGATAATCGGCGGGATGATCAAGCCCTACTCCTACTATCTGGTGCCATACATCCTGGCAGAGAATCCGGATCTTAGCGGGCGGGAGGCGATCACTCTGTCACGGAAGATGATGTGCGGACATAAGTGGGAATGTTTTGTGATGGAATGTTCCTTTCTTGGATGGAGTATCCTGGGAATATTTTCTTTCGGGCTTACGGAGGTGCTCTATTCGATTCCTTATCAGTCGGCTGCATTCTGTGAATATTATGCCGTGTTGCGTAAGGCGGCAAAGGAGGCAGGGATTACAGGCGCAGAACTTCTGAATGATACCTATCTGTATGAACGTGCGCCTGGGGAACGTCTGGAAGAGGCCTATGCAGATGAGGTCGAATGGAAGGAAGCGCTGAAGAACAATGTGAGAAAGCCGGAGGGGATAAAAGGTATTCTGTCCGACTGGTTCGGTATCTTTCAGGGCAGTTCCAAGGAAGAACGGATTTATGAAGAAAACAGGGAAATCCAGGTAAGGCTTGGTATGTGTAAGGATGTGGTGGAAGGTAAAGTATATCCGGTAAGGCTGTCACAGTTTCCGGAAACTGTGAAGCACAAGAGGATGGAAACTTTTCACTATATGCGGCACTATTCGGTCTGGTCGCTGATACTGCTGTTTTTTGTATTTTCTATATTTGGATGGTGCTGGGAAGTGAGTATCCATCTGGTAATGGACGGAGTGTTTGTGAACCGCGGCGCACTCCATGGGCCATGGCTTCCGATTTATGGGACGGGAGGGGTGCTTTTACTTACCCTGCTTAACAGGGTACGCAGTCATCCGGTGATGGAATTTTTTAGTATTATTGTTCTGTGCGGTATGGTGGAATACGGGACGTCATATTATCTGGAGGTCGCTTACGACGGAAAGAAATGGTGGGATTACAGCGGATATTTCCTGAATCTGAATGGGCGTATCTGTGCGGAAGGACTGTTAGTCTTCGGAATCGGGGGCATGGTCATTGTCTATATTGCGGCGCCGCTTCTGGATAACCGGATCCGCAGGATCCGAAAGGATGTGATGGTGTGGACCTGTATGATTCTGCTGTGTCTGTACGCTGCAGACAGTGCGTATTCCGTCAGACATCCAAACGAAGGGAAGGGGATTACGGATTATCAGCCGTTGTCCCGATATTCAGAAAACTTAGAAGTGAGGAGTGAAGAGTATGCTGGCAATTTTGTTATCGCCTCTGTATGCGCTGGTTCATATTTATATTATCCGGTGGATGATCCGGTGGCTTGGCGCCTGTAGGCATGAGTTTCGGAAATTTCGCTCAAGGCTGATTGTATCTGTGGTATATGTATTCTTTGCCAGCGCCATGGGAGTAGGATTTTTTCTTCCATCAGGGGCGGTAAAGCGTTTTTTTGTGAAGATTGGAAATTACTGGCTTGGAATCCTGCTTTACACCATCCTGGTGGTGGGAGCGGCAGATGTGATCCATGTGATTCTGAAAAGAAGTAAGAAAATCAACCAGGAAAAGTTACAAAGTTTCAAGGTGTTCGTGGTGTCGGGAATCATCTGCGCCGTTGGAATCGCCGTACTCAGCGTGTGGGGGATGATAAATGCAGGGAATATCCGTACCACAAGATATGAAGCGGTTATTGAGAAGAATGCCGGGGATTTGAAACAGATGAAGGTGATTCTGGCGGCTGATCTGCATATGGGCTACAATATCGGATGTGATCATATCCGGCAGATGGTAGAGAAGATCAATGCGGAAGATCCGGATCTGGTGGTTTTTGCAGGAGATATTTTTGATAATGAGTATGAGGCGCTGGATCATCCAGAAGAATTAATCTCTATCTTCAGAGGGATCAAAAGCAGATACGGTGTCTATGCCTGTTACGGGAATCATGATATCAAGGAAAAGATTCTTGCCGGATTTACGTTCGGTGGAAATAACGGGAAGAAGCAGAGCGACGTCCGAATGGATACCTTTCTTGAGAAAGCGGGGATTACCCTGCTTCGGGATGAATCCGTGCTGGTTGCAGACAGCGTCTATCTTTATGGCCGGCCAGACAGGCATCGTCCGGGACGAGGGATTCAGACCAGGAAGACGCCAGCGGAGATTACGGAAGGGATGGATCTGTCAAAGCCCGTGCTGGTGATTGACCATCAGCCGGCAGAGCTTGTGGAACTGGCTAATGCGGGAGTGGATCTGGACCTGTGCGGCCATACCCATGACGGTCAGACTTTTCCTGGAAACCTGACCGTCCGGCTTATGTGGGAGAATGCATGTGGATATCTGAAGAAAGGGGATATGCATAATATCGTAACTTCCGGCGTGGGAGTGTTCGGTCCGAATATGCGGGTCGGCACGGCCGCAGAGATCTGCGCGGTGACAGTGAAGTTTGAAGGGAAGAAGGATTAAAAGAAAAAATCGCAGAGTAAGATACTCTGCGATTTTTTCTTGTTTCAATAACGTATTTATTATAACCATCTCAATCAGATAATTCAATACCTAAATTACTTTTACAATGATTTGCCTTAAAAAAAGAAGAAATATGTTGTAAAAGTATCTGAATATATTCTATATTTTCGCCAAACATCTAATGAATACAAATAATAATCTGTAAATATTTCTCGGAAAAACATAAAAATTTTCGCAGAGTATCTTACTCCACGAAAACAGGAAGGGGATGTTTCCGATCTGGTATGTCCTGCATTGTAAAGAAGGAGAAGAAAGAAAGGCGGCTGAATTACTCAGACAGAGATATGTCTGTTCTGGGAATGCACAGATCTTTCTGATCACGTTTGAAAAAATGAAGCGGTATAAGGGAGGCTGGCACCGGCAGGAGGAAACCATGTTTCGAGGCTGTGTATTTGCTGAGACAGACAGCTGGGAAGGCCTTGAGAATGCGGCGGATGCCACCGCAAAGTTCCTGGTATCCAGAGGAGCCTACAGTCATGGACTGATGGCAAAAGAGCTGGATTTTCTGCGGGACATTAGCGGGGAATCACACCGGATCTCTATGTCGAAAGGGTACATTAAGAATGGAGTTACCTTTGTGACGGAAGGGCCTCTCTGTGGAAAAGAGCGTCAGATCCGCAAGATTGACCGCCATAAGCGGCTTGCGAGGATAGAAAGCCCCCTGGAATGTTACCAGAACCAGGGACTGTGGATGGGGCTTGAGATCGTGGAGAAGAGTTAGGAAAAGAGTTTCTGGTGGGGAGGCTTATAAAAATGGAAGAAGGTATCAATCCCTTTGAATCGAAAATCTGGCTCAGTTCGCCGACGATGCACGGCACGGAACTTCGGTATGTACTGAAAGCGTACGAGACGAACTGGATGTCCACCGTGGGAGAAAATATTAATGAAGCGGAGCGGATGATCTGTGAGAAAACGGGGTGCAGATATGGCGTTGCCCTGTCATGCGGAACGGCAGCCCTTCATATGGCGGTAAAGCTTGCGGGGGTCAGACCAGGAGACCGGGTATTCTGTTCAGACATGACGTTTGACGCAACGGTAAACCCCGTTGTCTATGAAGGGGGTATTCCGGTATTTATTGATACGGAGTATGACACCTGGAATATGGACCCGGCAGCGCTTGAAAAAGCCTTTGAACTTTATCCGGAGGTGAAGGTGGTGGTGATCGCACATCTGTATGGAACGCCGGGAAAGGTGGATCAGTGGAAAGAAGTGTGCCAACGGCACAAAGCGGTCATGATTGAGGATGCGGCGGAATCCCTGGGAGCATCCTACAAAGGCAGACAGACGGGGGGATTTGGGACTTATAGCTGCATTTCTTTTAACGGAAATAAGATCATTACAGGTTCTTCCGGCGGAATGCTGCTGACGGATGATGAAGAGGCTGCCAGGAAGGTGAGAAAATGGTCTACTCAGGCCAGGGAAGATGCGCCCTGGTATCAGCATGAGGAACTGGGGTATAACTACCGCATGAGTAATGTGATTGCAGGTGTGGTCAGAGGGCAGATCCCCTATCTGGAGGAGCATATCGCACAGAAGAAAGGGATTTATGAGAGATACCGGAAAGGATTTGAAGGGCTGCCGGTGAAGATGAATCCTTTTGATGAAAGGAATAGCGAGCCAAACTACTGGCTTTCCTGTCTGTTGATCGAGCCGGA
This sequence comes from uncultured Dorea sp., assembly GCA_910579925.1. Taxonomy (GTDB): domain Bacteria; phylum Bacillota; class Clostridia; order Lachnospirales; family Lachnospiraceae; genus Sporofaciens. The sequence goes on from CAJTVY010000028.1 coordinate 17,818, forward strand.
AGGAATGTGCAGGCAGATTCGGGGCGAGAAAGAGGCGATTTATATCAGCGAGAGAAACAAGAGTTGTCCTACCGAGATCCTGGAAACCCTTGCCAGATACAGAGCAGAAGGCAGGCCTTTATGGAAACCTATGCATATGCAGCCGATTTACCGGATGAACGGGTTTGTTACCCGGGAAGGGGACAAAAGGCTGGATGTGGGGATGGATCTTTTTCAGAGGGGATTATGCCTGCCCAGTGATAACAAGATGAAGGAAGAGGAACAGGAAAGGATTATCAGGATTGTAAGAAGATGCTTTGCATAAACAGACCGTTGACAAATGAAAAAGAGGGAAAGAGAGAATGTTAAGTGAGATTGGCAGTAATTTCTGGATTGATCCCGGGGAATCCGGTCAGACTGACAGGAAGATCAGTATCAGTGATTTTTATCTGGAAGGGGCTGATTCCATACTGCTTTCGTCAGGCCGCCAGGCGATTACCAAGGCGATAGAAACGGCGGAAATCCGTAATCCAGGGATTCAAAAGAACGCTCTGTTGCCGTCCTTTACCTGTGAAACTGTGATCGAACCGTTTCTTTTAGCCGGATATCGGATCGAATCGTTTCCGATTGACAGAAATTTATCTATACAGGGGGAAGAAATTATCAGGCTTATAAAAAAGAAAAAAATCGGAATTCTGATTTTTCACCACTATTTCGGGTTTGAGACAATTTCCGGGAAAACAGATCTTTTGAGAGAGATAAAGGGAAGCAAAACGCAGGTGATTGAAGACAGGACGCAATGTCTGTACAGCCAAATAGAACCTGCCAAAGCAGATTATGTGGTTGGAAGTATGCGGAAATGGCATGGCATACCGGACGGGGCTTTCGTTGTCTGCAAGGAAGGAAAATTTCTAAACAGACCGGAAACTCCAGATAAAGAACTGGAAAAAGCGAAGATTGCAGCAGGAAGAGCCAAGTATGAATATCTGTTTTACCACAAGGGGAAAAAGCAGGATTTTCTTGAAAAGTACGAAGCGGCAGAGAATATCCTGGATCATCAGAAAGAATTGTTTTGCATCAGTCCCTTTTCTTATCATATGCAGGCGTCTATGGATAGAGAAAAGCTGAAAAATCGCAGAAGAGAAAATTATCTGACGGTTCTGCAGGGACTTAAAGATGTGAAAAAGATAAAGGTGATGTTTCCCGCACTTCCACAAGATATCGTGCCGCTCTATTTCCCGATCTGGACTGAGGACAGGACTAATCTTCAGAAGCGTCTGAAAGAAAACCACATCTATGCTCCTGTTGTATGGCCTAAGGCAGGGTGTTTATCAACTGTCTGTGATGCGGCGGAAGGTTTTTACCGGAATCTGTTGTGTCTACCGATCGACCAGAGATATGGACGGGACGATATGGAAAGAATGGTAAAGGTTATAAAGAAACAGGAGGAAGGAGAATCAATGTGTACGCAAAATACATAAAAAGACCGCTTGATTTTATCCTGGCTTTCTGTGGACTCATGGTACTGGGGATCCCTCTGCTGATCCTGATGTTTCTGGTTCTCCTTGATATTGGCTTCCCTGTGATATTCGTACAGGAACGGATCGGAAAAGATGAGAAGCCGTTCAATCTCTATAAATTAAGAAGCATGAAAACTGCTTTTGACAAATATGGAGTTCCGTTACCGGACGCTCAGAGAATTACGCCGCTTGGAAGGATTATCAGAAGCTGCAGCCTGGATGAACTGCCAAGCCTTGTGAATATCCTGAAAGGCGATATGAGTATTGTGGGACCAAGACCATTACCGTCAAATTATCTGCCCTGGTTCAAAGAAGAAGAACGGATCCGGCATACGGTCCGGGGCGGACTGACAGGGCTGGCGCAGGTACACGGACGAAATACCGCCAGTTGGGAAAAAAGGTTCAGATATGATGCAGAATATGCAGCAAATATATCTTTCCTTAGGGATGTGAAAATAGTCATGAAAACGATGAAGGTTGTATTAAAACGGAGCGATATCGGAGTACGGGGTGAAGATACGCCTGTGGATTTTCATGTATACAGATCAGGATTAAGTGAAAGAGAATTATTGGAATTGAAAAATACGAAGGAGAGAGAAAAATGCGTAAAAAACTGCTGATGCTTAATGCAAGCGAGCATGAAATACCTTTCATTCTGGCAGCGAGAAAAATCGGATTTTATGTCATTACGACCAGTACAAAAGCAGAATATGCAGGACATCAGTACGGCGACGAGTATATATCTGGTGATTACAACGATTATGAAGAAATGATTTCTCTGATGAAAAAGTATGAGATCGATGCAATATCCCAGGGGTGTACGGATGACTGTGCGCTGGCGGCGGCTTATGTAGGTGAAAAACTGGGCCTGAAAGGACACGATACTTATGAGAATGCACAGATTATCCACCGAAAAGATCATTTTAAAAAATTTGCCGCAGAGAACCAGGTCATGACGCCATTGTCACAAAATTTTACAGATCTTGAAAAAGCAATTTCCTGTGGAAACCATTTTGGATTTCCTGTGATGATCAAGCCAACCGACCTGGCGGGGGGACAAGGCGTTCATGTTGCCCGTAATCTGGAAGAGTTTGAACATTATGTACGGGAAGCATTTGAAAGATCGAAAGTCAAAAAAATCGTGACGGAACCTTTTATAGAAGGTACGCTGCATAGTCTCAATACGTTTCTTGTTGGCCAGAAGGTGGCGGCTTATTGTACGGCAAATGATTATTCGTTCAAAAATCAATATCTGACTAATTCAGGAATCGCACCTGCGGATCACTGGGAAGAAGCAGTAAAGGTACTGATACCGGAAACAGAAAGAATCGCCAGATTATTAGGGCTGGTGGACGGGCAGCTTCATATGCAGTATATCCTCAGTAATGGAAAGCCATGGATTATCGAGATGATGCGAAGGAATATCGGGAATAACTGGATGACAATGCTGACGGATTCAGCCGGTGTAAACTGGCCGGAATGGGTGATACGGGCAGAAGCAGGGATGGACTGCCGTGCAATTCCCAGACCTGGAACATCAGAGGGATATTATGGATACCACATGATTATGGGAGACAAAAATGGTGTGTTTGAGGGAATTTCCATTGAACCGGAATTTCAGAAATATGTCTATCAGTTTAACCAGTGGAGGCCCAAAGGACATGTAATAGAGAATTATCTGAGTGAAAAGATGGGATATCTGGCAGTTCATTTTAAGACCAGGGAAGAGAAGGATCGGTATATGCCACAGATTCATGAATTTGTTCATGTTCTGTATTAAGGAGGAGGTTTCAATGAATCACGCAGGAGAAATCTGTATTGGAATGGCCGGGGCAGGAAGGGCCACGGAACTGCACATGAATGCGCTTCAGAGATATACTGGGGTGCCCGTCTGTTACAGGCATATTATTGCCAGAAGATATGAGCAGGTAAATGTTTTTAAGGAAAGATATGGTTTTCAGAAGGCAAGCCTGGAATTTGATGACCTGCTTAAGGATGAGGAAATTGACGTCATAGATATCTGTACGCCTCCTTATATTCATGAAGACATGATTATAAAGGCGCTGCATGCGGGGAAACATGTGATCTGTGAAAAACCACTAAGCGGTTATTTTGGCAGGAAAGGTGATGCAGAACCTATCGGTAAAAATGTGCCGAAATCAAAAATGTACGATGAAGTCATTCAGTCCATAGACATTTTAAAAGAAGAAGTGGAGAAGTCGGGAAAACTCTTCATGTATGCAGAAAATTTTGTATATGCCCCGGCAATCATGAAAGCGGCGGACATCTTAAAAAAGAAGAAGAGCAAGATCCTGTATGCAAAGGGAGAAGAAAGTCTGAAAGGTTCCAGTTCTCCGGTTGCAGGAGAGTGGAATAAGACTGGCGGCGGTTCTTTTATCCGCGTGGGTGCGCATCCCTTGACGGCGATTCTCTGGTTAAAGCATGTGGAAGCAGAGACCAGGAGAGAACAGATTTATGTGAAAAATGTATTTGCAGACATGGGACAGATCACGCCGAATCTTTCGGAATATGAGCACAGGCACATTGCGGCAAGACCCCATGACGTGGAAGACTGTGCGACCGTAATCGTCACCTTTTCCGATGATTCCAGAGCAGTCATTATAGCCACAGACACATTACTGGGAGGAAGCAGGAATTATGTGGAATTGTATTGTAATGACGCTGCCATCAATTGCAGACTGACAATGTCAGATATGATGGAAACCTATTTCCTGGATGAAGACCGTATGGAGGATATCTATCTCTCCGAGATGCTTCCTTCTAAAACGGGATGGAATAAGCCGTTTCTTGAGGATGAGATTATCCGCGGCTATACGGATGAGATGAGGGACTTTATGGAGGCGATCTGGTATAAGCGCCGGCCAAAGTCAACGTTTGAACTGGCATATGATACAACCAAGATCATTTATGCGGCTTATAAGTCAGCGGAACTGGGAATCGCTGTGGAGCCATAACATGTAGAGAAGGAAGACAAAGAAAAATGCGTTTTTTTAGGAAACTTCCGGATGCAGAGGAACTAAAATGCAGGCTTTCGCTTGATCATGCACAAAAAGAGGCGAGAATACAGAGAATCAGGGAAATTCAGAAAATCCTTGAGGGAAAATCAGAGAAAAAAATATTATGCGCAGGACCCTGTTCGGCGGATTATGAACCTGCGGTGTCAGATTATGCAGAGAGGCTTGCAAAGGTGAGCGAAAAGGTGTCAGAAAAGTTTCTGATCATTCCAAGAGTCTATACCAGCAAACCAAGAAGCAGAGGAGTGGGGTATAAGGGACTGCTTCATAAGCCGGATACTATGTCGGAAGATAATCTCTGTGCAGGCATAGAGGCCATGCGCAGGCTTCATCTGCAGATTATCCGGCAGACGGGCTTATTCTGTCTGGATGAGATTCTGTATCCGGAGGCCACATATTATATCGAAGATCTGCTGGTATATGGGGCCGTAGGCGCAAGATCTGTCGAAAATCAGCAACACAGGATGGTGGCAAGTGGAATGGACTTTGCCGTCGGAATGAAGAACCCCACAAGCGGAGACAACGAAGTTCTGCTCAATGCGATTACTGCGGCCCAGAGCAGACAGTCTTTTATTTATCATGGCTGGGAATGCCAGTCAGAAGGGAATCCATATGCACATGGGATTCTGCGGGGATACACGGACAACGGCGGAAGAGTTCATTCTAATTACCATTATGAAGAACTGGCAGAATTGCATGATGCATATGTAAAGCGGAATCTGAAGAATATAGGCGTGATCATAGACTGTAACCATTGCAATTCGAGAAAAAATTATGACGAACAGATCAGGATTTCCAAGGATGTTTTAAAACTGTGCAGGAATTATCCGGGAATGAACCGTTTTGTAAAAGGGTTTATGATAGAGAGTTATCTGAAAGACGGAGCGCAGATGGTTGGCGAGAATATTTACGGAAAATCAATCACGGATCCGTGTCTTGGATGGGAGAAGACGGAGAAGCTGATCTATGAACTGGCGGAACTGGCATAGCAGAGAGGTGGAATAGAATGATTCGGGAAATACAGATTCATGAAAGAGAATTATGGGATGCCACTGTAAAGGATTTTGAAAATTATGATGTGTTTTATCTGAACGGCTATGCACAGGCTTTTGAAGATGAAGGGGAGGGCAGACCGGCTCTGATTTATACAGAATGGGGAGAGACCAGAGGGATCAATGTGATTCTTAAGCGTGATATTGCAGAATGTCCGTTCTTTCAAGGGATACTGGAGAAAAAAAGATATTTTGATCTGAGCTCACCCTATGGATATGGAGGATTTCTATTCAAAGGAGATCCGCAGAATTTTCGGATGATTCTGAAAGAATATGAAGAGTATTGCCTTGAAAGAGGATACGTCAGTGAGTTTGTCAGATTTGAATTATTAGAGCCATATAGGAAATATTACAATGGGCAGACTGAGAGCAGAACTCATAATATTGTGCGTAACCTTAACGGGACAATGGAAGAGATTTATTCGGATTTTGAATATAAGGTGAGAAAAAATTACAGAAAAGCTAAGAAGAACGGACTGGAAATCATCGTTGATGAAAGAGGGAAAAGACTGGAAGATTTTCTGCGCATATACTATGGAACGATGGAACGGACAGAGGCGAAAGAAGAGTTCTTTTTAAAAAAAAGTTTCTTTCAGACGCTAGGGAAGATGAAAGGGAATATCTGCTATTTTCATGTACTGCATGAAGGAGAGATAATCTCCACGGAACTGGTGATCTATGGAAGTAAAAATGCTTACTCATATCTGGGAGGAACGGATCGCCGCTATTTTGGCGTAAGACCAAATGATTTTTTAAAGGTTGAGATTATAAAGTGGGCAAAGGAGAAGGGACTTAAGAATTTCGTGTTAGGCGGGGGATATGGTAAGGACGACGGGATCTTTAAGTATAAAAAATCTTTTGCCCCTAATGGAGAGGTTGATTTTTACATAGGAAAGAGGATATTTGATATGGAAACATATAAGGAACTGTGCAGGATGAGAAAAATGGATGAAGAGATAGAGGAAGGATTCTTTCCGAAATATCGAGGGGGGAGGGGCTAGATAGCCGCAGATTTGATCTGCATCTTACTTTTCATGACTGCGGTCAGGATATGCCGGAACTTTTAAGTGTAAGACATGAAAGACAGGCGGCATAGGAGGCGTAAGATGGATATCTATTTTGAAACTGAGTATGGTAAGTTATACGAAAAATGACGGACTTTATACGTTCAAAAAAGAATTTGGGAGGAATACTATGCTTGATTTCTATGTAGGAAGAAGAATCTGGGATGAGGGGGCTTACCAGAAAGCTGTGAGAGCCAGAGAGAAGGAACTTGGGAGAAAAATAGAGACGGAGTTCTTTCCAGAATATCGTGTGGGGAGATTATCAGGAAACGAATGCAGAGGATAGATATGAAGATATTGTTTATAACAATTGGAGGTTTTAAGAAGCTGGACCAAAGCGGGATATATATAGATCTGGTCCGCATGTTCCGAAATAAAGGGCATAAAGTATATGTGATCTGTTCAAGGGAAAGACGAGAGAAAAAAGAAACAGATTTATGCAAAGAAAATGGGATCCATGTTTTGAGAGTAAAAACCGGAAACCTTACGAAAAGTTCTTTTTTTGAGAAGGGAATAGCCACTCTTTTATTGGGAATACAATTTCAGAAATCCTTTGATAAATATTTTGGAAATATTTCATTTGACTGTATACTGTATTCCAAGCCGCCGGTTACAATCGCATCCATGGTCAGAAATATAAAGGATAAGACAGGAGCCTTTACCTATCTGATGCTGAAAGATATTTTTCCACAGAATGCGGTGGATCTTGGAGTGATTAAGAAGACTGGAATTACAGGGGTATTATACTGGTATTTCAGATATAAAGAAAAACAGCTTTATAGGTGTTCCGACAAGATTGGCTGTATGTCTCCGGCAAATGTAGAATACATTTTGTCTCATAATACTGAGATTGAAAAAAGCAAAGTAGAAGTATGCCCGAATACGAATGATCTGATAGATATCAGAGAATCGGCAGAGAGCGACCTGTATGAAAAGTATCATATTCCTAAAGACAGATTGATTCTTACTTACGGCGGTAATTTTGGACGTCCCCAGAATATAGATTTTGTAGTCAGAGTCCTAAAGAATTTCAAAGGAAATAAAAATGTACATTTTATTATGTGTGGAGCTGGAACAGAATTTTATAAAATTCAGAAAGAGAGTCAGAAGAATAATAATATTACCTGTATTAGTCAGTTGCCATATAGAGAGTATATTCAGCTGCTAAAAGCAAGTAATATTGGAATGATTTTTCTGGATGAAAGATTTACCATTCCGAATTTTCCTTCAAGGTTGTTAGATTATCTGAATTTTCAGCTTCCTGTGTTCATGTCTACCGATGAGCATACCGATATTGGCAGGATTATAGAAGAGAATGAATGCGGATGGTGGATCAAAGGTAACGATGAAAAAGCCTTTGTTATGAAAATAATGGAGATTGTCAAAAAGAATGAACAAGATCCTCAATACATAAAAGATATGGGAATGAAAGCGAGAAGACTGCTGGAAGAAAAATATACCACACGGTCTGCTTATGAGATAATCATGGAATCTTATAGTAAAAAGAGATTCCATGTAAGGAAAATGTTTCAGAATCGGATTCTTTATATAGACCGTAAAATGAGAATCGAATATGCCAAAGGGAAAATCTGTTTTATTGATTTAGTAAAGCATACTCATGCGGTTTACGTCATTAACAAGTCTTTGATAAAAAGAATATTGGCACAGTTCAGACTGACAGAAAGATTATTACGGCTGGAACCAAGAGCGGTATTAAAAAAATCAGAAGATATATACATTTTATCTCATGATGGGAAAATGTATCAGATTGATCTGGAAAAGCAGACTTTTACATGTATATTTACATATGCCGCTGGTACAAAAAACCCATTATATTTTTGTCAGTATACTAGAAAAGGAGATAACGAGATTGTTTTCGGAGATTATGGTGGACATGATTCAAATGGAAATGTAGGAATATATTGTTTGAAAGATGAACAGGTAAGAGAAATTGCCATGATTGATAAAAGGTTCATTGAGCATATCCATAGAGTGGAATACGATAAATACAGAGACTGTTTCTGGATTTTAACTGGGGACAGGGATGAAGCTTCCGGATTCTGGAGATTACAATATGGGGAAAACAGTGCAAAGCCGTTTTTATTGGGGAAGCAGAAGTATCGGTCATGTGTTTTTTTTGTAAACAGAGAAAATATCATTTATGCCACAGATGCTCCCAATGAAAAAAACGCAGTGTATTTGTTGAATATAGAGAATAAAAAAACAGAAAAAATAAAGGATTTGCCGGGAACCTGTATTTTTGGAAAAGAGTTTGGGGATGGGGAAGAGTTTTGTCTGGCTACAGCAGTGGAACCGGATACTTCTCTGACCGGATGGAGATATCTGATCACAAGGAGACTGGGAAGAGGGATTGAGGATTTCGATTGTCATCTGTTTGTGGGAAGTGAAAAGTATGGCTTTTCAGAAGTATGGAAAGCCAGAAAAGATAACTATCCTATGCTTTTGTTTCAATTTGGAAATATAAGGTTTCCTGTTCAGAATTTTCGGGATAAAGTATTTTTCTGTCCTCAGTCATGTGAAAAAGAGAAAGGAACATATGTAATCGAGAGATGTTGAAAAGAGTTTAAGATATGAAGAAAAGAGTAAGAGCATCTGTAGCTATGGCGGTATATAACGGGGATAAATATATCGAAGAACAGTTAAATTCAATTATGGAGATGTTGGATCAGAATGATGAGATAGTCATTTCCTATAATGAATCCAGAGATCATACATTAGACGTTATTCGCAAATATAAAAAAATTGACGACAGAGTCCACATTTTCTTTGATCCGGGAAATACGGTTGAGACAAATTTTAATCATGCAGTCAAAAATTGTAGGGGAGAATATATTTTTCTGGCTGATCAGGACGATATCTGGATACACAATAAAATAGATAAGATGGTATCATATATGCAAAATCACAGAACAGTGGGAATATTGATCTGTGACGGATATAATGTGGATGAAAAACTGAATATTATGAATTCAATGTTTGAAGAGAATCATACGGTTAGAAATCCTTTGCTTAATTTTATCAGAGGCAGTTACTTAGGTTGTCAGATGGCATTTACGAAGGATATAAAAGAGAAAGTGTGGCCGGTAAGCATTGTGGATCCGCCGCTGGCTCATGATTTGTGGCTGGGGATTTTAGGAAGTAAATATGCAGAAGTTGATCTGTATTATGAAAAGTTGATTCTCCATAGAAACCATGACAATAACTGTTCGCTTGGCCGTAAAATGAATCTGAAAAATAAACTGTTAAATCGAATTATATTTATCAGAGAAATGAGAAAAAGATATCGTCAGAATTTATTATGATATCATAGAGAGAATATTTATGAAAATTAGGTTTAAAATGTTTGATAAATCGGAGGCTGTACTTTTTATATTTTTGATCCTTTTCTTGTGGGAACCTTTCAAAAATTCTAATCTGATTTATATTGTTTTAGGAGTGTTTCTGATTGCAGGTTTCATAAAACAAAAATGTTGTTTCCATATTCATTTTGATTTTGAAGCAAAGTGTTCAGTCATTCTGGTTTTAATATGGGTTTACGGAATCATGATGGGATTTATCATGCATAATGAAATTCAATATATTTTTAGAAATTTTGCAGGGATGACATTTTATTCTATATACATATTGATTGATTCAAAAGGTATTAATAGTAAAAGCCTGAAAACAGTACTATATTCACTTTCCATTATAACGGTGTTAGCAACTATGGCTGTTTACTGTGATCAATTCCTGTTAGGAACAGAAATGTTAGGTAATGTTCCTCTATTTAATAATTATGTAATGACATCCAGTGTTGAAAATGTTATTTATTTTCCGACCAGAGAAATGATTGGAATTTCATATTTACATTCAATATACAGTCTGTTTATTTTAAACAGAAGGAAAATAGGATATTTCTTAATTGCGGTTGCTGATATATTAACTACGGTTATATGTATAAAATCAGCAGGAGATATTCTGGGACTGATCATTCTTACTTTTTTATTTGCTGTCAGTTTTATTTCCATTCATATAAAAGAAAGAATTTATTTATATATCACTATCATAATAGGAATTATTCTGGTTGGATTAACATCTTTTGTTCTTTTTGGCGAGGTGTTGTTTGGAAGCTTTTTTTCTGAAACATCAAGCGGAAATTCAATCAGATATCACCAGATAAGATATTTTTTAGATTTCAAAAATTTTAAGATAACCGGACATGGACTGGGGGCTCCTGTTGAGGTGCTTAGAGAAAAAGAAAGACCTTATGCGGTGGAAGTGATCTATCTGAATCTGTTTCATAAATTTGGCATAGCTGCTTTTGGTATTATATATATTTATCTGAGAAATTGTATCGATGCAGTTAAAATACTTATGAGTAAAAGGATAAATGTAGAAAATATTTATCCGATTGCATGTATGGCATATTTAGTAACAGCATTAGGGAATCCATTACTTTTTTCTTCTACAACCGTTACACTTCATGTCTGTGCAATGGTGATTATTAATAAATACAAAAAGGAATCAAATAATGACAGAAAAGAAAAAGTTGTTAAAACAAGGTATCGGATATAGTGTGGGTAATATTTTAATCAATGCAATTACTTTTTTTTCAATTCCGCTATTTACCCGCTTAATGACCGTAGAGGGTTATGGAGAGTATAACGTATATCTTTCATATTCCAATATTTTTTTTGTATTTGTCGGCTTTGCGTTACATTCCACTCTGACCACTGCTAAATATGATTTTAGAGAAAGATATGAGGATTATATTTCCACTTGTGTAAAATTTATCATACTAAGCTTTATGGTCTATTCATCTTATATCGTAGTGTCAGGGATATTACATATTCGTTTTCTTGGATATTCTGCCCTGCTTCTGGAGTGCATTATGATAAGGTCGTTCTATTTATCGTTAGCTAATTTTTACTCTAATGAGATGATCATGGACTATAAATATAAAGAGCAGATTCTGGCTAATCTGGCCTATAATTGTGTTGACATAGTATTAGGGGTGATTTTCGTTGCTTTTTTCTTTCTGCGATCGGATTTCGGAAGCAGGGTAAGCGCTAATACGGCAGCATCTGTCATACTGATCATTTTTATGGGAAGAAGGATGCTAAGACGAGGATCAAAATTCAATTTTGATTATCTGAAGTATGGATTGAAAATCAGTCTTCCTGTTGTACCACATGGAATATCGCAGATTATTCTGTCATCCTTTGATAGAATTATGATTAAAGACATGGTAGGTTCACTAGAAGCTGGTGTTTATAGCCTGACGTTTACAATTGGTTCCGTATTGTCCATTATCGTAAATTCCATTGTGGGTATCTGGAACCCATGGTTTTATGAAAATATGGATCAGCATAATAATGGTATGATATTCAGAAAGTCAAGATGGTTTGCAGTGATCATTACTTTAATAGCCGTAAATGTAATTCTGGTATCACCGGAAGGAATTATGATTTTAGCTCCGGAATCATACTGGTCATCGAAAACAGTTGCACCGGTTGTTCTGCTGGGGATTTATTTTTCTTTACTTTATTTTTTCCCTGCTTCTGTTGAGTATTATCATAAAAAAACTAAATTTCTTGCACTTGGAACCATTCTGGCGGCAGTGATAAACATAGGTCTGAATTACATCTTTATTCCTCGGTATGGGCATTTCGCTGCGGCATATACAACGGTGTTTACTTATTTTTTATATTTTGCTTTTCATATGTCTATATACGAGTATATAGAACGTGAAAAAATTTTAGATACAAGAGTATTTTCAGAACTGATTATAGCAAGTGTAGTTGTCGGTTTTCTGTCCGTTTATTTTATAGAATATTTGTACATAAGGTGGTTGATCTGCTTTATTATTGATGCGATTTCTTTCATTATTATATGGAAGAAACTTAAGAATAGTAAACTAAAATTAGGATGAGAATATGGATAATATAGTAAAGTTTTTAAAATATTTTTTGGTCAATCTTTGGATGGCTTTCAGATCCCTGTTCTGGGAAAGGGAAGCGGGAATTATTTTAATCGGAAGCTGGTTTGGTGAAAAATATGCTGATAATTCAAGATATCTCTATGAATATTTAAGTAATCATATGGAAGAATTAGGATTAGCTCATGTTGTCTGGGTGTCAGAAAACAACAAAGACATCCAGAATTTAAGGGCAATGGGATATGAAGCATATTGGATGCACTCTAAAGAATCAATACGGTATCATAAAAGAGCAGGATTACATATTGTTTGTAATAGTTCAAGTGGAAATGGTGATATTTTAGGTCAATATTCATATGGTGCAAAAAAACTGAATCTGTGGCATGGTGTTGGGGTGAAATCCATGGCATACACATCGAATGAATTTAAAAGAAAAAAGAAAAAGTACAGACTGATCTATTATCTTTATGAATTTTGCTTTCAAAAATATGGATGGTTTCGGTCGATGACTTTAAAAGGCGGATGGGCGAACTGCTATTACCTGGCAACAGGCAGATTAAATGCAGAGGCATTAAAAAAGTGTCTGTGGCTGACGGACAAAAATATAATAATAAGCAACTATCCAAGAAATTGTGAATGTCAAAAATTAATGAAAGAAGAATCAGAGTTAATTCAATATTTTGAAAAATTTGAAAAAATTGTTTTATATCTTCCTACCTTTCGAAATGAAGAGACAGTGTTTGACTTGAATCTGACACTTAGAAAGCTTGGGGAAATCAATGATAGCCGAATACTGATGATAGCAAAATTACATCAGGCCAGTAATATGAATCCAGAAGATTCAAATATTTTAATTCTTCCTAAAAATTTTGATATTAATGTCATCATTCCCCATATTGATGTGTTGCTGACAGACTATTCTTCTTGTGCTCTGGATGCAATGTACCATAATAAAAAGTGTGTTTTTTTTATACCAGATCTGAAAGAATACTTAAATGGAGACACTGGATTTTTGTATAACCCAGAAAAGTATATGTGTGGATATAAAGTATCCAATCTGAATGAACTTAATCAGAAAATTATAGAGGCCTGTTATCGTTCAAATGATTACATGGATGAACAATATCATAGAGTAAAAAATTTATTTTGGGAAGATCCAAAAGAATTAGACGAAATCTGGCATGACATCCGTCGTTGTATCTATGCAGAGAAATAAGTACCAGGCAGGCAATCGAAAGAGGAATCACAGATTCAGTCGCATCGTGTTCTCTATATGTGGAACTGGGCAGAAAACTCTATCTTTCTCTGGGTTCGGAAAAGAATATTAAATTGACAACATCGGAAGATATTGAAATTTTTTCTGCGCTCTTACAGGCTACAAGGCCAGACTGGCTAAGGAGGTGAGTGACAGGATGAAGATTGCGTTTGGTTGCGACAGAAATGGACTGGCTTATAAAAACAGACTGATAGAACATGCAAGAGAGGAAGGGATTGAGGTCTGCGATGTGGGAACATATGAATATGTACCATGCGACAGCCCCTATTATGCTTCACTGGTCGGCGGCAAGGTTGCATCCGGGGAATGTAAATATGGGGTGCTGATCTGTGCCACCGGAACCGGAATGGTCATTGCGGCAAATAAGGTGAAGGGAATTATGTGCGGCATGGGATATGGAGATGAAGCCGTAAGACTAATGCGGGAACATAATGATGCCAATGTCATTTCCTTTGGACAGGATCACATGGGTTATAAGGATGTTGAGAGGCGGTTTGATATTTTCATCGGCACAGAGTTTAGCGGGCTTATACACCAGGCGGCAAGAATCCGCCAGGTTAACGACATAGAAGATGGAAAGACCATAGAACTGACACCGATCTTAAATCCCGACTGGAAATGAAAGGAGTTAAACATGTATTTAGAAAAAATAAACAGTCCAGATGACCTTAAGAATTTAAAGATTGATGAATGTACAGAACTTGCAAAGGAGATGCGAGCAGCCTTGATCCAGAAATTAAGCGTGTGCGGCGGACATCTGGCATCTAATCTTGGCGTAGTTGAACTGACTATCGCATTACATTATGTATTTAAGGCGCCTCAGGATAAGATGATATTCGACGTGTCCCATCAGACCTACTGCCATAAAATGCTGACGGGAAGAAAAGAGGCATTTTTGTACGAAGAAAAGTACCATTCTGTTTCTGGATTCAGTAATCCGAAAGAAAGTGAATATGATCATTTTCATATTGGGCATACCTCCACTTCCATCAGTCTGGCATGTGGAATGGCAAAAGCGAGAGATCAGAAAGGTGGTTGCGGGAATGTGATCGCTGTGATCGGGGATGCCTCTCTGGACGGCGGTCAGGCTTTTGAGGCGTTAAACTTTTCCGGAGAACTGCAAAGCGGACTGATTGTGGTTGTTAATGACAATAACCAGTCAATTTGTGAAAATGTGGGGGCATTACATAAAAAACTAAATGAACTAAAGAATCATAATGGGAAAACAAAAGATAACTATTTCAAGGCGTTAGGGGCTGAATACATACTTGTGCGCGACGGGCACAGTCTGACTGATCTGATCAAGGCATTTGAAACGGTTAGAGGAACAGACCGCCTGGTTGTTGTCCATGTCTGCACACAAAAAGGCCGGGGATATCGGTTCGCAAAGGAGGATCTGGAAAACTGGCATTGGGCGAATCCTTTCCATATAGACACCGGAGAGTTCATGCGTAAAGTACCGGATGAGAATTATGGCGCAATAGTGGGTGAATTTTTGCTGGATAAAATTAAGAGAGACCCGGACATTGCGGTCGTAGTAGCTGCGACTCCATTATGTATTGGATTTCACAAGGAACGTAGAAAAGAAGCCGGGAAACAATTTATTGATGTAGGAATTGCGGAACAGAACGGTGTATCTGTCGCAGCCGGAATTGCGAAAGGCGGGGGAAAGCCGGTATTTGCAACAAACAGCACGTTTCTACAGAGAGCGTATGACCAGATTGAGCAGGAAATGTGTATCGGGGAATGTCCGGTCACCATGATCGTTACCCATGCTTCCGTATTTGGGCATGGAAACGATACCCATGCAGGACTGTTTGATATTACATTATTGGGCAACATTCCCCGCCTTGTATATCTTGCCCCAACAAATAAACAGGAATATCTGGCCATGCTGAACTGGAGCATAGAGCAGACCGGAGCACCGGTTGCAATCCGTGTTCCCTGGACCGGTGTATGCCATACAGAGAAGGATGTGGATCAGGATTACAGCCGGACAAAGTATCAGGTTGTGACGAAAGGGGAGAAGCTGGCAATCATTGCATTGGGCAGTTTTTATCAGCTTGGAGAACGGGTTGCAGAAGAATACCAGAAGCGGACCGGCATCCAGGCTACGCTTGTGAATCCCAGGTTTATCACAGGCATTGATGAGGCTACCCTTGGCAGTCTGGAAAAAGATCATGATATGGTGGTTACGCTGGAAGACGGAATTATCAGAGGTGGTTTTGGTTCGAGGATTTCTCAGTTTTATTCTGCAAAATGTATGAAAGTTAAGAATTTTGGATTTTCCATGAATCTGCCGAACAGGTTTCAACCCATAGAACTGATGAAGCATAACGGACTGACGCCGGAAAGGATTGCAGACGACGTGATTTCTGTTCAAGGCTTGGAAAATTTTTTATAAGGCAGAAGGTAGAGGTGTGAAATATACAGATCTTGAGAAGAGGGAGATCATAAAGTATGCAGAGAGATTTGAATTTGAGAAATATCTAAAGAAAAAAACGATTCTGATAACCGGGGCCAGGGGCCTTGTGGGAACTGGGCTTATAAAGTGGATTCTTCTTCAGAATGAACAGAGGGGGGATAAAACACACATCATTGCTTCCACCCGAAAGCCGGATGAGATACCGGAGGATATAGAGGAAGGAGACGATATTGAATTTTGCGAGTATGGGTATGAGGATAAGGTAAGCAGGAAGATTGATTATATCATACATGCCGCATCACCTACAGATAACAGATATCGTTTGGCTAATCCGGTGGAAACGTTTCAGATGAATGTACACAGCACGGAAAGGTTACTGGAACTATGCAGGAAAAACATGAATTGTTCCATGATATATCTGTCGTCAGAAGAAGTCTATGGATGGACGCAGGATGATTCCCCGGCAATGACAGAGGAGATGGCAGGTGCAGTTGACAGCCTTGATCTAAGAAACTGTTATGCACTTGGGAAAAAGGCCGCTGAATTTTTGTGTTATGGATCTGCCATGGAGTATGGAACAGATGTAAAGATTATCAGATTAACGGTTATACAGGGGTTATTTCAGCGTTATGAAGAAACCAGGGTAGTAAATGAACTGCTTAGATGTATCGTTGAAAAGAAGGATTTTGTCATGAAATCCGACGGCCTAACGAAGAAATGTATGCTTTATTCTCTGGATGCGATTACGGCAATCTTAATGGTTCTGTTTAAAGGAGAAAAGGGGCATGCCTATAATGCAACAAACAGGAATCTGTTTATGACAGTAAAAGACCTGGCGGAGTCTCTGTTTCAGAAGTATAATACGGAACGAAAGATTATTTTTGCAAAAGACAAGGCTGTTCTGTCGGATGGTTATCTGCCTCACAGGACTTTGCTGCAGGACGATAGTAAATTAAAAAAACTTGGGTGGGAACCGAGAGGGAGTCTTGACCACATATATGAGGTGGACATAGAAAGATTCAAGGTATAAAAATATAAGGACTGATATAGAAAAAATTGGGAGGAGAAGATATGTTACAATTTAAGAATACAACCCTTCTGATCACCGGCGGCACAGGCTCTTTTGGCAACGCAGTCCTGGACCGCTTCTTAGCCGAAGAAATCAAAGAAATCCGTATATTTTCACGTGATGAATTAAAGCAGGATAATATGCGGCATTTTTATCAGCAGAATTACCCGCAATACAGCGAAAAATTGAAATTCTATATTGGAGACGTACGGGACATCCGCAGCATAAAAAACGCTATGCACGGCGTAGACTACATATTTCATGCAGCGGCTCTAAAGCAGGTACCTTCCTGCGAATTCTTCCCCATTGAAGCTGTCAGGACTAACGTATTAGGTACGGAAAATGTTCTGACGGCTGCTATCGAGGAAGGCGTTCGTAAGGTCATCTGTCTTTCCACTGACAAGGCAGCTTATCCGGTCAATGCCATGGGGACGTCTAAGGCTATGATGGAGAAAGTTATTGTTGCCAGATCCAGGACAGTTTCACCGGAAAGGACGGAGATCTGTTGTACCCGGTATGGGAATGTCATGTGTTCCCGTGGGTCGGTCATCCCTTTATTCATCAGCCAGATCCGTGACGGAAAGGATCTGACTGTGACGGAACCGACCATGACCCGCTTTATAATGAGTCTTGAAGAAGCGGTGGAACTGGTGGTTTTTGCATTCCAGAATGCCAGATCCGGAGACATTATGGTGCAGAAGGCCCCAGCCTGTACGATAGAAGTTCTGGCCCAGGCGGTGAAAGAACTATTCCATGCAAAGAATCAGGTGCGGATAATCGGAATCCGTCATGGTGAGAAGATGTATGAGACGCTGCTGACAAATGAAGAGTGCGCACATGCGATAGATATGGGAGATTTTTACCGGGTACCCTGTGACAGACGAGATCTGAACTATGACAAATATTTCAGAGACGGTGATAAAAACCGGAGCAGATTGACCGAATTCAATTCCAATAATACAAGGCTTTTGGAAATCGGACAGGTAAAAGAGAAACTGCTGAGTCTAAAATATGTCCGTGATGAAATTGCAGTCTGGGAGGCAGAATCATGATGAATATACTCGTTACCGGCGCTGCAGGTTTTGTGGGAAAGAACCTGGTTGCGTCGCTGAAGAACATACAGCAGAAGAAAGATGGCACGAGGCCGGGGCTTGTAATCGGAGAAATTTATGAATATGACCGTTTTGCAGACCCGGCGCTGCTTGACGGATTCTGTAAGAATGCCGATTTTGTATTCAACCTTGCTGGGGTGAACCGCCCTAAGAACCAGGAAGATTTCATGGCGGGAAATTTCGGTTTTTCTTCTCTTTTGCTGAATACTCTGAAGAAATACCAGAACCGCTGTCCGGTTATGCTGGCCTCGTCAATCCAGGCGTCGCTGACCGGTCGTTATGCGGATTCTGATTATGGCAGATCAAAGCTGGCTGGAGAGAAGTTGTTTTTTTCCTATGGAAAGGAAACAGGAGCGAAGGTTCTGGTCTATCGTTTCCCGAACCTTTTTGGAAAATGGTGCCGTCCTAATTATAACTCCGTGGTAGCGACTTTCTGCCACAATGTGGCAAATGATCTTCCGATCCAGGTGAACGACCCTTCCACAGAACTTGAATTTTTGTATATTGATGATCTGATAAGAGAACTTCTGGATGCATTGGAAGGGAAGGAACACTCGAAGGGCGGTTACTGTCATGCGCCGATAACACACAGGGCAACGCTTGGGGAGATCGCAGAACAGCTTATATCTTTTCGGGAACAGCCCCGATCTCTTATAATGCCCGAAATCCCGACCGGTTCCTTTGTGGGAAAACTGTATTCCACGTATCTGTCCTATTTACCGGAGGAAAGTATGAAATCCAGATTAAAGATGAACTGTGACGAGAGGGGAAGTTTCACTGAACTGTTAAAGACTGCCGGCTGCGGTCAGTTTTCAGTAAATGTCAGTAAGCCGCAGGTCACCAAAGGTCAGCACTGGCATCACAGTAAATGGGAAATCTTTATGGTAGTATCGGGACATGGAAAGATCCGCGAGCAGAGGGTCGGTATGGATAAAAAAGGAAATCCATATCCGGTCAGAGAGTTTGAAGTGTCTGGAGAGAAGATCGAGGCAGTGTACATGCTGCCGGGTTACACGCATAGTATTACGAATCTGTCAGACAGCGAGGATCTTGTGACGGTGATGTGGGCGAATGAATCGTTTGATGCTGATTTTCCAGATACGTTTTCTGAGCAGGTAGGAAATGAATAAGAGGTGATAAATTTAAGAAAGGATGAAACAAACAATGAAGATGAAGACAGATTATACTGACATACATTTTCAAGAAAACGGCAGGCTGAAGCTTCTGATTATTGTCGGAACCCGACCGGAGATCATTCGTCTGGGCGCAGTGATACCGAAATGCAGGAAATATTTTGACTGTATCCTTGCTCATACCGGACAGAATTATGATTACAATCTGAATGGCATATTCTTTCGCGATCTGAAAATGGATCCCCCAGAGGTCTATATGAACGCAGTGGGAGATGATCTGGGCTCCACTATGGGCAACATTCTCAACTGCTCTTATAAATTAATGAAAGCAATTTGTCCGGATGCGCTTCTGATCCTGGGAGATACCAATAGCTGCCTTTCGGCCATATCGGCAAAGCGTATTCATATTCCCATCTTTCATATGGAGGCAGGTAACCGCTGCAAGGACGAGTGTCTGCCAGAGGAGACGAACCGTCGGATTGTAGATATCATATCAGATGTTAATCTGGCTTATTCTGAACATGCGAGAAAATATCTCCATGAATGCGGTCTGCCTAAGGAGCGGGTGTATGTGACAGGGTCTCCCATGGCGGAGGTGCTGCAACAGAACTTATCTGGCATTGAGGAGTCTGATATTTTAGGGAAATTAGGGTTAAAGCCACGGAAATATATTCTGCTTTCTGCACACCGGGAAGAGAATCTGGATACGGAGAAAAATTTTAATTCCCTGTTTACTGCTGTGAACGAGATGGCAGAGAAGTATGATATGCCAATTTTGTATTCCTGCCATCCGAGAAGCAGGAAACGTCTGGAAGAGACTGGTTTTGAACTGGACCGGCGGGTAGTAAGGCAAGATCCCCTTGGTTTCCTTGATTATAATCATCTGCAGATCAACGCATTTGCAGTAGTATCGGATTCCGGGACACTACCGGAAGAAAGCAGCTTTTTTACAGGTGTCGGAAAGCCCTTTCCAGCGGTATGCATCCGTACCAGCACGGAGAGGCCGGAAGCGTTAGACAAAGCCTGTTTCGTGCTGGCGGGAATTGACAGGAAATCTCTGCTCCAGGGGGTGGAGACTGCGATAAGGATGAATCTTGCCAGAGATTATGGAACGCCGGTGCCGGATTATACAGATGTGAATGTCAGCGTAAAGGTAGTGAAACTGATCCAGAGTTACACAGGGGTTGTAAACAGAATGGTGTGGCGGAAGTACTGAGAACGGACTTTCGCCCACCGCTAACACAGAAAATCATAATCATATTGCCGCCATAAATTTATCCCGCCAGTGCAGATCAAAATCTTTCCGATCTTCCTCAAACAAATCATGAACGTTGGAAATAATTTCATCATAATCAGAAGATCTGTCCATAAGAAAAGATAACTCCTTTGTAGAGACCGGCATAATCACAACATTATCTGTAAACTTACTCTTGTCAGTAGAAGACTGTAATGGCACTGCAGCCACTGCTTTCCATATATTAATTGTGTTATAGTCAAACTGATCTGCAATGAAAAAAGAAGTCACTTCCCTGCCGGTGGCGGCCGTTTCCTCATCAATTTTAAGATTGATGGAATGACGCAGCACCGGTTCCCATTCGCCGCGTTTCTGACTGCCTGCATTCATAAGGGTTGCCTCAAGCATTACCACTTTCTGATCCTCGTAAATAACAATATCGCCCTGTCCGCCCCCGGCATGAACTAATGGCTCAAAGTTTGCCGACAATGTAAGATTATAACTTGCAAGCAGGTCGATTCTTTTCCCAGAAAAGTAATACCATGCAATACCAACCATATATTCGTAAATGGTGGGCACGGTTGCATCTGGGCTTACGGTTTCTTTAATCTGTTTGTCGTTGCTTCTGTTTTCAAATAATCCTAAGATCTCCTTCACTTTATCCATCGGATAGGCTGCTTCCAAAAATTCAGCAAATTCCTGTCTGCGTCTGTCTTTTACGACCCCCGGAATTTCTTCGATCCTGACGCCAGGGAAACTCAGCTGGATATGATTTTTCACCTGCTGCGTTTCAGGCTTATCATAGTTCAGAATGCTGGAAAGGGAAGTCACACTGCAGTAATATCTGTCGTAGCTTTCATAAGACGGGTGTTCTTCTTTAGAAACACTGCCTGCGATGTGGGATTTTATGACATGTTCTTCAAATATACATGTACAGAGTTCCCGATAAGCTAATTCGACAAAACCGTTGGAAAAACTGATAATGCCGGTGGCCTTGAATATTCTCTTGGTTGTGTCAGAATACTCTCTGATCTGATCTAATTTCTTAGAAAGATGAAACTGCAGATACAGATACTCGTTCAGATCAGAAGTAAATATTTTCTGATATTTCTTTAGAAACGCTTCTTTAGAGGGTCTCTCGCCGGTCTTCTGGGAAAAAATATTCTGTCCACAGCCAAAGGCTTTGTTCAGCATAGTCTTATGCTTCTCATAACAGGTAAGCAACTGGTTCAGACTGTCTGAATCCTGGCTCACAGAGAATTCCCATAACAGGCTGTAATAGTTCCAATAAATCTCTACAGCTGCAGAACTTTTTCTGTTCTTAAACCGTTCTCTGAAACAGGTTTCTGAAAGTTTTGAGGATGTCTTCAGATCAGAAGGAATTTCAATCTTATTTCCGGATACAATATCTCCTTCCCTGTAGCCTGCCACATATTCATCTATATGACAGAAATCGGAATAGGGACTTAAGCCCTGTACCAGCTCTGAAAACTCATTATAAGACAGTCTCTGACGTTTTAACAGAGCATAGATCGCCAGGTGAAAGGGAGAATAGAAACGTTCGCCTTTATTATCATATAAACGCAATTTCAGAAGCTGCCGGAGATAAACAACATTTACTCCGTCTATGGGAAGCATATTTTCTAACTCGTCTTTTTTTAGTTTTTTCAGACATAGAAGTAATTGGCCGACAGGGGAAATCTTACGGTCTTCGTCTGTGAAACCTAATTTCACAAGATTGCTGGTATAGTGCCGCGCCCGGTCTTCGATCCCAAGATCGAACTGGCTGATAAGAACGTTATGGGATATTCTGTGACTCTGAATCCACGCCATATCTTCATTTTCAACGGCGGTGCGAAAGGCGTTGTCTTTCTTTAATTCTTTTAGGAGTTTATCATAAGGTTCATGCTTACCGAATACATCCGGCGACAGTTCCACTGCCTGACGGTAAAATTCATATTGAGCAAGACTTTCCGGCATAGAATCCCAGTGCATTTTCCTTTTATTCTGAATATCGTCAAGAATTGACAGATATCCTTGAAGAGCGTTGACCACGTCGTTTCTACGGCCATTTGTATCCATCAGATTAAAAATCTGACCTTCTTTAATTTTCATGGCATCCTCCTAATAATTTGTGACAAGTATTTCACGTGTTGCGGTATTCTTAAGTTTTCTCTGATAATTTGAATTTCTGTAATGATAATTCAGATCAATCATTCGGTAATCTGGTCTTTGGTTCAGCCATTGGGATAAGATGGTGTTCCTCTGTCCTTTGGATTCTAACACATTGGACAATGCAAAACGAATATTCCGTCCGGATAGCTGGTCTAATAGATGCAGCAGATCCACTTCGTTTTCCTGCGTCCATCCGCCTTGTTCGTTATATGCCGCACATGTGATCAGATATGGAGGATCTGCATAAACAAAGTCTGTCTCATTTAACTGAGTGAAGTCTAACGTATGAAAATCCTGATTAAAAAAAGAGGCGTTCTGTGCCTGTAGCGTGTCTAAAAATATTACGAGTTTATCGTACATTCTTTGATTAAAATCTCTTTTTCCCGGCGGAAGATTAAAGGCTCCGTTACGGTTAAACCGGATCTGATTATTAAATGCGTAGATGATTAAAACATATAAATATATGTAATATTCATCATCATGGTCCGGCCTGGCGTTAAAATCATTCCGTAGAGCTAAATAGCGTTTCCGGTTGTATTTACTTAGACCATCCGTACTGTTACATCCATAGAATCTGTAACCATGGGTTTTGACGTCTGATAACCCGTATCTTTCGATGACGCTTTCCAGAGCATGGATAAACTCTTGGGGACTGGTCCTTTGCATAACAGAATAAAGGTTTATCAGAGGGGAACAGATATCATTATATAGAATAGAATCTGCATGCACGTTAATTCCAACATTGCAGCCGCCGCAGAATAAATCCACAAATGTATGTATTTCCTGGGGAAATAAGGGGAGAATCTGCGGCAGTAATTTATACTTCCCACCAGTATAATTTAATGGCGACTGTATCATTTTTTTAGTCCTCTTGTCTGCAGATACAAAGGAAAAGCCGTTCCTGGTTGTCAGATCTGTCGGATTTCCCGGTTGTAAAAGCCTTATAATCTTCTGAAAAAACTTTTATCTCTCCTTTTCGGCCTAATACTCGGAGAATATCTTCGTCCGCAATCTTGGCATTGGATCTGTCGTTTCCTTTTGTGGCCATGTTGTTATAGGAGAGCAGGATATATCTGCAATGCAGATTTTCTATTAAATGTTCAAATGCTTCCGCCGCATCTTTTGTACAGTATCTGCTTTTGAGGGAGGTCCTGTCCATTTTTCTTGCAACGCCGGATACCTCTGGCTTTTCCCAACGGGCGACATTCTCTAAAAGATGGTAGGCGTCACAATACTGACGGGAGTTGTACGGGGGGTCGATGTATACAAGATCCGCATGGAGGTTTCCCGCTAATTCATTGGAATCCATATTGAAGCATTCGTTGTCTGGATGATTGTCGTTACCCGCAAGAGGGAGAAGTAACTTTAAGTGTTCATCAAATCTGACGCCTTTGCGGTAGGCATCGTAATGTCCGCAGGTTTTTGCGATCTTATCCATGGCGTATAACAAGGATGTAATGAGCAGGGCGCGATCTCTGAAATTAATTTCATTAAAATGATATCGCTGCTCGATATTTTCACGGATATATCCGATCTTTGCGCAGTCTTCTCTGCAAAAGTATGTATCGGAGAAATTCTGCGTCATATAATTATCTTCATTTATCTGGACTGTATTGTAGAGGTCGATCAGATCTTCCACAAGATCCGGATGATAGCGTTCAGAGGAGAACCAGGCATAATTGCAGATATAATTGCTATACAGGATATCGTTTGTAATTACCTGTTTATCTGGAAACGCAGAGGCAACGGCTCCTGTGCCTGCAAAAATGTCTACAACAGTATGGATCTGATCGCATTCATTATTTACAACACTCTGTATAAAAGGAAGTAAGCGATATTTATTACCTAAATACCGTCTGTTGTTTATGTTTGTTGTACCGGCCATTTACTTTACCTCTTTCATCATTTATAGAAACAGAACCTGCTGATACGGTTTCACCAATGGCATTACAGAATTATAACATTATACAAATCTTTTTACAATGAAAAAACATCCAGGGTTTTTGATGCTTTTGTTAATATCTCTTAACAATTCCTTAATATTTCGGCATTTCCAAAGACTCTTGAAAACAGAGGGAAAAGTGCTTAAAACCCTCTGTTTCAAGGCTTTCAAGGGATTCGGATAAATGCAAAATCTTATGTAAAAATATGAGTAAATACGAACCGTTAGCGACACGTTAGCGACATTTTATCTGTTCAATCTGTTTCCTTAATGCGTCCAATTCCCGGTGCCGGTAAACCTTGTTGGTGACGTCGGAAAAGGCGTGGCCGAGCATGGTCTTTTTATCGTTTTCATTCACGCCGTACTTATCGCACAGCATCGAAAATGTGTGGCGGCAGTCATGAGGAGTGTGCTTCTTAATCCCGAGGGATTTCAAAGTTGCATACATGTCGTTGCGGAAATTGCTTGCGCTATTAGGCAGATAAGTGCCATGTCTGTCCAATCTTCGGCGGACGAGGGGCAGGATGGCGCTGTGGATCGGGACGATCCGGTCCTTCCCGGCAGCAGTCTTTACCCCGCCACGGAAGTATTCTTCTTCCAGATCCGTCTTCATGTCCAGGTATGCGGAGATCCGGAAGCCGGAATAGCACATGATCAGGAGCATTTCCACGGTCTCATTGTCCTGGTGATTCCATAAGATCTTCAAGTCGGAGCCGGAGAACGGTTCACCATGTTCATCGTCATCAGTCTTGTTTATCTTTACGAATTTGGAGTAATCCTTATCTACCAGATCATTAGCCTCCGCATAAGCGTACATCTGATGGAAGAGGACAATAATCAGTTCAAGAGATGAATGTTTCTTGGGGCAGTTGTCCACGACTTCCTGCAGGTCGTTGGCGGTGAGGGAGCGGAAGGATCTGCCGTGAATTGACTCGCAGTTCTTGTATGCGGCGCGCATGCTGTACTCCATCGTGGTCTTTTTCTCCATGTGGTCGTGCAGTTTGTGGAACTTCCACAGGTAATATTCCTGATAAATCTCTTCAAACGTTTTCTGATCGGCAACCTCACGCTGACTCTGATTGAATTTTGACAGAATACCGGTGATCTGGTGTTTCAATTCCTCGGAGTCAGAGGACAGTTCCTTTTCTCGTCCTTCATAGTATTCCCCGTTCCGGTACCAGGTAAGGACGGTGAACCCCTTGTACCAGTCATCCACGTAGCAGATGGCCTTCTGGGACACGGGAACGCCGTTTAAATCGAATTCCTTCGTAGGAGGGTAGACTCCAAAGGGGTTGGTGCGGTTCTTGCCTGAGAGGCGTTTAATGCTGCCGTAGCCGTTGGGGAGCTTGGGGTATTTCTTGCGTTTTGCCATAATATCATCCTCTTTAAGAATTATGCACAATCATCAGCTGAGGTTATGCAAATTGTTTTTGGGTATTTTGTATAACTGGGCATAAAAATAACAGCCAGGGAACTTTTGTTCTCTTGCGGGCTGTCCCTAAAGATGATATAATCTTTTTGCGAAGTAGATATCACCTTTAGGATATCAATTTTTATCTAAGGCCGTCCGGTGCTGATAACACCGGGCGGTTTTTGTCATATTAAGTCAGCGATTTTGATAGTCAGACCATCAAAAATGTAAACAGGTATTTCTTCATCGAAAGAAAATAGGTTCGAATCTTCTTCACCTTCAAAGACATAAGTCTGTACTGCTTTCTTCATTGGATTCACGATCCAATATTCCCGAACACCAGCGGTACGGTATTTGAACAGTTTAACGGAATAATCCATCCGGGTGCTGCTAGGTGAAACAATTTCGATAATCCAATCTGGAGCACCTTTGCACCCTTTTTGTGTAAGTTTACTTTTGTCACATATGATGGAAATATCTGGCTCTACCCATATTTTATCATCAGCGTTCAGATTGACAGCGAAGGGGGCTGGGACAACTTCACATTCTCCATTTTGGGTGGAGATATGATTGCCGATAATGCGTCCTAATTGTTGGATAAGCTTTTGATGGATAAAACTTGGCGGCGTCATAGAGTACAGCTTCCCATCAATTAGTTCAGCCCGCTGTCCTTCCGGGAGGTTCCAGTAGTCTTCTGATGTGTAAATGCGCTCCTGTGGCACTTGCATTTTGTCACGTCCTTTCATTAATAGCATTTTTTACAAGGTTCATAGCCTACTGCCTGGGCTTCAGATAAGGTTACCTGTGTAGGGCTTTTCATGTTGCTGCAACTGGAACTTCTATGATACTTTGAACCTGTTCGTGGAATCCATACCATACTTCCTTGGGCTTGTTGCGGGGCTGCCTCGGCTTGAGCCTGGGCGGTTGCTTGAGCTTCGGCTTGAGCTTCGGCCTGTGCTTGTGCTGCTGCCTCTTCAGCCTGCTTTTCTTCCAAAGTTTGAGGAATTCTGGAAGCGACAGTGTTTAACTCTTCATCCGTTAATGAGTCAAAAGGCTGCATCCGTGTCTGGTACTCGGCATAGACAGAAAGCGTATCATTTAAAGTTGTTTTTGTAGATTCCAAGTCAGATGTAGATTGACTGTATTCGGATTGAAGGGAGTTATATTTTGCTTCTAAGGTTTCATGGTCGCTTTGTAAAGAATCGTAGTCACTTTTCAAAGACTCATAATCGTCTTTGGACACTTTACCGAATAGAGAAGCGGCAAGTGACAGTATTAAAATAATGCCTATTATCTCCAAAATGAGCCGAGGTTTGTTATGAAATTTGTGTAAAATACTTGGCAATTTGGAAGAATCTGTTTCCGTTTTTACCTCTTGCGGTACATCTTCCGTTTTCTCATTTAACTGTTTTACTCGAGGCTTTGAATTGAGGGTTTCTCCTATATTGGCATTTTGTTCTTCTAAAGTATGTTCTTTTTTTAAGTAATGCCCACAAAGATTCCATATAACAGTACTCGCTATAATAATAAAGAATGCGATAAATGGATTGAGCAATAAAAAAAGTAATCCGATAGGGAAGGCTATGAATGCGATAAGACGACCAATTATAAACAGGTCTTTCATTTATATATTCCTCTCTTTCTCTTTTGTTTGATCTTACATTGAGATTTATATAAACGCAGGAGCGGTTATATTTTAAGGGCTTAATCCCAATCAATAGCCTCATGTGGTATAGTCCCGTTTTCGGCTCTATCTTTTCTGCCTTCTAAAAGTGCCTCTATTTCATCCGGTTCTGGTTTCTCTTCTGGGATGAATTTTACAATGACTCTATAAAGAATATCTATATCATTTTCTGGAACTAATTCAATTAAATTTTTTAACGTTTCCTTGCTCATGCTATGCCTCCTACAATCTTTTATATGCTTGCCCTCTTGGAATAATATTATCAATATAAATTTTGTCATCTTCCATTGAAAACAGTACCCTTAAGTCCCCGACACGGAGTCGATAGCCTTCGTCTACACCTTGTAATTTTTTAATATCTCCAAAGGGTATCTTTTCGATTGCCTCTTTCAAGCGTTTCTTTGTTGTTTTATCAGAAGAGTTTATATATTTTACAGCTTTTTTGCTATATTCTATGCACATTATTTTATTTGTCACCTCTTTGTCAGTAAAAGAAATAAACGCCGGAGCGGTTATACCTTGCCGAGCACTTCCCCAACGACACGTATTGGTACGTTATCGGGATAAATATCGGGGTAAGTTTCTTTGTCTTCATTATGTGAGATAAGCCTGTCTTCTCCAAGTTCCTTGATATAGCAGTGGCTTCCCCTGATGAATACCCCTATATGCCCGATTGAGACATCCGAGGTTTTCCTTACAAGGACATTGTCCCCATCGTTATAGGTGGGCTCCATACTCTGACCATTGACTCCCAGTACGAAGTCCGCCTTTCTTGAGAGCGGCGTGTCCTCCACCTCAATCTGGTCGGTCGGGATGTCTTCAAAGAGGTATTCACCGCTTCCGGCTGAAGCCATGCGCTGGTAATATGGCTTGGTGCGCATTGGAGTGACGTTGGAGGCTGGTTTGGCTTCCAGTTCTTGGATACGGTCTTTTTGTTTCTCTAACTGTTCAGCTATGGCATATTCATTGTCTAATACCGTATCAATAGTTTTTATACCATTGGGAGAATGTTCAGCTATATAACGATATTTTCTAATTATCTTTTCAAATTCTTCTGGAGTTGCTTCATTCTTATAGAGTTCTTTTGTCTCATCTTGTAGGAGATAATTAGCGTCGCAATGTAAAATTTCAAATAAATCGTATAAAATCGTGGCTCGTGGTGAATTAACATCAGTTTCCCAGCTTCCGATTGCACTTTGACTTACACCGAGCATTGACGCTAATTGGGGTTGAGTAATTCCTAATTCTTTGCGCTTATCTTTTAATCTAGTTCCAAAACTCATGGTTTTACCTCCTTATATTGAGATGTTACTATAAAAAGATGGTAAAGTCAAGAAAAAACCAGAAAAACCGATAAAATGGTATCGACAAAACATTTAAACTGGTATAATATCATGATATACCAGAAAAACAGGTAGTAAGGAGGGATAAGATGACAACTGCTGAAGCTAATAAACCATTAGCAGTAGGGTTAAGAGTAATCATTGCAGAAAAGGGATTGAAAAATCTTTATGTTGCAAAAAAGGCAGGATTTACAGCACAGGAATTAAGTGACATGCTTAATGGACGTCGATTGATTAAGGCTTGCGATATCCCGAAATTTGCAAAGGCACTTAATGTTAAGCTGGATGATATTTATGCAGTTGGAATGAGGGGAGGTGATTAAAGAAATGGCGAAAAAGAGTAAAAAGAATAAAAAATCCATGTATGAAAATATGGTTGAGTCTTTAGCGGTGTTTGTAGTACGGACTGCTGAGAAGGACAATCCAACGCCTGAAGAATTACATGTAATGGGCAGAGTCGCTAAGATGCTTTTTAGAACAATTTAAAAGACCTGAGTGTTTTCAGGTCTAAAGTTAATGGTCTGTGCTTTTGTGCTTTGCAAGCGTGGAACCCGCTTTTGATTTCGCAGAAGCAGACTTACTGGTAGAAAGTGTACGTCCAGCTTTGCTAACTTTAGCAGAAGGCTTGCATGTTTTTCCTCTTGCCATAAAGTCACCACCTTTCTATTTAGAATTCAAACAATTGTTCTAATAGAATAGTAATACTAAAATATTGATATGTCAATATAAATATACTATATAAAGTATAAAAACAGATGTTTGCAACTATATGTTGAAAAAATCAAAAAATTTATTTATGAAATCGAAATTAGGTAATTGCGAAACTCGCTAAACTCGTTCGCAATCTTGAACCGAAACAAG
>CAJTVY010000029.1 GCA_910579925.1 uncultured Dorea sp.
ACGAACTCTTGTTCTTTTCCTTCTCATCAAAAATCGCAATTTCCTATAAAGTAAAAAATAGAGTGTCCTAAGACACTCTATCTTGCACATAATTAATTATATTTGCGTTTTCTAGCAGCCTCAGACTTTTTCTTACGTCTTACGCTTGGCTTCTCGTAATGTTCTCTCTTACGAATCTCCTGCTGAATACCAGCCTTCGCACAGTTTCTTTTGAATCTGCGTAAAGCGCTATCTAACGTCTCGTTTTCTTTAACGATTACATTTGACATAGTCTCACACCTAACCTCCCTCCAGCCTATATTGTGCATTATACGACTGTTCGGGTATTTTTCTTGCACTACATAAGATTATAACACATATTTCCATAACGTCAATATTTTTTCTGCAAATTAATTATTTTAACTGATTTGCAAGCTCTTCTGCCGCTTTTTTCAAAGCCTCCCCGATTCCTGACGGGTTCTTTCCGCCCGCCTGCGCCATATTGGGCCGGCCTCCTCCGCCTCCGCCAACGTATGCCGCCGCTGATTTTATCAGGTTCCCGGCGTGTGCTCCGCGCTCCATCGCTTCCTTTGTAGCCATGGATACCAGGCTTACTTTACCGTCTGTGGCAGATGCCAGTACGATCACGCCCTCGCCAATCTTCTCCTTCAACTGGTCGCCAAGATCACGCAGCCCATTCATGTCCATCCCTTCCACATTCGTGGCAAGGAGTTTCACACCTTTCACTTCCGTCGCCTGGTTCAGGATATCTTTTGCCGCATCTTTTGCAAACCGGCTCTTCAGACTCTCAATCTCACTGTGCAGAGCCTTGTTCTCCCCAAGAAGATGAGTAATCTTCTCTGCCAGATTATCCGGCGTTGCCTTGACGAGTTTTGCCGCCCTCAGAAGCTTCTGTTCCAGTTCATTGTAGTAGTTCATCAGTCCCTTGGATGTCAGCGCCTCTATCCTGCGCACACCGGCCGCAACGCCAGTCTCTGACAGAATCTTAAAGGCCGTGATCATGCCGGTATTTTCTACATGAGTACCGCCGCAGAATTCAATGGAGAAATCTCCCATGCTGACAACCCGCACGATATCTCCGTACTTCTCGCCGAACAATGCCGCTGCTCCCGTCTTTTTTGCCTCTTCGATGGGCATATTCTCAACCTTGACAGACAAAGCGTTCTGAATCTGCTCATTCACAATCTCTTCCACACGTTTCAGTTCCTCTCCAGTCAGAGCTGAAAAATGGGTAAAGTCAAACCGAAGCCGCTCTGCATTAACCGAAGAACCGGCCTGTTCCACATGATTGCCCAGCACCATACGCAGAGCTTTATGAAGCAGATGGGTGGCGCTGTGGTTATTGGCAGAGAGAGCCCGATTCTCGGTGTCCACCTCCAGAGTTACGGTATCGCCGGCCTTGATCATTCCCTTTGTCACACGCCCGATATGGCCGAATTTGCCTCCCAGAAGCTTTACAACGTCCTCAACCTGGAATTCTCCGTCTGCACTCCTGATCACCCCTGTATCGGCCTCCTGGCCGCCGCTGGCAGCATAGAAAGGCGTCTTCTCTACGAAGACGGTGCCTCTCTCTCCGTCCGAAAGTGCGTCCACCAGTTCCGTATCCGTCGTAAGCACCGTCACGCTGGAAGAAAAGGACAGACTGTCATACCCTGCAAACTCTGTGGTGACGCTCGGGTCAATGGACTCATACACCGTTACGTCGGCTCCCATATAGTTGGTAACCTCTCGTGCTTCCCTGGCTGTCTTTCTCTGAATCTCCATGGCCTTTCGGAATCCTTCTTCATCCACTGAAAGCCCCTTTTCTTCCAGGATCTCCTTCGTCAGATCCAGAGGAAATCCATAGGTATCATAAAGCTTAAACGCCTCCGTTCCTTCCAGCATTCTGGAACCCTTAGCTTCCATCTCCTTTTCCAGATTTGAAAGAATGGACAACCCCTGGTCAATAGTCTTGTTAAACTGCTCTTCTTCTTTTGCCACTACCTTAAAGATAAATTCTCTCTTTTCATCCAACTCCGGGTATCCGTCCTTAGAACCTTCAATCACCGTTCCCGCAAGCTTTACAAGGAATTCGCCCGAAATGTTCAGGAGCCTTCCATGGCGGCAGGCACGGCGCAGCAGACGGCGCAGCACATAACCCCTACCCTCGTTGGACGGCATGATTCCGTCTGAAATCATAAACGTCACGGAACGGATGTGGTCTGTAATGACACGGATGGAAACGTCTGTAGCCCCATCTTTTCCATATTCTACCCCTGCAAGGTCACAGACATGGCTTCTCAATGCCTTGATGGTGTCAATATCAAACATAGAATCCACATCCTGGACAATACAGGCAAGCCGCTCAAGCCCCATACCGGTATCTATATTCTTCTGTTCTAACTCTGTATAGTGGTTATTGCCGTCATTATCGAACTGGGTAAACACATTGTTCCAGATCTCCATATAGCGGTCACATTCACACCCCACCGTACAATCCGGTTTCCCGCAGCCATACTTCTCGCCCCTGTCATAATATACCTCAGAACAGGGACCGCAGGGACCAGACCCATGCTCCCAGAAGTTGTCTTCCTTTCCAAAACGGAAGATTCTCTCTGGCGTGATACCAATCTCCTTGTTCCAGATTTCCCACGCCTCGTCATCTTCCTGATATACGGACGGATACAGCCTGTCCGGCTCAAGTCCCACTACTTCTGTCAGAAATTCCCAGGTCCAGTGGATGGATTCTCTCTTAAAATAATCACCAAAGGAAAAGTTACCCAGCATCTCAAAAAACGTACCGTGACGCGCCGTCTTTCCCACATTCTCAATATCCCCTGTGCGGATACACTTCTGACAGGTAGCAACCCTTTGCTTTGGCGGAATCTCCTGTCCGGTAAAATAAGGCTTCAGCGGCGCCATGCCTGAATTAATCAGCAGCAGACTCTTGTCATTGTGCGGCACCAGCGAAAAACTCTTCATTTTCAGATGATCCTTACTTTCAAAAAAGTCAAGAAACATCTTTCTTAATTCATTTACTCCGTATTTCTGCATGATATCCTCCTGTTTCTACTCTATATCTTATAAAATAATATAGTGCTTTTAACCCTGATATCATATTATAAAGAGAAGCAGGCGGTTTGTCAATGTCCCGCCTGCTTCTCTGTTTTCTCTCAGGATTCTGCCAAAGCTTTCTCAAAAGCCTCCAGCATCTTTTCACGTTCCAACGGTTTATAGACA
Source organism: uncultured Dorea sp. (assembly GCA_910579925.1). Taxonomy (GTDB): domain Bacteria; phylum Bacillota; class Clostridia; order Lachnospirales; family Lachnospiraceae; genus Sporofaciens. The sequence goes on from CAJTVY010000029.1 coordinate 3,220, forward strand.
AATGCTTTCACACCAATGTCATCTGCCTCATTAATCGTGTCATCATATGCCAGCGAGGATACCATGACAATCTTTGCAAACGGATAATCCTTCAAAATTGCTCCGGCCGTCTCCAGGCCGTCAATCCCCGGCATAATAATATCCATTGTTACCAAATCCGGCTCCACTTCGCCATAACGTTCAATTGCCTCTTCCCCATCCCTGCAGTAAGCTACAATCTCATAATCAGTGTCCGCCAGCAGCTTCTGCATCTGCATTTCAATTACCCGGGAATCATCCACTACCATGAGTCGTTTTCCCATAAGATGCCTCCTTCTCAACGCTTGTTATAAATGTTACATTGCTATGTCGCAAACCTTCCGTCAATCTTCGGGCGCAAGGCAGGTGATCTCTGCATTCTCATTCCCATCGCTGGTATATCTGAGTTCAAAATGCTCGTCATGCCCTTCCGGTATATAACGTCCATAATGGAACGACGGAATCCCGAATCTGACTGCGATCTTCGTCACCTGATATAACCGTGACGCAATCTGCCCACACAACATATTAAAATACTCTTTTGAAAAATCTTCCACATCCTGATGTGTAATTTCCTCTTCCTGCATCATATACTTTGTCAGCCGGGCAAACAAGGAAGCTTCCGCACATAAAGACACGCTTGTGCGGAATCCTCGTTCGAATGCTGCATATACTGTATACATCTCGCCCGTCGGCTCGCTATTACCCTGCTTAAGCGAAATTCCTGCCGCCTGCTGCGTTACGCCGCGGGTGATCTGATCAAAAATCTCTTTCAATCCCTCCTGGGGTACTACAGTATCCAAGTAAATCCCCCTTTCGTATAGTACAGGAGCTACATCATACAAATCTCTCCGTCAACCAGCCTTGCGTTCACCCAGCTGGTCTCCTTTTCCAGAGGCTTGGTCAGTTCCCCGATGGTCAGCATCATTCCAGGATAGGCAATGTCACAGATCAGCCTGCATCCGCCTTGCTCTTCCATCTTTTCCTGGATCTTCTTCAACTCTTTATCAAACTGGTTGACCTTCATCCTGCCGATTGACAGATCAAGCCTGAGCTTGCCCATACGCTGTGTCCTTGTGGGACTGTCCGGCTGACGTTCAAGCCTTTCAAGTTCAGCTTCCTGCTTTTTAATATTCAGTAACAGGGACTCCTTCTCGAAATCCGCAAAAGGCTGTCCCCCTAAAAATACCGAGGTAACGCTTTCTGATTTTGAGCCGACAATTTTACAGGTGATTCCCTGTGCCGCCCGGATGCGTCCGCCGATAATCGTGCCTCTTCCGCTGCGGACACTCACCTCGCCGTCACAATAAACATCACAGTTCACAATACAATCTGTCTGCAGATTGCCCCGGCAGTGCACGGTACAATTCTCCAGATACTTGGCATAGACGTCATGATGAGCCCGGATCATGGCACGGGAATCACCCAGGATCCCTTTGGAAACGACTAAGTCGCCTCCCGCCTCAATCTCTGCAGCCTCCACAACGCCGTCAATGGTAATATCGCCAATCGTCCGGACTGAGAAACCGCTGCTCACGTCTCCATGGATATGTACGTCTCCCACAAAATTAATATTTCCAGTAGAAAAATCTACGTTCCCGCCAATTTCCAGCACAGACTTCACAACGAAACTGCGGCCGCTGAATTCAACGCGTCCTGCTTTGACCGCCAGAAGCTGCATACCGTCCTCGCTGGCTTCCGTATTACGTCCTTTCGGAAGAACCGGCATCTTTCCTTCTTTGCTCGGGATCTCTTCATCCAGTACATTCCTTCCCGGAATTCCATCCACCGGCGGTATAATCTTGCAGATCGGCTGTCCTTTCTCCACATTCTGAACCAGATTAAGGTTAAAATAGTCTACCCTGCCATGTTCGTCAGCCTCATACTTCTTCTTCACGGTACGCTTGAAGAAATCTTCAATATAGCCGTCCTTCCCATGAACAACGTCTCTGCCCTGCGCAATCAGAAACAGATGGAAATACCGGTTCTTCGCATTGGGCAGCGAATCCAGCAGTTCTTTATCCAGACCATAGGAAACACCGCTCTCCTTAAGGATCTTAGCCAGCATCTCCAGATCCAGTTCTTTTCCCTCTCCAATAGGCGGGAAAACCACAAGCCATGCGGTCAGCTGGTTCGCAGTAACATATATGAGGGGCAGTGCATCCAACTGAAACGGCGGAGTCTCTTCCACTTCCTCCTCAGCCTCCTCGTCTTCTTCAGACGGGGGCTTCGGCTCCGGCTCTTTGGGAATCTGTGACAGTCGGTCCGCAGCTACGGCAGTAATCGCTTTGCGCAGACGGGCCATCTCTTTCTCAATCCCTTCGTCCAGCGTACCCCCGTCGTACTCCAGACGCAGACAGGGAAGCGGTACATACCCGACCTGATCTTTCCATTTTTCATACAGTTGGATAAATGGATGCTCCTGGGATAAAAACAGTTGATTTATATCCGGTTTGGGCTGGAGATCTGGTAACGGCATCTGATCCTCCTGCGTCTCGCTGTCCGATATGGACTGCATGCGGTCCTTCTTCTGAGTCTCTTCACCACCGGACTTTCCGTCTCCGCTTTTGAAACCAAACAAGCGACCCCAAAAACCACTCTTTCTTTCCATACTTCTCCACCTCCCTTAACAATATCTTTCAGGCAGGCCCCGTCCAGAGCTGCTTTTTGCTCTGGACGCCGGAATGCCCGGACAAATACAGATATTCTAAAATTGACATACTGCTATACGTCTTAATTATACTCTTTTTAGTACCCGGTTGACAAGAGGGAATTGCCACAATTGTCTAAAAATTTGTAACAGTTCAGCCTTCCGGCTTCACTGTTACAAATTTTTATTTTAATTCTATTTCTTCCAGTTCTTTTGGCGGAAGTTTCTTCGTGGATCCGGCAACCAGTTCCTGAACCTTTTTCTTCGCCTTATCCACCTGAAGATTGGTTCCGGCTCCCGCAACACATCCGCCCGGGCAGCCCATTCCCTCGATCAGACAGCCATTCATGCGTCCTACCTTGGCAAGGGAAAGAATCTTCTTACACTCCGCAAGCCCTTCCGCATGAGCGATCTTAACTTCCACGCCGGGATAATATTCCTTGACACAGTTCTCGATTGCGCTGGCTACGCCGCCTGCATAAGCATATCCGCGTCCTGCCCCTGTAGCGTTATGGAAAGAAGATTCTGCCTCATACTCGGTAAGGTCAATATCTCTGGCATCGAACATCGCCTGCAGTTCTTCAAACGTAATGACAAAGTCCACGTCACTTCGTACCGTCCTTCGCATGGCCTCCAGCTTCTTCGCTGCGCATGGACCGATGAACACCACCTTCGCATTGGGATGTTCCTTCTTGATCGTACGCGCCGTAGCAACCATAGGAGTCAGCTCCTGGGATACCTGGTCTACCAGATCCGGGAAATACTTCTTTGCAAGCATCGCCCAGGACGGACAGCAGGAAGTCAGAAGGAAGGGAAGTTCCCCTGTCGTCACCTTATTTACATAATGATGGGCCTCGGCAACGGCTCCGATATCCGCGCCCAGCGCAACCTCATAGAACTCACTAAACCCAAGTTCCTGAAGCGCAGCCTTTAAATTTCTGGGCGTAATATTGTCGCCAAACTGGCCGGCAAACGCCGGTGCAATCTCGGCAATGATCTGATCTCCCTCAGACAGCGCTCTTGCAAGCTGGAAGATCTGTGATTTATCGGAAATTGCGCCAAAGGGGCAGCTTACCATGCACATACCGCAGGAAACACATTTCTCATTATTAATCACCGCCCTGCCGTGCCTGTCTGTCTCAATCGCCCCAACCCCGCAGGCTTTAGCACAGGGACGTTCCTTCCTGGAAATCGCATCATACGGACAGGCAGCCTTACATTTTCCACACTTAATACATTTTTCCTGATCAATGTAAGACTTACCGTTCACCATGGAAATTGCGCCTTTAGGACACACCTCCATACAAGGATGCGCCAGGCAGCCTTTACAGGCATTGCTCACCTCGTAGCCCTTTTCCTCGCAGCCTGCACATGCGGACGGGATCACCTGCATAAGCGGCGGTTCATAATATTTATCTGAAATATTACTGGCTTCCACACCTTTTGTCAGATGGACCGGCTTATTCTCCGGTCGAAGTGAAAGACCCATGGCAAGCCTTAACCGTTCTCTCACAACAGCGCGGGCCCGGTACACGCTTTCCCGGTACTTCATGGTATCTTCATTCACAATCTTGTACGGAATCTCTTCCATGTCGTCAAGGAGCGTCTCGGCATTCGCTTTAAAACCAAGCCTTGCCACCTCTTCGAATACAGTTCTTCTGATTTTCCTGACTGTGGTATCCAATCCTCTTATCATAAAGACAGTTCCTCCTAAATATGTAAATTTATTGTTACCTTGATATAACTATACTCGATTGTTAAATAATTGTCAACGAGTTCCCATGTTCAATATCCGGTACAATTTATAACAGAAAAATGTTATGCTTCTTACAGGTATCCCGCATCTCCTTCGGCCAGATGCTTGCCTGGACTTCCCCCACATGGGCGCGGTCAAGAAGAAGCATACAGAGCCTGGACTGTCCGATTCCTCCTCCGATGGTATAGGGGAGTTCTCCATTTAACAGCATCTGATGATAGGGAAGAGTCTTACGCTCCTCACATCCCGCTTTCTTTAACTGCTCCTCCAGAGACCGTTCATCCACGCGGATACCCATACTGGAGATTTCCAGCGCACATTGCAGGTGCTCGAACCAGAACAGAATGTCTCCGTTCATCTGCCAGTCGTCATAGTCCGGCGCACGTCCGTCATGAGGTTTGCCGCTACTTAGCTTATCTCCGATCTTCATCACAAATACGCAGCCGTATTCTTTCGTGATCAGGTTTTCCCTCTCCTTCGGAGTCTTGTCCGGATAACGATCCTCCAGCTCCTGGGACGTAATAAAAGTCACATCCCCCGGAAGTTTCTTGGCGGCATCCGGATATTTGTACCAGACTTCATGCTGCATATGCTTAATAATTTTAAAAATATTACGCACAGTCTCCTTCAGCGTTTCTTCCGTCCTCTCTTCTTTTGTGATGACCTTCTCCCAGTCCCACTGATCCACATAGCAGGAATGGAGATTATCAAGCTCCTCGTCCCGACGGATTGCATTCATATTTGTATACAGGCCCTCTCCTGGCTGGAAACCATACTCATACAGCGCCATACGTTTCCACTTGGCAAGGGAGTGTACCACTTCTACCGTCTCCTGTGGGATTCCGGCGATGTCGAACTGCACCGGACGCTCCACACCGTTCAGATCGTCGTTTAAGCCGCTTTTCTTCTCTACAAACAGCGGGGCGGAAATCCTCTCTAAGTTCATTTCTTTTCCGAATTCCTTCTGGAATGTGTCACGGATGTATTTGATCGCTTCCTGGGTTTTGCGGACACTAAGCCGCGGATCATAATGTTCTGGTAATATCAAAGACATATTCTTCATCCTTTCGTTATTTACTTTATCCTATTATCATTCTTCGGCAAATATTCTCTGGGCATAATATACGGACTGCATAGCATCTTTTCCATAGAAGTCGGCTTTGATCATGTCTGCATACTCCTGGTTCAGCACTGCGCCGCCCACCATAACCTTACAGTCCGGCTTCTGTTCTTTCAGAAGCTTTATGGTATCCTCCATACTGACAACCGTGGTCGTCATCAGTGCGCTTAAACCGATAAGCTTAACGTCTTTCCCGACGGCACACTTTACAATCGTCTCAGGCGGAACGTCTTTTCCCAGATCAATCACGTCAAAACCGTAATTCTCAAGCAATACCTTCACAATATTTTTTCCGATATCATGAATATCTCCCTTTACCGTCGCAAGAATGACTTTATGTTTCTTCTGTGCTTCCTCTCCACGTTCTGACAGCGAATCTTTCAGCACGGCAAATGCCATTTTGGCGGCATCCGCACTCATAAGAAGCTGGGGCAGGAAAACGGTCCCCTTTTCAAATCCTTTCCCGACCTCGTCAAGCGCCGGTATCAGATACTGGTTGATAATTTCAAGGGGTTCTGAACTTTTCAGAAGCTGACAGGCCCCGTGATACGCCTCTTCTTTTAATCCTTTTTCGATAGCCTCTTTTAGCGTAAGAGCCTGCGTTCCATCAGACTTCTGTGTGGTTTCAACGGTCTGGGCGCCATATTTACGGATATAGGTTTCACAATTCTGATCGTAGTTCATTAATGCACAGAACGAATCATAGGAACGCATCATGTCCTGGGAGGACGGGTTCACGATCCCGGCGTTAAGCCCGCTGTGTAAGGCCATAGTATAGAAACTGGCATTGATCACAGGACGGCAGGGAAGACCAAAGGAGATATTAGAAACACCAAGTACGGTGCATACCCCATAGGTTTCACGTACCTTTCTCAGTGCATCTAAAGTAATCTTCGCTCCTTCCGGCTCCGAACTGATGGTCATGGCAAGCACGTCCACTACAATATCCTTCTTCGGGATCCCATATTTTGCCGCTTCCTCTATGATCTTTCCGGCAATCCGGCATCTTCCTTCGGCAGTATTCGGAATTCCTTCTTCATCAATAGTCAGAGCAACCACGACTCCGCCGTATTTCTTCACCAGCGGGAAAACAGCGTCCATAGACTCCTGCTTACCATTCACGGAATTAATCATGGGCTTGCCGTTATAGATCCGCATAGCGCATTCCATGGCGCTAACGTTTACCGTGTCGATCTGCAACGGAAGGCTGGTTACGCTCTGAAGCTCTGTCACCGCTTCCTGCATCAAAGACACCTCGTCAATGTCCGGAAGCCCTACGTTCACATCCAGGATGTGCGCGCCCCGATCCTGCTGTGTGACGCCTTCCCTTAAAATATAATCCATATCATGGTCTTTTAACGCCTGTTTAAATTTCTTCTTTCCAGTCGGATTGATCCGTTCACCGATAATCACAGGCTTACGGTTCAGCACAACCGCCTGTCCATAGGACGAGACAATGGTGTCCCCCTTTGCCGCAGGTCGAATAAGCTTTCTTCTTCCCGCTCTCTGTATCATAGCGCGAATATGATCCGGCGTTGTTCCGCAGCACCCGCCGATCGCACTTACGCCAAGTTTTAAGATCTCCTCCATGGTCTCTGCAAATTTCTCTGGCTCTACATCATAATACACCTCTCCATTTCGCTGTCTCGGAAGACCGGCGTTGGGTTTTACGATCACAGGGATTGAGGTATAGTCCATCAGTTCTTTCAGCACGGGAAGCATCTGCTCTGGACCCAGACCGCAGTTAAGCCCCAGTGCATCCACGCGCAGCCCCTCCAGCATTGCCACCAATGCCGGAACATCGCCTCCTGTCAGCAGTTTCCCCTTTTCGTCAAATATCATGGTGACGGTAACCGCAAGATTCGTGTTCTCTTTTGCAGCCAGTATCGCGGCCTTCACTTCATAGGTATCGCTCATGGTCTCGATATGAATGAAATCCGCCCCCGCCGCCTCGCCGTAACGCATGACCTCCCGAAAGGCGGCATACGCCTCTTCAAACCCCAGATCGCCCATTGGTTTCAAGAGTTTACCGGTAGGGCCCACGTCCAGGGCGACATAGGTCTGTCTTGCATCTTGTACGCCAAGTAAGGCAGCCTTCTTTGCATTTGCAATGGCTGCTTCTGTAATCTCCTTTAAATGATATTGTGAATCGTGGAATTTTAAAGCGTTAGCGCCAAATGTGTTGGTCAGGACAATATCACAGCCGGCTTCAAAATACCGGCGGTGGATATTAATGATCTCGTCTGGATGGGTGATATTCCAGGTTTCGGGGAGTTCACCGGGACTTAAGCCCCTGGATTGAAGAAGGGTGCCCAGTCCTCCGTCAAAATATAACAGGTCTTTTCCTAAATGTGTTCGTATCATAGGTTGCTCCTTTTTATTCATATGCGACGGTAAGTACAGTCTGTTTTCTCGCAGGATTCACACCCCAAAACATGGCAGGAGATATCTGTCTTACTCAGTCCGATTACCGCCGTTACGGATTTTGTCGGGGTCAGCATATTACCATCCGTCATAGAAAGGCCAATCTTCTTAGATGCATCAAGCATACGCAGAATCTGTTCCTGGTGGCAAATGGAAAAGTCGCCATACCCGGGACTGAATCGGGGACGCAGGTAATATCCCTCTGTTTTCTGTTCCTTTCGCAGTTCTTCCTGGCAGCTGTCAAGGTATTCTTCCAGCATGGCGGCCGCGCATGCCTGCAGTATTACCACTCTTGCCATGTCAGTAAGCGCATACCGGCGCAGCAGTGCATCCACCCCCACTCCAAGGGTTGCCCCAAGAAGGAACGCCCTGTCAGCGCCTTTCATGTTTTTCGCGAGATTCCTGCTTTTGATTTTTAGCGTTCCGATTGACAGACAGTCTGTATTCTCAAAAGACACGTGAAAAATGCGATAAATGATCCGTCTGCCTGCAGACTGTTCCAATTCCTGAAAAGAGCTGGCGATCAGTGCAAGCGTACGGCCATCTACCGCATGGTTTCCATATCCTAAGTAACGAACTGCCTCTTTTGTTCTTATGTCCATAGGTTTTCCTTCTTATGAATCATATAACGACAATCTCTGACAGGTTCCTCATGATTGCACCGGCAACCTCCGGTTTATTCATGGAATATACATGAATATGGTTCACACCGTTCGCAATCAGATCTATAATCTGGTCGGTAGCGTATGCGATTCCCGCCTGCTGCATTGCGGCAGGATTATTCCCGAAACGGTCCACAATCGCCCGGAACCGTTCTGGAAGGATAGTGCCGGACAGTCCGCCGATCCTTTCAATCTGCTTTTTGTTCGTAACCGGCATAATCCCCGGAAGCACCGGAACAGTAATCCCCTTCTCACGGATTCTGTACAGGAAGTTATAAAGGATGTTATTGTCGAAAAACATCTGGGTCGTCAGAAAATCCACCCCGCAGTCTACCTTATGCTTCAGATTGAGAATATCGTCCTTCTTATGTTCTGTCTCCACATGTCCTTCCGGGTAACAGGCCGCGCCGATACAGAAATCGCCCTGCTTCTGAATGTCCGCAATCAGTTCGCTGGCATAGCGGTAATGGTTTGGCAGCGGAAATTCGCTCTCTGCCGGAATATCCCCTCTAAGCGCCAGTATATTCTCAATCTGATTCTCCTTCAGCCGGTCTATGACCCTGTGTACCTCCTCCTTTGTCGAAGATACACAGGTAAGATGCGCTAAACTGGTCACGCCAAAATCATTCTTGATCTGAGTGGCAATATTGACGGTATTCCTGCTGGTTCCGCCGCCTGCGCCATAGGTCACGCTGATAAAAGAAGGCTTCAATGCCGCAATTTTCTGCGTTGCAGTAAGTACGCTGTCATATCCCGCATCCGTCTTCGGCGGAAACACCTCAAACGAAATGTGGGGTTCTTCATTCTTAAGTATGTCTCGAATCTTCATGTCATCTTCCCTTCATAAACTCGTATGATGCCTGATCCGTCATCCTACATACTTTCGTAAAGTTCCTCATACTGCTTTGCAGAATTCCCCCAGGAGAAATCCTGGCTCATGGCGCGTTCTACCATCTTGTTCCAGTCACGCTTTCTGTCATAATAAATCCGCTCCGCATAACGTACCGTTGCCATCATCTCATGCGCATTATAATTCGTAAAACTGAATCCCGTACCAGTCTTCTCAAATTCGTTGTACGGCTCTACAGTGTCCTTTAATCCTCCGGTCTCTCTTACAATCGGGAGCGTGCCATATCTTAAACTCATAAGCTGGCTCAGTCCGCAGGGTTCGAACAGGGACGGCATAAGGAATGCGTCGCAGGAAGCGTAAATCCTGTGGGACAATGGATCTGAATAATAAATATTAGCAGATACCTTCCCCTGATACTTCCACTCAAAATGCCGGAACATGTTCTCGTACTTCTCCTCGCCTGTTCCAAGTACCACAATCTGAATTGCATCCTGACACAACTCATCCATCACATAGGCAACCAGGTCAAATCCTTTCTGGTCTGTCAGTCTGGACACGATTCCGATCATCATAGTATGCGTATCCTGATTCAGATTCAGTTCCTTCTGAAGCGCCAGCTTGTTCTTCACTTTCTCCTTACGGAAATTATCAATATCATAGTTCTTCTCGATATGAGGATCTGTGGCCGGATTATAGTCGTCATAGTCAATACCGTTTACAATACCAGAAAGACAGTTAGCCTTGGCATTCATCAGCCCGTCCAGCTTCTCGCCATAGAACGGCATCTTAATCTCTTCCGCATAGGAATTACTTACTGTTGTAACCCTGTCTGAATAGACGATTCCACCCTTCAGATAATTGGCATCCTTATATGCTTCCAGCTTGTCCGGCACGAAGTAATACTGGGGCAGCCCCGTAATGTCGCGCACGCGCTTCGTATCCCATGTACCCTGGAACTTCAGGTTATGTATGGTCATAATCGTCTTGATGCCGCGGTAATACTCGGTGCCGAACCGGAAATTGTCAAGATAGATCGGGATCAGTCCGGTCTGCCAGTCATGACAGTGAATGATGTCTGGCCTGAAATCAATCACCGGCAGCGCGCTTAACACCGCCTTGGAGAAGAACGCAAACTTCTCGATATCGGCATACATGTCGCCATAGGGCGCAAAACCATTAAAATAATACTCATTATCTATAAAATAGAACGTAATTCCCTCATGCTCGTATGTCAGTACGCCCACATACTGCTTCCGCCAGTTCAGATCCATGTAGAAATGTGTATAATAGGCAAGTTTCTCTTTCCATTCTTCTTTCATGCACATGTATTTCGGCAGCATGACACGGACGTCATATTTGTCTTTATCAAAATATTTCGGCAGAGAACCGACAACATCCGCAAGCCCTCCTGTTTTGATAAATGGTACACATTCTGATGCTGCAAATAGTATTTTTTTCATACTCTTTTCCTCCAAACCTCACATATATATTCCTATTATACCCTACTTTTGCCCAGAAGAAAAGTATTTATCTGTTTTTATATTCTAATCTTATGGTGTCTGCAATCAACGCAATAAATTCTGAATTGGTTGGTTTTCCTTTTCCGTTGCTTACCGTATACCCGAACAGGTCGTCCAGTGTATCCAGTTTCCCTCTGCTCCACGCTACTTCTATGGCATGACGGATCGCCCGTTCCACCCGGCTTGCCGTTGTCTGATGTTTTTTCGCCACTGTGGGATACAGAACCTTCGTGATGGCGTTCAGTACATCCATATCCTCCACTGCCATGATAATGGCATCCCTGAGATAGTGGTATCCTTTGATATGTGCAGGTATTCCGATCTCGTGGATCATGTCTGTCACCCGTCCCTCCAGGTTCGGCTCGGGACGGCTGTCCATCACCGCGCCTGCCGGAACCTGGGTCTTTAGTTCATGTCGGAGAACCTGGTTCGCATGTTTGATCCTGTTAAGCACCATCTCATTGTTAAATGGCTTCATGATGTAATAGCTTGCTCCCTTTTTGAAGGCATCTTCTGTGATCCTTTCCTGTCCTACCGCCGTTACCACAATAAAATCAGGATGTTTCTTCAGTCCCTGGTCATTACTGACCATCTCCATGACACTTAAACCGTCCATCTTTGGCATAATCAGGTCCAGCAGAACAACGTCCGGCTGCTTCTCTTTAATCAGATGATACATGTCCTCCCCGTTGTTTGCCTTTCCCACTAACTTTAATTCCTCGTCATTGCTTATGATTTCGCCAAGCAGATCCAGAATTCTTTCATTGTCGTCGGCTATAGCCACGTTTATCTCTCTCATTTTATGCAATGCCTCCTTTTCCCTACACCAAAAACTGTCGAGTTTGATTATAAAGTCTGGTACATGGAAAAACAAGAAATTGCTGTCGTAAAATTCGAACTCTTATCGACATTATTTTTGCAATTCGACATTTTTCATCATATTTTCTATAAATATACCATATCCCTTCGTGGCATCATGGACAAATACATGGGTAACGGCGCCGATCAGCTTCCCGTTCTGGATAATCGGGCTTCCACTCATTCCCTGCACGATCCCGCCGGTCACGGAAAGAAGCTTCTCATCGGTCACCTCAATCACAATTCCCTTGTTCACCTCACTGGTGTTTTTGTCGATTTTTGTAATACGAATCTGATAATCCTTCACCGATCCCTCTACGGCACAGCGAATGGTAGCAGGCCCCTCTGTGATCTCGTCCTTTGCCGCTGTCTCCATGGGCGTCTGGTCGGCAAAAAGAGCGTCAATCCGGTCAATGGTGCCGAAAATCCCGCAATCCGTGTTATGGGTAATATTCCCCAGTACATTATAGTTATTGTAGACGATGATTCCCTCCATCCCTCCGGGAGTTCCGTCCTGTCCCTTCTGGATGTCCCGGATGCTGGTCTCATAGACGGTGCCGTTCTCAATCTCAAGCAAGGTGTTGGTATCCACATCATGGATTCCGTGCCCCAGGGCGCCGAACCGGCTGTTCGTATTGAGAAACGTCACCGTCCCAAGCCCCTGGGCATTGTCCCGTACCCAGATTCCAAGCTTGCACTCTCTTGCATTCTGCCGAACCGGCTTCATTCGGATATTCATATACTGCGCTTCCCTTCGCACCCGCAAAATAATATCCTCATCTCCCAGTTCCTTCACCGTCTCTACCAGTTCAGACTTGTCGTGGATTGTCTGCTCATTGAGAGCGACAATGTAGTCTCCCGCTTTCACAAGGTTTGCCGCCGGCTCATAGTCCATGCCGTCCTCCCCTGTAACGGCATCCGTTCCAAGTACCATCACGCCCTCTGTCTCTAAGTAGATTCCGATTGGCATTCCCCCTGGAATGACCATGTTCTCTGAAGAAGTTGCAGCGTTGACCTCCGCCTCAAGCCTGCTCTGCTGATACTCGATCAGATAATAACCGCCGCCTACAGCGGTCAGAAATGTCACAATTATGATCAGAATTCTTCGATACCAGTATTTTCTCATCTTCATAAACCTCGACTTTCACATTCAGATTTCTTCCTTATTATGTGACAGTTACCGAAAATTTACTCAGATTTTTTCGCACTTAAATTAAGGGAATTATATTTTCCCTTACTTCTTTTCAGAGCCGAAAATTTCAGATCCCACCGCTCCTATAACAATAATAACCGCTCCGGCCATCTGCAGAAGCGTCAGATGTTCATGAAAGACCAGGAACCCCACAAGCGTCCCTACAACCACTTCCAGAGCGGAAAGAATGCTGGTTGTAGTGGCTTCTACATACTGGGTTGATTTCACACAGGCTACATTGGCGACCATGGTACACAGGATTCCGATTCCAAACAGATTCCAGATCAGCTCAGATACGGGCATACTGCTCATATGCGCAGAAACTGCATGAAAGTCCATACCAGCCATTAAGACCAGCGCAGCGCCCAGGAATCCATACACTAACAGCGTGTCTCTCTCATAATCCTTTGCAAAATATTTCGGAAGCAGGATCTGTAATGCCACCCCCACGCCATTAATAATTCCTGCCAGGATTCCGATTCCATCCAGTTTCACGTCTCCGCCGCCAATCAGATCAGCCACCAGAACCGCTCCCACAAGACAGATAAAAATGGTCAGAATCTTACTCTTCTGAAGCTTTTCCCGAAACATAAACCTTCCCAGAATCGCCACCCAGACAGGACTCATAAACATCAGCACAGTCGCCACTCCCACCGGTATTCTGGACACCGCCATACTATAACTCACAAAGCTTACACTATAGGCCGCTGCGCCATAGATCAGACAGATTGCGATTCCCTTAAGGTTGATTTTCAAGGCCGCGGGATTTGTAAAAAGCAGAAACAGGAAATAAGCGGCTCCTGCCAGCCCGCAGCGAAAAAAAGAAATTTCAAGGCTGGTAAACTGATACTGTGACAGATCTCTTACGAACACACCCATGATCCCCCACATGACAGCCGTAATAACGGCCAGCGCCATCCCTTTTGCACGATCATTCATGACTGATTTCTCCGTTTGTGTATATTACCTGGTTATCTTTGATTGTCATTAAGACTCTGATATCCGCCAGTTCTTCTTCTGGCGCTTCCAGCGGATTCCTGTCAAGAATCACAAAATCCGCCCGCTTATCGCACTCAATACTTCCTTTTTCCTTTTCCTCAAAATACTGATATGCACCATGAACCGTTATGGCTTTAAGCGCATCCAGTACGGAAATCTTCTGGTTTTCTCCAATGATTTTTCCAGTCTTTGATCTGCGGTTCACCGCGCTCCATACCGTGCGCATCATATCTGGGGGAACCACAGGCGTATCCTGGTGAAAAGTATAACGCATGCCATAATCAACGGCATCCTTTACAGGCGAGATCTGACTGCCTCTCTTGGATCCGAAATTCTTAAGATGAATGTCTCCCCAGTAGTACGTGTGCGCCACAAAGAAGCTTGGCATCATCCCGATGGCAGCCATTGCTTTCAACTGGTCTTTCCTCACAAGCTGGGCATGCACCATCACCGCCCGGTAAAGATCTTTCTCCTCTCTTTCAGCCAGCGCTTTCTCAAACTGTGCGATATACTGCCCTGCCGCGGCGTCTCCGTTGCAGTGTGCAAGAAGCTGCTGTTTCCTGTTAAGCGCCGTTTCAATATACTCCTTAAGTTTTTCGTCTGCATGAATCGGATATCCGCAATACGTCTCTTCTCCTTCATAAGGTTTCGTCATCCACGCAGTCTTTCCCTGTGGCGATCCATCCAGAAATATCTTGTATCCGCCCATTTTCAGGTGTCCGAAATAGCGATTAGCATATGCCGGCTCTTCTTCCATAAGATCCGCCGCCGTCATAATATCCACATATCCTACCACGTCCAGTTTCAACAGGCCGCTTTCAGAAGCGTACTTTAACAGCTGAAACAACGGTTTTGCTACCATTCCATCCTGAACCGTGGTCACGCCGTAACTGGCATACAGATTCTGCGCCTCACTGATCAGCTGCAGCAGTTCCTCCATCGAAGGCATAGGAAGCCCGGACTGGAATGCCATAAACGCTTTTTCCTCCATGTACCCGTCCAGAACCCTGGTATCCCCGACTCTCCCATATCTTCCGCCAGGACAGTCTTTCGTATCTTCATCAATGTTCTGAAGCTTAAGCCCTATGCTGTTCGCCACTCCCATGTGGGAAGAGGCATGGATCAGCGCCACCGGATTGGTGTCGCTGATCTCATCTAGTACAAAGCGGTCCGGATGCCGCCTCTCTTCCAGGAAATTCTGGTCATAATTGCAGCCCACGATCCATGCATCTTCAGGCAGTTTCCTCTTTTCGGCAAAATTTCTCATCGCCTCTATGATCTGGGCAAAATTAGTACAGAAGGATAAGTCACACTGAGTCATTGCATTTGCCGCCCCCACAAAGTGAGAATGGGCATCCACAAATCCCGGAAGCATGGTTTTCCCCTTAAGATCAACCACCTGGTCTGCAACAGTCATCTCAGCCATCACATCCTTCTGGTCTCCTACGGACCGGATACGTCCGTCTTCCACACAGACTGATTCTGCATATAAGGCTGATTCCTTCATGGTGATAATCGTTCCGTTATAGTAAAATGTTCTCATCCTATTCCCTCCTGGCTTTATTATTATGTAAAATCAGAGCAGATATAACACAATCTCTTATACCTGCTCCACTCCTGCTCTGTTATATCCGTGTCTGTCTTGCCAGTTCTTTCATCTCAACGGCGCTTCTTAGCACGGTATCCGTAATCTTAGCGCCGCCTAGAATCCTTGCCAGTTCCGTTACGGACTCCTGCTCGTCAAGCCTGCGGATTTCTGTTCTGGTCACACCATTATGGGTTGCCTTTTCAATCATAAAATGATGGTCTGCCATAGCCGCAATCTGGGCCAGATGGGTAATACAGATGACTTGATGTCCCTTTCCGATCACCGCCATCTTCTCAGAAACCTTCTGCGCCGTCCTGCCGCTGATCCCCACGTCAATCTCGTCGAAGATCAGAGTCTCGATCTCGTCCCGTTTTGCCATCACCGACTTAATGGCCAGCATAATACGGGACAGTTCGCCTCCGGAAGCCACATTTGCCAGGGGTTTTAGAGGCTGACCGGGATTTAAGGATATCATAAATTCCACCTCGTCTATGCCCTCTGGGGTGTATTCCTTCGTCTGAGTAAACTGTATCCCGAACTGCACATTTTCGAAGTTCAGATCCCGCAGTCCTTCCTCGATTGCCTTCTCCAGAACCTTCGCCTGTTTTTTCCTAAGGGAAGACAGGGACTTCCCATGCTTCTTCACTTTCTCCTCCAAGGCAGCCATTCTCTGCCGCAGTTCTTCCATATACCGGTCATAGTCTTCCAGAATCTCAACCCGTTTCTCCTGCTGCCCACAGTATTCCAGAATCTTTTCAATGGAGTCGCCGTACTTTGTCTTAAGACGATTGATCTCATTCAGACGGTTCTCCGTCTCATGAAATTCCTCCTCCGAGAACTCACACTCACTCCCATATGCCGCAAGCTCCCTGTTAAAATCGTTCAGCAGACTGTCAATCTCCACCAGCTGGTCGTAAAGCCCAGAGGCCGTATCGTCATACTGTGCAATGCCTGAAATGGCATGAATGGCCCGGCTCAGATTCTCACTGGCGTTCTCATTGCCCTCGCTGGTATACAGATAAGCCTCGTTGACACATTCCGCAATCTCCTTGCTGTTGGCCATCCTGCGGTAGAGAACCTCCAGGTCTTCATCCTCCCCCGGCTTTAAATCCGCCTCCCGAATCTCCTCTGTCTCGAACTTAAGCAGCGATAACTCCCTGGCACGCTGGTTTTCATCCGATGATGTTTCCTTAAGTTCTTTCTCACAGGCCTTGAAATCCCGGTACGCTTCCCGCACCTTCTTCTTCTCCTCAGAAACCGTCTCCCGGGCAAAAGCGTCGACAATGCCCAGATGATTCTTCTTATACAGTAGTGACT
Source organism: uncultured Dorea sp. (assembly GCA_910579925.1). Classification (GTDB taxonomy): domain Bacteria; phylum Bacillota; class Clostridia; order Lachnospirales; family Lachnospiraceae; genus Sporofaciens. Next base: position 20,174 of record CAJTVY010000029.1, read on the forward strand.
GGTGCTCATGCTGACCGTGAATATCAATCAGAATCTGCGCCGCCTCCTTAAGAAGTCCGATCTGGACAGTCTCACCGTTGATACGACTTACGCTTCTGCCGGACATCAGCCTCCGGCTTAACAGAACGGCGCCCTCCTCAGGATAAATGTCTAGTTCTTTTAGCTTTCGTACCTGCTGCTCGTTTTCCACCAGAAACGTCAGTTCCACCAGACCGTAATCGGCCCCCTGCCTTAAGATGTCCTTTGAATACCTTCCGCCCAGGGCAAGATTCACAGAACCCAGGATGATAGATTTGCCTGCCCCTGTCTCTCCTGTCAGAATATTCAGTCCGTCCTCAAACTCTACCTCAATCTCATCAATCAGCGCCAGATTCTTTACATGTAAATTCTGTAACATACTGCCTCCTATAAGACAATCCTGCCAATCTTATCCATCACCTTTGCCGTTTCCTCCACAGTCCGGATCGCACACATGATCGTGTCGTCGCCAGCGATGCTCCCCACGACCTCGCCCCATTTCATGGCGTCAATGGCCGCACACACCGCCATGGCCATTCCGGACACCGTCTTGATGACAAGGATATTCTGTGCCATATCCATTGAAACAAATCCATCCTTGAGAACTCTGATATATTTTTCATTCAGAAAACTCTCGTTCTGATGGATGACATACCGCTGCTTTCCGTTCTCTCCCGGGATCTTCGTAAGCTTCAGATCACGGATGTCTCTGGACACGGTAGCCTGGGTTACATTAAAGCCCTCCCGGTGCAGATAGTCCGCCAGTTCTTCCTGAGTCTCAATATGATTCTTATGGATCAGTTCAATGATCTTCGCATGTCTGTTTCCCTTCATGGTGTCAATTTCCTTTCATCTTCCCTCGTAATGTTTCCAAAAAACTGACCTTGCTCAACTTTATCATCGTTGTGCAGGCATCAGACCTCAGCACCACAACCTTGTCCCCCGTCTTCAGAGAAACCGTATCCGCTCCGTCAAAGGCCACATACACTTCCTCCCTGGAACCATTACGTCCCGGGCCGATCTCAATCACAATCTCATCCTCAGAAGACAGAACGATACTCCTGGTGTTCAGCGCATGGGAACAGATGGGCGTGACAACAATCAGATTCGCCGTAGGCTCTACGATGGGTCCGCCTGCCGACAGGTTATATGCCGTGGAACCTGTCGGTGTAGAAAGCACCACTCCGTCCGCCTCATAGTCATTCAGAAGTTCTCCGTTGACATAAAGACGGAAATGTATAATATGAAGTTCCCCTTTCCTGGACACTACAATATCATTGAGAGACACATCCGTCCTGCCATCCTCAAAAATTCCTTTGAGCATCATCCGCCTCTCCAGGGCGTAATCGCCTGAAATAAGCTGCCTGACGGCCGAGTCAATTCCACTCACCTCCACCTCGGTAAGATATCCGAGCGTCCCCATATTGACGCCCAGGATCGGGATATCCTTCTCCCAGAACAACCTTGCAACTTCAATCAGACTTCCGTCTCCGCCGATCACGATTGCACAGTCTACATCCTTAGGTATGGAAGACCGGATAATCTTTTTATGTTCGTCTTTCTGACACAGAATACAGACCTTCCCCGCCGCCTCAAGAAGATCCACGATCTTGCCGGTCACGGTCTGCCGGGTATCCTTTCCATCATTCGTAACAATTAAAAATCTGTCCATTATTTTTTACCGTTCCTTCGCCAGCGTGTCAAATGCCAGATCTGTCACCTGTCGGACGTCTACATTCTCCTCAATGCAGCCCTCTCCCTCACATTTTTCAAGACACACCAGATATTCAATATTCCCTTCCGGTCCGCGGATCGGAGAAAAGTCAAGGTCCCGTACATCGAAGCCCGTACTCGTAGCGTAACCAAAAACCGCCTCTATCACTTCCACATGGGTGCTCTTCTCGCGCACAACGCCCTTCTTCCCCACCTTCCTGCGCCCGGCCTCGAACTGAGGCTTGATAAGCGCCACTACCCGTCCCTGACTGCAAAGATAGCCGTAAATTGCCGGAAGCACCTTGGAAAGAGAGATAAAGGAAACGTCTACAGAAGAAAACTCCACCGGTTCCCCGATATCCTCCTGGGTCACGTAGCGGATATTGGTCTTCTCCATACAGACGACTCGTTCATCCTGGCGCAGCTTCCAGTCCAGCTGGCCTCTTCCCACATCAATGGCATAAACCTTTTTAGCTCCATTCTGAAGCATACAGTCCGTAAATCCCCCCGTGGATGCGCCAACGTCTGTACATACCTTCCCCTTCACGTCCACGTCAAAATTCTGAAGGGCCTTTTCAAGTTTCAGGCCGCCCCGGCTCACATAGGGCAGGGCATGTCCCCGCACTTCTATCTCACACTCTGCCGGGAACGTCGCTCCCGCCTTATCCTCCCGCTGGCCGTCCACAAAGACGCTGCCGGACATGATAATAGCTTTGGCCTTCTCCCTGGAAGGGGCAAGATTCCTCTTCACCAGCAATAAATCTAAACGTTCTTTCATAGCAACTCTTCTCCGTCTGTAATTCTGCGGTAAGCTCTGATCATCTTCTCCGTCATCGTCTTTACATCAATTCCTGTCTCCTCCCTAAGAGCCTGAATACTGCCATGCTCCACATAATCATCGGGAAGCGCCAGCGGCAGTACATGAGCCTTAAGTCCTTTTCTGCTGACATATTCCATCACATGCTCTCCAAATCCTCCGGTCTGCACATTCTCCTCTACCGTTGCGACAAGCAGGTGATCCTGGCATAAATCCTCGATCATCTCTTCATCAACCGGCTTGACAAACCGGGCGTTGGCCAGCGTACAGCAGTATCCCTGTCTCTTAAGTTCATCCCTGACTTCTGAAGCCGCCTCAAACATGTGTCCCACACTTATAATGGCAATCTTACTCTCCCTGTACACCATCTCGCCTTTCCCATACTCCAAAGGGCTGCGATATTCCTCATATCCGTCATAAGCTTCTCCTCTGGGATAACGCAGGGCAACCGGCCCCTGACAGGAAAGGGCAAAGCGAAGCATATCTGCCAGTTCCCACTTATTCTTCGGGGACATGACCGTCATATTCGGGATGCTGCTCAGATAAGACAGATCAAAAATGCCCTGGTGAGTCTCGCCGTCGCTTCCTACCAGACCGGCCCGGTCTACCGCAAAGACCACCGGCAGGTTCTGAAGAGCCACGTCATGGATCATCTGGTCATATGCCCGCTGCAGAAACGACGAATACACCGCAAATACCGGACGAACCCCTCCTGCGGCAAGCCCCGCCGCAAATGTGACGCCATGAGCCTCCGCAATTCCCACGTCAAAGAACCTCGTCGGATAAAGCTTTCGAAACCTGGAAAGCCCTGTTCCGTCTGCCATGGCCGCAGTGATCGCCACGATCTCGGGACGATTCCTCGCCTCATCACAGAGTACTTTGCCAAATACATCCGTGTAACTGTCCTTCTTCTTCGCCGTCTCCGGCTCCCCAGTCTCGATCTGGAAGGGCCCGATACCATGGAACTTATCAGGGCGCTTCTCAGCCGGTTCGTATCCCTTGCCTTTCTCCGTGATAACATGGAGAAGCACGGGCCCGTCCATTCTGCGCGCCTCTCTAAGAGCGCGGCACAATATGGGAATATTATGGCCCGGGATAGGGCCAAGATAAGTAAGCCCCATATCCTCGAAGAACATTCCCGGAACCACAAGCTGCTTTATGCTGCTTTTTGTCTTTCGCATCTTACGGATCATAGAATCTCCGACTACGGGAACCTTGTTAAGGGCAGCCGTGACTCCTTTCTTAAGGCCCGTATAAAAGTCCGCCGTACGAAGTCCCGCCAGATACTTGGACATACCGCCTACATTTTCTGAAATAGACATATTATTATCATTCAGAACGATGATGAAATTCGTATCAAGGGAAGAAGCATTATTCAGCGCCTCATACGCCATCCCTCCGGTCAGTGATCCATCCCCGATTACGGATATCACACTGTAATCCTCTCCTTTTAAGTCCCTTGCCTGCACATAACCAAGCCCCGCCGAAATTGACGTCGAACTGTGACCTGTGTCAAACGCATCGCATGCACTCTCTTTTCGCTTTGGAAATCCGCTCATTCCCCCGTATTTGCGCAACTCGTCAAAGCCTTCCTTCCTTCCGGTCAGAAGCTTATGGGTATAAGACTGGTGTCCCACATCCCAGATAATCTTATCCTTTGGCAGGTCGAAGACCAGGTGCATTGCCATCGTAAGTTCCACAACGCCCAGATTCGAGGCAAGATGTCCCCCGCTTTTACTGATCTTCTCAATCAGAAACTTCCGGATCTCTTCTGCCAGCAGTTCCAGTTCCTCCGTTTCCAGGGTTTTGATATCGTTCTCCTTCTGTATCCTCTCTAACATCGCCCATCCCCTCTCTATCTGTCCCTGTGGATCAGTTGGAGTAAGAGATGCTCCAGAAACGCATTCTCTCCTGACAGTTCATGAAGCAGGCGGATTGCCTCTTCTGACAGCCGCTTCACTTCCTTTTCTGCCTCTTGAATCCCCATCAGGGTAACATAGGTTGTCTTCTCATTCTTCTCATCACTGTGAGTGGGCTTCCCCAGTGTCTCACTGCTGCTGGTCACATCCAGAATATCATCTTTTATCTGGAATGCCACCCCTACATACCCGGCAATCTTCTCGACCTTACGAACCTCTTCCTCAGAGGCGCCGCCAAGAATCGCCCCGATCATCATGGACGCCTCAATCAGCGCAGCCGTCTTAAGCCGGTAGATGGTATCAAGCACCTCTCGGGAAATCCCATGCCCCGTCTCTTTCACATCAATGACCTGACCGCCGATCATCCCATAGATTCCAGCTTTTTCACCAAGAACCGTCAATGCCCTTCCAATGGCAAGACTGTCCTCGGGATCGGTTACAAACGCCTTAAAAGCCGTCTCAAACGCATAATTTAACAGAGCGTCCCCTGCAAGAATCCCCATATCCTCCCCGTAGACAACATGGGTGGTCTTCCGCCCCCGCCGGTATTCATCGTTATCCATGGCCGGCAGGTCGTCATGGACCAGAGAATAGGTATGTATCATCTCAATGGCCGCCATGAAAGGACGCAGCGCCTTGGACGTCCCGTTATACAGACGAAACGTCTCCTGCATAAGCATGGGTCTGAGACGTTTGCCGCCCGCCAGAAGGCTGTATCCCATCGCCTCCATGATGATACTCTGATAGCCTTTCTGCTTTGGAAGGTACTCTGTAAGGATCCCTTCTATTTTCTGTACTTTCTGTTTCATCTGAATCTGAAAATCATTGTCAGAATTCATGTGTCCCACCCTCTTCATCTAATATCAGCATCTTTTTTTCAACTTCGTCAATCCGTTCACTACACTTCTTCAATGCATCCATTCCCGTGTGATAAAGCCGGAAAGAATCCTCCAGAGATACATCCTCTCCCTCCATCTTCTGAATCACGGATTCCAGTTGTATAAATAACTCCTCCAGGCTTTGTTCTTCCCCTTTATTTATCTGTTCTGGCATACGTTCCTACCTCTCTTCCTGTTTCCCAGCCTGAAACCTTAATGGCAAAAGTCCGCCTGCTCCTCTGTATAGCCGCTGCTTTCTTCCACCGATGCATGAATGACTCCGTCCGTCACATAGATGGACAGACGTTCGCCAGGCTCGATCTGTCCCACACGCCTGATCACGGTCTTATCTGCTTTCTCTACATAAGAATATCCCTGGTTAAGCTTCTGTATGGGAGAGAGCCCCTTCATCGCCTCCATACAGATGGCGAGGCGGTGGCGGCTGTCACGAAGCCGGTTCTTCATCTGCTGACGAAGCCTGTCTTCCAGATCCGCTAAACGTTGCTGCTGCTCCTGTAATTTATAACGGGGATGCAGATACTTAAGTCTGGTCTGATATTCCTTCATCCTCATCCGGCTCATCGCCGTCTTCTGGGACAACAGCCGATTGAGCCTAAGCCCGTATTCCTGCAGAACCATCTGAGTCTGACGGTAATCATAGACCGCAAGTTCCGCTGCGGCAGAAGGCGTAGGCGCCCGCAGATCCGCCACATAGTCCGCAATCGTGGTATCCGTCTCATGTCCTACGGCCGAAATCACAGGAATGGGGCAGTCGAAAATGGCTCTTGCAACCTCCTCTTCGTTAAACGCCCACAGATCCTCTATAGATCCGCCTCCTCTGCCGACAATCATCACGTCCACATCCGCCTTCTCAAGCATCCGGATCCCCCGGACAATGCTCTCTTTCGCACCTTCTCCCTGTACCTGTGCCGGATACAGGATAAGCTGAACGTAAGGATTCCTGCGGGCGGCAATATTCATGATGTCGCGCACAGCGGCCCCCGTAGACGCCGTCACGATCCCGACCCTTCTTACATACGCCGGAATGGGTTTCTTATATTCCGGTGCAAACATCCCCATCTCTTCCAGTTCCTTCTTCAGCATCTGGAAACGTTCATAGAGAACGCCGTCTCCGTCTGGCCGGATCTCTCTTGCATAGAGCTGATAAGCGCCGCTTCTCTCGTATACGTTCACTCCTCCAAAGACGACTACCTGCCGGCCGTCGCACATACGAAAAGAGAGCCCGCCCCGCTGCCCGGCAAACATGACACAGGCAATGGTTCCGGACTCATCTTTCAGTGAAAAATATATATGTCCTGACGTATGGTACTTGCAGTTAGACACTTCACCCTTCACATAGATGCGGTTCAGCATATAATCCTGGGTAAACATATTCTTGATATAAGCATTGACCTGTTTTACTGTATATATACTCTGTGCCATAAATCTCCTCCCAAAAAGGAGCCCTGCATGCCCGATCCCTCGCCGCCGGCAGGTTCTCGCTCCGCTGTCGCTTCAAGAATCAGACTGCCAGCTTTGCAAGCACGGCGTTGACAAACGCCGGTCCCTCGTCACTGCTGTACTTCTTCGCAAGTTCCACTGCCTCATCAATGGCAACGCCTACGGGCACCTCCTCATCCCACTTCATCTCATACACCGCAAGACGGAGAATCGACAGATCCACCTTATTCATACGGCTGGTCTTCCATCCTGTGGTATGGGCGTTCAGCAAGGCATCAATCTCTTCTACCTTCCCGGCAACCTTCTGAGCCTTCCTGCGGATGTAGTCGACATCCTGTTCTCTGGGATTCTCAAGCTGTTCAAAATAAAGCCCAAGCTGTTCCGGCATCTCTTCCGGATGCCGGAACTCGATTCCAAACACCATCTTAAAGATATGTTCTCTTAACTCTGACCTCTTCACTTATGCTTCCTCCGGCATGTCCACTCCCGCAACACGGATATTGACGTCGGCGACCTCAAGACCAGTCATGTTCTCAATGGCTGCCTTCACCTTCTCCTGGACTCTCTGGGTAGTGTCTTTAATGCTGTATCCATAATTCAGATTCAGCACCAGGGAAACCGTCACAATCCCGTCAAGCACATCCACCTTCACGCCCTTTGACAGAGATTTCATCCCGAACTTGCTGACCAGTTCCCTCGTTGCATTCCCGGTCATAGATGAAACACCTTCTACTTCCATAGCTGCAAGTCCGGCGATAATCGCCACAACTTCGTCCGCAATCTTCACTTCTCCCAGATTCTCGTCAGTCTGTATTGTATATGTGTTACGCTCTTCCTTGCTCATAATTTAAGAAACCTCCTGTTCTAATATACACTTCTAATCATTATAACAAATTATCAGGTCTTTGCAAAGTAGGCCTTTGAAATTTTTACGTTCTATCTTCCGAATTCAGACAGAATAAGCCCTTCATTGCGTTCGACGGTCATACGGATGCTCCAGTCATTGACGAAGAGTAACAGCGGTCTTCCCTTTAAATCCTTGACTTTTTTCATATCAGACGTTCCTGTCAGCCGGTCTAAGTCGACGTCTGTATTCTCTATCCATCGGATATACTCGTAAGGCAGGTTATCCAGACGGATTTCTACATTGTATTCATTCTCCAGGCGATATTTCAGTACGTCAAACTGAAGCACGCCTACCACGCCTACAATGATTTCTTCCATTCCTGTGTTAAACTCCTGAAAAATCTGGATTGCTCCTTCCTGTGCAATCTGGTTGATTCCTTTGATGAACTGTTTGCGTTTCATCGTATCTACCTGACGGACTCTCGCAAAATGTTCCGGGGCAAACGTAGGGATTCCCTCATAAGCAAAACGTTTCGCTGAAGTAGTCAGCGTATCGCCGATCGAGAAAATTCCCGGGTCGAATACGCCAATAATATCCCCGCCCCAGGCTTTGTCAATCATCTTACGCTCACTTGCCATCATCTGCTGCGGCTGGGAGAGCCGTACCTTTTTACCGCCCTGAATATGGTATACATCCATCCCTGCCTCAAATTCCCCGGAACAGATTCGCATAAACGCAATCCGGTCCCTGTGCGCCTTATTCATATTCGCCTGAATCTTGAACACAAAGGCAGAAAAATCCGCCTCCTCCATAGGATCTACCAGGCCCTGGTCAGACGTTCTCGGAAGGGGCGACGTGGTCATATCAAGGAAATGCGAAAGAAATGTCTCCACCCCGAAATTAGTAAGGGCCGAGCCAAAAAATACCGGGGAAAGTTCGCCTTTGCTTACCAGTTCCTGATCAAACCCGGCGCCGGCGCCGTCCTGTAATTCAATCTCTTCCTTTAACTGTGCAAGCGGTGCATCTGTCACCCATTCATTGATTTCAGAATCGTCAATCGCAATCTTTCGGACTTCTCCCTGGGTCGTGCCTTTGTGGGTATCTGAAAACAGTTCTACTTTCCTGGTACTACGGTCATAGACTCCTTTGAATTCCTTTCCGGATCCTATGGGCCAGTTCACCGGACAGGTGGCGATCCCCAATTCGTTTTCAATGTCGTCCAGAAGTTCAAAAGTGTCCATGGCCTCTCTGTCCATCTTATTGATAAATGTAAAAATAGGGATATGCCGCATGGTGCATACCTTAAACAGTTTTCGTGTCTGCGCCTCCACGCCCTTGGATGCGTCGATCACCATCACGGCAGAATCCGCCGCCATCAGCGTACGGTAGGTGTCCTCTGAAAAGTCCTGATGTCCCGGGGTATCGAGGATGTTGATGCAGTAGCCGCCATAGCCAAACTGCAGTACCGACGAGGTAACAGAGATACCTCTCTCCTTTTCGATCTCCATCCAGTCTGACACCGCATGACGCGCAGTTGCCTTGCCCTTGACGCTGCCCGCTGAATTTATGGCTCCTCCATATAGCAGAAATTTCTCCGTCAGAGTCGTCTTTCCGGCGTCCGGATGGGAAATAATGGCGAACGTGCGTCTCCTTTTTATCTGGTTCTTTATTTCATCTGCAATCTGTGACATAATATAGAAACACTCCTAAGATATAGTATTGCCGCTTTTTTGCGCTGGTAAACAGTATAGCATACCTTATCGGACAGTGCAACCATCCATCCGGCTGCAGAAAACAGGGCGGATTCCTGCAAAAAACTTAGTTCTGTCTCATAAACAGAAACAGCAGAAACCGGACCAGCGTATAGGTCACTAACACTGCCGCAATCACCGTCTCAGCCAGCGCCACATATGGAAGCGCCGGTATCGGACATCCACGGTCCATAAAATATATCATTGTCTCCTTTGCGGCAGTCGCACTGATCACAAACGGAAATGTAAAAGAAGCATAGCTTGGATAAAACGGCAACTGCAGATACGCGATGGCTTTCACAAGCGCAAATATATACAAAAGTGAAGCCACGGCAAGCATCCCTAGTAAAAATCCATTATTCTTAGTCGTCATGGACTGCAGGTAGCCCGCAATGCAGAGATTCACTGGCGCCGCATAAATACAGATCAGTGGTTTAAACTGCTTGGGAATTTCCTTATACCTGATATAGCGGAAAGTAATCAATACAGACAGAACCAAAAGAGAACCCAGACCAAACCAGAATGCAGACTTTCCAATGACCGGCTTTCCATATGCCGGAGCAGTGACAGCTGCAGCCGCAATTCCTACATATACGATATAATAGCTTGCAAACACCTCTGACAGGCGTAGTTTTATGATAAATTTTGCCGTGAAGAAAAGAATCAGTATGATATGAAGTCCGATGGCAGACAGCCAGATATCATAAGCCGCCGTCCCGATCCATGGCTTCGCATAGACGCTCAACAACATAAGCGACATAGAAAACGTCCCCGAAACACTGGCCATGACCGGATTCTTCAAGTCTTCCTTTATTTCACCCGGGAATAGAATCAGTTTCAGCAGAACCAACACAAGCAGGATTCCTGCAATGCCGCCGCAGACATAGCGAATGCTTTCGGAATAACTCTTAAGCAGGTTTCCTAATGCCGCAACCCCCAGCATTACTCCGCATAAAGGAATCGGTACTTTCTGAATGACATTTCTCATAATCTTCGCACTCCATTCCATAGAATTAAAATCTTCCATATTCTATATTCAATTTTGACAATTATGAATAAAAATATACTGCATATTCTTCCTGCACCGATTCGAACAGATTCAGAACTCCCCAAAATGTCAAAATAGCGTAGTTTTTTCCTAATATTCCGTGGGACAGATTTCCCGAAATCCTTTATACTGTTTATCATATTTACTTTGATTTATTCATTTCTTCCAACAGTGCAGCGATCACCATTTTTTAGAAAGATACAGGAGGCATTCATGAACACAACACTGATAAAACCATCCGCCTTTTACCGCGACATGTTCCGTCTGGCGCTCCCTATCGTGTTCCAGAATCTTATTACGACCGCCGTAGGCTCCGCAGACGTCATTATGCTTGGCCTGGTCAGCCAGAGCGCCCTGTCTGCCGGGTCCCTGGCAAGCCAGATCATGTTCATCCTCAATCTGGTCTACTCTGGCATTTCTTCTGGTATAGGAATGCTGGCGGCTCAATACTGGGGAAAAAAGGATACCCGGACCATTGAAAAGATTATGGGAATCGGCATGAAGATTTCTATCCTTGTATCCTTTCTCTTCTTCGTACTTGCCTGCTTCTTCCCAAAGCTTTTGATGCTGATCTTTACATCCGAGGAAACATTGATCCGCACAGGTATTCCTTATCTGCGCATTGTAGGAATCTCCTACCTTTTTATGAGCGTCTCACAGGTATATCTGTGCACCATGCGTTCCATTGAACGGGTAGTGTTTGCCACCCTGACCAACGGGTCTGCACTGGGACTGAATATCATACTCAACGCAGTATTTATCTTCGGATGGTTCGGGTTTCCCAGAATGGGAATTCTGGGAGTGGCTCTTGCAACCACCATTGCCCGCTTTATAGAACTTATCATCTGCCTTTTGGATGCATGCCGGTTTCAGACCCTTCGTTTCCGTCCGTCGCTGCTGCTTCGGCACAATAAACTTTTGTTTCAGGATTTTCTACACTACTCTCTTCCGGCCTTCGGGAACGAAGTTTCCTGGGGAGTTGCTTTCTCTATGTACTCTGTCATCATGGGGCATCTGGGAAATGATATTGTGGCGGCCAACGCCGTTGCCGTTGTTGCAAAGAATCTCGGAACCGTTGTCTGTTTCGGGATTGCGAATGCCGGAACCATCCTTCTTGGCAAAGCCATCGGCGCCGGACGGATGGAAAGCGTAAAAGAAGACGCCTCTCGCTTCTGCAAAGTCACATTTTTAAGCGGGATTGCGGGAGGAATACTGATCTTTCTATTGCGTCCACTCTTCATGAACATGGCCGACCTGTCGGCAACAGCCCAGGGATATCTGAGAATTATGCTGTATATTAACATGTATTCTGTCATCGGACAGGCTATGAACACCACCGTGATCTGCGGAATTTTCCGTTCCGGCGGAGATTCGCACTGGGGATTTATCTGCGACTTTATCGACATGTGGTTCTTTGCAGTACCACTAGGATTTATCAGTGCATTTGTGCTGAAGCTGCCTCCAATGTGGGTATATTTTCTGATCTATCTGGATGAATTCGTGAAACTGCCCTTTGTTTACAGGCATTATAAGAGTTATCAGTGGCTTAAGAATATTACCAGAGATTTTTAGCACCTCAGACATAACTTTACGGACGTACCTGCAGATTTTTGCAGGTACGTCCGTAAAGTTTACTGCGTACTTTTAGGTTTACCGGTTCGGCATCTGTGAAGGATTAATAATGGATAATGACCGGAACCCCCACTTCAATCATATCATATAACGCTTTCGCCTTATCAAGCGGCATATTCACACACCCGTGTGAACCGATACCAGAAATCTGATTCAGGGCGCCGCCAAAATTTCTCTGCCAGGTGGCATCGTGAAAACCGACTCCCTGCCAGGTAATCCGCATCCAGTAACTGACCGGCGTCTCATATTCCGGCTTTCCGGTTGCCGGATCCTTCTCTCCAACCAGAACCTTATCAAGCTTCTTCTCAAGAATACTGTACACGCCCTCTGGCGTAACTCTTGAAGGAATAGGTAATCCGGTCACCACATCTGACTCAAGCGCTACCGCGCCGTTGACCACATACCACATATGCTGGGCGCTTAAGTCTACCTCTGCATAGGTGCTTCCCCAGTCCGGCATGGAATGTGAAACTGCCGTCCCACTATTATAATACTGGGGTTCTTTCGCAATGACTTCCTGGTTGTTCAGCGCATTCATAATCGTCTGAAACTCCGTATCTTCGTCGATAGACCAGCCATAAGTTCCCCCGGTCACAGTTGCACTCCTTCCTGTCGGCGTCGTGAACGTCCTGGTGGTCCCTACCGTGTCATACTGACTGCCGAACTGCTCAAGCCACCCTCTGACGGCATTCTCATCCACAACTACATTCATGTCGCCGTCTACAGACAGCCACGTAGAGATAACCGACTGGTCAATCACCACAGGAACGTCCATATTGTATGTAATACTGGCTTTACAATAGCCGTTCATCTTATCACAGGCCTGTTTTACCTCTTCCGACTCCGAGGTAAATCTTGGCGTCTCGTAACATCCCTGCTCTTTTAAGTCCATCTCGGGAGCAAGCTGCATGATCGAGGCAACAACCTTCTCCTTCATGGACTCTGGCGTCACAGCTATCCCATACGCTTCCGGAGTTATGACAAACTGGCTGCCGTCAAATGTCGGACTCGCAGACTGGGCCGGCGTCTGCCCTACCTGCATAATGCCAAGAGAATTGATCTTTTCCTGGAGTTTCCCATCATCAAAAGACACATCAAACGTGACTTCTGCCTTATTTTTCTCAAAAAAAGCTTTCGGCCACATAAATCCATCCTGTTTCTTAAGAATACTTTCAATCTCTCCATTCTCTTTATAAGACAGAAGGATCTCGTCGCTTCTAATGGTCTCTTCCCCTCCATTAATGTCTTTCAGAGTCAGTGTGTATTCTTCTACCTTCTCTTTGAAAAACTGCTCTGCCTCTGAAACGCTCTGCCCGGAAAAGCTATAACCATTAATCTCCGTATTCATTAAAAAATGACGGGTAAAGAAAATTGAAATCCCGATATAGGCCAGTGCAATAGCGATCAAACTTCCTCCGGCTATGTACAGACCAATCTCCAAACTCTTCTTTTTTCTTTTCTTTCGTCTTCCCATTCTGCTCCCTCTTTCGTCTTTCATTACAATTTCCTATTGATTATAACATCTCCTGCCTTTCTTTTTCAATTCCCTATGCATAATTGGTAAAAAAAAACGTAACAGAGAAGTCTTAGGCTTCTCTGTTACGGAATCTGCCCGTTCCAGGTTTCCTGCGGCAAGGGACAGATTCTCTCCTGTCCGGATTTACATGTTCTCCCATATTTTCATTAAAAATATGCCTCGACATTTCGCCGGAAACTCACATATGTTGTGATAAAATACAATCCGTAAATCCCGAAGAACAGAAGAAATGTCAATCCGAAATAGTAAATAACCGCCGAATGGATGCCTGTATAAAAGATAAATTTTCCGCTCATGAACACAGACACACTTCCGCCAATCACACACGCAAGGAACACGGGACAAAGGTAATATCCGGCAAGCTGCCGGAAGATAACCCTGCCGATCTCCCGCCTGGTCATCCCCAGATTCTTTAAGACGGAGTAGCGAAACCGATATTTAGCAGAATCGCTTAACTGATGGACGGACAATACTGTCAATGCAACGCACAGGAAAACCAGCCCTATATAAAAACAGGGAAAGATCAGTGCAGACAACAGATATTTTGTCTCCGGGATCAGATTATCCCGCACCATATTTGTCAACGCCATCACGACAATCGTATCTGAGCCGCAGCAGATATTTCCAGCCATCTGCTTATGCCCTCCAAAATCTTCATCTGTCTCTTCCTCATATTCCTCGTCATCCGGTTCTGCCAGTTCATCCAGTTTCTTTCCCAGACCCGCCGGCGCTTCACCCTTAATATCAACGGCCAGTTCTGCATAGTAAGGCGTAAGGGAAGAAATCGCAGAATCCGGTACAACGATCACGTAATCCCCGCCATTATGTCCGTCCTGGGAAAACGACTCTGTATAATACCCTGCGAACTTAAGTTCACCCTCTTCACCTTCTATCGCTATATCATCCGTCATACTTTCCACTTCCTTGCGGATTCTCTCTTTAATATGAATAATATACTCGTGCTTTTTAAGCTGTACCTCGGAAAGCCCGAGCATCCTGCGAAGGTCATTATAGTCCGACACTTTCATATAAGTATCATACCTGCAGTAAAAACCGCCGTCTGCCAAATCTTTTTCTAGTTTCTTAAGGTCGGGGCTGCCGTCTTTCTTCAGATACATATTCCCAAAGGTTTTTAAATGGGTACTCAGCCATACATTCACTTGATTCGCCCGTTCTGATTCTTCCTGATTCTTTGCCGGAATATCTGCATAGATATAATACCGTACTGCATTCAGTACCTGGGCCTCTTCTTCGATCACCTCAATCTCATCTGCGAAGTCATCCTCCACATCGTCGCTGTTAATCTGCACGTCGAAGGGGAATTTTGTCTCAAGAAGCTTATTCTGATAGTCGCTGAACATCAGTGCAACCGTACATCCCATAAATGCAATGGCAAATAGCGCCGTCAATGTCCCCATGGTAAAACTCATAGTCTTAAGCTTGGAAGAAAACTGTCTGAACAGGAACAGGTTCTCTCCTCTAAAGATCCCGTTTCCCTTCTTTCTTACATAGCATACCAGCCAGGAGGACAGTCCGGTATAGAACAGATAAATCACAAGCACAATACCTACAAGAAAGAACAGTATGTGTCCTGCATCCCGGATCCCGCCGAAGAAAATAAATACCGCAAAGACTGCGAGAAACAGAAGCGATACAGGAAAAAACCATTTTTTCAACTGTTCATGGGATTCTTTGATCTCTTCATTCTTTTTCTGCGCCTCCATCAGATCCCGTATGTTCATCTTCCGAAATCTTCTGTTGCTTCGCAAAAGCGCCAGAAGATAGCATCCTCCATAGCATCCTGCCGTCATCAGAATGCACGATCCATTAAATTCCATATGGATATCATATTTTATCTGAATCATGCTGTACAGAATCGCCATGATTACCTGCTGCAGAAGGAATCCCAGCGCCATTCCGCTGAAAAACGCTCCTGTTCCAAGCAGGGCGTTTTCCCGAATGTACAGACGGGCCACTTCCTTCTTCTCCATGCCGATCAGAAGATAGATCCCAAACTCCTGGCTTCGTTTCTCCAGCATGAACCGAACCATATAGTTGATCAGCCACGCAACGATCAGCACAATAAAGAATGTTGCAAGTCCTACCAGCGCTATCATAATTCCTGCAAGACCGAACATTTCTTCAAGATCTCTGGTAAAGATCAGACTGTTGAAAGCAAACATCAGAGCGGTTACAAAGGTCATAGTGATAAAATAAACCAGATAGTCTCTGGCGGAACGCCTCACATTCCGAAAAGCAAGTTTACCGAGCATCGCTTACTTCACCTCCCGTCAGGGCAAGCACATCCAGAATTTCATTTAAAAATTCCCGTCTGTTCTTTGAGCCCCGCAGCAGTTCATGAAAAATACGCCCGTCCTTCAAGAACAGAATCCGGCTGCAGTAGCTGGCGGAAAACGCATCATGTGTCACCATCAGAATCGTTGCCTTAAGCTTCTGGTTCATATCTGTAAATGTCTCAAGCAGCGTCTGGGCAGACCGGGAATCTAATGCGCCGGTAGGCTCGTCTGCCAGAATCAGACGAGGACGGTTCACCAGAGCCCTTGCGCAGGCACATCGCTGCTTCTGCCCGCCTGACACCTGGTAGGGAAACTGGTTCCGTACGTCTTCGATGCCCAGTAGTTTCAGAATCTCGTCGCACTTTCTCTGGATTTCCTTCTTTTTCTCTTTGCGAAGAGCCATGGCAAGGATAATATTTTCCTCGATGGTCAGCGTATCCAGAAGATTATAGTCCTGGAATACGAATCCCAGATTCGCCTTCCGGAATCTGGCAAGGTCATTTTCTTTCATTTCCGCAATGTCTGTGTCCCCGTACCAGATATGGCCTGCCGTTACCTGGTCGATGGTGGACAGCATATTCAGGAGGGTCGTCTTACCGGAGCCAGACGCCCCCATGATTCCCATGAACTCTCCTTTTGACACAGTAAAACTAACCCGGTCGATGGCCTTTGTCACATTCGAGGCGTTGCCGTAATATTTTTCAACATCACATACCTGGATATAATCACTCATATATTGTCTCTCCCTTCTGTCATGAATGTTTTCCATGGGATCTGAGCCACAGGCGGTCAGATTCCCTCTTTCTGTCAGTCTTATCTTATCAGAAGTGTACAATATATAGTATCGGCTTTCCTTGCAGTTATCTTACAGTTTTGTAAGATAACCGGGGTTCACGTATCTTCTTATAAGTCGTTAAAACGTGATAAAACCGCAGTTTTTGGGGTTTTCATTTCACGTATCTTCTTATATCTTTTTATAATTTTACAACAAAGTGAGGTAAAATGTGTTGTAAATTACAACAGATGTGATGTAAAATGTGTTGTAAAAATTTATGCCTGTTTTTGTTGATTTTTGGCGGTTTTCAGCATTTCCTCCATAACCCTTTCTTCAGTTATATGGTTGTAAACCTCGTTTGTGACCTTAGAAGATTTATGTCCCATGAGATATTGCAGTACCTTCATATCCATGCCATTCTCTGCATTTCTGGTACATCCAGTATGCCGGAGAATGTGCGGAGTCAGATATCCAATCTTATTTTTAGGATATTTACTGTTGTAAGAAGCTTTTAATCGTAATAGTTCTTCACGAAATGTACCTGCACAAATCAAACTGCCATATTCAGAAAAGAATATAAAATCTGTTACGTTATCTACCTCTATATCTTCCTTCCGAGTGATAAAATAACTCTTTCTCATCTCTTTTAACACTTTGTAGAGACGGTCTGTCATTGGAATATATCTCACGTTTCTTCCTTTTGTCGGAATAATACGAAATCTGGTGCAGTCCTCACCCACATACTTTTTATATTGAAGCTGATGGTTGATTGATATAATCCTTTCTTTCATATTAATATCATTCCATGTTATTCCCGCAAATTCGCTTACCCTGCACATGGAATCAACTAAAAATACTAATTTGCGATACATAGTAGGATGATACTTCTGAGCATACTTTAATAATGCTTCCTGTTCATTGACTGTTAATGCTTGTTTTTCTGTATTACATCCTTCGATTTGGTCTAATGCCCTTACTGTGGGATTTTTATCAATAAACTCTTCATCTATTGCCATGTTAAATACTGCTGATAACATTTTCTGGTAGAATATAATTGTCCCATACGATAACCCTTTATCCTGTAAAGAAACATATAACTCCACGATATGAATTTTCTTGATTTCCTGGACCTTCATTTTTCCTATGGAAGATTCCCTAATATATTTATTGTACATACTTACATAATTCATTACCGTATTTGGAGATAAAGGCTTTCCTTTATGCTTTTTCTTTTTCACATAAATATCAAACATTTCATTCAATGTTATATTCCCATGAAAAATATTCTCACCTTCTAATAAACTTTTTTGTATCTCTTTTTCTTTCTCCCGCAATGATTTATCTGACTTTTTCCCTGCTGGCACTTTATCCGAGGGCAACAGGCTCCAACTATATACGGAATGTCTCTTTTTGTCCAGCCCTATGTACTGATATTGGTATCTTCCGTCGACTCTCTGGCTCTCACCTTCTTTTAATGTTCTTCCTCTGTTATCCTTTCTTTTTATATCTGACATTTTTTAACTCCTTTCACAGAAAGAGCCTTAATATGATAAAAATCTTATCACATTTAAGGCTCTCCTTCAATCTACTACATCTATATTCTTAGAACTATATTTTTCTATCTTTATATTTCAAATCCAATCTTTGCTTTCAATATACTGTTCAAATGGTCTTCGCTTAATCAATTTTTTCTTATTTCCCACCGATAAAACAAACGTACAGTTCGGACTGTCCACCAGTTCTCTTAGTCGGTTCTCTCCGATATTTGAATATTCTGCTGCTTCTTTTATAGTCAAATTAAGTTTTGCCCATATTGGACAACTTGTCATGGTATATTCTTCCTTGCTAATGTCCATGTACCTCCATAAAATTTTATTCAAAAGCGGCAGCAGACTATAACCGTCCACTGCCTACGCAAATTCAAAATGCCGGTTATGCATACCATGCATAACCGACATACTACTAAAATTATATGGTTACGTTACTATTTTTTGTATGGTTCTATTGCTATATCATTTCTGTCACAAGTCCCTTGGATTCCCAATCTCAGATTCCCAAACTCTAAACCGTATCAAATGTTTTCTTAATACTTCTCATATCCTTTATCAGTTCTGTATATTTCGCTTTTTCAGCTTTCAAATCGTCTAATGCCTCCTGCCATTGCTTCTTGATTCCCTCTAATTCAGAAATCAGATCATCTACACGCTTATTTTTAGATTCATCTGTGGATTTTGTATTCTTTGCCTTCAATGCGTCACCTTCTTCCTGTAATTTTGCATTTCTATTTCTTAATACCTTGATTGTCTTTTCCTGTGTCATATATATGTTACCTCCAAATATTGTCTATGATTCTGTATTGTTATTTAATTTTTACTTTTTTTGATGAATTGTTGTGTTGCTGTATGAAAGGGCAGAAGATGACACTCTCCAAACCCTTTATGCAATTTATCCACAAGGAAAATATAAATTATACTCTTAGATTTTTATCTTATATTTTTCAAAGCTACTACGCCCTGTTATTTCTGAGAACGCTATTGTATGTATCAGTTTTTCAAATTTAGGGTCTTTTTGTAACTGTCTGGCGAAATCATTATAATCCTGTACGTGGTCAACATTAACATTAAAATGTATCTCATTATTGATAGTAGTAGCAGGTTTCTCGGGCATTACAGGTTGCAGGGCCTCAGCCGATGGAGCATTAGGATGGAACCTTTTGATATAATCCCCTGGATTGTTTAACAATCCCCAAAGATTTTTCGTTGCGGCACTATTGTAAATCTGGTCGCCTCGATGTACCCTTGTAAGGATTGCTCCGTCTGACTTTCTGATTACCGTCTCTGGCTGGTGATTCTCATTTGTCCATGCCCACTGGTCTTTATCCACGCTTTCCGTACCGTTCTTGTATCCTTTTAACTGGTCGAGGCTTACCCATCCAAGGTCGCTGGATCCTAAACGGGAACCTTTTGAAATATGGTATGGCTTCGTTGCCCAGGAAGCTTTATTGATCTTTGTGATATACACAGTCTGACCTAACATCTGGCTCCCGTTCGGATTCAAGCCGTCAGAACTATAGAAATATTTTCCATTTGCAAATGTGACGGCATCTCCAACCCTTGGAACGCCATCACCACCGTTGGAAGATGGTTTGGTGGCGGGAGCCGGAGGCGTTGGAAGCGTAGGTCTGGAAATCTGTTCTGCCTGCTGTTTATCTGCATTTTCTATATTTTTATTCGCTGTTTCATCTGAAGCGTTCACGGCCTGCTGGATCAGGTTCTTCAGGTCATTGATTGCCGTCTGGACACCAGTAAGAGAGGACGTGAATTTATCGCCATAGGTTGTTATAACACCTGTCAGCTTATTCGTGCTGTCCGTCCATATGGTAGTCATACTGTCAGTAATCTTGTATCCGACACTTTCCGCTTCAGAAACAATCGTATCACGGATTGCGGAGGATTCTGAATTAACATTCCCGATTATGTCCATAATCAGAAGGTCTATATTATCAAGCCTCAAATTCAGAACAGTTTCATATTCCGTGTATAACTCGTCCAGAAGTTTTTTCTGTTCTGCAATGGCTTTCTGATACTGCGTTTCCTCTAAATCAGCTTTCAGTTCGTTCAGTTCGTTTTTTAGTTCCTGCCGGGTGGCGGCACCTTCTTCGGAATCATCACCCTGGAAGGACATCAGCTGCTTCTCGGCCTCGTTGATTTTTTTCTGCTTTTGTGAAATCTCTTTCTGGTAATCGTACAGATCCTTCTGGGTGTCCATCATGTCATTGTACTTATTAATCAGTTCCTGCAGGGAGTCTAACTGCTTATTGATTCCATCTTCAACAAGGTCTTTGATCGCTTCTTTTTCATCCTCGGCGGCAAGAATGGATTCCTGCTGTAGTTCCAGTAATTCCTTCCTGCGGTCAACCAAGGTCTGATTATGCGGATCTTTGGATAATTCAGCTTGAATTTTCTCCATCTCTTTGCGGTACTCGTCAGCCTGGGACATGTAAGTATTGTAATTGACTCCATGCAGTCCCATGGCTGCTTTCCCTTCGTCTGTGATAAGACCCTTATCATCAAATTTAACCTTTAATTTACTTGTAATGTATCCTGCATCACGTAATGCCCAAACTTTCCTATTGATAGTCATTTGAGAATATGATAAGTCCGTTTTATTCACTTCCTCTGCTATTTCCTTTAATGTCATACCAGTTCCAGGACTATCTGCTCCTGAATCTATCAATATAGTCAATATCAATAACTGAACCTTATCAATTTCCATATATATCACCTCTCTTTCCATCATCTTTCTGGTTGTTTCTGGTTGATTATCAATTACTTATCAATTCACCCAAATCTAAAAAATTATAGGCTTTTCAGCCTTTTGCAATTAGGATGTATCATATTCTTCTACATTAGGGACTACTTTCTTCCTTATAAAAGAACATGATCTGATTTTCTCTCCATTACTTCCCTTACTACTCCTACTTTTTTCTTCCATTGAAGTCCTCCTTGTGAAATTTTCAATGTTCATCATTAAATTTTTCCTCTCACTTTTGTAAAAAGCGTAAACTAAGTAATGCTTCATCATGTTTGATGAAACGGCACTTTCAATATGGTAATTATTTTTATGGAAATTTTTGCAGAAACGCATGATATCCCTTGAAAATCAGACAAAACTGTGTGATAATACAAGTGAGCGTTTCTGCTCTTAGTTATGTAATAGACCTGTCCGATGGTGCGCCAACACCGTTTGAGGAGAGGTCTTTTTGTTTCCTTGATGGTTATTATATATCGAATGTACGTTCTTGTCAACAGAAAGTCGAATGTTTGTTCTGGTTTTTGTTGGAAATTAACAATTATTGGATTGTATACAAAAAGATAACTATTTCACTTCACGTATATGAGAATAAATTATAATAATATTACTCAATACCAATTATAAAAAAATAAATTAATCCGATATATAATTAAAAGTTTCTTATTTAATATGGTCAATATAAAGGAGAAAATATATGGAAAAAGAATACTTTTACTAAGAAATAATAGTTTTAAATATGGAAATTTGAGTATATTCGTTATATTAATTTAGAAATTATATTATAAAAATTTACGAAATTGATTTATTTCAATACTTTTTATTCTAAATTAGAGAGGGAAATAACTATGAAAATTGGTTCTGAGGAAATAGACATCATGTTACAATTATTGCAAATTTTTGCAACATTTTTTATTTCATTTGTTGGTTGGAGAATCACGATAAACTATAATAGAATTCAATTAAATGAAATGGAACAAAAATATAAACCATATCTAATTATTACTAAACTTGTAAATAATTCTAAACAAAGTAATGATGAAGAATTTTTTAAAGGTTCCAAAGTTTCTACTATGCCATATAAAAAATGAAAAATATAAATGAATTAAAAGATAGCGGATTATATGAAATTAATTTAAAGAAACGTGGCAAGGGGAAAATGGTACAGTTTATCATATGATGTATAATAATGAACGTCATTTAATTTTTAATTTGATGGATAATGAAAAAGATATGATTTTTGATTGTGCTCCAACCATAATAGTAATAAAAAATGTAGGATATGATTTATGTAGTTATTGCATAGATAAAGTTAAAATATCTTATAAAGATGGAGGTGAAAAAGTCTTAGATTCTAAGAAAAATTGGCAACAAAAGTATGTACCGTCTCAAGAAGAATTTTATTTACTTTTAAGTATGATAACTAATAATAATAAGTTTACTTTATGTGATATAAGTGGTTTAGAGCAAGAATCAAAAATAACACTGGATAAAAGGGTCGATTTGTTAGAAATAGACTTTTCTAATAATTTTTTGGATTATTATAAGATGGATATATTTTTTATTGTTAAAAGTTCTTTATCCAAAGAATACAAATTCAAAATTTCAATTTTAGTAGATGAAGATAGACTTTTTTCATATACAGAAGAAATATAAATATTTAAATGTATTTATAAGCTAAAACTAATTTACAAGGAGATAGAATGAATCCATTAAACATAGTAAATAGCTTTGCCGTTTATGATTGCATAACTATTATTTATATAGTTGTTGGTATTGCTTGTTTTATATGGACAAGCATAGGTAATGATTATGTCTTTAATAAAATAGACAAACTTATTAAAACTGACAAAAATCTTGATCAACGAGAGAAAAAATGTGATTTATATTATGTAGAAATTAGAAAAAGTTGGATGCGGAATCAAAATATTTGGATATCTGTTGAATATTTTTTAGTAGGACTTGCTTATTTATCAATGGTCATTACTTTATACATAACAGTAGACAATATAGTTTCAGGAGAAGACTTTAAAATTAAAATTGCTTTTTATACGATAATTAACTTATTAGCCTCTGCTTTTCGAGATTATTTAAGCCCTAAAAAGAAAGCTCTGGGTGCTAGAAATGCGTATCTCACTTTAAATAAAGCAATTATAAAATACGAAAACGGAGATGGGTCAAAAAATGAATTATTAGATGCGTTTGATAAAGGTGAAAGAATGATGACAGAAACAACATATGAGGACTAAATAGATAAGGGAGTAAAAATAAAATGTGATTTTATCTTACACGCTTTATTTTACACTCCCATTGAAAAATAGAAAAAGGTTAGCCATTTCTGTTATTGTTTCATGACTAACCTATATTCTTCTCTATATATTAATAAACCAATAATTAAGAAAAGTTTCCATCATTTTCAATCATTTCGACTACAGGATTATACCCTAATTTTTTCCATGAATCCAGACAAATTTCTAAAATTCTATCATCATATTCCATTGGTACAATCCGACATAATTGCTTTCCTACACTTGTTAATGCTACGTTTCCTAATGCAATGGTTCTTTTATCTGTATCAAACTTTATTACCTTATTACCATAATAAAATACCTTGTTTTTAATTACCAGCGTATGAAAATCAGAAAATCTATACTGTATAAGTCCCAAACTATCTAATTCCCTTAAGTCATAAATAAATATTTTCATTTTATCATACGCTTTTATATTTTTTATGCCATCACCATTAGTCCTATACATAAATGCAAGTAAAATAGGTGGAGAAAAAAAGCAACTACTTCTTATTTTTTGAAAGCGTTTAGCTATTCTACTGTCCATAATTGACATTGTATGTAAAAGTTGTTTTGTGTATGTATTAGGCTCATTAAATTCTCCCGCTAAAATTCTACCCCAAATCGCCTTCATATAATCTTCATTTACATTCTTTACCTTATCAAAAAAGAAAGTAATCCAATCATCATTTACCTTCTCAGGCTCGTAATTAGGATTTAGATGTTCAAGTGCCACTTTCATTACATCCATCTGATTTTTATATTCTTTTACAAATTTTTTGTAATTACTTATAATAGCCGAACGTTCTATTGGATTTATATCCTCTCTATGTGCAATTTCTTCTATTATAGATTTATTCGCATCAATTATGGCTGGTTTTATATTTTTAGGTGTAAAGATCCATCCCAAAGCACTTGAGACTTTATTTATAAAATTATTCGTTACATCTGCTGCAGGTTCTCCTATATTTCCTAAATTTACTAAATTAAATTCTTCCATTGCTTTTCTCCGAATTTTGTATTGATAAAAAACATCCAATATTTCTAAATATGATATTATCATAATTACATGCATATCTCAATGAATTTTATTCTTACATTTGTAATATTTATATTCACATTCCACTCTTCCACAAATTACCGAACAACAAATTCACTAATTGATAATTATTCTCATTTAAAATT
Organism: uncultured Dorea sp.; assembly: GCA_910579925.1. Lineage (GTDB taxonomy): Bacteria > Bacillota > Clostridia > Lachnospirales > Lachnospiraceae > Sporofaciens. Next base: position 44,651 of record CAJTVY010000029.1, read on the forward strand.
ATATCCTACCAGTCAACCAGATTTTAATTCCACCAACATCAAAACAATTCATCACCTCTTAACCTAGTCCTATACAGACTTATCCCACACCAAATTAAAAGAAACAAAATAGTTTCTCACTCCGAATACCTTCCCGAAATAATTTCATTCAACAATCACTCACCTCTTAATTCCTACTATTTTACTAGGGATTAAGCATATAATTATAAAAATTTTCCATCCTTCTCCCTCATTCAGAATATCCTCTCACTAATCTAATCTCACACCACTCCAACACCACAAAATAAATCCCTTCTACCGAACAAACCGCATTTTCCACCACCATAGGCAAAAAAATAACGGCTCCCCCATGCCACACGACACAAGAAAACCGTTATAAACACTTATATTTCTTACCTTTTCTTAATTTTCCATCAGATCCATTTTTAATCTCTACCGAACATAATCTAATCTCAAAATTTCATTCCTGCTTTTTCATAAACACATATCCTTCAGCAGTTGAATCCATGCTTCCTAAAATTATCTCCAATCAACTTATATACTCTTTTCAGTGAAAGGAGACACGTAACCTACCATAACACATCCGATCTCACCTAATCATAACTTAACTCAGCTTAGTTCAACTTAACTCGTAATACTTAGCATAGCGTAACATAACTCAAAATGCCTAACATAGCCCAGCATAACGTAACATAGCGGAACTCAACATAACTCAACATAAAATCCCTAACATAGCATAACCCAACTTGACCTAACACAACGCAACTCAGTAAAACTCAATCTAACCCAGTACACCATAGCTTATCTAATAAAAACTTTATTGGCAAATATCATCAATTAATTTTACTAATCGTTCTTTCCCGTTTGTAGATAATATAATTCCTCATTAATCAATAGAAGTTGTCCTCTTTCATACGCTGCAATAGCTTTTTGCTGATACAGAGCAATCTCAAGAGACATGCCAATAAAAAACACTTCATTCCCAAGGAATCCTTCCTTCATACTTAATTCCTCCAATCATATAAAATGTTTCATTATATTGAATACTTCTCCATTTTTATTCCTATTTGATAGATTTTTCGTAAGCGACACAAAACATACCGTAGTGAATCTTCCCCAGTCAGTTGATATACTT
>CAJTVY010000030.1 GCA_910579925.1 uncultured Dorea sp.
TACCGATTCATTTTGGTGTCCCGGGGATGAAGCTTGGGCTTGCGAATCTGGTGATTGTGGTCGCATTATATAAGATGAAGATCCGGGATGCGTTTTTTCTGTCTGTGGTGCGGGTTCTTCTGTCGGGCTTTCTGTTCGGGAATTATTTCAGTATTATATACAGTCTGGCAGGCGCCCTTCTCAGTCTTTCGGTGATGACCGTGTTAAAGCGGACGGATAGTTTCAGTGTGATGGGGGTAAGTATTGCGGGGGGAGTGTCCCATAATATAGGGCAGCTTCTCGTGGCTATGCTGGTGGTGGAGACCTTAAGCATTATGTATTATGTTTCCGTGCTTCTGGTAGCAGGACTTGTGACGGGACTTCTGATCGGAATCGGGGCAGATGAGATGCTAAAGAGGCTTAAGAATCTCGAGATGTAAGGAGCGGTTAAAGTTTGCGGGGAGAAGATGAAGGAGAGGGAGGAAAAGCATGATTTCATATTTAAGAGGTACGCTTGCGGCGTTTGAAGAAGATAAGATCATCATTGATGTGGGAGGCGTTGGCTACGGGGTCTATGTGTCTGGTCAGACGATGGATCGCCTTCCCTCAGTGGGAAATGAAGTGAAGATTCATACTTATCTGAATGTGAAGGAAGATGCCATGCAGCTTTATGGGTTCCTATCCAGAGACGATCTGGGGATGTTCAGGCTTCTGATCGGGGTGAATGGAATCGGCCCCAAGGGAGGTCTTGGGGTTTTGTCGGCGTTAAGTCCCGATGATCTTAGGTTTGCGGTTCTGGCGGGGGATGTCAAGGCCATCTGTGCTGCTCCTGGAATTGGGAAGAAGACGGCGGAAAAGCTGATTCTTGAACTAAGAGATAAGATGAAGCTGGAGGATGCGCTGGATCACATTGCTTCTGAGCCGGAAGGTGTGATACAGCCAGGGACGCACGGCCGGGTACAGAGCGAGGCCATCCAGGCGCTGGTGGCGCTTGGGTATGGCAACACGGAGGCATTACGGGCGGTGAAGATGGTGGAAGAGGTTGAGTCCATGGAAGTGGAGGACGTATTAAAGCAGGCATTGAAAAATATGTCTCTGTGAAGCATGCAATCATAACGAGGGTGAGACAGGGTAATGAGCAGACGAATTATAACAACGGACAATCTGGAAGAGGATGTTAAGATTGAGAATCATCTGCGTCCGCAGATGCTGGCAGATTATATCGGACAGGCGAAGGCGAAAGAGACACTGAAGATTTATATCGAGGCGGCAAAGGCCCGGAAAGAGCCTTTGGATCATGTGCTGTTCTATGGGCCGCCGGGACTTGGAAAGACGACGCTGGCGGGGATTATTGCCAATGAGATGAACGTAAATCTTAAAATTACATCCGGACCCGCAATTGAAAAGCCGGGAGAGATGGCGGCGATTCTGAATAATCTTCAGGAAGGGGACGTGCTGTTTGTAGATGAGATTCACCGGCTGAACCGGCAGGTAGAAGAGGTTCTCTATCCGGCTATGGAGGATTATGCCATTGATATTATGATCGGAAAAGGGGCGAACGCAAGGTCGATCCGGCTGGATCTTCCGAAATTCACGCTGGTTGGCGCCACCACCAGGGCCGGAATGCTGACAGCGCCATTAAGGGACCGTTTCGGCGTGATGAACCGGATGGAGTTCTATACGGTGGAGGAATTGAAAACCATTCTTCTTCGGTCGGCCAGGGTGCTGGAGGTAAGAATTGACGAGAAGGGCGCGGATGCGCTTGCAAGGCGTTCACGGGGGACTCCCAGGCTTGCCAACAGGCTTCTGAAGCGTGTGCGGGATTTTGCACAGGTGAAATACGAGGGAGACATTACGGAGGAAGTGGCGAATTATGCGCTGGATCTTTTGGACGTGGACAAGGCAGGGCTTGACCAGTCTGACAGAAGGATTCTGCTGGTGATGATTGAGAAGTTTCTGGGGGGACCGGTGGGGCTTGACACGCTTGCCGCCGCTATCGGTGAGGATGCCGGAACCATTGAGGATGTCTATGAACCCTACCTTTTAATGAATGGATTTATCCAGCGGACGCCAAGAGGGCGGATTGTCACAGACAACGCATACCGCCATCTTGGAATTTCCCACGAAATTATCGAAAAATAGTTGGTTTTTGGAGAAGTATCGTTTATAATAGAGTGAGAGATTCAGAAAACTGTTGCTGGCAGCTTTTCTGCATACTAAGGAATTTCGAGGAGGCTTCTAATGGCATCATCAAAAAACTTTACGGAAGTATTAATAGGGGGCAAGGTATTTACCTTGAGCGGTTTTGAAAGTGAAGACTATCTGCAGAAAGTATCGACCTATCTGAACCATAAGATTGAGGAGTGTAGTAATAGTGACGGATACCGGAAGCAGAGCTCCGATACCAGAAGCATTTTGTTGGCGCTGAATATTGCGGATGATTATTTCAAGGCAAAGAAGCAGGGCGGCGCATTGGAAAGCGATATAGAGGCAAAGGATAAAGAGATGTATGATCTGAAGCATGAGCTGATTTCGGTTCAGATCAAACTCGAGAATGCGGAAAAATCTATGGACAAGCTCAAGGAAGAGAATAAGGAATTTCAGATGAAGATTGTCCAGCTGGAAACGGAGATAAAAAATAATCGTAAGAAATAGGCTGTCTTTTGACAGCCTTTTTTAAGGGAATGCCAGAGTGAAACGTAAGTTGCAGAGCGGTTTTAAGGGAGGATGTATGACAGGGAGACAGAAGTGGGAGAGTCCGTCGGATTCTGAATTATTCAATATTGAAGGCAGGCGGGATAAGGAAAGAAGGATTGAGATTCTCGCTCCCGCAGGCTCGCAGGAAAGTCTGAGGGCGGCCGTCTGCGCAGGGGCTGATGCGGTCTATATCGGCGGAACCAGGTTCGGGGCGAGAGCATATGCGAAGAATCTGAATGAGGACGAGATGCTTGAGGCGATTGATTATGTACATATCCATGGGAGACGCATTTACCTGACGGTGAATACGCTGCTTAAAGATTCCGAGATCCAGGGACTTTATGAATATCTTCTGCCTTATTATCTGCGGGGACTTGACGGCGTGATCGTCCAGGATATCGGAGTGTTGGAATATCTTCGCAGATATCTGCCGGAACTCCCTGTCCATGCAAGTACCCAGATGACGATTACAGGGGCGGCAGGGACGGAGTTTCTGAAGAAACAGGGGGTCGTGCGCGTGGTGCCGGCAAGGGAACTGTCCCTTGAAGAGATCCGCCGGATGAAAGAACAGACGGGAATGGAGATCGAGTGTTTTGTACACGGCGCTCTTTGCTACTGCTATTCGGGACAGTGTCTGTTAAGCAGCATGATCGGCGGCAGGAGCGGCAACCGGGGGCAGTGTGCCCAGCCATGCCGCCTTCCCTGGCAGATAGAGGGAAATAAGCCTGGGGATCTAATGAGCCTTAAGGATCTGTGTACCATTGACATGCTTCCGGAACTGATTGAGGCGGGTATTGATTCCTTTAAGATTGAGGGCAGGATGAAGCAGCCGGATTATGTTTATACGGTGGCGGGCATTTACCGGAAGTATACAGACCTGTATCTTACAAAGGGCAAAGGGCATTATAAAGTGGAGGAAGATGACCGCAGAAGGCTCTACGGAGCCTATCAGCGCAGGGGATATTCGGAAGGATATTACCATCGGCACAACGGGAAAGATATGGTTTCATTCCGGCGTCTGCAGGGAGAGAAAGAAGAATCAGCCCTCCAGGACTATAAAATAAAAGAAAAAATTAATGGTAATTTAATACTTTTTGCAGGAAAGCGTGCTAAACTGGTATTGGAATACGAGGACTGCCGGGTAGAGTGTGAAGGTGAGAGAGTTGCTCCCGCCTTGCGTCAGCCTCTGGATGCCTGTAGGGTAGAAAAACAGATGCAAAAGACCGGCAGTACACCATTCCAGTTCCAACAGTTTCAGGTAGAGATGGACGGGGAGGTCTTTCTGCCGGTACAGGCGTTAAACGAACTGCGAAGAGAAGGGCTTCGCAGGCTTTCGGAGGCAGTTCTTGAACGATACCGGCGCAAAGAGCCGGCAAAGAAGGAAGAGTCCGGGGCGTGTCTAAAGGAAAAGAGCGGCAGGCCGTATCTGTCCTGTGCCGTCTGGTCTTTCAGTCAGTTGAAGGCCGCAGCAGAACAGGAAGGAATATCCGTTATATATATAGACGATGAAATCGGATTTCAGGTTAAAGTCACCCAATATCTGGCAGTCAGAAGAAGGGGGAAACGGTACTTTCTTATCATGCCGTATATTTTCCGTATGGAAGATACAAAAAGCTGGGAGAACCGGTATTCTGAGATGACGAAGGCCTATGACGGCGTGCTGATCCGCAACTGGGAGAGTTATCAGTGGCTTTGCCGCCATGGTTATAAGAAAGAGATCTGCCTTGACGCCAACCTGTATGTATTCAACAGATATGGCAAGACTTTTATAAGGAGGCAGGGGATCCAGAAGTATACGGCTCCTGTGGAACTGAACTTCGGGGAACTAAAAGAACTTGACGTCCGGGGGGCGGCGGTGCCGGTCTATGGATATCAGCCGGTCATGGTGACGGCGAACTGTATCAGGAAGACGGCAGATAAGTGCCGAAAAGAAGAGAAGACTTACGACCTGCGAGACAGATATCAGAAGAAATTTACGGTGAGGTGCTGCTGCCGGTACTGCTATAATGTGATATATAACAGCGCTCCTTTGTTCCTTGCAGATAAGGCAGAGGATATCCAGGAACTTATGCCGGGAGAACTGCGGCTTGATTTTACCGTTGAGACGAAGGAGCAGATGCAGAAAATCATGAAGATCTATACGGATGCGTTCAATCGCTGCCAGAATGCAGAAAAACCCCGGACAGAGTATACAAGAGGGCATTTTAAAAGGGGAGTAAAGTAGGTGAAGACTTGGTAAATATTATTGTTGAATTATCGAAATATCTGATGATCGTGCTGATCACGATGTATACATATCTGTGTTTCAGTATTTTCGGGTACAGTGATCCTGACAGGCAGAGAAGCATGTTAAGGAGGCAGAACGTCCTGATGTTCATGATCCATATCATCGCATTCATGGTGATGTATCTGGAAAAGGAGGATATCAAGATTCTTGCGTTTTATGTGATACAGGTGATACTGTTTATCATAACCATAACACTGTATACGAATATTTATCCCAGATCCTCCAGGCTGGTGGTAAATAATATGTGTATGCTGCTGTGTATTGGCATGATTATCCTTGCAAGGCTGAATTACGAGAAAGCGGTGAAGCAGTATGTTATTGCGGCCGGGGCAATTGCGGTGAGCATGGCGGTTCCGGTCATTATCCGCAAGTTCAAGAAGCTTTCGGAGTGGAGGAACCTGTATGCCATTGCCGGGATTGCGTCTCTGGCGGTGGTTGTGGTTGTGGGCCGGGTGTCCTACGGGGCAAAGCTTGGCTTTACGATTGGAGGAATCAGTATTCAGCCGTCAGAGCTGGTGAAGATTATTTTTGTGTTTTTCGTGGCCTCCAGTTTTAAGATGTCGCTGGAATTTAAGAACATTGTGATTACGACGGCGCTTGCTGCCTTCCACGTGCTGATTCTTGTGGTATCAAAGGATCTGGGAGCGGCGCTGATTATTTTTGTGGTATATCTGGCTATGCTCTACGTGGCAACCCATCAGTTCCTTTATGTTGCCGCCGGACTCGGCGCAGGTAGCGTGGCGTCGGTAGGCGCCTATTTCCTGTTTAACCATGTGCGGACCAGGGTGGAGGCCTGGCGGGATCCTTTTGCGGTCTACGATAACGGAGGATACCAGGTTGCACAGTCTCTGTTCGCCATCGGAACAGGAGGATGGTTCGGCATGGGGCTGTTTCAGGGAATGCCGGAAAAGATACCGGTTGCGGACGAGGATTTCATCTTTTCTGCTATCTCGGAAGAACTTGGGCTTATCTTTGCCCTTTGTATGATTCTGATCTGTGTCAGCTGCTATGTGATGTTCCTGAATATTGCCATGCAGCTCCACAATATGTTCTACAAGATGGTGGCTCTTGGGCTTGGAACCTGTTATATTTTCCAGGCTTTTCTGAACATCGGGGGAGTGACGAAGTTCATCCCTTCTACAGGGGTGACGCTGCCGCTGGTCAGCTATGGCGGGAGTTCGCTGCTTGGAACGCTGATTATGTTTGCGATTATTCAGGGATTATATATTGTAAGGGAAGACGAGGAAGAGGATATTGAAAGAAGGAAAAAGGAAAGGTTACGAGCAAAGAGAAGCAAAGAAGCGGATGACGGCGGAAGAAGAAAGACGAGAGATGTCCCGGAAAGAGCGAAAAGAAGCAGACCGGAAGGAACGGAAAAAAACCAGAGAAAAGCGCGCAAGGAACAAAGAGTTCGCTAGGGTCACATATATTTTCATCGCACTGTTTCTGGCGATGATGGGATATATCAGCTATTTCCAGGTGACGAGAAGCAGAGAGTATATTCAGAGTCCTTATAACGCAAGGAAAGATTCTCTGGCGGACCGGGTGGTACGGGGAGATATCCTGGATCGGACCGGGAAGGTGCTGGCCAGGACGAATGTGGCCCAGGACGGAACTGAGATGCGGGAATACCCTTATGGAAATATGTTTGCGCATACGGTGGGCTACAGTGAACACGGCAAATCGGGTCTTGAATCTGTGGAGAATTTCGAACTTCTGACATCTAACGCCTTCTTCCTGGAGAAACTGAAAAACGAGTTTCAGGACAAGAAGAACCAGGGGGACAGCGTGGTTACCACGCTGGATGCAGATCTGCAGCAGACGGCTTATCAGGCGATGGGAGATGCGAAGGGCGCGGTTGTGGTCATGGAGCCGAGTACGGGGAAGATTCTGGTGATGCTGTCAAAGCCGGATTTTGACCCGAATAGAGTTTCAAAGGATTGGGAATACTTGAATACAGACGTAAACAGCGCGCTTCTGAACCGGGCCACTCAAGGGCAGTATGCGCCGGGTTCCACGTTCAAGGTGATTACGGCTCTGGAGTATATCAGGGAGAATCTGGGGACGGAAGGTTACAGTTATGACTGTGCAGGGGCGATTGAGCAGGACGGCACCACGATCCACTGCTTCGGCGGACATGTCCACGGACAGGTGTCATTTGCGGACAGTATTGCTTATTCCTGCAATACTTCTTTCTGTAATATCGGGCTTATGCTGGACGTGGGTAAGTTTAAGAAGACGTCGAAGGATCTTCTGTTTGATTCAAAGCTGCCGTCCATACTGCCTTACAGCAAGAGTAAATTTATGCTGGAATCAGGAGCGAACAGTGCGGATAAGATGATGACCGCCATGGGGCAGGGCAAGACCCAGGTCAGTCCTTATCATCTGGCGCTGGTTACCTGCGCCATCGCGAACGGCGGAATTCTCATGGAACCTTATCTGGTAGACTCGATTACAAACTATACCGGACAGGAAGTGGACAAGAATCTTCCGTCAGAGTATAAGACGCTGATGACAACCGCGGAAGCGGCGCAGCTTAAGCAGTATATGACGGGCGTGGTGGACTATGGAACGGCGACCGTACTGAACGGGCAGAGTTATACGGCTGCCGGAAAAACAGGGACGGCAGAGTACAGTTCTGATAAGGAAAAGGATCATTCCTGGTTTATTGGCATGACCAATGTGGATAACCCGGAACTGGTGATCAGTGTGATCATTGAGTCTTCGGACGGGGAAGGGAAGGCAGTGAATGTAGCGAAACAGGTATTTGACGCATATTACTAATTTTTAGATATTTTTGTGTACAAGAGGGGGATAATATGAGATACTATAAATATCTGTATCTGGCGGACGGGATTCGGAAAAAGGATAAGATTATTCAGAGGCTTGAGGATAAGAAGCTGCAGCTGAATATCCATGTCGTAACACTGGCCAGGAATGAGAAGAATCAGTTAGAGATCTATAATTCCATGGTTTTACGGCAGCCAGATTTCCCCTATGACGACTTTTTTGTGGTCGGAATTGCAAAAGGTTATGAGGATGCGGTAGAAATGGTGGAAGAAATCGCTCAGGAAGTGTATAATAAGACAAGAGGGGCTGACATTCGTTCCTATATATTAGAGAGAGAACAGGAAGAGTAAGATGTTACATATTCTATTGCTTATCTTGAAAATCATAGGGCTCATAATCGCGGTGATACTGGGAATACTTGTATTACTGGCTTGTGTCGTTCTGTTTGTACCAGTCAGGTATGAGCTGGAGGCTGCAAGCGTCGGCGCTATCGACACAACCAGCATGAAGGCCAGAGTGACGTGGCTGCTGCATTTGTTCCGGGCGGATGTGTGTGTTGAAGACAGAAAGTTATCCTGGCAGATCCGGGTTGCATGGAAGCGGATACAAAACGGTCAGGAAGGAAAAAAGACGATAGAAGCAGAGGTGGAGACGTATGAAGAAGAGTTGGAAGACGATGGGGAAGATTTTAAAGAAACGTCCGGCGAAGAGCGGGAACATCTTGGGATGGATCCGGAAGAAACCGGTAAAGGGCATCCGGATCTTCGGGAAGAAGAAAAAGGCAGGCCTTATCAGGAACTTAAGAAAAAAGAAGTATGGGAAGAGTCTGACAGGAATCTGGAAAAAATATCGAAAGAGCCGGAAACACTGGTTGATGAACTGGAACGGGAGATGGAAAAAATCCTGGAAGCCGGGAAGACTTCAGAAGATTCAGAAAAAGAATGGAAATTGGATTGTGAAGACGGCCGGGAAGAACGGGAAATGGATCGTGAAGGCTTTCGGGAAGAACGGGAAGAGGATTATGAAGGCCGTGAAGAAGAACGGACCGGAATATGGCAGAAGATTACAGGCTTCTTTCAGAGCGTTTACCAGAAGATAGCGAATCTGTACGGCAGGATTGCGGAGATTCCCGGGAAGATCGGCAGCGCCATGGAAGGGCTTGGCGATAAGATCCGGGGTGTGTCAGAGAAGAAGGACAAGATTCTTAATTTCCTTTCGGACGAGATTCACCAGACCGCCTTTTTTAAGGCCAGGGATGAATTGCTTTTCCTGCTTTGCAGGTTAAAGCCGAGAAAGATTCAGGCTGAGATACAGTTTGGGTTTGAGGATCCGTCTCTGACGGGGAAGGTTCTGGCGGGACTTAGCATGTGTTATCCGTTTCTTGGAGACGGCGTGGACATCCGTCCGGATTTTGAAAAGAAGATATTTGACGGGCATTTAAGGATTGCAGGCAGGCTTCGCATCAGTTATTTTGTGAAACTGTTATGGAAGCTGGTCTTAAGCAGAGAAGTGCGCATGACATACCGTCATGTGAGAAAATTTGAATTATAAGCAGTAGGAGGAGTCGGATTATGGCGGAGAATCAGTTTAAAGGAACAGTAGAGGCGTTATTTAACGGAATGGATGGCGTGATCTCATCCAAGACGGTTGTGGGGGAAGCAATCCATATCGGGGATACGATTATCCTTCCTCTGGTGGACGTGTCTTTCGCCGTGGGTGCAGGGGCATTCAACGGGGAGAAGAAGGAGAAGGGCGCAGGCGGTCTTGGCGGTAAGATTACTCCTAGTGCGGTGCTTGTAATTCAGAACGGACATACGAAGCTTGTGAATGTCAAGAACCAGGATACCATGACCAAGATTCTTGATATGGTGCCGGACATGATTGATCGTTTCGGGTCTAAAAAAGAGGAGAAGATGACAGAAGAGGACGTGATGGACATCCTGGATTCGGCGGATGACGACGAATAAATCCTGCCGGCAGGTATTTTTTAGAAAGCAGACACATATGATATAAAAAATGAGGGCAAGGGTGGCTGTGATGAAGCGGGTAATAGGATTTGCCCTGTTCTGTGTGGCGCTTGGAATGGTAGTGGCATTGATACTGCCGAATCTGTTTGTGGCAGTGTTGTGTATCATATTGTGTATATTAGCGGGGTATAACTTGTTTTGCTGCTAAACAGAATTGTCTGAAAATAGAAGTGAAAATACTGTAAGTATGGAAAGCAGAGGGAAGAATCTTAAGGCTGACTTAAGGTTCTTTTTATTTTGCCTTAAACATGGACGTTTATAATTTTTCTTACAAGGAATGAAGAACTAAGTCAGAATTCCTATAAGGTCAGGAGGAATAAATATGCTGATATGCGAACATCTGAAAAAGACATACCAGAAAAAATGTGTGGTAGACGATCTGAGTTTTTCGGTCAGGAAAGGAGAGGCGTTTGCCCTGTTAGGGAGCAATGGAGCGGGGAAGACAACGACCATTAAGATGGTTCTGAATCTGATTCCAAGAGACGCAGGAACGATTGAGATCGGAGAGAACGTGCGGATCGGGTATTCTCCGGAGACGCCCTACTTTCATCCGTTTCTTACCGGGCGGGAAGTCCTGGAATTCTATGGAGGACTGCAGGGGATTTCAAAAGAAGAACTAAGGCGGGAGATTCCAGGGCTTTTGCGAAGGGCAGGACTTGAAGAAAGTAGTACGAAAGTGAAACACTATTCCAAAGGAATGCTCCAGAGGCTGGCGCTTTCGCAGGCCCTTCTGGGAGATCCGGGACTGCTGATTCTGGACGAACCGACGGCAGGACTCGATGCCATGGGAAGGCTGGAGATGATGCATACCATCCAGGCATTAAAAAAAGAAGGGAAGACGATTCTGATCAATTCCCATATTCTGAATGATATTGAAAGGGTCTGCGACCGGGGGATGATCATGAAGAAGGGATGTATGGTCTATGAGTGGGAGAAGGGGGAAAATGAAAAGAGCCTGGAAGAGATTTTTGTAGAACAGATCGGAGGTATGGAGTCATGATGGGAGTTATGAAGAACGCACTGCGTGAGCGGATACGCAGAAAGGATATTTATGTGGTGATGGTGATCGGACTTCTGATCGTTCTTCTGTGTATGAGCGGGACGGTCACATTATCAATTGACGGAATTCCTATAACGGAAATCCGGCGGCTGCTGCCCTTTGTACTGAACGTGGTATTCGTCACCGGAGGCGGGATGGCGGTTGCACTGAGCCTTAGCACCATTCCTAAAGAATACGAACGGAAAACCAGCCACCTTGTGTGGATACGGGGAATCAGCCAGTGGAATTATCACGGACAGCTTGCGCTCGCAAATGCAGTCAGTTCATTGGCGGCAGTATTCGTTCTTTATGCAGGAGTCATGATATATGCAGGAGTCAAAGGAGAGACGGGCGTGTTATTAAGGAGTGTGCCTGGATTTCTGATCTACGGGTGCGGGACGGCTGGCATCAGTTTTTTTACCAGCGGGTTAAGTCTTGTGCTTCCCGGTATGGCGGCCGGGGCGCTGGCGACAGGGGTAATGCTGGCCGGAGTTCTTAAGCCGGTTCTGCGGACGCTTTCGGGAATGGTGTCGGGGGCATCGCGGGGAATCTTAAAAGGGATTCTTGTGCTGACGCCGGATTTATATGAGACGGAAGCCCAGGCCGGTGAATTTCTGTTGGGAAATCCTGTGGATGTACATAGCATCCTTGGTGGACTACTATTCTTGTATCTGGGTGTAATGATGGTATTTCTGTTCCGAAGGAAGGAGGCCTGATCTCGAATGGGAAAGCAGATCAAAGGATTTATTATGACAGGAATTCCGGGATTTTTACTGTTGTCTGCATGGCTGTGGACCGGGAAATGGGGAATTTCTGAAGAGAACAAAAAGATTTACGAAGACGCGGTCCGTCTGCAGGAACAGGTAGATTCATTGGGATTTAAGGGATTCTGTCTTTCTGACTACCCGGTAGCCATGTATGACGGTAAGGCGGAGTATGTGTTTGAGAATGGAGAGATGAAAAAGCGTGCTCCTGTGCTCGAGACGTTTGCCGGAACCGTCTATCCGGTGGAGAATCATTTCGAAGTGATTGTGCCGACTGTCGAGCAGTTCGAGCAGTTGATGTCGCTTACAGGAGGTGCAGAAGGAATAGTGGCAGGGAGCGGGTACGGCCCGCCGGAGCAGAAGGCGACGATCTGGCATGAGGCGTTTCATGGGTACCAGCTTACGGAATTTGCAGTCCTTGGGGAAAAAGTTACGCCAGAGGAGCTGCATGAGGAGTTCGTGGGTAATACGGGGGAAAAAGAGAAATCAGAGGAACAGTGGATCGTAGAAGAGGTGGACGAAAAGCCGGATGTCAGGAGGAAACTGGAACGGGAAATCAAGCTTCTGAAAAAGGCGGTCAGTGATTCCGACATTGACGAAGTTCATAGAACCGTATTAGAATATAGTCAGCGCCGCAGGCAGCGTATGGAAGAGATGCCTGACAAGGCCAGAGAGGCGGAGGTTCGCTGTGAACTGACCGAGGGGACGGCGTATTATGTGGAATCTTCCGTCTATCGTATGGCGTCCGGCCAACAGGCCTATGAGGAGCGTTATCTGGACGGCCTTTATGAGTATGAGAACGGACGGGGGAAATATTATCGTACGGGTTTTGCGAAATGTCTGATTCTGGACAGACTTGACCCGAACTGGAAGGAAAACTTTGATTTCACGAAGGGACTGGATGAGGTGATAGAAGAATATGGAAGCCAATAAGACGAAGTATCAGATACTGGCGGCGGACGATGAAGAAGAACTGCTGGATATTCTGGAACTATATCTGGAACGGGAGGGTATCGGAATCAGGAAAGCAGGCGATGGCATTCAGGCAATGAGACTGTTTAAGAATGAGGCGTTTGATCTGGCGCTGCTGGATGTAATGATGCCGGGACTTGACGGGTTTGCCGTTCTGCGGAAGATCCGACAGACCAGCCGGATTCCGGCGATCATGCTGACGGCAAAGGATCAGGATTATGATAAGATCTTAGGCCTGGAACTGGGAGCCGACGACTACATTACCAAACCTTACAATCCACTGGAGGTAGTGGCAAGGATCAAGGCGCAGCTTCGGAGAAATTACGATTACAGGCAGGAACTTAAGGAGGAGAAAAAGGAACTTTCCCTTCGGGGCGTACGGCTTAATCTGGCCGAGGGAACCGTCATGCGGGGCGGGCGCAGCATTGAGGTAACGTCTACAGAATTTGGGATCCTTAAGATGTTTCTGGAGCGTCCGGGAGTTATATTCACGAAACAGCAGATCTTTGAGAGAGTCTGGGAAGAACCTTATGCCGGGGACGACAATACGGTTATGGTTCATATCAGCAATCTGAGAAAGAAACTGGAAGAAGGGGAGGAGAAAGCTCCCTTAATCCGCACGGTTAAGGGACTGGGGTACAAGGCAGAAAAATAATGTTGAATTAGCAGGAGGATGGGAAAATGGGCAGAAAATCAGATCACAAAAAGGGCAGTGTGTTCCGTCAGCTTGTAGCAGGTTATATCCTGTTTGCGGCCGTATCCGTCATCCTGCTGTACCTGTGTATGTTCGGGGTACTGATTTATGTCGGCGGCGGAGAACTTGAGTCTCTGGCGCCTTACGAACTGGTGGATGAGGAAGGAAATGTAGGAGATATCCGTTCTTTTGAAGGGCTTGGCGGGTGGATAGAACGGCTTGACGATTCTTACCATGTGACCAGGGTGTACGGGGAGAAGAAAGACGGGATTACAGACTATTCAATAGAAGAACTGACAGAGTATCTGATGACAGACAATCTGGTGGAAACTGACACGTCGGCCAGCGAATACAGAGGGTATCTGAAAGCGGTGCAAGGTCCGGAAGGAACAACCTGGTATCTTATGAAGATTGCAAGGCAGGTCTTGAAGATGAATTACATCTATAATGTAGGAACCGATTCAAAGAGTGTACAGGTAGCGGTCACGTCGATTGTTTTGTTCGCTGTAATGTTTCTGTTAAGCTGTCTTCTGATGAGCGCATATCTCTCACACAAGATCAGAAGGCCTCTTAACAAGATTACCGAAGGTATGGAACGGGTGAGGCAGGGCGACAGCAAGGTGAGGCTTGAGTTTGAGGCGCAGCGGGAATTTTCCGAGATCCGGGATACCTTCAACATGATGATTGGGAAACTTGAGGATGATGAGCGGGAAAAGCAGCTGAATGAAGAAAAGAAGAACCGAATGCTGCTGGAAATTTCCCATGATATCAAGACTCCCGTGGCTACGATCAAAAGCAGCGCTAATGCCTTGGAAGAAGGACTCATAAAGTACGAAGAACTGTCCCGGTATTACCGGATGATCGACAAGAAGGCGGGACGGGTTAATACGCTGGTCAATGAGTTGTTTCTTCTGTTGAAAATGGAAGACGGGGATTATCAGATGCAGTATGAGCGGACGGATCTATGTGAGATGGCGAGACAGATCTGTGCAGACCATTATGAAGAGATGACCGGCCGCGGCCTGGATTTCCAGATTCAGATACCGGAGGAACCGGTTTATGCAGAAATTGACCGAAAGGAATTCCCAAGGGTGATCGAAAATCTTCTGGGAAATGCGGCAAAGTATAACCAGACCGGAAGGACGACCGGGGTAATGGTGAGGCAGACAGGAGGTAAGATCAGGATCTCCGTGTGGGACGATGGGAGGGCCATTGCAAAAGAGCTGCAGCCGGCGCTTTTCGACCCCTTCGTCAGAGGCGACCGCGCCAGGCTCACAAGCGGAGGAACGGGTCTGGGACTTGCGATTGCGGGGAAGATTGTAGAAAAGCATGGAGGGAAACTTGCGTATGTCCGCCAGGAGGAGAGAAATATTTTTACCGTATCACTTGACGGCTGAAAACTGTTACAGAAAAAGTTCGAAAAATGTAAAAACCTATTGACAAAAGCAGCCAGAGTAGTGTATAGTATCAATGTTGCATATCATATGTATGCTGCCTTGGCTCAGTCGGTAGAGCGTCGCCTTGGTAAGGCGGAGGTCGGCGGTTCGATTCCGCTAGGCAGCTTTGAAAGCCCTTGATTTTACAAGGGCTTTTTTTCGGTGTTGCTGATACTGAAAAAACGGCTTGTTTAGCCATATTTTTTATGATAAGATTATGAACATAATGTATGTAAGTATCTATAAGGAGGAGCAATATGGAAGAAGAGACAGTTTCCAGAAATTTTATTGAACAGGAGATAGATAAGGATCTTACCGAGGGTGTTTATTCTGAGGTTTGTACCAGGTTTCCGCCGGAGCCGAACGGATATCTTCATATTGGACATGCCAAGTCTATCCTGCTGAATTCTGGTCTGGCGAAGAAGTATAACGGGACCTTCCATCTGCGGTTCGACGATACGAATCCGACAAAGGAAGATATGGAATTCGTCGAATCCATCAAGGAAGATGTAAAGTGGCTTGGCGCAGACTGGAAGGATCATCTGTATTTTGCGTCAGATTATTTTGAAGTGATGTATGAGTGTGCCCTTAAACTAATCAGGAAGGGGAAAGCATTCGTGTGCGACTTAAGCGCCGATGAGATCCGCGAGTACCGCGGGACGCTGACGGAGCCTGGAAAAAACAGCCCCTACCGTGACCGCAGCGTGGAGGAGAACCTGCGTCTGTTTGAAGAGATGAAAGACGGAAAGGTGAAGGATGGGGAGAAGGTGCTGCGTGCGAAGATCGACATGGCGTCTCCCAATATTAACATGCGTGATCCGGTCATTTATCGTGTGGCACATATGGCACATCACAATACAGGGGACAGATGGTGCATCTATCCTATGTATGATTTTGCCCATCCGATTGAGGATGCCGTGGAGAAGATTACCCATTCCATCTGTACGCTGGAGTTCGAGGATCACAGACCCCTGTATGACTGGGTGGTAAAGGAGTGTGAATTCGATCCGGCTCCGCGTCAGATTGAGTTTGCCAAGCTGTACCTGACTAACGTGGTAACCGGAAAAAGATATATTAAGAAGCTGGTAATGGATGGAATCGTGGACGGGTGGGACGACCCAAGACTGGTGTCCATTGCGGCGCTTCGAAGAAGAGGGTTTACGCCGGAATCCCTTCAGATGTTTATCGAGATGTGCGGCGTGTCTAAAAGCCAGAGTTCTGTGGATTATGCCATGCTTGAGTACTGTATCCGGGAAGATCTGAAGCTGAAACGGCCCCGAATGATGGCGGTGCTGGATCCGATCAGGCTGGTGATTGATAATTATCCAAAAGAAGAGACAGAGTATCTGGAGGTGGAGAACAATCTGGAGAATCCCGAACTTGGTATGCGAAAGCTGCCCTTTGGACGGGAACTGTATATTGAGCGGGAGGATTTCATGATCGAGCCTCCAAAGAAGTATTTCCGTCTGTTCCCGGGAAATGAAGTGCGGTTAATGTATGCCTATTTTGTGAAATGTGTAAGCTTCGAGACGGATGAAGCCGGGAAGGTGACGGTGGTTCACTGTACTTACGACCCGGAGACAAAATGTGGTACAGGATTCACCGGGCGGAAGGTGAAAGGGACGATTCACTGGGTAGCGGCGGCATATGCGAAAAAGGCAGAGGTGCGTCTTTATGAGAATCTGGTGGACGAGGAAAAGGGTGTTTACAATAAGGAAGACGGCTCTTTGAATCTGAATCCTAATTCGCTTACCATTTGTAAGGACTGTTATGTGGAAGACAGCTTTGCAGAGGCGAAAGGATGCGACAGCTTCCAGTTTGTAAGGAATGGTTATTTCTGTATTGATTCCAAAGACTCAACGCCAGAGAATCTGGTATTCAACCGGATTGTTTCTCTGAAGAGTTCCTTTAAGCTTCCGAAGTAGATAGCAGGAACGGGTGTGACTTTACATGAACGAACTGACAATGAATCTTAAGAGCCATTCGAAAACTCCGCTTTATGAACAGATCTATTATTATATTAAAACCGACATTCAGAGCGGAAGGATCGCATATAAGGAGAAGCTGCCCTCAACCCGCGCATTGTCGAAACATTTAGAGGTCAGCAGGAGTACGGTAGAACTTGCCTATGAGCAGCTTTTGTCCGAGGGATATATTGAGTCACAGCCCTGCAGAGGATTTTTTGTGGCGCAGACGGAGGAACTGTATCATCTTAAGACGGAGAAGATAAAGGCCCCTTATCCTAAGCAGGAAAAGCAGAGGTACAGGTATGATTTCTCTCCAAATGGAGTGGATCTGAGGAGTTTCCCTTATAATGCCTGGCGGAAGCTGTCGAAGGATATCCTGATGGACGACCGGACGGAATTATTCCGCTCGGGGGATTCCAAAGGAGAGTATGGTTTCCGCAACGCCATCTGCAGTTATCTGCATCAGGCAAGAGGGGTGAACTGTTCGCCGGAGCAGATTATTGTTGGTGCGGGAAGCGATTATATTCTGATGCTTCTGAGTATGATCCTTGGGAGAGAATACCGGATTGCGTTCGAGGATCCCTCTTACAAGCAGGCCTATCATATGGCGAATGCCTTATCCTACCAGACGGTGCCGGTGTCTCTGGATAAAAACGGAATTAAGATCTCGGAGCTGGAAGAATCCTGCGCAGATATTGCATACGTGACCCCGTCTCATCAGTATCCGACCGGAATCGTGATGCCTATCAACCGCAGGATGGAGCTGCTTCGGTGGGCCGCAAAGGGGGAAAGGCGGTATATTGTTGAAGACGACTATGACAGTGAGTACCGCTATAAAGGGAAACCAATCCCGGCGCTTCAGGGCTATGACGTCCATGAGAAAGTCATTTACCTGGGGACCTTTTCCAGGTCGGTTGCCCCGGCTATCCGTCTGAGTTATATGGTGCTGCCGCTGCCGCTGATGGAAGAGTATGAGAGGAAACATGATTTTGTACACTCTACTGTTTCTAAAGTAGACCAGTTGATTATGCAGAGATTTCTGGAAGAAGGATACTATGAACGTCATCTCAACAAGACCAGGGCCATGTATAAAAGCCGTCATGATGTGCTTCTTGACGGTCTTCGGCCCATGGCGGACATTCTGTCTGTTTCTGGGGAACATGCAGGGGTCCATCTGCTTCTGAATTTCCATAACGGGATGACGGAGGAGGAACTGATTCAGAGGGCGGCGGCAGAAGACGTCCGGGTTTATGGTCTTTCGGATTACCGGATCCGAAAGACAGGGGACGGAAGGCCGACCATACTGCTGGGGTATGCTAATATGACGGAGAGACAGATACAAGAGGCGATGAAGATTCTGGAGAGTTGTTTCTGTCGTTCAGACAATTAAATATTCTGGAACTTGCTGTCCGCTTCCTTCATAGTTTATATAGTGAAGGGAGCGATTTTTATGAGTATGAATGGAATTGATATCAGCAGATGGCAGGCCGGGATTAACCTGGCGGCGGTTCCCTGTGAGTTTGTGGTCATAAAAGCGACAGAAGGAACCACTTACGTGAATCCATACTGCGACCGGCATTTCAGCCAGGGGGCAGAACTTGGGAAAAAACTGGGCGTCTATCATTTTGCAGGAGGTGGCGACGCAGTTGCGGAAGCCGAGTATTTTGTAAGAAATATCCGGGGATATATCGGAAGGGCGATCCTTGTGCTGGATTTCGAAGTGCAGAATATGGAAAACGCAGCAGCATGGACAAAGCGGTGGCTTGACAGGGTCTATGAACTGACACGCATAAAGCCCCTGATCTATCTGAGTAATTATCTGGTAAATGAACTTGACTTTAGTTCCGTAGCCTCTTCGGGATATCCGCTGTGGAATGCATATTACTATGCGTATGGCACGCCCATGGGGTACAATCCGAATGCGCCGCTGCCGAAACGGCTTGGGGCGTGGGGGAGAGCGTTAATGTATCAGTATACCTCCGAGGGGAGGCTTGAGGGCTATAACGGTTATCTGGATCTGGACGTATTCTATGGGGATCCAGGAGACTGGGACCGTTATGCAAGGGGAGCGGAAGAGTCGGAAAAACCAACGCCTCCGCCAGACCCGCCGCCGTCACAAACAACGATCTCTTACCGGATACGGCCTGGGGATACCTTAAGCAAAATTGCGGACAGATATGGAACTACGGCTGCGGCGCTGGCGCAGCTGAATGGAATTGCAAATCCCAACCGTATCTATGCGGGGCAGGTGATCAGAATTCCCGTGAAATCTTCTGATCCGCCGCAGCCAGCGTACTATGTGGTAAGACGGGGTGATACTTTAAGTGGAATTGCTTCTCGGTTCGGTACAACATACCAGAAGTTAATGAAGCTGAATGGAATCCGTAATCCGAATCTGATCTATGCAGGACAGAGGCTTAGGATCAGTTAGCGGAAGATCTGACAGGATGAGAAATCATATGCCGCCTGGACCAGGAGCGCTGATGAGGCCGGAAACTGTTATGTAATGCAGTTTCCGGCCTGGTCAGCGCTTTTTTCGGTATTGTAACAGTTCAGCCTGCCGGCTTCACTGTTACCCGGTATTTTGCCCTTTGTTTTCCATTGTTGAAAAACAATCTGTCCCATGGTATAATTAAAGAAGTACGCTGAGGCGTGCATGATTTAGAATACGGATGGCGAAGGAGAAAGAGATGGAAGCATATACAAGTTTCGCTGAGGTGTATGATACATTTATGGATAATGTACCTTACGAGGAGTGGGCAGATTATCTTCAGAATATATTAAAAGAATATGATATCTTCGACGGTCTGGTACTGGAACTGGGGTGCGGTACAGGCAATATGACGGAACTACTGGCAGAGAAGGGCTATGACATGATCGGAGTGGACAACTCTGAACCCATGCTGGAACTTGCTATGGAGAAGCGGATCAGGAGCGGCCATGATATCCTGTATCTTCTTCAGGATATGCAGTCTTTTGAGTTGTATGGCACGGTCAAGGCGGTGGTCAGCGTCTGTGATTCGGTTAATTATATCAGAGATGATGCGGAACTGACGGAAGTGTTCAAGCTTGTGAACAATTATCTGGATCCGCAGGGTATATTTATCTTTGATTTTAACACAGAATATAAATACCGGGAGATACTGGGAGACCGGGTGATTGCAGAGGAGCGGGAAGAGTGCAGTTTTATCTGGGAGAATGCTTACAGGGCTGAGGATAAGACGAATGAATACCAGCTTACCTTGTTTGTACAGAGCCAGGAGGATTCTGATCTTTACCGGAGATACCAGGAGATCCACCAGCAGAAAGCGTATACGCTGGAGAAGATCAAGACCCTCATTGAGAAAGCCGGCCTGCGCTATATCGCGGCGTATGACGCATATACAAAGAAGGCTCCGATGTATACCAGCGGGCGGGTCTGTGTGATTGCCCAGGAATATGGAAAGTAAAAGAAGGAGCAGAGAAGATGGAAGATTATATAGTAAGAGCCACGGCCGCAGACGGACAGGTACGGGCGTTTGCGGCCACTACAAGGCAGATGGTGGAGACTGCAAGGAAGCGTCATGACACCAGCCCTGTGGCTACGGCTGCGCTGGGCAGGCTTCTTAGCGCAGGCGCCATGATGGGAAGTATGATGAAGAATGACACGGACATGCTGACGCTTCAGATCCGCGGCGACGGGCCGATCGAAGGACTTACGGTTACGGCGGACAGTCAGGGTAATGTAAAGGGGTATGTGGGGAACCCGGGTGTGATGCTTCCGCCAAAGAACGGTAAGCTGGACGTTGGCGGCGCAGTCGGGATTGGCCTGCTTACGGTGATTAAGGATCTGGGGCTGAAGGAACCCTATTCAGGGCAGACGATCCTGGTATCCAGTGAGATTGCAGAGGATCTGACCTATTATTTTGCCAATTCTGAGCAGGTGCCGTCTTCTGTAGGGCTTGGGGTTCTGATGGAGAAGGATAATACTGTCTGCTGTGCGGGTGGGTTTATCATACAGATGATGCCCTTTGCACAGGAGAAGACGATCTGTGCAGTGGAAGAGAATCTGAAGAAGGTTCCGTCTGTGACTTCTGTACTCAGAGAGGGACATACGCCTAAGGAACTTCTGGAGATTCTATTTGACGGAATAGGGCTTGAAATCACAGATACGATGTCCGCCCGGTTCTGCTGTAACTGTTCGAAGGAGAGAGTAGAGCGGGCGGTTGCAAGTATCGGAAGGAAGGAGATCCAGGCAATGATCCAGGAGGGAGAGGATATTGAAGTAAAATGCCATTTCTGCAACACGGCATATCGTTATTCCGTGGAGGAGCTAAAGCAGATCATAAAACGAAGCAGGTAACCTTTCAGGCTTCGGATGATGAAAAAGGAGTGGATCAGCAAGATGAAGGACGGTTTTTTGAAGGTGGCGGCCGCAACGCCGGATATCCGGGTTGGGGATGTCGCTTATAATACAGAGAAGATATGCGGTCTGATTGACGAGGCGGCAGACGCAGGAGCGAAGATTGTGGTATTCCCGGAACTCTGTGTGACGGGTTATACATGCGGCGATCTCTTTACACAGGATGTCCTGCTTGCGGCTGCAAGGCGTGGGCTGCACAGGATTGCAGCGCATACAAAAGAAAAAGATGCCTTAATATTCATCGGCGTTCCGGTTTCGGTGGGCGGGGAATTGTATAATGCGGCGGCGGCGCTGAACAAAGGTAAGCTGCTGGGTCTTACGACGAAGACGTTTCTTCCGAATTATGGAGAATTCTATGAGATGCGTCAGTTCTGTCAGGGACCGGAGACGGCGCGGGAGATTCTGTTTGACGGAGAAATGATTCCTTTTGGACCCGGGCTTTTATTTGCGGCATCTTCAATGGAGTCTCTGGTAGTATCTGCAGAGATCTGTGAGGATGTGTGGTCAGCGGCTTCGCCGGGAATTGAGGCCGCAAGAGAAGGGGCTGTGGTGATCGTGAACTGTTCGGCAAGCGATGAGACCATCGGGAAGGATTCGTATCGGAGAAGCCTGATTGAAGGACAGTCTGCCCGTCTGATCTGCGGTTATGTCTATGCCAACGCAGGCGAGGGAGAATCAACTACGGATCTGGTATTCGGCGGTCATAATCTGATCGCAGAGAACGGAACCATTCTGAAAGAGAGCGGCCGTTTTATGAACGGTGTGATTTATTCAGAGATTGACGTCAGACGTCTTCTGAGTGAGAGAAGAAAGAACACTACTTTCCAGGCGGCAGCAGAGACGAGGCTTAGACAGATTCCCTTTGATATCCGGTTTGAAGAGACGAAACTTACCAGGGCTGTTTCTTCCCGGCCATTCGTTCCGGCAGACGGGAAGGAGAGGGCGAAACGCTGTGAGGAGATTCTGATGATCCAGGCAATGGGGCTTAAGAAACGCCTGAGCCACGCCCATGCTAAGAGCGCCGTGGTAGGGATCTCGGGAGGTCTCGATTCCACTCTTGCCCTTCTGGTGGCGGCAAAGGCATTCGACATGCTGGGACTTAAGCGCAGCGGAATCACGGCTGTCACCATGCCCTGTTTCGGTACGACGGACCGGACTTACAGGAACGCCTGTAAGATGTCGGTGAAACTGGGAGCCGTATTGCGGGAGATTCCGATCGGCGACTCTGTAAATCAGCATTTTGTGGATATCGGCCATGATCCGGAGGACCACAGCGTGACTTTTGAGAATGCCCAGGCAAGGGAACGTACCCAGGTTCTGATGGATGTGGCGAATCAGACCGGAGGCATCGTGATCGGAACCGGAGACATGTCGGAACTGGCTCTTGGGTGGGCCACCTACAATGGAGACCATATGTCCATGTATGGGGTCAATGCCTCTGTGCCGAAGACCCTGGTGCGTCATCTGGTTCATTACTATGCGGACACCTGCGGGGACGGAGAGTTGAAAGAGGTGCTCTATGATGTGCTGGATACGCCGGTGAGTCCGGAACTGCTTCCGCCAGAAGACGGAGAGATTGCGCAGAAGACGGAAGATCTGGTAGGGCCTTATGAGCTGCATGATTTCTTCTTATATTTTCTGCTGAGGTTCGGGTATGAGCCGTCCAAGATCTATCGTCTGGCCAGATATGCATTTCAGGGCGAGTATGATGACGATACGATCTATAAATGGCTGGAAACTTTCTTAAAGAGATTCTTTGCCCAGCAGTTCAAGCGTTCCTGTCTGCCTGACGGGCCGAAAGTGGGAACGGTGGCGCTGTCGCCCAGAGGAGACTGGCGGATGCCAAGCGATGCATGCGGGGAGGTCTGGCTTGCGGACCTTAAGAGCGTACGTGAATCTCGTTGAAGTCTGTCGGAGAACATTTCAAAGATACGGATTGTTAAAAGGGAAGGGTAATAATGAAAGCGAATAAAGAAGACGCAGTTGAGAAATTCAAAAAAGGATATAATTGCTGTCAGGCAGTCGTCTGTGCCTACTGCGAGGAACTAGGCGTCAGGGAAGAAGACGTGTTCCGGCTGACGGAAGGATTTGGCCTTGGCATGGGAGGATTACGGGATACCTGCGGAGCGGTTACCGGGATGTTTCTGACCATCAGCCTTGCCAACAGCGCCGGGGATATGGAGAACCCACGGAAAACGAAGATGGATACCTATGCCAGATTCCGTGAGGCGGCCGCCAGATATCGTGAGAAGAACGGCTCCATTTACTGCCGGGAACTCAAGAGTATGGACGGTCCTCAGCCGCTTGCGTGCTGTATTCAGTGCGTAGAAGATGCGGCCGCCCTGGTAGATGAGTATTTTAAGAGTGGTATAGAAAAAAATAAGACAGAGGAAATCTGATTCAAAAGCCTCAGCAAAACTTTTATGGTTTTGGCTGAGGCTTCTGTATACCAAAGTATGCGGAAAAGCTGCCAGTGGCAGGTTTTCTGTATACCAAAGTATGCGGAAAAGCTGCCAGTGGCAGGTTTTCTGTATGGCAGAAAATTCCCTTATTCGCGGGAATGGTCGATCTGATCCCGGATTTTCTGCATCTGGTAATCCAGTTCTTCAATGGAATCTGCACACATTCTGAGCTGGTTTACAATCTCGTCCGTATTGCCCACATCTTTTTTATATTTTAACTTGTGCTCCAGGCTGGCCCAGAAATCCATGGCTATGGTTCGGAACTGGACCTCCACTTTCATATATTTCTTTCCATTGGACAGGAAGATGGGAACGTCCAGAATCAGATGAAGGCTCCTGTAGCCGTTAGGTTTAGGGGTCTTGATATAGTCTTTCAGGCGCACCAGAACGATATCGTCCTGTTTGACGAAAAGTTCCGCCAGACGGTAGATATCATCTGGAAAAGAACAGATGACACGAAGCCCGGCCACGTCAGCCAGATTCTCCCGAATACTGTCCATTGTGACAGGGTATCCTTTTCTTTCAAGCTTTTCATAAATACTTTCCGGAGATTTCAGCCTGCTCTTTATCGCCTCAAAGGGATTCCGGTTATAAACCTGTGAAAATTCTGCGTTCAGTACCTTTAATTTCGTCTCTACCTCAAGGATCGCAGAACTGTATTCCATCATCAGATGTCTGAAGGGCTTTGCGTTCCTTAACTGTTCGGCCTGCATCTGAATGATCTGGTATTGCTTCTTTAAGGTTACGGCCTGTTCCTCTACCGTCTGTTCTAACTGGTTCTTACATGCGAATAATTCGATTGCATTCTTCACCCGGTTTTTTACAATAGAACTTTCAAAAGGTTTGTGGATAAAATCCGAAACACCCAGATGAAAGCATTGGTTTTCAATCTCGATGGCGTGTTCACTGCTGATAATAAGAACAGGGATACGGCGGATCCAGTCATTCTGCCGCATTTCTTCAATAACGGCAAAGCCGTCAAGTTTTGGCATCCGAAGATCCAGAAGCAGCGCAGATATTTCGGCTGAATATTTTCTGAGTATTTTAAGAGCCTGGAATCCGTCTTCTGCGATCTCGATTATGTAGTCATCCTTTAGTATGTCGTATAACAGTTCGCGATTTAACTCTGCATCATCTACGACCAGTATTTTGTTCACGTTTCTTTACCTCTTTTTCCTGGTGTATTTGTTGTCTTACATATATTATACTTGATTTTACATGAAATGGGAAGAGGGAGGTAACAGTTCACGCCTGCCTGTTACGAAGGCAGGAGAATATGTCAACAAAAATATGGATTTATCGGTGAATATTTTGGTAAGATTATGTATTGTATTCCTGACCCTTATTCTATATAATAGATAAAGTTTTCTTTTTTTCATGAAGAATAATCCGGCCAGGCAGACGAAAAGTCTGGTCTATAGACTGGCTGAAGATATAAGGAGGGAATAGATGTGGAGAGAGAGATGACAACAGGGAAACCATCAAAGATTCTGCTGAATTTTACGATTCCAATTTTTATTGGAAATGTGTTTCAGCAGTTTTACAGTATGGCGGACACTGTGATTGTGGGGAAAATTGTAGGAAATACTGCGTTGGCCGCAGTGGGCGCCTGCGGCACGCTGACCTTTCTGATTATAGGTTTTCTGATGGGGATGACAGCGGGATTTACCGTTGTGACAGCGCAGCATTACGGAGCGGGGAATCAGAAGGCAATGCGCCAGTCGGTGGCGTCCGCGGCTCTTCTGTCGCTGATTGTTTCTGTGATTCTTACGGTGTTAAGTATGGCGCTTATGCGTAATATCCTTTACTGGATGAATACTCCGTCCGATATGTACACCCAGGCTTATGAGTATATTATGGTAATCTGTGGCGGAATTGTCGCACAGGTACTGTATAACCTGCTGGCAGGAATCTTAAGAGCCATAGGAGACAGTAAAAGGCCGCTTTACTTTCTGATCCTGGCAGCGCTTCTGAACATTGTTCTGGATCTTGTGTTTATCATAGTGTTCCATATGGGAGTGGCGGGAGCCGCCTATGCTACCGTGATTTCCCAAGGCGTATCCGGACTGTTGTGCCTGCTTTACATTGTAAAATTTGTCCCGGATTTACATCTTTGCAGGGAGGACTGGAAAACAGACTGGAGCCTGATGAAATGGCAGATGAAGATCGGATTTCCTATGGCATTCCAGTATTCCATTACGGCCATCGGGGCAATTGTTGTTCAGTCTGCGTTAAATGTGTTTGGCTCTGTCGCCGTTGCAGGTTACTCTGCCGCGGTAAAGATTGAGCAGATTGTGACACAGGCATATATTGCGTTAGGTACGGCTATGTCAACCTACTGCGCGCAGAATATGGGAGCGGGGAAGATCCGGAGAGTCCGGCAGGGTTTCAGAAGCGCAACCTGGATGGGAGAGATCTATGCGGTTCTCACAGGAGTCCTTGTATTCTTCTGGGGGAAATTCATGACCACGCTGTTTGTGTCGGAGAATGTAAAAGAGATTACGGCTTATGTGGATATTGTCTTGAAGTGTGGGGCGGCATCCTTTGTATTTCTGGCAGTGGTCAATATCTATCGGAACGGAATTCAGGGAATGGGATATGGGCTTCTGCCTATGACGGCAGGAATTGCAGAACTGGTGGGACGATGTCTGGCTGCTGTTGCCGCCTCCCGTTTCGGAAGTTATCTTGGAATCTGCATGGCAAGTCCGGTGGCCTGGGTGCTGGCGGCAGGGCTTTTGCTGGGGATGTATTTCAGAATAATGCATCAGTATCAGTTAAAAGGTATGATGGAACAGGACGAAGAGGAAGCTGTTCTGGTATTGAAAAAAAGATATACTTAATCTCATTAGAAAAGGTGCTGTCGATTGACAGCACCTTTCTCAGGTAAATGCATAAGTATGTTAATTCCTTACATTGACACTTTCAAATTCATCGATGATTTCCTTAGACGGCGCCTTTGTAGCCAGACTTACAACGATGATGGTAATCAGTGATACCAGGAATGCCGGAAGCAGTTCGTAGATATCAAGGAGTCCGCCTAAAGGACGAACCATATATTTCCAGATAAATACCATTGCTCCTCCTGCGATCATTCCGGCAAGCGCACCCTGCAGAGTGGTGCGTTTCCAGAATAATGCACAGATCATGACGCCTGCAAATGCAGCGCCCATACCAGCCCATGCGAAGGATACGATACCGAATACGCTGGAGTTAGGATCTCTTGCCAGGAACAGTCCGATCGCAGCAATACCAAGGATTGTACCGCGTGCAATAAGAAGGCTCTGTTTCTCGGTCAATTTTTTGCCAAAGAAGTCCTGAACAATATTCTCAGATACACCGGAAGCAGCAACCAGCATCTGGCTGTCTGCCGTGGACATGGTAGCCGCCAGAATACCTGCAAGAATTACGCCGCCAAGGACTGCAGCCAGTACGCCGTTCTTGCTGAGTTCGCTGGTAAGTGCGATGATGATACGTTCGCTGTCTTCTAATGGAGCCATGCCGCCGGCATTCACTACTGCAAGACCTACGATACCGATGAAAATCGCAATACCCATGGCAAATGTTACCCAGATGGAAGCAACGCGTCTGGAAAGTACCAGTTTCTTCTCGTCTTCAATAGACATAAACCGAACCAGGATGTGGGGCATACCAAAGTAACCGATTCCCCATGCCAGAAGAGACACGGCAGAAAGCGGTGAGTAAGGAATCGCCGTTCCTGCTACTGCATCATGGATGGACGAGAGTGAAAGATAACCGGACAGAGACCGGGCATTGTCCATAACCGCGCCCATACCGCCTGCATTGCTGACGCCATAGGTCACGATGGAAACCAGGGCGATGGACATAACGATACTCTGAATCAAGTCATTGGTGGCAACGGTAGTAAAGCCACCCATAATCGTATAGATTACAATAATGATAGAAAACAGGATAACTCCCGTCATGTAATCCAGGCCGAACAAAGAATTAAACAGCTTGCCGCATGCTGCAAATCCGGAAGCGACATACGGAACGAAGAAGATTACGATAATGACTGCAGAGATAGCCGTAATGACGTTTTTCTCGTCGTGGAATCTTTTTGCAAAAAAGGTGGGTACCGTAATCGCACCGATTCTCTCAGAATAACGTCTTAATCTTCTGGATGTAAAGAGCCAATTCAGATATGTACCGATGGCCAGACCTGCCGCCGTCCAGAACGCATCTGCCAGACCCGTCAGATAGGCGACGCCAGGAAGTCCCATTAAGAGCCAGCTTGACATATCGCTGGCCTCAGCGCTCATGGCAACAACCAGCGCACCCATCTTTCTGCCGCCCAGATAGAAGTCTTCACTACTGCTGTTCTTCTTTGAGTTATATATGCCGACGCCGATCAGCAGGCACATATAAGCTACGATGGTACATAAAATTACAATACTGATACTACTCATAAACTGCACCTCATTTTCTTTTAATTTTGTTTTTACTAAAGCTTATCCTTCCGGTTCCGGAGGCCGGAACAATAAAAAACAAGGTTAGATATTCTTTCCCTTGTATGCAATAGTGTCATAACAAAGTGTTATGTTTCCATAACGATTCGTTATGATACATTATAACACTTAGTTAATTTGCTGTCAATTATAGAAGTATAATTTAAGAATTTTAACATTTTGATGATTTTCAGGTCTGATAGAGAATTTTGTAAAGATTTGGAGAATGCAGAAGAACGCAGAAGAATGATGGCGATAGTGTATTCCATTTTTTATATTCCTATGATATAATTTATCATGGTTAATGTAACGGATAGTAAGTATTGAATCAGGATTACAGAGAAAGAATAAGAAGAATAAGGAGTATGAACGGATGAAGAGAGTATTATTAAAATTAAGTGGGGAAGCTCTCGCAGGCGATAAGAAGACCGGATTTGACGAGGAAACCTGTATGGAGGTTGCCAGGCAGGTGAAGAAACTTACGGACGACGGGATACAGGTGGCGATCGTGACCGGAGGCGGCAATTTCTGGCGCGGCAGGACCAGCGAGACGATTGACCGTGTCAAGGCGGATCAGATCGGTATGCTGGCAACGGTAATGAACTGTCTCTATGTATCAGATATCTTCCGCTATGTGGGAATGGAGACGGAAGTGTTTACCCCATTCGTGTGCGGTGCGTTTACCACGCTGTTTTCAAAGGACCGGGCTATAGAGGCGCTTAACGGTGGGAAAGTCATCTTCTTTGCAGGAGGAACAGGGCATCCGTATTTTTCGACGGATACTGGCGCCGTGCTTCGCGCGATTGAGATTGAGGCGGATGCAATGCTGCTTGCGAAAGCGATTGACGGAATCTATGACAGCGACCCGAAGGTGAACCCTCAGGCAAGAAAGTATGACGAGATATCCATCCAGGAGATCATTGATAAGAAGCTTGCGGCTGTAGATCTGACTGCTTCGATCATGTGTCTGGAGAATCGGATGCCGATGCTGGTGTTCGGGCTGAATGAGAAGAACAGCATTGTGGAGACCATGTCAGGGACATTTACAGGAACTAAAGTGACGGTGTAATTCATGGTATAGTTAATATAGAAGAGACAGATTAAGGAGGAAGTAACGATGAATGAAAGATTACAGGTATACGAGGACAAGATGAATAAGACTATGGCGAATCTGGACGGCGAACTGGGAACAATCCGGGCAGGACGCGCCAACCCTAATGTGCTGAACAGGATCAAGGTGGATTATTATGGAACACCGACCCCGATCCAGCAGGTGGCGAACGTATCTGTGCCAGAGGCGCGTCTGATCCAGATCCAGCCATGGGAGAAGAACATGCTTAAGGTGATCGAGAAGGCCATTCAGGTATCAGACCTTGGCATTAACCCGACGAATGACGGAAGTATGATCCGTCTGGTATTCCCGGAACTTACGGAGGAACGCAGAAAAGAACTGGTGAAGGATGTAAAGAAGAAAGGAGAGGCGGCGAAGGTGGCTATCCGTAACATCCGCCGTGACGGCAATGATGCGCTGAAGAAGCTGAAGGGATCGGAAGTATCAGAGGATGAGATTAAGGATATGGAGACAGACCTTCAGAAACTTACGGATAAGTTTGTGAAGGAAGTGGATAAGGCAGTAGACAGTAAGTCAAAGGAAGTTATGACGGTTTAATGAGAGAGGGGACAGACCAGAATCCTGCGGGGGTCTGTCCCCCGTTCATGCCTGAATATGCAGGGAAAGGGGAATCATTTATGGTAATACCGCAGCATGTTGCGATTATTTTAGATGGAAACGGACGGTGGGCGAAGTCAAAGGGCATGCCCCGCAATTACGGCCATGCCCAGGGGAGCAAGAATGTGGAGAGAATCTGTGAGGAGGCCTACCGTATGGGGATCAAGTATCTGACCGTGTATGCATTCTCTACAGAGAACTGGAACCGGCCCGGGGACGAGGTCGCCGCGCTGATGAAGCTTCTGCGGAATTATATGAAGACATGCCTTAAGACGGCGGCAAAGAACGATATGAAGATCCGGGTGATCGGCGAGGTGTCGAGGCTTGATGAAGACATCCGTAACAGGATTGCAGAACTTGAGGAAGCTACGAAGAATAACGGCGGGCTGAATTTTCAGATTGCAATTAATTATGGGAGCCGGGATGAGATTATCCGCGGGGTGAGAAGACTTGCCGGAGACTGTGCGGCCGGGAAAGTAAAGCCGGAGGAGATTGATGAAAAGATGCTGGAAGGATATCTGGATACCCATGATATTCCGGATCCGGATCTGCTGATCCGGACCAGCGGGGAACTCAGGCTGTCTAATTTTCTTCTATGGCAGCTTGCATATACGGAATTCTATTTTACGGATATTCACTGGCCGGACTTTACGAAAGAAGAACTGATGAAGGCGATCGAACAGTATAATGTCAGAGACAGGCGTTTCGGCAAGGTAAAGGGGGAACAGAAGCAGGATGTTTAAGACGAGACTGTTAAGCGGAATTGTGCTGGTAATCGTGCTGGTAGTGACAGTGGGTTTTGGAGGTAATCTGTTGTTTGCGTTTCTTGCGGCTATCAGTCTGATCGGGATGGCAGAATTATATAAGGTAGTGGATGTCCAGGGCAAGGCGCTGGGATTCGCAGGATATCTGGCCGCAGTGTGTTATTATGGCTTTGTGTGGAGCAAAGGGATGGGGAATGTGACCATGCTGACCATTCTGTTCCTGGTGCTTCTGATGGCGGTGTATGTCTTTACGTTTCCGGCTTTTAAGGCAGAGCAGGTGATGACGGTGTTCTTCGGTTTCTTCTATGTGGCGGTTATGCTTTCTTATGTGTACCAGACCCGTATGCTTGGGGACGGCAGCGTGGTAGTGTGGCTGATCTTCTTAAGTTCCTGGGGATGCGACACCTGCGCCTATTGCGTGGGGATGCTGATCGGAAAGCATAAGATGGCGCCAAGGCTTAGTCCGAAGAAATCTGTGGAAGGCGGAATCGGCGGGATTGTGGGAGCCGCGCTGCTTGGCGCGTTGTTTGCCCTGGCTATGAACCAGTGGAAAGGCGCGGCGGCTTCTCCTTTGCATTATGCCTTGATCTGCGCTGTGGGCGGGGCCATCTCCCAGGTAGGTGATCTGGCGGCTTCGGCCATCAAGCGTAATCATGAGATCAAGGATTACGGAAAGCTGATTCCCGGACACGGCGGGATTCTGGACCGGTTTGACAGCGTTATCTTTACGGCGCCGGTTATTTATTACCTTACAATACTGCTTGCAGGGAATATCTGATCTGGCGGCCGTTTCTATAATGCCGGCAGAGGTTCTGGCATATATATAGTAAATACATTCGATAATGAAGAGAGGTAAGAAATGAAGAAGATAGCCATTTTAGGTTCCACAGGTTCTATCGGAACCCAGACCCTTGAGGTGGTCAGGGAGAACGGGGATATTCAGGTGTCCGGCCTTGCGGCAGGCGGCAATATCACCCTTCTGGAGAAACAGATCCGAATGTTTCATCCGCGGATTGCGGCGGTCTGGTCCGAAAAGAAAGCGAAAGAGCTAAAAGAGCGCATTTCCGATACGGATACGAAAGTGGTGTCCAGGATGGAAGGACTTCTGGAGGTATCAACTCTTGCGGATACGGAGATACTAGTGACAGCGATTGTGGGGATGATTGGTATCCGTCCCACGATCGAGGCAGTCAAGGCCGGGAAGAATATCGCTCTGGCGAATAAGGAGACTCTTGTGACGGCGGGGCATATTATTATGCCGCTTGCAAAGGAGAATAACGTGTCCGTCCTTCCCGTGGACAGTGAACACAGCGCTATTTTTCAGTCTCTGCAGGGAAATGAATCAAAGGCTCTTTGCAAGATTCTTTTGACAGCGTCCGGCGGCCCGTTTCGGGGAAAGAAGGAAGAAGACCTGATGGAGATCCGGGTGGAGGATGCTCTGAAGCACCCGAACTGGGCCATGGGGCAGAAGATTACCATTGACTCGTCTACCATGGTGAATAAAGGCCTGGAAGTCATTGAGGCCAAGTGGCTGTTCGGTGTGGATGTAGACCGGGTTCAGGTGGTGGTGCAGCCGCAGAGCATCATTCATTCCATGGTAGAATATGTGGACGGTGCGATCATTGCACAGCTTGGCACGCCAGATATGAAGCTGCCCATCCAGTATGCATTGTATTATCCTGAGAGAAGGGAGCTTCCCGGGGAGCGGATCGACTTCTGGAGCCTGGGGAAACTGGAGTTTGAGAAGCCGGATATGGATACGTTCTATGGACTGAAGCTGGCTTACGAGGCGGGACGAAAGGGAGGTACGCTTCCCACGGTCTTTAATGCGGCAAATGAACTGGCGGTACGGCAGTTTTTAAACCGGGAGATCAAGTACCTGGAGATTATGGAGATCATAGAGGACTGTATGCAGGCGCACCAAAATATTGACAATCCTTCCCTTGACCAGATACTGGAGACGGAAGCGGCGACTTATGACAGGATCAATAGTAGGAGGTAACTCGCAACTTGGGTATTATATTAGCAATCTTAATCTTTAGTTTTATCGTGTTCTTTCATGAACTGGGGCATTTTTTACTGGCGAAGAAAAACGGCATTGATGTGGATGAATTCGCCATCGGAATGGGACCGGTACTGTATTCCCGGGAGTACAAAGGGACGAGGTACGCAGTCCGTATCTTCCCTATCGGCGGTTTCTGCGCCATGGGAGAGGATGAGGAGGCGACGGACTCGCCCAATAATTTTAACAACAAGTCTGTGTGGGCAAGAATCTCGGTTATTGCGGCGGGACCGGTGTTTAACTTTATTCTGGCGTTTGTGTTCGCGATTATTCTGACGGCCATGATCGGCTATGACCGGCCGGTCATCAGCGGGGTAGAGGAAGGATACCCTGCGGATGAAGCCGGCCTTATGGAAGGCGACCGGATTGAGAAGATGGGAGATAAGAAGATCCGTATTTTCCGGGAGATCAGCATTTACAACCAGTTCCATCAAGGGGAAGATGTGGAGATTACCTACAGCCGTGACGGAGAGGAACATACGGTTACCCTGTCTCCTAAGGAAGATAAAGAACTGGGGTATTCAAGGCTTGGCATAACTTCCGAGGGATATCGGAAAGCAGATGTGCTAAAGTCCGTGCAGTACGGCGCTTATTCGGTGAATTACTGGATCAGCACGACCCTTGAGAGTCTTAAGATGCTGGTGACAGGAAAGGTGAGTTTTAATAACCTTACCGGGCCGGTGGGAATTGTTGACGTGGTGGAAGACACCTATCAGGAGAGTAAGTCTTATGGAAATTTCGTGGTTCTGGTGGAACTTCTGAACATTGCCATTATGTTGTCGGCAAACCTCGGAGTCATGAACCTGCTGCCGCTTCCGGCGCTGGACGGCGGGCGTCTGGTATTCCTGTTTGTAGAGGCAGTCCGCAGGAAAAGGGTGCCGCCGGAGAAGGAAGGGTATGTGCATATGATTGGGATTGCGCTGCTGATGGTTCTGACGGTGTTCGTGATGTATAATGACATCCGCCGGGTGTTCTTCTAAGAAAAAGATTTCCAGATTATCTATTGACCTGGAGTCGGCTCCAGATGATATAGTGGTGATATCCAATTGCTGTGTAATGAGGGAATACTCCAAAAAGGACGGGTGAAGGAATGACCATCTCAGAAGTAAGTAAAAGATATGGGATCTCACAGGATACCTTGAGATATTATGAGCGGATCGGGGTGATTCCACCGGTACACCGGACCGAGAGCGGGCTTCGGGATTATACGGAGGAGGACTGCGGCTGGGTGGAACTTGCCGGCTGTATGAGGGGAGCGGGACTTCCCCTGCCGGCCCTGGCAGAATATGTCCGCTTAAGCCAGGAAGGGGACGGGACCATTCCCGACAGGCGGGAACTTCTGATGAAGCAGAAGGAGCGTCTTGCCCTGCAGATTGAGGCGATTCAGAAGACCATGGAACGACTGGAGTATAAGATTTCCTGTTATGACAAGGCAATGGAGACAGGCAGGCTTGTCTGGGATTGAAGGAGGTTAAAGATTATGGTTTATAAGGAATTTCAGGATCTGAAGCTGTCGGCTCTCGGCATGGGCGCAATGCGTCTTCCTCTGGTTGACGGCAAGGATGAGAACATTGACGAGGCGGCTGCGGGGAAGATGGTGGAGTATGCCCTAAGCCAGGGAATCAATTATTTTGATACGGCATGGGGGTATCATGCGGGGAATTCCGAACTTGTGATGGGAAGGATTTTAAGCCGCTATCCCCGCGAGAAGTTCTATCTGGCTACAAAGTTCCCGGGGTATGACCTGGCCAATATGGCGAAGGTGGAGGAGATCTTCGAGAAACAGCTTGAAAAGTGCCGGGTTTCCTATTTTGATTTCTATCTGTTCCACAATGTATGTGAGATGAATATCAATGAATATCTGGATCAGCAGTACGGGATCCATGAGTATCTGATGAAGCAGAAGGAGAATGGAAGAATCCGTCATCTGGGCTTCTCTGCTCATGGAAGTTATGATGTTATGAAGCGTTTCCTGGAAGCTTACGGAAAGGATATGGAGTTCTGCCAGATCCAGCTTAACTATGTAGACTGGGAGTTCCAGGAAGCGAAAGCGAAGGTGGACCTGCTGAACGAGTACCAGATTCCGGTCTGGGTAATGGAGCCTCTTCGGGGCGGTTCTCTGGCCTCTCTTTCTGAGGAGAATGCACGGAAGCTGACCTCGCTGCGTCCGGATGAAGAGATTCCGGCATGGGCGTTCCGTTTCCTGCAGACCATTCCGAATGTGGTGGTAACGCTGTCCGGTATGTCGAATTCCTGGCAGCTTGAGAAGAATATACATACCTTTGAGAGTGAGAAGCCGCTGAACAGTGAAGAGATGGAGACCCTGCTTGGCATTGCCAGGAGCATGGTGAACGGCGTACCCTGCACGGCGTGTCATTATTGTACCAGCCACTGTCCAAAGGGAATTGATATTCCTTCCATGCTGAAGCTTTATAATGAGCATAAGTTTACTGGCGGCGGATTTATTGCTCCTATGGCGCTGATGGCGGTGCCTGAAGAGCAAAAGCCTTCCGCCTGTGTCGGGTGCGGAAGTTGTGAGGCGGTGTGCCCGCAGCAGATTAAGATTTCTGAGAAACTGGCGGATTTTGCAAAGATGCTGAAACCAAAAGAGGAGGAGTAAGAGAAACAGGATGGGCTGTCTGGAAATGTGAATGATCGCATTTCCCGGCAGCCCTTTTTGAATATAAAATCCACCTTTTCCTTCTTTCGCACCTTACACTGAGAGGTCTTTTTTCATTCGTTCTATGTATGATCTGAAATTGGTATCCAAAGCCTTTTCGATCATCGATATCGCTGGTATACCCCTTGACGTTTTCAGTAACCTGCTTTTAATATTTGCAAAAGAAAAAGGAATCTCACAATATTTGATGATATCGGAGGCGCTGCTGATACTGCATTCTTTGAGGATGTGATCCGGGCAGGTGAAATGATAAGCGAACTCATCGCATTTCTTGGAATCGGCACAGTCGTCTGAGAAATGAAACACATTAGGGGTCTCCTCAAGCCTGCCGGATTTGATCAGATAGATAAGTCTGGCAATGGTCCAGCGTATGTCAGATGGCGGGAGATCTTCATCGTACAGGATGATATAGTGTCCGGTAGAAGCCACATACAGGGCCATACCGCTTCCTGCATGGGAGAAATAGTCTTCCGTAAGCCCTTCCTTTCTTGCGGCAAACTGCATCGGGAATATGAAGATGGATGCATTCACGATCCGACAGAAGTCGGAAAGGACAGGAAGGCTTTGTTCGCCAAACTCCAGCAGAGCATTATACGCTGCAAATGCAATATATCTGCGCTCTTCATCTGATATCTTTTCTCTTTTGAAAAAATACATAATCGTTTGTTACCTCGCCTTTTTGATGTCAAATTTTTTCATGGCGCATTCAATTGCGGCGAGATCTTCTTTAGGCAGGGTTGGGATGACCTGGCGTTTCCGGTCTTCTGCGATCCGGTATTCCCGGTCCAGGATATAGCCCACGGTTGCCGCGCCTTCTGGAGAATACTTGGAAATAAAACGATATTTTTCAATAAGTTTTTTTTCCGCAGGCGTATATTCAACGGGGGATGTATCCAGAAGATAATTGGGCGTGATGTTCAGAACCCGGCAGAGTAATTCTATTGTGTCGGCATCTGGCCTGTTCTTATCATTTTCCCAGTCGCTGATGGAATTATGCTTTGCGCCGATTTTTCCGGCAAGCTGTTTCTGCGTGAGATTTTTGGACTTTCGGGCGTCTCGGATCTTTTCGCCAAAAGTTAGTTTCATGATTTCACCTCCTCTTTATCAGAGTATAGCATTTTAATTCGAAAATGTAAATGAATATATTCGAAATATTCGAAATAGTAATAATATTTGAAATATTGGGAAGAATCATGTAGACTAGAAGACAATACATAAGAACAGGAAGGAGAATGGATCATGAGAGTGGGAATGGGTTATGACGTCCACCGTCTGGTGGAGGATCGGGATCTGATACTTGGCGGTGTGAAGATAACATATGAGAAGGGGCTTCTGGGGCATTCTGATGCGGACGTGCTGCTTCATGCGATAATGGATGCTCTGCTGGGTGCGGCGGCGCTTGGAGATATCGGGAAACATTTCCCGGATACGGACCCTGGATATAAGGGGATATCCAGTCTTCGGCTGCTTGCCCATGTGGGGGAACTGATTGAGGAGCAGTTATATGTGATTGGCAATATTGACGCTACCATCATTGCCCAGAGGCCGAAAATGGCACCTTACATTGAGCAGATGCGGGCAAATGTGGCCAGGACGCTTCATCTGGATGTAAGCCAGGTAAATATTAAGGCCACCACGGAAGAGGGACTGGGATTTACGGGAAGCGGCGAAGGGATCTCGGCCCAGGCTATCGCATCCCTGGATACGATTGAGAACTGCAGTTATGCGGTGGGGCCGGATGAGGGAAGGTGCGCCGGGTGTAAGGGCTGCCTGCATGGAAGAACTGAGGCGGAGTAAGGCATGTGTAGACGGCGAGCCGGTTGTGATAAATGAGGAGAGGGAGGAAGCAGATGGAAATAAGAAAACTGGAATTATGTGAGCATGAGGACAGCAGGCGGCTGTATGAGGAGGTTTTTGACGAGGACAGCCCTTCTTTCGTCGCATATTACTACACGGAGAAGACCAGGGACAACCAGATCTATGTGGTGGAAGAGGACGGGAAGATCCGTTCAATGGTCCATCTGAATCCATATCAACTGTATGTGAATGGAAGCGGGAAGGATATCAATTATATTGTGGCGGTGGCTACTCAGAAGGAGTATCGTAAACGGGGATATATGGCCGCGCTTTTAAAGCGGGCGCTTCGGGATATGTATGAGGCAGGGCAGTTGTTTACCTTTCTTATGCCGGCCTCAGAGAGTATTTATCTGCCTTTTGATTTCAGGACGGTGTATGAGCAGAGAGGGAAGTTCTGCCAGGAGGATGAGGCGGCGCAGGACGTGTCTGTCGAGGCGGTGCGGGATTCTGACTGCCGAAAACTGGCTCTTTCTGCAAACCGGTCTCTGACGGAGAAATACCAGGTATTTGCTATCAGGGATGAAGCGTATTATCAAAGACTGATCAAGGAGTATGAAAGCGACGGCGGGAAGCTTAAGATCTACCGCCGGGACGGGGAAATTGTGGACTGCCGGGGGGATTATCCCGGAGAAGTACAAGAGCCGTCGAAGATTATGGTGAGGATTGTGGATGTACGGCGGATGCTGATGGCGCTGTCTCTTCGGTCGCTGACCGGTGTGTGCTTCTGTGTGACGGATCCGGTGATTAAGGAGAATAACCGGTGTGTGGCGCTGACGGGAACGGAATTTTCCGGGGTTATGCTGATGGACGGGAAACAGGAGAACGCAGAGGGGACTGTGAGTATTGCGGCGCTTGGGAGTCTGATTTTTGGGAAGAAGACGGTGGAGGAGATCTGTCTGGAAGACGGTGTGGAGATGACGGGAAGGATGAAGGCGGAGATGGAGAAGATGATTCCGCTGTCGGCGATTTATCTGAATGAGACGGTGTAAGGATTGATTATTAGTAAGGGGATGCCTGGAAACGGCATTTGTATACAAGGTCAGACATTGTGTACAAATGCCGTTTCTTGCCATCCCCTTCATGATATCTTTAGAATATCTTTAGTTTTTCATATCATCCCTCTTAAGATTTACCGGGTATGATGTATTACATCAAGAGAACGCCTGAGAAACAAAGGAGGAGATGACGATGTCAGTTCAGACGCTTACGCAGTATTTTACACAATATGGAGCTATATTCGTATTCGTGATTGTCTTATTGGAATACATGAATCTTCCGGGATTCCCGGCGGGAGTCATTATGCCGCTGGCGGGAATCTGGTCGGCGAAGGGGGAGATCAGTTTTCCTATGGTGATGCTTCTCTCTGTGGCGGCGGGAGTGCTTGGAAGCTGGATCTTATATTTCCTTGGAAGGCTTGGCGGCGATGCGTTTTTCCGGTTTTATGTCAGGAAATTCCCGAAGCAGAAGGGATTGATTGAAAAGAATATGGAGGCGCTGCGAAGAAGAGGCGCTGTCGGCGTATTTCTGGGAAAACTGGTGCCGATGCTGCGCACATTGATCTCCATTCCGGCGGGGATGATTTCGATGGAGTTTGGCAGATATACGTTGAGTTCAGCATTAGGGGTACTGATCTGGAACACGGTTTTTATCGGGGCCGGATATTTTATGGGAGATGCAGTCTTTAGCCTGTTTGCTTAATTAGGAACGGCAGAAAGATGGAGGGATGAGAGATGAAAGACAGAACAATAAGAAAAAATATCTGGTGCCGTCTGGCTTATGGTTATTTGAAAATACTGGAAAAGACGGTGCGTATTGAGTGGCAGCAGCCGGAACAGTTTTCAGGCCACAATGTGGTGGGCTTCTGGCATGAGGACAGTATGGCTATGAATCTGATACTGAAAGCCAGTAAGAATGCGGCGGTTTCAGTCCTGGTTACGCCGGATGAACAGGGAGATTATATTCGTTATCTTCTTAAGAAGTGCGGCAAAGAAGCGGTGGGGATCGGATATGGATTCTGTAATGCAGGTACGTTGAAGGAAATCCTTAAGTCTCTTAAGGATACGAAAAGGAGCGTGGCCATTGCCATGGACGGCCCCTTTGGACCAAGGCATATCCCGAAGAAACTGACGTATTTTCTCTCGGAGAAGAGCCAGACGGAACTGGTGGGAATCACCATATCTTATTCGAAGGAGATTTCGCTGGCCGGACGGTGGGATCATTGCCATATACCGCTTCCATTTTCAAAGATTACGGTGCGCATCGATGGCTATGGAGTGGCCTCCTGTCAGCATCCGCCCCAGATTCGGTTATACCAGGATGAACGGAAATGTAGTATAATGTCTATGGACAGGCTTTTGACTCAGCAGGGGACGGTTATCGAAGGTATATCATCAGGGCTTGTGGGTCAGAGACAGAGGATATAATGAGGAATGCCTGCTACAGGTATTTACTGCATAGAAAGGAATCATACAGCAATGGAGAAAAATCAGATCAATCATGTACTAATTGTAGAGGATGACAGAGAAATACGCGAAGGCGTGGAGATATATCTAAGGAGTCAGGGATACGAAGTGTTCCAGGCGGCGGACGGGGTGGAAGGTCTTGCAGTCATTGAGCGGGAAGAGATTCACCTGGCGATTGTGGACGTAATGATGCCCAGGATGGACGGAATACAGATGACGATAAAGTTAAGGGAGAAGCATGACTTTCCGGTGCTGTTTCTGTCGGCAAAATCCGAAGAAGTGGATAAGATTCTGGGGCTTAACATGGGGGCGGACGACTATGTGACCAAACCGTTTACTCCCATGGAACTACTGGCCAGGGTGAATTCGCAGATGCGCAGATACCGGAAGTTCCTGGAGAAGTTAGGAGACAAGGAGAACGGGGGTAATGTCCACATCATCGGAGGACTTGAAATCAACGAGGATTCTGTGGAGGCTTTTGTTGACGGGGAGCCGGTAAAGCTGACGCCCATTGAGTACAAGATACTGCTTCTGTTGATGAAGAATCCTGGAAGGGTATTCTCGGCGGAGGAGATCTACGAGAGGGTGTGGAACGAACGGGCGGTGAACACGGACACCATTATGGTTCATGTGAGAAATATCCGTGAGAAGATAGAGATTAATCCAAAAGATCCAAAATATTTGAAGGTGGTGTGGGGAGTTGGGTACAAAATTGAAAAGCAGCCGTAAGCTTACAATTATTTTAATCATCATGTCAGTTGTGATACCGGCGTTCTTTATGATGAACCAGTATTGGAACTGGTATACAATTTCAGAGGCAGAGGTGGAAAATGAGGGTCATTCAATCGTGGTATCGGAGGATTTCTTAAGGACATTTCTGGATGCAGGCTATATCCTTTACAACCTGGAGCCTGGCGGGGACAATGACCAGGAGGAAGTAAAGCAGGTTCTCAAGGAGAATAGTGGGGAAATGACGGCTTATGAGAGGATTTACCCATTTCTGGATTACCGGGTGAAGGATAAGAATGGGAAGGACGTCGCAAA
This sequence comes from uncultured Dorea sp., assembly GCA_910579925.1. Taxonomy (GTDB): domain Bacteria; phylum Bacillota; class Clostridia; order Lachnospirales; family Lachnospiraceae; genus Sporofaciens. The sequence continues at coordinate 40,581 of CAJTVY010000030.1, forward strand.
GAGCACTGCGGATTCTGAACGGACGGTGACGGAAAATAATCTCTCTTCCTTTGCGCTTGGGATGGTTATTACCTATGACGAGTATGGAGAAATTGATGTACAGATCAAAGAAGGAGAGTTTAAGTCGGAGCAGAGCGTGGCGTTTCGGGAGGTCATCAGTGAATATGAGGCTTCGGAGTGGGGAATTGAAAGCTATGTCGAAGAGACGGGTGAGTGGGAGACAATCCAGCTGGAGAAACCGAGGAACCGGACGTATCTCTATGGAATGACAGAAGAAAATCTCCAGTCTTATATTGATTCTTATGGTTATACAGGATATGAGGCCTTCCAGTCCATCACAAATCTTGTGATTATCATGGTTCTGGCGGTGGCGGCGCTTGCGTGGCTGCTTCCTGCCCTTCCGGTATGGTATCATGCAGAAATGCGGATACTGAAGGCTCCTCTGGAAGTTACGGCGCTTGTATTTATTGTTATGATCGAGATTCTTGGAGAAAATCTGTGGCGGATTGCAGAGCGGTCCATGGGACTGCCTGATATCCTGGATTTTTTGATCTGGTCAATTGTTTTTGCCGTCACATTCTGGGCGGCGGCATGCTTAAGGCAGGTGTATACATTGGGTGTTGGAACGTATCTAAGAGAACGGACATGGTGTGTCCGGTACTGGCAGTATATTCGCAGGGCGTGGGTATTGATTGTTGAAAAGGTAAAAGGATGGATTCACCACTGTTATCATTTTATAGACCGGATAGATCTAAGAGAGAAGAATAACCGGACGATTTTCAAGATTGTGGCGGTCAACTTTATTGTCCTGGCATTACTTTGTACTCTGTGGGTCGGCGGGATCTTCCTGCTGGTAATCTACTCGGCAGCGCTCTTCTGGCTGCTTCAGAAATATTTTCATGAATTGCAGGAGAAATACAGGGTTCTGCTGAAGGCCACCGGAGAGATTGCGAAGGGGAACCTGGATGTGGAGATTACGGAAGATCTGGGGATTTTCAGTCCCTTTAAACAGGAGATTCAGAAGATCCAGACCGGTTTTAAGAAAGCGGTGGATGAGGAAGTTAAGAGCCAGCGCATGAAAACGGAACTGATCACCAATGTTTCCCATGACTTGAAGACGCCTCTGACGGCGATTATCACGTATGTGAATCTGCTGAAGGATGAGAAGGATGAAGAAAAACGTAAGGATTATGTCGCCGTGCTGGAGAGAAAGTCGCTGCGGCTGAAGGTTCTGATTGAGGATCTTTTCGAGGTCAGTAAGGCCAGCAGTAAGAACGTGACTTTAAATATTGTGGATGTGGACGTGGTGAACCTGTTCAAGCAGGTGAAACTTGAGATGGAGGATAAGATTGCAGAGGCAGATCTGGATTTCCGTTGTGCATATCCAGAAGAGAAGGTGAATGCGCTGCTCGACAGTCAGAAGACGTACAGGGTATTTGAAAATCTTCTGGTTAATATTGTGAAGTATGCCATGCCCCATACCAGAGTATATATTGAGATTGCGAAGGAAGAGGGGGAAGCGGTTGTCAGGATGAAGAATGTGTCTGCGGCGGAACTGGATTTTAATACAGACGAGATCACGGAACGGTTCGTTCGGGGGGATGCGTCCAGGAACACGGAAAGGTCGGGACTTGGTCTTGCGATTGTGAAGAGTTTCGTGGAACTGCAGAAAGGGAAGTTCAGGATTGAGACGGAGGCGGATCTGTTTAAGGTGGAAGTAAGGTTCTGAAAATATGGGACGCTGCAGAGGTGAGTCTGCGGCGTCCCGATCTGAGTTATTCTTTAAATTTATCAATGTCCGCCAGATTTACGCCTGCGACAGTGAGGATTGCTTTTAAGGAAAGGTATTCTTCCTTTAATTCTGCGAATGTTTCTGAGGCGTTTTCTTTTTTGGCAAGCATCATATATTTCTGAATCTTTTTAAAATCATCAATAGCGGTTTTTGTAATTTCTAAACCATTGGGCATAGTGTCACCTCCTAAGAATCTGATATGCGTTGTAAAAATATAAACTGTGTATATGAATCTATCTATAGTATACTTAGAAATATATAAAATAGCAATTGATTTTTATTATGTGAGAATATCGGCTTATGATAAACCGGTCATAAAAAGTAAGATGATTTATTCGCAGATCTGTGATAGAATTGTTTTAGGCGAGAAGGAAGGTGAAGATCATGAGCAGGAGATACAAAGTTTTAGTTAGTATAATAGCAATAGTATGCAGTATGCTTGCAGCTAGTATAGGATGCGGATTTGTTGGCGGTTCAGACTTGACGTTTCCGCAGAGATTTCTTTGTAATTTCGTTTTTTCGATGCAATTTTTAGCAACTGTATGGTGTGTAATTGCTTTATTTCGCAAGGATTCAACGAAGTAGGCATGACGGTAAGCTTTACGAAAATAAGTCTGTATACGAAAAGTTTTATGATACAATCAAAAGAAAGGATTTGAACATATGGGACTGGCGGAGACGGAGCGAAGGAAAGATGAGAGAATATTGGCGGAAATCTTTGAAGGAGTTGACCTGTAAATGTAGAAAAAGAATCTGATTGACAAATTCTCTGATATCGCATATGATATAATATACATGGAGTATATGACAAAGACATAGAACGGAAAGAGTAGCAGATTATGAATCCAAAAGAGAGAAGCTGTCACCGGCTGAAAGCAGCTTTGGGAGGAGGTCTGTGAAGTGCATCCGGGAGTCGATCTGGTGAAAGAATGGGGAAGGTTTCAGTAGCCGGGTACGGGATTACACACGTTACGTGTATCTGAGCGGAGGACGTTTGTAAGATTCGTTCTCTATGAGAGTGGAACCGCGGAGTGATGCTTCGTCTCTTGTTATGAGAGGCGGAGTTTTTTTATCTTATAGGAAAGACCTTGTCACGCTAACGCATGAAAGTATCTTTC